>CANLCJ010000015.1 GCA_947489085.1 uncultured Flavobacteriaceae bacterium
CCGAAAGGGGTCAGTAAAACCATCTAGGAAAAGCGGTGTTCCTCCTTCGGTCGTCGGCAAATAACCGTGCCAGACCCCTGCAGCCCTTTTTTTAAATTTTATTTTAAGAAAAAAAAGCGCTACACGTCCCCAAGGGGTGCTGCGCTAAGCTCCGCAGTCTGTCACGGTTATTGCGCTCCTTGGTCAGTCGTCACGTCAGGCTACTTTGTCTGCTTAGGCAGCTTCCCGAAAAGGTCAGCAGCCACACAGCCACCGCCTGCCATAATTTAGCTCGCCTGCGGGTCGCTGCGGGCTGCGGGCAAGCTGATTTTATTGTAGCCTTCGGCAGATAGGAAAGCCCTTGTGTCTAGACATAGCTAGCCCCCGTGTTCGTACCTCACACTCTAGGTCTACCACCCTTGCTCCACTCGCAGGTCGGCTCGCATCACCCACCACACATGCCCACCGCCGATTTAGCCGCAGGCGCTTTTACCTAGAACCCAGTACGAAAACCCATCACACATGCCCAGGGGGTCTTCCACCCCCTTCAACCCCTGGATCATTTTTTTGCTTGAAGCATGCAAAAACATACCGTCAAGACCTTAAAGAACAGGGCAGGCATACTTCAATCAAAAAAACGAAAACCCGTTACCTTATTTTTTTTCAATTGAAATAAAAGGATAAAACAGTATCTTGCTGTATGCTTACAAAGTGGCTGTACCGGATTTTTTTAATGCTCCTTATTTTAGGAACAGGGCAAGTTTATGCGGAAACTGAAACAGAAGTAAGAGTAGTAGACTTCGCTGATGCGGGGAGAACTCTCAGTGGACAGTTAGTTAAAGATGCTGTTCCTTCTAATGTTGTTAAAACTGTTACTAACTGGGATAGACAATTACAAGAATTAGTTGAATATCCGAAATACAATAATGTTGCTTTAGGGAAATCTTCTAACGGTCGTCTAGAAGCTTTTGGGAATGAAGTTGGTGCTAATGTATGGACTAAAGAAACTGATAAAATATTTACTAAGAAATATAGTTTGCCAGATCATTATTCTTTTGAACGCTCCATGACAAGTGTGTTAAATGAAACAGTAAGCAAAAATGGAGGGAAGATACTCTTTGATATTGATGGAGTAAATATTAGTAAATCAATAGAAGGGAGCGTAATTTATAACCCATTTAATAATCTTATCACAGAATTTGAACTTCAAATGTTGTTAAGAAATAAATCTTGGTATGATAATGTTATTTTTCATAACAATGGTGTGATACTATCTTCGGAAGAGTTAATAGAAAAAGGAATCAGGTTAATAGAATGATTAAAAATTTAAATCTAATATTAGAAAGGCGAATTACTGGAATCTTTCAGAATCACATTGAAAAAACAGTAATGCTATCATTAGATAATCAAACTACCATTACTTTTTTAGGATGTGTTCTTGTTATTGATTCAGGGATAATAGGTCACGATCTGACTTATTTAGCAGAAACTTCAACATTAGGAATTACATTGGAATTTAAAAGGATGAAGTTAGATGCTGATGACTTTAAGCATTTGCTTATAAGCAGAGATATAAAAGATTATAAGAATAAAAATGAGTTTTTAGTATCATATAAGGAAGTAAGAATGGGTAGTATCTCACCAAGTGTGTAAATAAAATTTATCGAGGGTTTAAGTTCTTTAGCTACAATATCACTGGACTTGAAATAGTTATCTCTAAAATCGTTTATTACATTAAATTAATTTTAGCAGCTTTAATAAAATGGTCAATGGTAGTAATCAATGACTCTTTTCTCTATCAGGTAGATTAGCAATATCCTGAAACCGTATTAAAATAGCAATAAAAAAATCGTCTAAAAATTATTTTCTAGACGATTTCTTATTTTAGAATGCGTTCTTACTTTTTGTAGAGCAGACGCAATACCTATTTGCTTTTTTTAAGAGCCACACATTAAACAGTCGTCTCCTTCTGCTGCTTTAGCTTGCGCTATAAGTGCTTTCATCTCGTCTGCACTCATTGGTGCTGCCTCTGTACTAGAACTGTTTGCAAATTTTGCTGCATTTTGTGCGGCTAATTTTTGCTTTTTGGCTTCATGTTGTACTGTTGCAGACGTTTCTACCACCGCAGTAGTTTCTATTGGATCTTCTTTTTTAGAGGTTTTTAGAGTAAATTTTATAGCATCTACTGCACTCTTAGTACGCAAGTAGTACATCCCCGTTTTTAACCCACTTTTCCAAGCATAAAAATGCATCGATGTTAACTTAGCCATTGTTGCGCCTTCCATAAACAGATTAAGCGATTGAGATTGATCTATAAAATAGCCTCTCTGTCTCGACATGTCTATAATATCTTTCATGCTTAATTCCCAAACTGTTCTGTACAGCTCTTTTATGTTTTGCGGAATACCTTCTATATTTTGAATGGATCCGTTAGCACGCATTATGTCTTGTTTTAGGTTTTCGTTCCAAAGTCCTAATTCTACTAAATCTTCTAACAAATGCTTGTTTACTACAATAAATTCTCCCGATAATACGCGGCGTGTATAAATATTCGATGTATAAGGCTCGAAACACTCGTTATTACCTAAAATCTGAGAGGTAGATGCTGTTGGCATAGGTGCTACCAATAATGAGTTACGCACACCATGCTTAAGCACTTGCTTGCGTAGTTTAGCCCAATCCCAACGGCCACTTAATTCTTCATCTTTTACATTCCACAAGTTGTGCTGAAACTCGCCTCTACTAATTGGAGAACCTTCGTAAGATTGGTATGCCCCATCTGCTTTTGCTTCTTCTACACTAGCTGTTAATGCTGCGTAATATAAAGTTTCAAAAATTTCTTGATTTAATTTTTTAGCCGCATCGCTGGTAAATGGCATACGTAATTTTATAAACGTATCTGCCAAACCTTGAACGCCTAATCCAATTGGCCTATGCCTCATGTTAGAGTTCTCCGCCTCTGGTACTGGATAGTAATTTCTATCGATAACACGGTTTAAATTTTTTGTAACGCGCTTGGTAATTTTGTATAATTCTTTATGGTCGAACTCTCCATTTTTTACAAACATTGGTAATGCTATAGAAGCCAAGTTACACACTGCTACTTCGTCTGGAGAGGTATACTCTAAAATTTCTGTACATAAGTTCGAAGAACGTATTGTACCCAGGTTTTGTTGGTTCGATTTACGGTTTGCCGCATCTTTGTACAACATGTATGGTGTACCTGTTTCTATTTGCGATTCTAGGATTTTCTCCCAAAGTTCTCTCGCCTTTATAGTTTTACGGCCTTTGCCTTCTGCTTCGTATTTTAAATACAGTGCTTCAAACTCTTCACTATGTGTTTCTGGAAGCCCTGGACATTCGTTTGGACACATTAACGTCCACTCTGCATTTTCCTGTACACGTTTCATAAATAAATCTGAAATCCACATTGCATAAAATAAATCGCGCGCGCGCATTTCTTCTTTACCATGGTTTTTCTTTAAATCTAAGAAATCGAAAATATCTGCATGCCATGTCTCTAAATACATTGCAAAACTACCTTTTCGCTTACCACCTCCTTGGTCTACATAACGTGCTGTATCGTTAAATACACGAAGCATTGGTACAATACCATTACTTGTGCCGTTTGTGCCAGATATATAACTTCCTGTTGCTCTAACATTGTGCATAGCTAAACCAATACCTCCTGCAGATTGAGATATTTTAGCGGTTTGCTTTAACGTATCGTAAATACCATCTATACTATCTTCTTTCATTGTTAAAAGAAAACAAGACGACATTTGTGGCTTTGGTGTACCAGAATTAAATAATGTTGGTGTAGCGTGTGTAAAATACTTTTTAGACATTAACTCGTATGTTTCTATGGCTGCATCTAAATCGTTTAAATGAATTCCTATAGAAACACGCATTAACATGTGTTGCGGACGCTCTGCTATTTTACCATTTAATTTTAAAAGATAAGAACGCTCCAGCGTTTTAAATCCAAAATAATCGTAACCAAAATCACGATTGTATATTATTGTGGAGTCAAGACGGTCTTTATTCTCCATGATAACATTATACACTTCGTCTGATAGTAATGGCGCATCTTTTCCCGTTCTAGGATTAACATAAGTATACAAATCGTGCATAACCTCACTAAAGGTTTTCTTTGTGTTTTTATGTAGGTTCGATACCGATATGCGCGCTGCTAAACGTGCGTAGTCTGGATGTGCAGTAGTCATTGTTGCAGCAACTTCTGCCGCCAAATTATCTAGCTCGCTTGTAGTTACGCCATCGTACAGTCCTTCTATAACACGCATGGCTACTTTTAAAGGGTCTACTAATGGGTTTAAGCTGTAACATAATTTACGAACTCTTGCTGTAATTTTGTCGAACATTACCTGCTCTTTTCTACCGTCTCTTTTTACTACGAACATTGTTTATAAAGGGTTTTAATTTTTCCTAAGTACACCTTCAGAAAAAGTTAGATTTGTCTAAGCCAAGTATAACATTGCGCTTCTCAATGCTATACTTAGTGAATTAATTGTTAGTATTTTGTTTCCTTTTGTAAAGGTTATTTTCTTTAATCTAAAACTGCATTATAGATTAAAAATCTGCATCGAAACTGAATTTATCTTCATCTTCTTCTTTATTTAACACGCCCGCTTTTTGATATTCTGACACGCGTTTTTCGAAAAAGTTTGTTTTACCTTGTAGAGATATCATATCCATAAAGTCGAATGGATTTGCTGTATTGTATTCTTTATCGCAACCAAGCTCGCACAACAAACGGTCTGTTACAAACTCTAAGTATTGCGACATTAAAACTGCATTCATACCAATTAAACTAGCTGGTAACGACTCTGTTATAAACTCACGCTCAATATCTAAGGCATCTATTAAAATGTCTCTTATTCTAGATTTTGGCACTTTGTTAATTAAATGTTTTTGGTGTAAGTGTACCGCGAAATCACAATGTACACCTTCATCTCTAGAAATTAATTCGTTAGAGAATGTTAAGCCCGGCATTAAACCTCTCTTTTTTAACCAGAAGATTGAACAGAAAGCACCAGAGAAGAAAATACCTTCTACTGCTGCAAAGGCTATTAAGCGCTCAGCAAAACTTGGAGATTCTATCCATTTTAATGCCCAATCTGCTTTTTTCTTAATAGCAGGAAAATTTTCTATGGCATTGAATAGCATATCTTTTTCCTTTTCGTCTTTAACATACGTGTCTATTAAAAGCGAATAGGTTTCACTATGAATGTTCTCCATCATAATTTGGAAGCCATAAAAGAACTTGGCTTCGCTATACTGTACTTCGTTTACAAAGTTTTCTGCTAAATTTTCGTTAACAATACCATCACTGGCAGCAAAAAAAGCAAGAATGTGTTTTACAAAATAACGTTCGTCATCATTTAATTTCTCACTCCAATCTGTTAAATCTTGATGTAAATCTATTTCTTCGGCAGTCCAAAAACTTGCTTCCGACTTTTTATACCACTCCCAAATGTCATGATGCTGAATAGGAAAAATTACAAATCGATCTTTATTTTCTTGAAGAATTGGTTCTACTGCTTGAGACATACTTGAAACAAATTTTAATTGAGAGTTAAACGAAAAATTACTAGCTAATACGAGTACAAAGATGGCAAAATGATTGTTTGTTTCTCAAAAAAAAGCGAAAGATTTTCAACAAGTTTTTAACAAACAATTAAAAAGCTAACAATCAATAAGTTTACAGAAAAAAAAGGTTACTTTATTGTTTTTTAACAAGTTGTGTTTTTTGAAATCTCTAATTGTTTACAAAAAAAATAAAAAATAAAGCACATTTTCCACTCCAGCAAGTGGTTTTACTAGGGGTTTCAAGACTGTTGAAAAGTTTCTGCAACCTTTTCTAATTCGAGATACCAATCTTCTCCAAATTTTCGTATTAGCGCATCTTTTACAAACTTATAAATTGGTATTTGTAATTCTTTTCCTAAAGCGCAAGCATCGTCGCAAATTTGCCATTTATGGTAATTTACACCCGAAAATTCTGTATAATCTCGAACTCTTACTGGGTATAAATGGCACGATATGGGCTTCTTCCACGCAATGTCGCCTTGATTATAGGCTTCTTCTATACCACATAGCGCCACTTTTTTATCATCGAAAACAACATAAGCACAATCTGCACCTGCAATTAAAGGGGTTTCGTATTCCCCGTCCTCTGTAACAATATAAGTACCCTGCGCTTCTATAGCCGCAACACCTTCTGGCCTTAAATAAGGTTTAACTTTAGCATACACCTCATCTAAAATACTTGTCTCTTCTTTATCTAAAGGTGCTCCAGCATCGCCATCTATACAACATTGGCCTTTACATGCATTTAAATTGCATGCAAAATCTTTTTTAATAATATCTTCTGAAACAATTGTTTTTCCTAACTGAAACATATTTAAAACTATTAAGCCATAAAAGTAATTAAAGTTTAAATTTATTGGGCTCTAGAATTTCATTTTAAATGCAGATCTTTGCAAAAGATCGCAGGTTTTTAATGCGCGAAAGATAAAACACCAATTTTAAAACTTATTTAATTATGAAATATTTCGCTTATGTAATCATGATTGTTTCTTTAGGACTGGGCATATTTAACGCTACTCATATTAACTTTAGCGCCCCCTTACAAGGCGATAGTATTGTTGCCTTAATTACTGTAATTGCTTCGCTTTGTGCTATTTTTTTAATGCTTATTTTATTAACATCGAAACGCATTGAAGAAAAGGTGAAACAAAGCAGTAAAAACTAAATAAGTTAAAAATGTTTGATGTTTTAATTATAGGTGGTGGCGCGGCTGGTCTTTCTTGTGCCTTAGTACTTGGGTCTGCCCAAAACAAGGCTTTTGCTAAATCTAAAAAAATTGGAATTGTAACGCACCAAAAATCCTCTCACCTCCAAACTGCTTTATTTAATAATGTTTTAGGCTTAGCTCCTAATACTACTGGCGCTTCTATTTTAAAAGATGGTAAGGCGCAACTTAGCAACTTATACCCGCACGTTGAGCAAATTGAAAAAGAAAAGGTTTCGACAATTGCGCCTGTAAAAGATTTTTATACCATAACAACCAATAATACGAGTTATACTGCTAAACTTGTAGTTGTTGCTGTGGGCTATACAGACCTTATACGCATTAAGGGACTTGAGTCTTATATTGAAGCACACCCTAGAGCTGCCGCAGAGAAAAACCGCATTTGGCTTAAAAACACAGACCATCTTATTGCACCTAATTTGTATGTTGCTGGCACTCTAGCTGGGTGGCGCAGCCAATTTGCTATAGCGTCTGGAAGCGGAGCACATGTTGCTACAGATATTTTAACGCTTTGGAATAATGGCAAACACACTAAAGTACACGATAAAATAATTTAACGGTTCGTTTTTGCGTTTGCTACAATTCATCATTTCTCAAGGCAAGAACTTCCTCCAGCATAATATCGCTTTGATTAAGCACTTCTTGTAAAGCGCCTTCTCCAAAAAGCTGATCTGCCAAAACGGCTTTTATATATTGCTTCACTTCTTCGTTGTAGGCTACAAAGGTTACCTTAGACCCTATTCTAACATTTAAATAGTCCTGAAATTCAATTACTAAATCGTCTGTAACTTCAAAATTATCTATAAAGTCTTGACGTTTATAAACTTCGAAAATCGCTCTATTTTTTTCTAAGGTTTCGAAAACAAAATACCCAATTACACCTCTGCGCTTTAAATAGGTTAGCGTTTCATTTTCCATCGCTGTATCTACAGGCACAAAAACATCTGGTATAATACCACCGCCACCGTATACTATTTTGCCTTTAGGTGTTGTAAATTTTAAAGAGTCTGCAACCTCAATTTTATCACTATCTGAAAGCTCGCCAGACTGCAAACGCTTGTAATAGTCGTTATGGTAGGCTTGGTTGCCCTCGTTATAGGGCCGTTGTATAGAACGCCCTGTTGGAGTGTAATATCTAGACACTGTTAAACGCACTGCACTACCATCTCCTAAATCCATTTCGCGCTGTACCAATCCTTTGCCGTAAGAGCGCCTTCCTACTATTGTACCTTTATCGTTATCTTGCAACGCCCCAGCCACAATTTCGCTGGCCGAAGCTGAGTTTTCGTCTATTAACACATAAATCTCCCCGTTTTCAAAAACACCTTTTCCTGTAGCAAAGCTTTTTTCTATTTTGCCTCTTTTATTTTTTGTAAAGAGTATAAGTTTGTTTTTTTCTAAAAACTCGTCTACAACTTGCTCTGTTATATCTAAACGTCCACCTGGGTTACCTCTTAGGTCTAATACAAGTGCTTTAGCACCTTTGTTTACAAGAGCATCTAAACCTTCTTTAAACTCTACATAAGTTGTTTCGGCAAATTTATTTATTTTAATGTAACCTAGCTCGTCGTTTATCATATACGCCGCATCTACACTTTTTAATGGAATTTTACCTCGATTTACTGTAAATGTTAACAATTCTGGCGCTCCTTTTCTGTAAACTTTTAGTTTTACCTTAGAGTTTAAAGGGCCTTTTAATTTATTTATAATCTCCCTGTCTTTTAATCTATCTCCGTAAAGCGTATCCTTATCTGCAATTAAGATACGGTCTCCACTTTTAATACCTGCTTTGTAACTAGGGCCGTTTACAATAGGACGAATAACTGCAATAGTGTCTTTATAGGTGTAAAAACTAACACCTATACCCACAAAATTACCACGCAATTCCTCTTGTACACGTTCCATGTTTTCTTTCGGTATGTAAACCGAATGCGGGTCTAAATTACTTAATATACCGTTTACGGTTACATCTACTATGCTATCTGTATTTACATTGTCTACGTATTCGTAATCTATATAGTCTATAAGCCTGTTTAGCTTATCTTTTTTACTGTTTGCTGTAAATAGGGTATTTGTGGTATTACTAAAATTGAGCTTACCCCCAATAAGAATACCAAATGCTGTAGCAACTCCTAATAATAATGGTATGTATTTTTTTTGAAACTGCATTACTCTTCTAAATCTTCTATAAGTTGTAATTCTATGCCTGCTCGTTTTAAGAATTTTAAACCAGAATCGTCTTTATAGGCATTTTGGTAGACTACTTTTACAATACCAGATTGATGTATTAGCTTACTACATTCTTTACATGGCGATAAGGTAATGTACAATGTAGCACCTTTACAAGATTGTGTGGATGCTGCAACCTTTAAAATAGCATTTGCTTCGGCATGCAGCACATACCATTTGGTATAACCATGCTCGTCTTCGCAAAAATTTTCGAAACCTGTAGGTGTGCCGTTATAGCCATCTGAAATTATCATTCGGTCTTTTACTATAATTGCCCCAACTTGTTTTCGCTTACAATACGAAAGCTTGCCCCACTCCTTAGCCATTCTTAAATAGGCCCTGTCGTATTTTAACTGTTTTTCTCTATCCATTATTTTATTTTCCACCTTTAATTTACGTTAAGGGTACTCTACAATTTTTCATTTTCGCTAAATAACATACGGCTTACTTAATAAATACAACGCGCAAAACACCATTTTAGTAGCCACCTAGCTTTTTAAAAACGCACTACCTAACAACATAGGAATAACCAAACCTACAACTATAGAAGATAGCACCATAACCCAATCTCGCTTAGAAAATCTAAATATTGTTTGTATAACATACCCAACAAAAAGCACAATAAATACAATAATTATTTGCGCTATTTCTATACCTAAGGCAAATTCTAAAAGCAAAATAAGTTTGTTAGTACTCCCGTCTGCCAACATATGAAATTGCCTTGCAAACCCAAGACCGTGAATAAGCCCAAAAAACAAGCTTGTTAAAAATAATAGCCCTATACGTTCTTTTTGCGCGCCTTTACCTGCTGTAAAAATGTTATACACGGCCATAACCAATATGGTTATAGGTATTAAAAATTCTACTAAAACACCACTAACAGCAACTACATTATACGCTGCCAAAACCAAGGATAAGGTATGGCCTAGAGTAAACAAAGACACCAGCGTAATAACACGCTTCCAATCCTTAAACATATAGGGGATTGTTAATACCATTAGAAAAAGTACATGGTCGTAGGCATTAATATCTAAAACATGGCTTACGCCTATTTCTACGTTGAAAAGAAACTCATTTAACATTTTTAAAGTAAATTTTAGGGTAGCTCAAAGATACGATGAACGATTTTAATCTTTTTAAGATTTTATGAAAATACTACTTTTTAAATGGATTAGGTTTCAATTCTAAAGAAACACATAAGGTTTTAGCTCAAAATAATCGCCATACTTTTAATGATTGGCGTTTTTATGGAACGTAGAAACACATCTCGATATACTTTACTGTGGTTTTAGGCAAGGTTCTCTACCATAAACACGTTTAAAGTTAACGAATAACTAATATCTTTGTAGCTGTTAATAAAAACTAACCGTTGTATGCTAACATTACGTTTGTTTAAAATATCACTTTGCTGCATCTTGCTATTATCTTGCAATGCCAAAGAAGGCAAGGCAAACACTGCCTCAGATACTCAAAAAGAAAGCAGTACATTATCTAGAAGCGACATTAAAAATATAAAATTTAATGAATTTGCTCTGGATGTTAAAGTTAAAAAACTTGCCTCTTTATGGTCTGCGTACTTTGTAGCGGAAAATATTATAAAAGAAGTGAGAGTTGCTGATTTTAATTTTTTTATCAACAATGATGGATTGGCTATTCCTGAGCTTATGGGAGATATTCGCTCTACAATACCACGAATATTTAAAACACAAGGCATACGTTCTAGACTAACAATTTTTGAAGGTGCTTTATATAAAACCGATGCTGCCGTAAAATTAAACAGCAATTCTAAAACCGAGCTTCTGGATGCTGTAGAAGAGCTTTTTATAGCGTTTTCTAATCTTAATTTTCAACTGAATAAGAAAGTTGAAAAGGACGCTCAAAATATTGAACGCCCCATCTAGAATATAAATTACTAACAAAATGTAATGCGACTGATTAAACACAGCATTCATTTTCCTGCAAAAAAACGATAGCACTGTAAAAGCACTATCGTTTTAAGTATTTACCATACAAACCTGTATAGGGTTATTATAGACAATAAGAGGTTTTTGCAAATCTGCAAGTATTACTTTTTCTCGTCTTGTAATATCTGTTTTTGTCTTAACAATTCTCTTTTAGTGATCTGTATTAAGTTAAAATTAGGAGAAGCTTTTAATGTTTCATCCAAAATACCAACAACCGCATCAATGTTTTCTTTAGGTGCTTTTTGGTACAAATGCAAGCCTTTTAAATACATAAATCCACTTTTAAGTGCTACTTGATAAGGTGTCTGTTTTTCATAATAGGCGCGTTTCATTTCTGGCGTTGCGTTTTGAAGCCCGTAGTTAATATGCTCTAAAGCCTTATCTAAATTTTGAAGCTGGAGATTTAATTCTGCCAACTCGTATGCCAATTCTGGACTTGGTCTTTTTTCGAATAAAGCCTCAAAATGTTGCAAAGCGCCTTCTGGCTGCTTTAAAGCTTTTAAAGACACTGCTTTTACTTCTAAAGCCATTTCAGAATCATCTATTTTTCTATCTACACCTATAGTATTTAAGGCTTGCATGTATTTCCCTTCTGTGGTATAAATATAAGCTAACGTATCTTTTCGAGCTTCAGAAGGCTGCAAAACATTTAAATGCGTCATTGCATTAATTATTCCTTGCACATCGCCTTGCAAACGCATTTGCGTGTTGTATGCCTCGAAGTGCTTAATAAGTTCTGCTTTACTTTGCGCATTTGCACCTAATGCAGTAACACACAATAGGATTATAAAAATATGTTTCATATACTCTAACTTTAATTTAGCGCTCTAAACTATAAAAAATTGATTTTTAATTTCTTAAAAGTTTACTAATTATTGTCTTTTAAAGCGCTTTGTAGCTCTAAATGCGCTTTACAATAACAATTAGCGTTACGCCTACTTTAGGCTTCTCTTTAATATTATTAGGCATTATACTCAATTCCAACAAGTATATTTTTACAAAAAAGAACACAAATAGAGTGATTACACATCATTTTAACAAAATACTTAAACAAATCGCCTGTTTTTTGAGTATATTTAAGATTACTAAAAAATCAAAATATTATGGGTATTAAAAGTTTTCAAGGTGCACGAAAGCAACAGTCTACTGTTGTGCAAAATGTGCCACTAAAAGTAAGCGATTACATGACAAAGGATTTAATCACCTTTACACCAAACCAAACTATTGAAACTGTTATGGAAACATTAGTTAAAAATAGAATTTCGGGTGGTCCTGTTGTTAATGAAAAAAACGAATTAATTGGTATTATTTCTGAAGGCGATTGTGTAAAACAAATTAGCGAAAGTCGTTATTACAACATGCCAATGCAGGATAAAACCATAGAGCAACATATGGCAACTAATGTAGAAACCATAGATGGGAATATGAATATTTTCGACGCTGCTAATAAATTTCTTAAAGAAAAACGCCGTCGATTTCCTATTGTAGAGAATGGCAAACTTGTTGGGCAAATTAGCCAAAAAGACGTACTTAAAGCAGCCATGCAATTTAAAGGTCAAACTTGGAAATAGCTGCTTTACTAAAAACTACTTATGTTTTCCCCTTATCATTTAGTGCTTTTTTATGGTTGGTAATTATCATTTTTTTTGCCTCACTTCCTGTAAGCGTTGCTATTTTAGAATACTTATAACCTTCTATTGGCTTTTCTAAAGTGGTTTGCTTAACTACTCCGCCTACTACTACTTTTTCTCCTAACTCTAAGATACGTTCTGTATAACGCAGCGTTTTACTTTTAATTAGTATTTTTTCAAGGTTTATCCCTTCGCGAAGTAACATGTATTTTAACTCTGGTTTAAAATCTTCGAGAATGCCTGAGGACAATGTTTTTTCTGAAACAAAATAGCTTTCGTAGTTTTTTGGAGTCTTTTTAGGAATAACTAAAAGCGTATCTGTTTTACACGTCACAACAAATGGACGTATCTCACTAGTTTCTACTAGAGTGCGCCAATATTCGTTTTTCCCTACTTTAACGTATTGCTCTACTTTAAATCGGTAGGCCACACAAGCTCTTTTACTTAAGGGGGCTTTAAGTGGTTCTTGGTATTGCTCTACTCTACCCGAAAACTTAGCTGGTGTATTTGCTTTAAATTGATGTGGCGCCTTAAGTTCTAATTTAGACAATGCCCGTAGTAAATTTAATTTTTTATTATTAAAATACTGTAGTCCTAACACCAATAGCACTACTACACCCAATATTATTACAATTTCTAAACTCATTAATAGCTAAATGGTTATATATTTTATTACATTCATGTTTATGCATCACGCTTAACCAAAGCATAATAATCGTTTTCCAGAGGCAGGTAACCTTGATCGTACACAAAATAATATATTGTACCTATTTTAGTCGTATACAAACTTGTAAAGTAACTAAAATCGAAACCTGATTCTATTAGCTTGGCTTTAGATACTTTTGTTTTTTTATGAGGGTTTAAGGTTTCTAATATTCTATAATTTTTGCGCAAACGGTTATTAATAGTTCTTATAAGGTTCTTACTGTCCTTATTTATTCTATTATTATAGGTGTTTCTACACCCATCTGCACAGAATTTTTTATCAATTCTGCCTTTAATAACGTCTCCGCACTCTAAACACTGCCTTTCCACGATATAAAATTACTATTTGGTTTAAACAACCACTAAATACTTTTGCTACACGATTTATAAACTAAATTGTACGAAAATACAAGGAGTAAATATATAAATTATTTAATACCAATTATTTTCAAAGCAGATAATTCGTATTTATTTTTTAAATAAATCTCACACATGTAATAGATTAACATGCGCGTTTAGTCTTTCAAAAATGATTTTTCGCTTTTGGTAAGTAATATTTTTACATCGCTTGTATGTAACCGATTTGGAATATTTTTAAAGAAGGGTTTAAAAAAGTCAACATTGCCTTTTTTAATTTTTACACCTAACTTGCTTTCGTTTACAAATAAACTTTGGGTTGCAGTAACATTATCTTGATAAGCTTTTGTTTTAATTGTAGCTTGAATTTGAAAGGTAAAATAACCAATAGCATATTTATTTGTACTTAGCGTATTAAAAGACAGGTTAACGAGATGGCGCCTCATCTTTATCTTATAAGGTTTTTTCTGTAGTCGCGAAAAAGCTTGTTTAAACCCTTCACTATATAGCATATCTAATTTCAAACTCTTTATAGATGTGTAGTCTTTATTAAAAACCACCAAGCTATTTTTATACTTAAATGCTTCTTTTCCGTTTTCGGTTTGTATTGCACTAAAATAAACGTTTACAGAATTATCATTTTCTTCTATGGCTTCTACACTGTAATCTTTTGCCGTATTTACGAGTCTTCCAAGCAAGAAATTTAAGTGCAGATACGTAAAAAAACCACTGTTCTCCACATAACCACCGCTGGAATCTAAAACGGCTTTGTTTATTGTTTTTATTTTAGAAAAATCGACCGTATTTAAATGTATAATATTTTGTTTATCTATCGCTACGTCTCGTCTAAAAAAAGAATTTTTACTAAACCAATCTAACTGCACTTGAAACAGCCTTGTAAGAGAATCGTTTATCTTTAAGGTTTCTTTGTATGTACAATTGTGGGTTACTTTTTTAATTGCATAAGCTTGCAAATGGTTAGAGTTATAAATTGCAGCTAGTTTTGCTTTTAAATCTAAACTGTAAATTACCACTTCATTCAACGTGTTACGCTTAGGGGTTAAAAATAAAGTATCCTTATCCTTAAAATCGTCGAAAGCAAATGCTTTTTCGTTATAGTTTATGTGAGACGCGATAAGCTTAGCTGCTTTTAAAGGCAATCTTAGATTACCATCTTTATTAGATATACTTCCTAACTCCAAATCGGGATAAAACACCTGTACCAAATCTATAGGGGTTTTAGAGATTGTGTCTAAAACTAAAAAATCTTTAGACTGCGCAATCCCTATAACACCTGCAAGACTAATAAAAACTTGAAAAAATAAACGCGTATTATTGGCTAATCTTAATCTTTTCATACAAGTAACTTTAACTAAAATATGTTTCCTTCTTAATAAAGTTATACACTACAATAGCTACTGAAACAAAAACGCTTAAATTTACTTTAATGCATTAATTAATTTCTCAAAGTGCGGATAATAAATTCGTCCCCACATAGGTTTTTTTTCAAATTGATAAGTTGTGTTGGTTTGAGAATCGTGCACAACAGGTATTGAAAATCCTGCCCATTTTTTTCCAGATTTTAATGTTTCGCAATATGCCTTTGCTTGTTCTGAAATATTGGTTGAAATTAAAATTGAGATCACTCCAACGCCAGATTGAAGTCCTCTTGGCCAGCCTTTGTAATTTTTCTTAGAAAACTCGAACGATTCCGCAAGGTGACTTTCAATTAAAAGTTCGTCTATTTCCGTATCGTCAAAATCTGTAGCAACAATAAAGGTGTTTAGTTGTGTAGCCATCCAACTCCACTTAAATTTTTTCTCGTACCCAATAACACTGCTGTTATTTAATATCTTTTCTTCGGAGTGATAAATGGAAGAGGTTTGTAGTTTTGCTTTTATAGATTCAATATTCATTTTTCGTGGTTTAGGTTAGAGTATACCAATTTAAGTATTTTTATTTTAGAGTGTATTAAGATTTACACAACATGCACAATTGGCTAGATTTTATTCCCACCATTTTGTTTCTTTAATCAAATTAGATATTCTGTCTTCAGTAAAATACAACCATCCTCTATCTGCGTATTTTTTAGACACTCTAAACTCGCCCGCACCAATATCAAAATCTCTATTTGCAACTGGAACTCTATAGTCTGCCCAGTTGCATATTTTTTCTTTTCTAGAAACATTGCTTGTCCAAACACCATGGAATGCATTGTTTAGGTACCCATCTGAAGTAAATTCTATATCATCATAAACTATTTGGTTTCGTGAATTTAGATACCATTTTGTATACAACTTGCCTTTAAATACCCCACTATATTTTTGGTTCTTATCTTCGTTGAATTCATAATCCGCTATTAATACCCCTTGCGCTTTTATTCCCTTACCCATATATTTATCATCGACTCCAAAATGAAATGTTTTAACCTCTCTTATAGTCTTGATGTGTATGGTTCCGTAAAATTCGCAGATATTACCTTTAACCTTAGACTTACCATAAACACTATATAAAAATGGATTATCTGAGATTCTTGTTATTGAAATTAATTTGATTGCTATTCTTTGGTGCTCATCTCCTATAATTCCGTAGATATCTTGGACATCTGTAGTCAACCATAAATTAGAAAAATCATAGCTGAACGACTTATATTTATTCTTCAAATTTTCAGGCAAATAATTAAACTCTAAGTCAAAATTTCTCTTTATTCTATCAATTGTTTGACCTATTGAAACATTCGAGATAAAAAGTAATATCATTATTGTTCGCATCATTCTATTGTTTCATAATTACGTAGTGTGGGGTCAAAAAAACCCTATTTTTCAACCTAGTACCTATCTAAGATTTACTTTTTTAAACACTAAGTATATCCTTGTCATATAGATGTTATTAATCTGCTTTTTTTATTCCAATTCTGTCTTCGATCCAATCGTGAAAATATATTACTAATCCAATTATGAGATGGAAACCAATTAACACTTGCACGAGTAATTCTGCAGAACCTCTTGAATACATTCCAAATAATCCTATAAGAATATGATAAGCTGCCAGTAAGAAAAGCCCAATATTCGATTTATTATTCAAAACCCATAATATTAATACTATCTGGACTATTAGTCTAACGATTTGAGTTGGAAGTCTTTCTTCTCCAATTTTATTGTACACTAAAATCATCAAACTAATTTCAACAGTGATGGTTAAAATTATAGCTAAAATTAAAACAGGTCTACTTTTCATCCAGTTTTATCTATAATTTTTGTTTGCAAACGTGTTTCCATTTCCATATTTGATATGTTAGTTTACCTAAGAATTTATTTAATTCGTGTCTAATTCCGCCAAGCTCCCAATTCACATCAAATTTTTTATTTAATTTATCCGAGTTTGGAGGTTTAGTGGCATAAGAAGGTCGTGCAACTTTGCAATGTAACATAGGTGCGTTAGTTATTATTATTGGATAAAATTCTGCTGTATGTGATGTCTTCAAAAAATATCTAATTTCGATTAAGGTTTTATTTGGCAGCGATTTATAGATATGAAGGTTTAGGTCGTAAAGATTTTCATAAATAGAAGTCAATTCAACAGCAATTTCATTTAAAGGTTTAGATGATTTTTTAGCGTTAACTTTTTTTCGAATTTTAGCACGTTCAAAATAATTCTTCGCTGTATTTTCGTCAATTTCCGATATTATATATTCGCAACTCCTTGATATTTTATTCCAACAAATTTCCGTCGCCATATCAATCAATTTAGACGTAGCTTCAAAAATTTTATTTTCGAGTTCTGTTTTTTTCATAATGTTGGGTAACCTACACAAATACATTTCATCGCATTACTCGCTACACCCGCAAGTTTACAGAATATTTCTCAAAAATATACTGATAAATAGCTGCTAAACACCAAATTATTCAATTACAAACGACAACAAACGTTTTCAAACGAATATAAATGTGTAATTACCGCTTAAGTGTTACTGCTGTTACATCTTTGCAGTGTTGCCACGGCATAGAGTTTATGCTACTATATAAAAAAGGCGACACGAAAATTGTTTAACTTAAAAAAACACAAACGATGAATACACTTAAAAACAAAGTACAGTTAATTGGCAGATTAGGTCAAGATCCTGAAATTATTAATTTTAACGATGGTAATAAAATAGCCAAGTTTTCTTTGGCTACAGACGACAGTTATAAAGACAAAAATGGCAATAAGATAGAGCGCGCTTACTGGCATAATATTATTGTAAAAGGAGGTTTGGTAAAGGTCGTAGAAGAGTACATAACAAAAGGCAAGGAAATTGCTATAGAAGGCAAACTAACCAACCGCTCTTGGGAGGATAAAACTGGACAAAAACGGTACATTACCGAAATACATGCCAACGAATTATTAATGCTAAGTAAGTAAATCTATTAATTAAAGTGCGTGTTGTATAACGCCCTTTAATGCAGTTGTATGCAAAGTGCCATGAATACACTAATCCAAAAGTATTTGCGGTGCTTTGCGTATTTTAACACTTTAAATTTTGAAAAAATAAATTTAACTGCTTTTTTGATTCAAGTAATGTGTTTATTTTAAAGCTTATTCAAGTTTCTTTGTAAATAAACGAGTTCTTCTTAATATTATTCAATTATTCTCAATTGCTGTTAAACAAACAGCAAAAATCAACAAAACTTGGAATCGTCTGGGTGTTTCGATAAACCTTTAGTATTTTTATGGCTAATTTTTTTACCAAGTTAAAATATGTCTATTGAACCAAAGTTAACGAGATTTAATCAATCCGTAATGTCTAAATACCAAATATACAACAGTATATTTATGACTTTACCGTTTGATGCTGTTACTAAAACTGGTGTTTTATTGCCTCTTTTTCACGAAACCTGCGAGAAAGGCTTTGAAAACGGTGATGATCCCACAAAAATTGTAGAAACCTTTTTTGAGAAATACCAAGGGCGAAGAAATAAAGAAAGTCAAATAGACCTGCTGTTTAGGTTTATACAATACATAGAAAGGCAAGTTGTTTTATTCGATGCTATCGAGGATGCTGCATTCCCCATTGTAAATAATATGGATGGTGTTGGTACGCTTAGAAACCTTAAGGGTTCTGCGCAAGCAGAAGGTAAAATGGAAGAGCTAAAAGCTTTTCTAGAAGAGTTTAAGGTGCGTATTGTGCTAACAGCACACCCAACACAGTTTTACCCAGGTTCTGTACTTGGTATTATTACTGCGCTTACTAAAGCTATTAAAGAGAACGACCTTTCTGGTATTAATAATTTATTTGGCCAACTAGGTAAAACACCATTTTTTAAGCACAAAAAGCCTACGCCTTACGATGAAGCGAAAAGCTTAATTTGGTATTTAGAAAATGTATTTTACAAAACGTTTGGAGACATTTACAATTACATTCAAACAAGTATTTATGCTGATAACAAAAGGCATAACGACATTATTAATATAGGGTTTTGGCCTGGAGGAGATCGTGATGGAAACCCTTTTGTAAAGCCTAAAACCACTTTAAAAGTTGCTAATAAGTTAAAGCGCTCTATACTTAAAAAGTACTACGAAGATCTTAGAGATTTAAGAAAGAAACTTACGTTTAGAGGGGTAGAAGATCGTATTATCGATTTAGAAACCACCATGTATGCGTACAGTATCGACTTAAAGACTAAAAATGCAATTTCTGTAAAAGATTTTATTAAAGAATTGCTAAGTATTAGAGATCTTGTTATCGCAGAACACCAATCGCTTTACGTTACAGATATTAATAACCTTATTAATCGTGTACGTCTTTTCGGTTACCGTTTTGCTACTTTAGATATAAGACAAGATAGCCGCATACACCACTCGGTATTTACCACAGTTATCGATCATTTAATTGCAACAGGCAAATCGTCTTTCCCTAGAAATTATCACGATTTATCTGAGGCTGAACAAATAGAAATTTTATCTAAGGCTACAGACAGCGTAGAGGATTTAGATGCTTTCGAGGACGAAATGGTTAGAAACACACTTAAAACCATTTCTATAATTAAAGACATTCAAAAAAGCAATGGCGAGCGTGGTGCAAACCGTTACATTATAAGTAACAACCAAACTGCACTTAACGTAATGCAACTATTTGCTATGTTAAAAATTGTAGCTTTTAAAGATGATTTAACTGTAGATATCGCTCCTCTTTTTGAAACTATTCCAGATTTAGAAAATGCACCTGGTGTTATGGAACAACTGTACCAAAACCCAGAATATATGGCACACCTTAGAGCTAGAGGCAGCAAGCAAAACATTATGCTTGGTTTCTCTGATGGCACTAAAGATGGTGGCTATTTAATGGCCAACTGGGGAATTTACAAGGCTAAAGAGTTGTTAACCGAAATGTCTAGAAAATACGATATTACTGCTATTTTCTTTGATGGTAGAGGTGGCCCACCAGCAAGAGGTGGTGGAAAAACGCATAATTTCTACTCGTCTTTAGGCCCTTCTATCGAGGATAAAGAAGTACAATTAACCATTCAAGGACAAACGGTAAGTTCTAATTTTGGAACTTTAGATTCTTCTCAATTCAACCTAGAACAATTGATTAGTTCTGGTATTAAAAACAGAATTGATGGGGCGCGCAATGTACTTATAGATGAGGATAGAGAAGTAATGGACACGCTTGCTGAGTCTAGCTACCAAACCTATAAAGAGTTTAAAAGCCACCCTATGTTTATCCCGTATTTGGAACGTATGAGTACGTTAAAATACTATGCTAAAACAAATATTGGTAGTAGACCTTCTAAACGTGGTACTTCGGATAAGTTGGTGTTTTCAGACTTAAGAGCCATTCCTTTTGTAGGCTCATGGAGTCAATTGAAACAAAATGTTCCTGGTTTTTACGGTGTAGGTACGGCTTTAAAAGCATACGAAGATAGAGGCGAATTTGATAAGGTAGAACAGCTTTACAACAACTCTAAATTCTTTAAAACATTGCTAGAAAACAGCATGATGTCTTTAACAAAGTCCTTCTTCGATTTAACGAAATACATGTCTAAAGACGAAGAGTTCGGCGAGTTCTGGACTATTATTTTCGAAGAGTACCAAACCACTAAACGTTTGTTATTAAAGTTAACTGGGTATACTGAGTTAATGGAAAACGAGCCTGCTGGCAAAGCTTCAATAGAAGTTAGAGAATCTATTGTACTGCCTTTGTTAACTATACAGCAATATGCTTTAAAGAAAATACAAGAGCTTGAAAAAGCTGGTGTTGCAGCAGATGATCCTGAGAAAGTAATTTACGAAAAAATTGTAACACGCTCTCTATTTGGTAATATTAACGCAAGTAGAAACTCTGCATAGTATAGCACTTATAACATCATAAAAAAATCCCCTAACAGCATTTTTCTGTTAGGGGATTTTAATTAAAAAGGGTACTCTAAAACTACCTATTACCTACTGCGGAAAACACAAATTTCATTTCTGTTGCAATCTCTAAACTTCTATTAAAATATGTTTCTGTTTGTTCTGGTGTACCGTCAGACTTTTTAGGGTCTTCATAAGTTACAGGTACTCTTAAATCGCAACCCAATACCACAGGGCAACCTTCGTCTGCCGAAGAACATGTTAATACGGCTGCAAACTCTGAAGCTGGATTAAAAGCATCTCCAAACTGTTTTGAAAACGCAATAACAGGTGCCGCATTATCGCTGTACTTTATAGCGTATATAGGATTTTCACCTTTAGATAAATTTAAAATACGAAAACCTTGTTGCACTAACGTTTCTCCTACTTTAGGAAACATAGCTGTGGCTTCTGTACCTCCAGAGTAACAGCTTACATTATTTATATTAAAATAAGCTGCCATAGCTTGCGCCCAAATTTGAGATAAGTGGCTGCGTCTCGAATTGTGCGTACAAATAAAATTTAAACGAATGGCCTGCTCCGCTTCTACTTTTGCAGATATGTATTTTACCAGAGGGTTTAAAACCTCTTGTCGTTCTTTAGATACTGTACTGGTATCTAGTTTAGATATTACCTCTTTTAGAGTTTTAAATAACATTCTTTATTTTGTTTTTAGATTAGCAACAACCACTACTAGGGCTACAACAAGAAGATTCGTTTACCGTTTCGGTAGGCTCTGGCGCTCCACACAATTCTTTTGCCTTGCAATCTGTTTTTTGCACAGCCAGCTTAAAGATTAAGTTTTCGCCTTTTATGTTATAATCGCTAACATGCAATTGTGCTGTATGGAACATAGCGTTACTATATTCAAACTTTACCTCCGAATCTGACACATAATGCTTTATACGCCCCACTTTAGTTAAGATGCCTAAAGCTTTAAGTACCGTCATGTATTCTGTTTTACCTACCTCATCTGGGCTTTCCCATAATTGTATAATGGTTTCTTTCCAACTGTCGGTTTGCGCGCCACAATCTACCGAATCTACTGTAATATGCTTTACCTCTGTTATATGGTAATTGGCGCCTACAAATACGCCTTCGGCATATTCAAACAATAGGCTTTTGTTTTTGTTTGTTTCTAATACCGATAATAATTCTTGTGTTTTCATAACTATATCCGTTTATTTATTAAATTTCTTTAGCAGCAATTTGATGCTGTTGTATTAAAAAATAGATTTAACTGCTCTTGTAAATCTTTAAAACGCTCTACGTTTAAGCAGTAGCAAATACTTTTACCTTTATAATTGCCTTTAAGTAGGCCTGCTTTATTTATAACTTGTAGATGCTGAGAAATTGTAGCTTGAGACAGGCCAATTTCGCCTACAATATCATTACAAATGCAAGAGTCTTGCGTGCTTATGTATTCTAAAATGGCAACACGAGCTGGGTGCCCCAAAACCTTAAAAAACTGCGCGAGGTCGTTTTGCTTTTCTGTAAATATTTGCGACTTGGTAACTCCCATACATTTATTATATATATTGCAATATTACGATGTTAAAATAAATATTAAAAGTTATATTTGAGAATATTAAACTTAATCAAACTTATATGAACTGGTATTTAAAAGTATTAAAACAATACGCCGACTTTAGCGGGCGTGCAAGACGTAAAGAATATTGGATGTTTTACCTTTTTAATTTGATAATTGTATATGGCCTTACCATAACAGGCGCCGTTTTAGAGATTCCTGCTATAGCTATGGTAGGCTCTATTTACTCTTTAGCTACAATGATTCCTGGAATTGCAGTGGGTGTGAGAAGAATGCATGATGCTGGTAAAAGTGGATGGTTCTTACTAATCCCTATCTACAATCTTATTTTAGCCTGTACAGATAGTGAAGCGGGTACTAATAAATGGGGCCCTAATCCTAAATCTGAAGGCAACGAAATAGATGCCATAGGTACTGAGTAAATTTTTTTACTACCAAAAAAACATACCAAAACGGAGATGAAAGTAAGGCATCTCCGTTTTTTTTTATTTTAAAACCACGGTTTTTTTCCTACTTGATAAGTGTTATAGAACTCTTCGTCTGTTTTAGTGATGTAAATAATACCCTCTATTAAGCCTATAATACTTGCAAAACCGCAAGTTAAAAACGTGGCTACTAAAAGTATAATACCTTCTTTATTATAGCCTAGAACAAACTTATGGATTCCAAAACCTCCTAGAAAGATCCCTAAAAGTCCTGCAATAAGTTTCTTATTCTCATCTGCCGTAAAAGTGTCTTTGGCACTGTTAGCAAATTCAGAGGCAGATGCCTTAGCTTCCCCTGCCAATGCTTTAGCTTTATCAGCAGCTTCTCCGGCTATTTCGCCTGCTTTATCAGCGGCTTTTTTTGCACCGTCTTTAGCATCGCCTAGCATATCGTTTAAATCGTCACTTAGATTTTTTTCGTCTGACATATTTTTTCGTTTTGATTAGTTTTCTAAATGTAATAAAAAACATTTAGTTTTCTATATGTGTGCCAAAGCTTTAAAACGTTACACTTTATTTTTTTAACGAAATAACATTAGTACACCACCAATAATGGTTACCACCAGTATAAAACGCCTGTAATTAATATTGGAAATTTTTTTAACCAAAGCCGCCCCAAAAAAGAACCCTACCGCTATAGCTGGCACAAGGCTTAAATTCAATGCTAAGCTTTCTATGGTTACGGTTTTCCATACAAAATAATGGAAAGGAAGTTTAAATACATTTATAATAAAAAACAACCAGGCTGCGGTGCCTATAAATTCATTTTTTGGCAATCTTATGGCTAAAAAATAGATATTAGAAATTGGTCCTGCCAAATTCCCTATCATCGTTGTAAAGCCTGCCAAAAACCCTGCTGTGCTAGAAAACCATCTGCTTTTAGGCACTTTTGTAGATTTTAATTTTTCGAAGTACCACATGATGCCTATTGAGCTTATGATGATGACTGCCATAACACGTTTAAATGTTATTTCAGAAATAAAATCTCCAACCCACACCCCTACTAAAACTCCTATTACCATAGATGGTAGTAATTTTTTAATATAGTGCCATTGTGTATGGCGGTTGTAATAGTTTACAGCAATAATATCTGCTGCTATTAGCATTGGTAACAAAACACCCGTAGAAGATTTTTCTCCAAATACGAAAGCCAAAATTAAAATGATAATAATTCCTATACCTTTAATTCCAGATTTTGAAAAGCCTAAAATGAATGCTGCTAAAATTATTGCACACCATTGGTAAATTGATAAGTGGTGAGACTCTAAAAGTGTTAAAAAAGACAATTCATTATGTTTTTAAACAGTAAAACTACAAAAGCTATAGTGTTTGTGTTAATTTTTATGCTGAGCATCTGTTGTGTTATAAATTGAGACAAGTCCAATTAAAAAGCGACCTTTAGAATTAGAGGTTCTTAACGCTATAGTATTTTAATTTAAAGGCCTAGCTTAACAAAATTTAAGCTTTATTTTATCTACAATGGTTTGCGCTAATTTTATTTTACTCTCTACCGTCCAACCTGCTACGTGAGGCGATAACAGCACATTCTCTGCTTTAATTAAATATTGAAATGCTTCTGGCATCTCTTTCTCAAATAAACTTTCAAAAGATTTCTTTTCGTACTCTAACACGTCCAATCCTGCTCCTAATATTTGCCCAGACTTTAGAGCTGTAACTAAATCTTGGGTAACCACACTTTTTCCTCTGGCCGTATTTAACAACCAAAATGGATTTTCAAATTGATTGATAAATTTAGCGTTTACCATGTTTAAGGTTAAAGGGGTTTGCGGGGTGTGCAGGCTTACAACTTCTACCTTTTTTTGAAATTCTTTTAGCGAGACTTGGGTTGCATTGGCATCTCCTACATTGGGTTTAATATCGTAACATAGTACCTCAACGTCAAAACCTCTTAGCTTTTTTGCAAAAGCTTTACCCATATTGCCATAACCTATCAATCCAACTGTTCTGCCATCGAGTTCTATACCTCGATTTTCTTCGCGTAACCATTTGCCTGCACGAACTTCAGCATCGGCAGTGTTCAATTTATTAAATAAAGATAAAAGCATACCCAAAGTATGCTCGCCAACGGCGTTTCTATTCCCTTCTGGTGCAGATATTAAATGCACCCCTTTTTGCATGGCATAAGCACAGTCTATATTTTCTAAACCAGCACCTACACGCCCTATAAACTTTAAATTTACAGCGGCATCTAAAAACTGTTTATCTATAGAAAAACGACTCCGAATAACAACGCCATGGTAGCTGCCTATTTTTGCCTCTATTTCAGTTTTAGGCGACGTGTAGTCTTCATGATTGGTAAATCCAAGCGCATTTAACTGCTGTAACATCAACTCGTGGTTGGTATCTATGTGAAGTATTTTCATTGGTGTATTAAGAAAATCAACTGTTTTTACGTTATTAGTTGATGTTTAACTCGTTCTTTTTTATTCGAAAGTGCAAAAATACAAATTACTAGGGCTTTGGCTTGCCATGCGCTTAGCTTAATAACTTCTTCCATCTTGTAGAAACTTCAATATTAAGACGCTACACAGGCACTGAACTCTAACAGCTTTTCTTGCTAGATGAGAATTTACAAATTAATTTAGATCTGCTAAGTATTTATGAATCATACTTACCACTACAGAGCCTTCCCCAACTGCAGATGCTACACGTTTTCTCCTAATGCAAACACTTTGGTTGGTGTTGCATAGTTTTCTACCTTTCCATAAGCTTTTAGTTTTGTAATTTGACTGTGTGTTAACTCTGGAAATCTTGGGTCTTTCATTTTAATAGTATTTTAATGTGCTTCTAGCCAGTTATCACCAATATCTAAATCTACATCTAAAGGCACATCTAAGGTATAAGCATGTTCCATTTCGGTTTTTACTAAGGTTTTTATGGCATCTAATTCTGGTTTATAGACATCGAAAACCAATTCATCATGCACCTGTAGTAACATTTTAGTTTTATAATTTCCTGTATTGAGCTTATTGTAAATATTTATCATCGCTATTTTAATGATATCGGCAGCGCTACCCTGTATTGGTGCATTTACGGCATTACGTTCGGCTGCACCACGAACTACGGCATTACGAGAATTGATATCCTTTAAGTAACGGCGGCGCCCTAATATGGTTTGCACATAACCATTATCTCTTGCAAAATCTACTTGTTCGCTTATGTAGTTTCTAAGTTTTGGGTAAGTGGCGTAATACGTATCTATAAGTGCTTTAGATTCCGCTCTGCTTAGATTGGTTTGATTACTTAAACCAAATGCTGAAACCCCGTAAACGATACCAAAGTTTACTGTTTTGGCATTGCTTCGTTGCTCTCTTGTAACAGCTTCTATCGGGACATTAAATACCTTAGAGGCTGTTGAAGCATGAATATCTTCTCCGTTTTTAAAGGCAGAAATCATAGTTTCTTCGTTACTTAATGCTGCTATAATGCGCAATTCAATTTGAGAGTAATCGGCAGCCAAAAGGGTGTACTCTTCATTTCTGGGCACAAAGGCTTTACGTACTTGCCTACCGCGCTCGGTACGTATGGGTATATTTTGTAGGTTAGGATTGTTACTACTTAACCTTCCCGTTGCCGCAACGGTTTGCATGTAATCGGTATGTACCCGACCTGTGGCTACTTCTACTTGGTTTGGCAGCGCATCTACATAGGTGCTTTTTAATTTTGAAAGCCCTCTAAAATCTAATATATTTTGTATGATAGCGTGGTCTTTAGCAAGGTAACTTAGCACGTCTTCTGCTGTAGAGTATTGTCCTGATTTTGTTTTCTTAGGCTTGTCTACCAGCTTCAATTTTTCGAATAATACAATTCCTAATTGCTTTGGGGAAGCTATGTTAAATTCTTCTCCTGCTGCTTCGTAAATTTTACGTTCTAAACTTGCAATGTCTTCGTTTAATTGCTCTGACAAACCATTTAAAAACGATTTATCAAGGTTAATCCCTTCTAATTCCATAGCTGCCAAAACTCTTAGCAATGGAATTTCTATATCGTTAAAAAGTGTTTGTGTGTTTGCTGCTCCCAACTCATTTTTAAAGTGTTCTTTTAATTGTAAAGTAATATCGGCATCTTCAACAGCATATTCTGTTAATTGTTCTAAAGGCACGTCTCGCATAGAACGCTGATTTTTTCCTTTTTTACCAATCAAGGTTTCTATTGAAACTGGGGTGTAGTTTAAATAGGTTTCTGCAAGCACGTCCATATTATGCCTCATATCTGGGTTAATAAGGTAATGCGCTAGCATAGTATCAAAAAGTTTGCCTTTAACTTCTATATTATATTTGGCGAGTACTTTAATATCGTATTTTAAATTTTGCCCTACTTTCTCTATAGTTTCACTCTCGAAAAACGGGCGTAACTGCTCTATGAGCACTTGTGCTTCTTCTCTGTTTTCTGGAAAAGGCAGGTAATAGCCTTTTCCTATTTCCCACGAAAATGCGATACCAACAAGTTCTGCTTCTAGGGGATTTAACCCTGTTGTTTCTGTATCGAAACAAACAGATGTTTGTTGCATTATATTTTTAATGAATAGCGTTGTTGCCATTCCCGGGGCTATACTTTGGTAAAAATGCGATGTTGTTTCTACAGTTTGTCTTGTGTGCGTGTCTGCGGCCTTTGTTGTGGCGGAAACGTCGCCTCCAAACAAGGAAAATTGCCCCTCGCCTGCTCCTGCGGTTTCTTTGGGTACAGCTTTAGTGGCTGTTTGAGCGCTTGTACTGTTTTGGGTTTCTGTATTAGCGGCTTCTGTTGCAAAAGTTTTCGTAAAATTATCGATAAGACGCCTAAACTCTAACTCTTGAAATATTTCGGTAACTTTAGGTATATCTGGCTGGTCCAATTCAAAATCTTTGGCATTAAATACCACAGGCACATCTAACATTATAGTTGCTAATTTTTTAGATAATAGACCCAATTCGGCATTGGCTATTACCTTTTCTTTCATCTTTCCTTTAAGCTGGTCTGAGTTTTCTAGCAGCCCTTCCATACTACCAAATTGTGCTATAAATTTTTTAGCGGTTTTATCGCCCACTCCAGGAAGCCCTGGAATATTATCGCTAGCATCTCCCATCATCCCTAGATAATCGATAACTTGTAATGGATTTTCTACTTCAAACTTTTTTTGCACTTCTGGAATACCCCAAGTTTCGTAACCCCCACCAAATACGGGACGGTACATAAAGATATTTTCTGAAACCAATTGTGCAAAATCCTTATCTGGTGTAACCATATAGGTTTTGTAGCCTTCTTTTTCTGCTTGTTTAGATAGGGTGCCTATAACATCATCGGCCTCGTAACCTTCTTTTACCATAATGGGGATATGCATGGCTTCTAAGATGTTATAGATATGGGGTATGGCTGTTCTTATGCCTTCTGGTGTTTCGTCTCTATTGGCTTTATACGCTTCGTACATTTCTACGCGATCTGCACTGCCGCCTTTATCGAAACATACCGCCAAATGGTCTGGTCGTTCACGTTTTATAACGTCTAATAGAGAATTCATAAATCCCATTATAGCAGAGGTATCTTCTCCCTTAGAATTTATTCGAGGGTTTTTAATAAAGGCATAATAGCCGCGAAAGATAAGTGCATAGGCATCTACTAAAAAAAGGCGTTTTTGGTCGGACATGTTTGTAATTTTTTATAGCATCCTTTTCTATGAGGTTGCATAACTTCAAAAATAAAAAAAAGATACAGCGTAAGCGCTATGCTTTTTCACTTTAATACCCAAAGCGCGTTAAATCTCGAGTGCCCGTTGGCTAACTTAAAACGAAAAACGTGTGCTATTGTTTAGTAATTTACTTTACATACCCACCGTTAGGGCTCTACACTGCAATAAAAACACATTCCTACACCAAGTGTTTTTAAGTACAGTATATCTTAAAGCCTTTAAAAAGTGATGGCATTAGCTTTCTATAGATATACTATGAGATTTATGCAGGGCTTTAATTAAGATTAGGTTGTATTTAATTTGGTTTAGCAGTAATACAATACACTTTTTTATGTATGTTAATCTCAAAAAAACAAACAACACATTTTTACATGTGCTAACGCATTTTATAACGCGCAACAACTAACATATTCTTATAGAATATACTGTAGTGTGCACTGTTTTTTTTAAGAAAACATTTAAATCTATCTTTTTTAGTCAATTTAAAAAGCTTAACTATTAAAACTCACTAAAACAAGACATTGCAACGCTATTCTTTTGGTTTTCAACCCCTATTACTACAGCATTATTTTTAAATATTACACTTAAAGCGTGCTCTATTATTTAACACGTATTAACTTAACAAAACTATAAGATATAAAGTTGTTAATATATGTATATTTACCTTAAAAACGCCTTTATGCTACGTTGGTTACTTTTTATATGTTTTTACACTTGTATTATACTCTATGCGTTTCAGGCTTTAAAAACAGTTACAAAAAACACGTGGGCCTACTACATCTTTTTTGCTTTAGCTATTATAGTAGCTGGTAATTTTATTCTACAATTTACAATAGCTGCCGAGGGTCGTGTTTTAAACCCCGCTAAAAGCTATGCGTTTGGATTTTTACTCACTTTTGTTTCCTTGGCTATTCTTATTCCTATTTTATTAACCGAAGATGTTGTACGCGTTGCCATTGGGCTTTACCATAAATTTAGTTCTAAAAGTCAAGAGTTTTATATGCCAGAACGGCGCAAATTTATTAGCCAAATTGCTTTAGGTATTGCTGCTATACCTTTTACGTCGCTCCTATATGGTATGTTTATAGGCAAATACCGTTACAGGGTATTAAATTATACGTTGCATTTTGAAGATTTGCCTGAGGCTTTCGATGGTTATCGAATTACTCAAATTAGCGACATACATTCTGGAAGTTTTGATGACAGAGAAAAAATTACTTATGGCGTAGAGCTTATTAACAAGCAAGCATCAGACGTTATTTTATTTACGGGCGATATGGTAAACAATAAGGCTTCTGAAATGTTGGAATGGAAAGATTTATTCAGCACTTTAAAAGCTAAAGACGGTGTGTTTTCTGTACTTGGCAATCATGATTATGGAGATTACGTTAGCTGGCCTTATAAAGAAGATAAAGCCAGAAACCTTCAGGAATTGAAAGACATTCAAAAAGAAATGGGCTATAATCTACTTCTAAACGACAGTGCTTTTATTGAGAAAGATGGACAGCGCATTGCTATTGTTGGTGTAGAAAATTGGGGACATGGTTTTAAGCAAGCTGGAGATTTACAAAAAGCCTCTAAAGCTGTAACTCCTAACGATTTTAAAATTTTAATGAGCCATGATCCTACACATTGGGAGAAAGAGGTTATTAAAGATAAATACCACTACCACCTTACATTAAGTGGCCATACCCATGGTATGCAGTTTGGCATAGAAATTCCTGGTTGGATTAAATGGAGTCCTGTAAAGTGGCGTTATAAACATTGGGCTGGTATCTATAAAGAGGCTGGTCAATACATAAATGTAAATCGTGGTTTTGGCTTTTTAGGCTACCCTGGTCGTGTGGGTATTTGGCCTGAAGTTACTGTAATAGAATTAAAAAAAGGAGTAAGTAATACCTAATTAAATTGAAATGTTATATTTACTTTGAAATTGTTTACTTTTATGAGCGACCAAGCTCAAATAGTGTTGCAGTTGCGCTGTAAAAAAGTTAACTTTAATACTTAGGTAATTGCGTATTACGCAATGTTTGATCTAAACATTAAAATATGTCAAAATTTGGAGAATTAATAGATGTTCAAGTTCCTGTTTTACTGGACTTTTTTGCCGAATGGAACGAACAATCTACAGATATGCACCCTGTACTCACCGATGTTGCTGCGGCTCTAGGTGATAAGGCTAAAGTGATTAAAATTGATATAGAGAAAAATCAAGAACTAGCAGATGCTTTAAAAGTAAAAGGCTTGCCTACTCTTATGATCTATAAAGACGGTGAAATGAAATGGCGACAAAGTGGCGAACTAAAAGCCAATACCTTAATAAGTATTCTTCAAGACTACATGTAATTTGGTAAGCTTTTAAAAACATAACCTTTGGCTGCAAAATGTTGCAACACTCTCGGCAGCGCGTACTGCAAGTTTTTAGCTGCTTTTTTACTATCGTGAAATACGATGATGCTTCCGTTTTTGGATTTAGATGTAACGTACTTTAAGCAATTTTCTTTGGTTGTGTTTGCATCCCAGTCGAAAGACAAAACATCCCACATGATAATTTTATAGCCTTGCACTTTTATCTTACTTGCCTGAGCCCTTGTTACTTTGCCATAAGGTGGTCTAAACAATAGCGATTGATGATTGTAGTCGTTTTTAGTTAGCGCATTTATCTCTAACTGCGCATTTTCTACATCTTGAATATACAGCTCTAAAGGTGTACCCCACCCTCTTTTATGTTGCTGGGTGTGGTTACCAATTCGGTGTCCATCTTTTAATAACTTAGAGAAAAGCTCTGGATGTTTTTTAACATTATTGCCTATACAAAAAAAGGTTGCTTTGGCATTATACTGCTTAAGTAATCGTAACACCCAAGAGGTTATCTCTGGAGTAGGACCATCGTCGAATGTTAGGTATAGTACCTTATCTAAGGTTGCCATATCCCAAATATAATTTGGGTACAGCAACTTTATAATTTTAGGCGTTTTAGCAGGAACTAAAAACATCTTCTAAACGTTTTTTATAACTTAAAGCTGCTAATTATTGCTTTTGTTTATTACCGTTCCAGAATCTTTAACAACATCTTCTTCTACAGTATTTGTATCTTCATCTCCTCCATAAAAAGATCTAAACAACCTTAAGTAATTATTAAACACTTCGCCTTCTTTTTCGGCAAGTGGCGCATCATGCTCCTCAAGCACGTCTATTAAAGATTTGTAACGCTGTATGTCTGTGTAGATATCTTCGAATAAACGCTCTTGGTTTTCGCGTTTTAAGCTACTATAATATGTTAAATTTTCTTGGTATTTTTTACTTAAACCAAGAAACAAATCTCTGGCTTTTTCTTTATTCCCTACGGCATAATAAGCACCAATATAGGGCTCTAGTAAGGTGTAGTACCCAAAAAATTCTAAAGGCATATTTTTCATAGCAATATCTGCAACCTCTTCTGCCTTATCTAGCTTGTCTTCGTTAATAAGCGTTTCTATTAAACGGGCCAGATTACCTCTATAGGTTATCGCATTACGGCGTGTCTCTGTATCGTGATATATATCTGCACTACCACTATTACCCCAATCCCATTTTTTTACTTTTTCATACATCAACTCGGAATCCACACGTCCCATATCGAAAGGGCTTGCTCTATCTATCTCTGTTCTTATAGGCACAAGTTTAAAACACATTCCATCCAGCTGCAAATAGTTTTTCATCCAAATATAATCGTCGTCTCCAAAACTTCCTCCAGAAAAATAAATAGGCCGTTTCCAGTCGTTATTCGCAATAATATCCAACATTAACAATCTGTTTTTATAAATCGCGCTATTCTTAATGTTAATATATATTTTGGAAACTATTTTATCGGCATCTTTAGGTTTAACAATGCCATATTTTAAGGCATTATCTTTATTTACAGATATGCTAAAGTTTTTAGTTGGAAGGTAATTTACATTTAGATCCTGATTTCTTACTTTAGACAGATCGTAGCCCTCCTTCTCCATAACAAATTTATACTTCGTTTTAGGATTATCGCTTTGTATAAAATCTAATGCATAATCTATACTTAAGGTATCTGTAGTAAACTGATGTATCCTAATATAATCGTTGGTACCGTACTTATAGTCTTCGTGATTTAATTGAGACGGTATAGGATCACTTTCGTAAGCTTTACGCTTCATTTGGTCTATGTACCAATCGGTTTGAAATAAACTTGTATTTACCACACGCACGTCTGTTCTATACCCTTCAATTTCTTGAGCATACCAAAGCGCAAACGTATCGTTATCTCCTATGGTAAATAAAATAGCGTTTTCTTCGCAAGAGTCTAAATACTTTCTTGCCATGGCTTGAGCTGTATACTTACCCGAGCGGTCGTGGTCGTCCCAATTGTTTGCGGCTAATAGACCAGGCACCAATACTAAACACACAATGGAAACAATTGGAGCAACTAAGGCTTTTGGAAGCTTATTTTTTAAGGTATCGAAAAGTGCATACACCCCAAAACCTATCCAAATGGCAAATACGTAAAACGACCCAACAACAGAATAATCTCGTTCTCGAGGCTCGAAAGGACGTACATTGGTATAAACTTGAATGGCAATACCTGTAAATAAGAAAAACATGAGTAAAACCCAGAATCTTTTTTTATCGGCATTTAACAAAAAGAATATACCTATTAAACCTAATATTAAAGGTGAAAAATAATAGGTATTGCGTGCCTTGTTATTCGCAACATCGCTTGGTAGATCATCTTGAGACATCCCTAAATGCCATTCGTCGATAAATTTTATACCGCTTAACCAGTTGCCATGTCTATCATAACGGCCTTGAATATCGTCTTGGCGGCCTGTAAAGTTCCACATAAAATAACGCCAGTACATGTAGCCTAATTGATATTTGAACAAATACACAATATTACTCATCAAATCTGGTTTTTCAACATCCAGATAACTTTGGTAACGTTTTATAAAACCGTTAAAATCTTCGTAATCTACATTTCCTTTAGAAATCTCACCTCTAAAATCTGCAACCAGCTTTCTTAATTCATTTTGTAGTTGGTACTCTGGTTTCAATTTAAAATTTAAGTACCCCGTAAACTTCATATAATTTTCGGCATGTTCGCCACTCCACATACGAGGCAAAAAAGAAGCATGGTCTGAGTTATAGTTCTGCTTAGCATCTTTCCAATCGTTTACTACAACGTACTTGCCCTTTTTTTCGTCTTTTTCATATTTGGGCTTATCGTCCAAGTAAGGTTTGTTTTCATCTAAATAGGCGTACTGATCTGTAAATTGCGGCCCGTAAAACAAGTGCGTCTCAGGATATTGCTCTAAGTTATAATAGGCTAATAATTCTCTGGCACTAGAGGGGTTATTTTCGTTAATAACCACGTTAGCGTTGGCACGTATAGGCAACATTAACCAAGTAGAAAAACCAATAATAACAAAAGTAACACATAGTATTCCTGTATTTAGATGCACATAATTTTTTTGTCTTGTGTAACGTAAAGCATAAAAAATAATAGCAATTAGCGTAATGCCTGCGATTATAGAACCAGAATTGAAAGGCAAACCAACACTATTCACAAAAAATATTTCTGAAATGCTAAATATCTTCAAAATATTTGGAGCCAATAATTTAAACACGAACAAAAGAATGGCTACAGATACAATATTAGCAACTATAAAATTTTTAACAGTTACCGTTTTGTAATTTTTAAAAAAGTAAATGAGCCCAATAACTGGTATGGTTAAAAGCCCCATAAAATGCACTCCAAAAGATAAACCTATAACAAAGGCAATTAAAATAAGCCATCTGTTACCTCTCGGGTTATCCATATCCTGTTCCCATCGTAAGGCTAACCAAAATAAAGCGGCCATTATCAAGGTAGCCATAGCATACACCTCTGTTTCTACTGCATTAAACCAAAACGAGTCTGTAAAAGCAAATGCTAAACTACCAACCAAACCACTGCCTAAAACAGCTAAAGCTTGTTGTTTTTCTAAAACCTGATTTTTAGAAACAAGGTTTTTTAATAAAAGCGTTATGGTCCAGAACATAAACAGGATGGTAAAAGCACTTGCTACACCACTCATCATGTTCATCATTAACCCTATAAGCTCGTTATTGCCAAATGTAAAGGTTGAGAAAAATGCACCAAGCATTTGAAATAAAGGTGCTCCTGGCGGATGTCCTACTTGTAATTTAGATGATGTTAGTATGTACTCTCCAGCATCCCAAAAACTTACTGTAGGTTCTACTGTTAAGCTATAGGTTATTAAAGCTATTAAAAAAGAGAACCAACCCAATATTGTGTTCCATTTTTTAAAATTAAAATCCTCCATTTTAAAGATTACGTTTGTTAGTTTGGCGAATTTAGCAATAAAAATGAAACAAGAATAAATATTATATTCCCCTTAACACTAGCAACTAGTTTAGTGACTCCATAAATGTTTTTGAAGCTTCTTTACATTTTTTTCGAAAAAAACTTGTGAAAATAAATATTTGTTTTAAATTTGCACCCTCAATTAAACATTGGCCTATGGTGTAACTGGCAACACGTTGGTTTTTGGTACCAAAGAGTCTAGGTTCGATCCCTAGTGGGCCAACAAAAATTGAATAGAATCCTCGCTGAAAAGTGAGGATTTTTTTGTTTAGACAATTTTATGTAAAAAAGACTATTCCTAAAATTCAGCATTTTAATTTTGCATTTAAACAAAAACCATCTATTTATCACACCTAATTTTAAGACATTTTAAAAAAAATCGATTGGCTACATTTAAAGGGTTTAAAGTTGCGATTTGGCAGAACTATAAAAACAGGATCAAAAAACTTTAATTATACAGATAAAGTGTTATCTTTGCAGCGTTGAAAGGCGAATTAATTGAATGCGAGGGGACTAAAGTCCCCTCTTTTTATACTAAAAATGTTTAAAAACACCGTAAAAGAACTACTAAACACTGCTTTAGAAGAAAGACAAGATTTATTTTTAATAGATTTTAATGTAAACGAAGCAAACCATATAAAGGTATTGCTAGATGGCGACAATGGTGTTTTAGTAGAAGATTGCATGTTTGTAAGCCGCGCCATAGAACATAATTTAGATAGAGAGGAACAAGATTTTTCTTTAGAAGTTATGTCGGCAGGAGCCACATCGCCATTGGTAAATAAACGGCAGTATAAAAGACATATTAAAAGGACTATAGAAGTAAAAACCGCATCTAACACGTATGAAGGTGTTTTGGCAAATGTAACCGACGATGAAATTCTTTTAGAATGGAAAGCCAGAGAACCAAAACCTGTTGGAAAAGGTAAAGTAACCGTTAAAAAGCAAGCCAATATTGCTTACGGAGATATTTTAGAAGCAAAAATTATGATTAAATTTTAATTTAGGTAGAGTTATGGAGAATGTTGCGTTAATTGAATCTTTTTCAGAATTCAAAGACGATAAACTTATAGATCGTGTTACACTAATGGCAATTCTAGAAGATGTGTTTAGAAGTGCTTTAAAAAAGAAATTTGGAGATGATGATAATTTCGATATCATCGTAAATCCAGACAAAGGCGATTTAGAAATTTGGAGAAACCGTATTGTTGTTGCAGATGGCGATGTAGAAGAACCAAACCAAGAAATATCTTTATCTGAAGCTCGAAAAATTGAACCAGATTTTGAAGTAGGTGAAGATGTATCTGAAGAAGTGAAATTAATAGATCTAGGGAGACGTGCTATTTTAGCATTACGCCAAAACCTTATTTCTAAAATACATGAGCATGATAATACTATAATCTATAAACAATTTAAAGATTTAATAGGAGAAATATATACGGCAGAAGTACACCATATTCGACACAGAGCCGTAATTTTGTTAGATGACGAAGGCAATGAGATTGTTTTACCTAAAGACAGACAAATTCCTTCAGACTTTTTTAGAAAAGGCGATAACGTTAGAGGTGTAATTGATGGTGTAGAACTTAAGGGAGCTAAACCTACCATAATTATGTCTAGAAGTTCTCCTGTATTTTTAGAAAAATTATTCGAACAAGAAATACCAGAAGTATTCGATGGTTTAATAACCATAAAAAAAGTAGTGAGAATTCCTGGAGAAAAAGCGAAAGTCGCTGTAGATTCTTACGACGATAGAATAGATCCTGTTGGTGCCTGTGTAGGTATGAAGGGTTCTAGAATACACGGTATTGTAAGAGAACTGGGTAACGAAAACATAGATGTAATTAATTACACCAACAACTTACAACTATTTATAACCAGAGCTTTAAGCCCTGCCAGAGTAACTTCTATTAAATTAGACGAAGAAACTAAACGCGCAGAGGTAATACTTAAACCAGAAGAGGTAAGTAAAGCAATTGGTAGAGGAGGACACAATATACGCTTAGCAGGACAATTAACAGGCTATGAAATAGATGTGTTTAGAGAAGGTGCAGAAGAAGATGTAGAACTAAGTGAATTCTCTGATGAGATCGAAGACTGGATCATATCAGAATTTAGTAAAGCTGGATTAGATACTGCAAAAAGTGTTCTGGAGCAAGATGTTAACGATCTTGTAAAACGAACGGACTTAGAAGAAGAGACTATTAACGATGTTATTAGAATTCTAAAAGAAGAATTCGAAGATTAATACCCAATTCCTACTAAAGAAATTAGAAGAAGAAAGGTATTCATATTATATTTGAGATTTTAAAGGCAATTTATGGCTGACACAATTAGATTAAATAAAGTTTTACGCGAGCTAAACATTTCTCTAGATCGTGCTGTGGAATTTTTGGATTCCAAAGGCATAGAAATAGAGAAGCGACCGACTACAAAAATTTCTGAAGAAACTTACAGTATTCTTTCAGGAGAATTTGAGACGGACGCTAATAAAAAAATGAAGTCGCAAGAAGTAGGTGAAGCTAAGCTAAAGGAGAAAGAAGACATACGTATTAAACGTGAGAAAGAGCAAGAAGCTAAGCAAAAAGCGCAAGAAGAAGCCCTTAAAAAAGCTCAAGAAGCAGAAGTTGTAAAAGCTTCGCAAACGCTATCTGGCCCTAAAACAGTAGGCAAGATAGATCTTAACCCTAAAAATAAGGAGGAAGACAAACCTACTGAAGTAACCAAACCAATTGAAGAGGTTAAAGAAAAGGCTGCTCCCGTAAAAGAAGAGGTTAAGAAAGAAGACACAAAACCAACTCAGCCAGAAGTTTTTAAAGCAAGAGCTCCTAAACTGGAAAAACCTAAGGTTGTAGCTACTCAAGCGGAAAAACCTAAAGAAGAGGCCAAACCAGTTGAAGAAGTTAAACCAACCGAAGCTCAAAAAGAAACTAAGGTTGAAACAGAAGAAAAACCAAAATTAAAGCCTGTTATTGTAGATGGCGAATTGGTTACTCCTGATGAGAAAGTAAAAACGCAATACCAGAAATTAACTGGCCCTAAAATAGCAGGTGATAAAATTGATTTATCTCAATTTAACAAACCAAAAAAGAAACCTGTTGATAAAAAAGATGCCAAAACTGGTCCGGGCGCTAATAAGAAAAAGCGTAGACGTATAAGCAAAGTTGGAGGAGGTCCAGGCCAAGCGGGTAACAATCCTCGTGGCGGCAACCGCAACGACCGCTTTAAGGGCAAGCCAGGCCAACAAGGCAGACGCAACGTTGTTAAAGAAGAACCATCTGAAGAAGATGTAAAGAAACAAGTGCGCGAAACACTTGAGAAATTACAAGGAAAATCTTCAAAAGGAAAAGGTGCAAAATACAGAAGAGAAAAAAGAGATCAACACAGAGATCAAACTGCCAAAGATTTACAAGCAGAAGCAGCAGAAAGCAAAATACTAAAAGTAACAGAATTTGTTACAGCCAGCGAAGTTGCTACTATGATGGATGTAGGTGTAACCAATATTATATCGGCATGTATGTCGCTTGGTATGATGGTTACTATGAACCAACGTTTAGATGCAGAAACGCTTTCTATTGTTGCAGAAGAATTTGGATATAAAGTAGAATTTGTAACAGCCGATATAGAAGAAGCTATAGAGGAAGTTGAAGATAAGCCAGAAGATTTAGAAGCTCGTGCGCCAATAGTAACCGTTATGGGTCACGTAGATCATGGTAAAACATCCCTTCTAGATTACATTCGTGAAGAGAACGTAATTGCTGGAGAATCTGGTGGCATTACACAGCACATTGGTGCTTACGGTGTAACACTAGAAAGTGGTCAAAAAATAGCATTCTTAGATACACCAGGTCACGAGGCCTTTACGGCAATGCGTGCACGTGGTGCTCAAGTTACAGATATTGCAATTATTGTATCTGCTGCAGATGATGATATTATGCCGCAAACCAAAGAAGCTATTTCCCATGCGCAAGCTGCGGGAGTGCCAATTGTATTTGCGATCAATAAAATAGATAAACCAGATGCAAATCCAGATAGGATTAAGGAAGGTTTAGCAAACATGAACCTTTTAGTTGAAGATTGGGGTGGTAAAATTCAGTCTCATGATATTTCAGCGAAATTTGGTACAGGTGTTAAAGAATTACTTGAAAAAGTTCTTTTAGAAGCCGAATTATTAGAATTAAAAGCCAACCCTAAAAAACCAGCTGTAGGTACTGTTGTCGAAGCTTACTTAGATAAAGGTAGAGGTTACGTATCTACCATATTAGTACAAGGCGGTACCCTAAAAGTAGGCGATTATGTACTAGCAGGACAGCACAGTGGTAAAGTAAAAGCCATGCATGATGAGCGTGGTAAAGATTTAAAAGAAGCTGGCCCTTCTACACCAGTATCTATTTTAGGTCTGGATGGAGCGCCGCAAGCTGGTGATAAGTTTAATGTATTCGAAGACGAACGTGAAGCGAAACAAATTGCAACCAAACGAGCACAATTACAACGTGAGCAATCTGTAAGAACACAACGCCATATTACATTAGATGAAATTGGACGCCGTATCGCACTTGGAGACTTCCAAGAGCTTAACATCATACTTAAAGGTGATGTGGATGGTTCTGTAGAAGCCCTAACCGATTCGTTCCAGAAATTATCAACCGAAGAAATACAAGTTAACATCTTACATAAAGGTGTAGGTGCCATTACCGAGAGTGATGTGTTACTCGCCTCAGCATCCGACGCTATTATAGTTGGGTTTAATGTAAGGCCTGTGGGTAATGCAAGAGATATAGCAGATAAAGAAGAAATCGATATCAGGACATACTCTATTATCTATGATGCTATAAACGATCTTAAAGATGCTATGGAAGGCATGTTATCTCCAGAGCTTAAAGAAGAGATTACAGGTACTGCCGAAATTAGAGAAATCTTTAAAGTCTCTAAAATTGGAAGTATTGCAGGATGTATGGTTACCAATGGTAAGATATTTAGAAATTCTGGTATACGCTTAATACGAGATGGTGTTGTTGTATACACAGGAGAGTTAGCTTCGTTAAAACGTTTTAAAGACGATGTTAAAGAAGTGTCTAAGGGTTACGATTGCGGTATGCAAGTCAAAGGCTATAACGACATTAAAGAAGGTGATATTATAGAAGCCTTCCATGAAGTAGAAGTAAAGAAAACACTAAAGTAAACAAGTTTTATTCTTACAATTTCAAAGCGGACTGTAAACTGTCCGCTTTTTTTGTACCATAGTTTGTGGTTCTCATGATATAGAAAGCCCTTTCTATAACAAAATGTTAATTTTTGAGTATAGCATACTTCTATATTTGAATAAATAACCAATCAAATTTTAACATATCATGAAAAAATTAACTCTATTTTTAGTTCTATCACTAAGTTTAATATCTAACCATACTTTAACAGCCCAAGAGCCTATATTGGGGGAAGTAAGAATATTTGCTGGAAATTTTGCGCCAAGAGGTTGGGCATTTTGCGAGGGACAATTGCTATCAATATCTCAAAATTCAGCACTATTTTCGTTAATTGGTTGTACCTATGGTGGTGATTGTAGAAGTACTTTTGCACTACCAGATTTAAGAGGAAGGTCTGCCATGGGTATAGGTAATGGTCCAGGCTTAGAACCTATAGCATATGGTCAAAAAGGCGGTATTGACTTTAAAACTTTAAGTCAAAGTCAATTACCTATTCATAACCATTTAGCCACAAGTAGTACCACCGGATCTGGAAGTATTGTTCACAGTACGGATAATGCCGTAAATGAAGTTCCTGAAACTGGTGACGTTCCAGCGGTTGCAAATTTTCCTGGTAATTTAGGCGCTCAAAGGGTAAAAGCTTACGGTCCAGCTACAAATTTGGTAAATGGGCAACCTATAAATACAAGCTCTACTATTACAGTGCAACAAGCTGGTGCTAGCCAGTCGTTTGATAATAGACACCCTTATTTAGGTGTGCGCTATATTATTGCCTTGGTAGGTATTTTCCCTTCAAGGAGTTAAATTAAGAGTCATATTATACTTATATTGCCATATTGCTACTATATATCTTATTTTAGGTATGTAGTAGTAATACTGTTTATTAACATCTCAAAAAAACCTTCTTTATGAAAATTAAACTACCCTATCTTATATGTAAATATCAAAAAAAACTCTGTTTAGTATTTTGCTTCATACTAAGTAGCACTATTAATTCTCAAACAATCTTTGATTTAACTGCAGGTAATGTTGTAGTAAATGAACCAGATTTTGTATCCGAAACAGTAGATGGTATCACTGTAACCATTACCACTCGAAACAATGGTGCTAATAATACACTTTTTTTACAGAATTCTATATTTGGCACCAATGGCATTGCTGCTCACGATTCTTCTTCAAATAACTCGGAAGAAATGATTGTAACTTTTAGTCAACCTGTCGATGTAAGTACCATTACTGTTAACAGCACAAGAACCGAAACCCGAACATTTACGTTTACTCCAACAGGTGGTAGCAATACTGCCGTCATGCAGACAGACACTTTTAATTCACCAACGGTGGTAACTTTAGACTTCGTAGATGTAACTACCATTACCATAACATCAGATTTCCTTCAAGTTAATGCTGAGCAAATGATCTTCGATAGAGTAACTTTAGCTAGTACTAACAACCCTCCTACAGCTACTGCTCCCACAGCCCCCGTAGTTCTTGAAGACGCTAACAATGTACCTTTAACAGATAATATACAAGTAAGCGATGCAGATGGAGATGATCAAACAGTATCATTAACCATAACAGGTGGTACATTAACAATAGGTACTGCTGGTATCACATTTGATGGTAGTGGTAACGGCTCTGCGTCTTTCACTGCACAAGGTACTCTAGCAAATATAAATGCAGCATTAGATGCAGCAACATTTACACCAACAACCGATCTTAATGGCACTAATGTAGGTACTATAGCTTTTGTATCTAATGATGGTACAGATGATAGTAATAATGCTAGTGTAACTTTCAATATAATAGCCGTAAACGATGAACCAAGTTTTACTCCAGGTGCTAACGAAACTGTAAACGAAGACGCAGGAGCACAAACTGTAAACGCATGGGCTACGAGCTTGAATACAGGTGCTACTAACGAAAATGCCCAAACACTAAGCTTTACTGTAACAAACGATAACAATGCACTTTTTAGTACTCAACCTGCTATAGATGCAAATGGTAACTTAACATATACACCTGCCAACGATGCTAGTGGTACTGCTACTGTTAGTGTTGTGTTAACTGATAATGGTGGGACTGCTAATGGTGGTGATGACACATTCGCTACACAACAATTTACTATTACTGTAAATTCTGTAAACGACGAACCTAGCTTTACTGCTGGTGCTGACGAAACTGTAAACGAAGACGCAGGAACACAAACTGTAAACGCATGGGCTACTGGCTTAAACACAGGTGCTACCAACGAAAGCGCTCAAACACTAAGCTTTGCTGTAACAAACGATAACAATACACTTTTTAGCGTACAACCTGCTGTAGATGCCAATGGCAACTTAACATATACACCTGCCAACGATGCTAATGGTACAGCTACTGTTAGTGTTGTGTTAACTGATAATGGTGGTACGGCCAATGGTGGTGACGACACATTCGCTACACAAACTTTCGATATCATAGTAAATCCTGTAAACGACGAACCTAGCTTTACTGCTGGTGCTGACGAAACTGTAAACGAAGACGCAGGAGCACAAACTGTAAACGCATGGGCTACTGGCTTAAATACAGGTGCTACCAACGAAAGCGCTCAAACACTAAGCTTTGCTGTAACAAACGATAACAATGCACTTTTTAGTGCGCAACCTGCTATAGATGCCAATGGCAACTTAACATATACACCTGCCAACGATGCTAGTGGTACTGCTACTGTTAGTGTTGTGTTATCTGATAATGGTGGTACAGCCAATGGTGGTGACGACACATTCGCTACACAAACTTTCGATATCACTGTTAATCCTGTTAACGACGAACCTAGCTTTACTGCTGGTGCTGACGAAACTGTAAACGAAGACGCAGGAGCACAAACTGTAAACGCATGGGCTACGAGCTTAAATACAGGTGCTACTAACGAAAGTGCTCAAACACTAAGCTTTGCTGTAACAAACGATAACAATACACTTTTTAGTGCGCAACCTGCTATAGATGCCAATGGCAACTTAACATATACACCTGCCAACGATGCTAGTGGTACTGCTACTGTTAGTGTTGTGTTATCTGATGATGGTGGTACAGCCAATGGTGGTGACGACACATTCGCTACCCAACAATTTACTATTACTGTTAATCCTGTTAACGACGAACCTAGCTTTACTGCTGGTGCTGACGAAACTGTAAACGAAGACGCAGGAACACAAACTGTAAACGCATGGGCTACGAGCTTAAATACAGGTGCTACTAATGAAAGCGCTCAAACACTAAGCTTTACCGTAACAAACAATAACAATGCACTCTTTAGCGCACAACCTGCTATTAGTGCCAGTGGAAACTTAACATATACACCTGCCGATGATGCTAGTGGTACTGCTACTGTTAGTGTTGTGTTATCTGATAATGGTGGGACTGCTAATGGTGGTGATGACACATTCGCTACCCAACAATTTACTATTACTGTAAATTCTGTAAACGACGAACCTAGCTTTACCGCTGGTGCTGACGAAACTGTAAACGAAGACGCAGGAGCACAAACTGTAAACGCATGGGCTACGAGCTTGAATACAGGTGCTACTAACGAAAGTGCTCAAACACTAAGCTTTGCTGTAACAAACGATAACAATACACTTTTTAGCGTACAACCTGCTGTAGATGCCAGTGGTAACTTAACATATACACCTGCCGATGATGCTAGTGGTACTGCTACTGTTAGTGTTGTTTTATCTGATGATGGTGGTACAGCCAATGGTGGTGACGACACATTCGCTACACAAACTTTCGATATCACTGTTAATCCTGTTAACGACGAACCTAGCTTTACTGCTGGTGCTGACGAAACTGTAAACGAAGACGCAGGAACACAAATCATAAACGCATGGGCTACAAGCATAGACGCCGGAGCTACAAATGAAAGCGCACAAATACTCAGTTTTACTGTAACCAACGATAACAATGCACTTTTTAGTGTACAACCTGCTATAGACGCCAGTGGTAACTTAACATATACACCTGCCGATGATGCTAGTGGTACTGCTACTGTTAGTGTTGTTTTATCTGATAATGGTGGCACAGCCAATGGTGGTGACGACACATTCGCTACACAAACTTTCGATATCACTGTGAACCCTGTTAACGATGCTCCAAGTTTTACGCTAGGTGAAGACCAAACTGTTGTTGAAAACGCTGGGACACAAACTGTAAATGCGTGGGCAACTAATATTACTGCGGGACCTTCAGACGAAAGTGATCAAGCCTTATCTTTTAGCATAGTATCTAATGATAATTCTGCTTTATTTAGTTCTCAACCAACTATCGATGCTATTAATGGTAATCTAACATACACTCCAGCAAATGGTATTATTGGATCTGCAACCATAACCGTAGAACTAATTGATAATGGCGGTACTGCCAATGGTGGAGTTACTACTTCTCAACAAGTTCAATTTACTATTACTGTAACACCATCGTTAAGTACCACAGAAATATCTCAAACAAGCTTTACTTTTATAAATCCTGTAAAAGAAATTTTAAAAATAAACGGGGGCTTAGATATAGATAGTATAACCCTATACAATCTTTCTGGATCTAAAGTAGCCGCTTCAAATGGCGACACTTTAAATGTACAAGATATAGCATCTGGTATGTATATCGCTTCTATTTTAACCAGTAATGGCAAACTTAAAACCATTAAAATAGTTAAAGAATAAGTTTTAAATTTAGACCGATATACAATAAGGCACTACTAAAAGTAGTGCCTTATTTTTTTAGTACTTTTTAGGTGCAAGCACCTTGACCTAGACAAAAACACTCTAGTATTTTCCAAATGCTGCTACGCCGCTTTATCTTAATGTGTCCACTAAATCTATGTAGGTAATAACCATCTTAAGACTCAGTGTTTGTTTAGCACGAAAAAATATGTGTTTTTTACGTTTTCGCTTTAAAACAATATTACTTGAAACTAGTATATTTACTATTCCAAAACTAATATAGATATGCAAAAATATGCTGTTTCCGATATATTACAACGAAAAAACAAATCGCCCGAAGTAACATTAAATGGTTGGGTTAGAACCTTTAGAGCAAATCGTTTTATAGCATTAAACGACGGTTCCACTCTAAGTAACATTCAATGTGTTGTAGATTTCGAAAATACAGACGAAGCGCTGTTAAAACGCATTACAACTGGAGCCGCTTTAGAAATTAAGGGAGACGTTGTAGAAAGTAAAGGCAAAGGCCAAGAGGTAGAAGTTCTAGTAACGGCGCTAACTGTGTTAGGAGATTCAGATCCTAACACCTACCCCATACAACCTAAAAAACATTCTTTTGAGTTTTTAAGAGAAAATGCACATTTACGCACAAGAACCAGCACATTTAGTGCTATTATGCGGTTACGCTCCACATTATCTTTTGCCATACACAACTATTTTAACAGCAATGGATTTTATTACATGCACGCCCCCATTATTACAGGAAGCGATGCAGAGGGCGCTGGCGAAATGTTTAGAGTAACAAAATTAGATGCCAAAACCCCGCCTCTACATGAAAATGGCACTGTAGATTATACCAAAGATTTTTTTGGAAAAGAGACCAATCTCACGGTTTCTGGTCAACTAGAAGCAGAGACCTACGCAATGTCTCTTGGTAAAGTATACACCTTTGGTCCCACATTTAGAGCAGAAAACTCTAATACTTCTAGACATTTGTCTGAATTCTGGATGGTAGAGCCAGAAGTAGCGTTTATGGACTTACCAGGAAATATGGATCTAGCTGAAGATTTCTTAAAGTACGTTTTAAAATATGTTTTAGAACACAATAAAGAAGACTTAGAGTTTTTAGAACAGCGCTTGGCCGCAGAAGAAAAAAACAAGCCTCAAGCAGAGCGCAGCCCCATGCCTCTAATAGACAAAATAAATTTTGTAATAGAAAACAATTTTAAACGCGTAAGCTATACAGAAGCCATAGACATTTTACGCAATTGCAAGCCCAATAAAAAGAAAAAATTTAAATACCTTATAGAAGATTGGGGTGCCGATTTACAAAGTGAACATGAACGTTTTCTGGTAGAAAAACACTTTAAATGTCCCGTTATTTTATTCGATTATCCCGCTGATATTAAAGCATTTTATATGCGATTAAATGACGATGGAAAAACTGTGCGTGCCATGGATATTTTATTTCCTGGTATAGGCGAAATGGTTGGAGGCTCTCAACGCGAAGAACGTTTAGATGTGCTTAAAGCTAAGATGGCTGCATTAAATATACCAGAAGAAGAACTTTGGTGGTATTTAGATTTGCGCAAGTTTGGCACCGCCGTACATTCTGGTTTCGGACTTGGTTTTGAACGACTTGTAATGTTTATAACTGGCGTAACGAATATAAGAGATGTTATCCCTTTTCCTAGAACGCCACAAAATGCTGCTTTTTAAAATGAGTTTGGCACAACTTTTTCATTGTAAGCTTTGTTACAATAGTTTTATACTTTTTTATTTAACTTAGCACTAAACCAATCAGCCCATGCTTAAACAACATTTACAGTTTAAATTATCGCAAAAACTTTCACCTCAACAAATTCAGCTTATGAAGTTGATTCAATTGCCTACTCAAGCTTTTGAACAACGTTTAAAACAAGAATTAGAAGAAAACCCTGCCTTAGAGGGTGGTAAAGAAGAAGCTGCCAATGAGTTTGATGCAGATTTAGATAATAGTGCTGCAAATGATATTAATGATAATGAAACCATTAATGCCGAAGATATTAATGTAGACGAATATTTAAGCGATGATGAAATACCCGATTACCGCACCCATGCCAATAATTACAGTAGCGACGACGATGAAAAATCGGTTCCTTATGCCGCAGGCACCTCGTTTACACAACACTTAATAAATCAATTAAACACCTATAGACTCTCTGAAGAAGAACGCGATATTGCAGAATTTCTTGTTGGGAGCGTTGACGAAAGCGGCTATATTAGGCGTTCGCTTTCAGATATTATGGACGATTTGGCATTTACACAAAATATTTATACCACAGAGGATAAAATAGACGGTGTTTTAAAAATTGTGCATCAATTAGATCCTGCAGGTGTTGGAGCACGAAACTTACAAGAGTGTTTAAGCATACAATTACATCGCAAAGAAAAAACACCCGATACCGATTTGGCTATTGCTATTATTGATACTGCTTTCGATGCCTTTACAAAAAAACATTATAAAAAATTATTACAAAAGTTCGACATTTCTGAAGTACAGCTTAAAGACGCTATTACAGAAGTAGAGCATTTAAACCCCAAACCTGGCGGTTCTTACTCTGGCAATAACCGTATAGTAGAACACGTAGTACCAGATTTTGCCATTAAAATTGTAGATGGCGAATTAGAACTTACTCTTAATGGAAGAAACGCACCCGAGCTTCACGTCTCTAGAGAATACAATAATATGCTTAAAGGCTATAAGGACACTAAAGACAAGAGTAAATCTCAAAAAGACGCTGTACTTTTTATAAAACAAAAATTAGATGCTGCTAAATGGTTTATTGAAGCCATAAAGCAACGCCAGCAAACTTTATTCGTTACCATGAGTGCTATAATGCACTACCAACAAAATTATTTTTTAACAGGAGATGAGCGTCAACTCAAACCCATGATTTTAAAAGATATTGCAGACGAAATCGATATGGATGTCTCTACGGTTTCTAGGGTAGCAAATAGTAAATATGTAGATACACCATATGGCACTAAGTTGATTAAAGAGTTCTTTTCTGAATCTATGAAGAACGACCAAGGCGAAGACGTATCTACAAGAGAAATTAAAAAAATATTAGAAACCGTTATCGAAGAAGAAAACAAAAAGAAACCGCTAACAGATGAAGCCTTAGCAAAAATTTTAAAAGAAAAAGGCTATCCTATAGCCAGAAGAACAGTTGCCAAATACAGAGAACAATTAGACATTCCTGTAGCACGTTTAAGAAAAAAGATATGATGCATCGCGTCTTAAAAAGTATTTCTGTTATTTTTCACCCCCTAATAATGCCTGTTTTTGGCGTTATTTTTTACTTTTTAAATGCCCCGAGGTATGTCGACACCAATATAATTTGGGCCAAAGTTATCTCCCTGTCCATACTTACCATAATTCTGCCTTTACTACTTTATTTGCTCCTTAAAATAACTGGCAAGGTCAACTCAATTTATTTAAAAAGTGTAAACGAGCGTGTTTTCCCTTTAATCTTAAATGCTCTAGTTATTATACTTACGCTTAGAACCGTGTTTAGAAACCATGTTTATATTGAGTTATATTATTTTTTCGTTGGTATTCTAGTTTCTACATTAGCTTGTTTAATACTTGCGTTATTTAAGTTTAAAGCCAGCATACACATGATTGCCATTTGTGGGGTTTTCATGTTTTTTATTACACTTAGCATACACTTTGGCATAAATATAAACACCACACTGGCGTTAATGGCCATCGCTATTGGAGCTGTAGCCACATCGCGTTTGCACTTAAAGGCGCATACGCCTCAAGAACTTATCATGGGTATGGTAATAGGGCTGTTTCCGCAATTGGTTCTAGTTCCCTATTGGTTGTAAGCCTAATACACTCTTTTTTTAATGCTTACTCTATTCTGCTAAAAACACTAAAGAATGTAAAAAAGTAAGCCTAATTTTAAGGTGCTTACATTTAAAACAGCCCCCTCTCCTTGCAGCCTTGCATTAGAAAATATGGAATTTAAACCATAGTAGGCATAAATATTCCACGTATTGTACCCTAAACTCAATGTAGGGCCGTATTGAAATTTGTTATAATTATCAATATCGCTAAAACTAAAATCCTCAGAATCTCCCTCAAACTTACTTCTATTATTAAAAACATAGCCCAATTTTGCACCTACATATACGCGCCAAAATTTGTAGGTACTCGCAGTAGATGTGCGCCACCTAAACTCTATAGGAAGCTCTAAGACATGTTCTGAAAATTTATTTCTACTAAAATCATCTTGCTCCTCACCTAAAATGCTAAAATTAAAATCGTCCTGTGCGTCTCTATTTATCAATAAGTTTTGGTTGTACGAATTTGTAGAATATCCCAACCCTATACCAATGGCTACATTGCGCTGCTTATTAAGAGGGATATCTTTTATAATTCCTAGATGAAACCCCAGAGAAAACCCTGTCTGTTTTAAATCTGAAGGTTTGTTAATAAGTACATTATACGTAGTACCTATGTAAAATTGATCTTCCTTATACAGGCTATCTTTAACTTTACTCGCATAAGATTGGGATAACAAAGGTGTTACATAGGTTAAGCTTATTAAAACGATAAGATAGTATTTCATAATGTGTATCTGTTTCTACCAGTTAACATGTGCCTTTTTTATTTCACCACAATAATGTCTTCAATATTTGTAGTATATCTTGGAGACAAACGCTCCTGGCGCATCTTCCAAGTGCGTTTTAAATCTTGATTTGCCAACTTTACTTTATTACCCGCATATTTTTCGTTTAAACTATCTATGGCTTGCATTAAAGGTTTGTGCTTTGGATTTTCTTTATTAAAAAGCTGTAACTGGTGATTGCTTGTAGGTACTAATCCCATAACAATAACACCAGCGCGTTTGTATTTAACACCTGTTTTAAATATCTGTTTTGCTATTTTCACAGCTTCTCGGCTAATAATTAAACTAGAGTCCGTGGAGTAGGCCAAAGAAACTACTCTACTTTCTCTATGTTGTAATGTGCCTTTATTATGTTTATCACTTTGCAGCGATACATAAACCATATTACAACTAGAACCCTGTTTTCTCAATTTTTCTGCACAGCGCACCGCAAAGGTAGATACTCGTTCTTTAATATTGTCTACATCAGAATAAGTGTTCTCAAAACTTCTTGTTGTAGCAATAGCGCGCTTAGTTTTTATTTCGTCTAGCTGAATTTTAGAGGTACCCTCCAAATCCTTTTTTAACTTCCACCCTGTTATGGTAAACTGCTTACGCACCCACTCGTCTGGCAATAGTGTAAAATCGTATGCTGTTTTGCAGCCCCTAGCTTTTAAGCGTTTTTGCAAACCATGGCCTAAACCCCACACATCTTCAAGTTTTAACCATTTTAGAGCTTTAACCCTTTTGGCTTCAGAGTCTATAACATACACTCCACTTGTAGCTTCTGGAAATTTTCTTGCGATCTTGTTTGCTGCTTTACTTAGTGCCTTAGTGGGTGCAATACCTACACAGGTGGGAATACCTGTCCATTTTAAGATACGCTGGCGTATTTTAGTACCATATGCCTCAAAATTACAAGCATTAAAACCCTTGAACTCTAAAAAAGCCTCGTCTATACTATACACCTCTACATCTGGAGTAAACTGCTCTAAAATGCGCATTACGCGATGGCTCATATCGCCGTACAAAGGATAATTAGAAGACAATACTTTAATACCATTAGCCTTACAAAACGCTTCCCATTTAAAAATAGGCGCGCCCATAGGCAGTTTAAGGGCTTTGGCTTCGTCGCTTCTAGAGATAACACAGCCGTCGTTATTGCTTAAAATAGCTACTGGCTTATTTTGCAAGTTAGGATTAAATACCCGCTCGCAAGAGGCATAAAAATTATTACAATCTACTAGGGCAAACATGATATAAAGTTAACGCATTTTAATTGTTTTACATACGGCAATACCCCCAAAAATTCCTCTTAGAAAAGCTGACCTTTCTCTAGAACTTTATGGCCATTACGCTTGTAATATACTTTTTCGCCATTGGCACAAAATGTATACTTAGAAACTCTCGGGGTTTCAAAAATACTTAGTAAAATAACATCGTCTACAGTACAACCATAATCTTTAGCCACTTTCTTTTTTACATGATAAAGTGTGGCTCTCCCTCTTTTAAGTTGCGCTTCTATTTTTTTATCAATTTTAGGCTCTTCATGGTCTGTTGAAATACTACACGCATTAGCTTTAGAAATTTTACTGGCTTCTGCTAACTCTTCTTCTATTGTTGGTTGCCTGTCTATATACTCCCAAGTATAATCTGCCTTTAATAACACGCGTCTGCCATCTTCAGTTTTAACAATGTAGTTGTTCTGAGAAAACCCTAAACAAGACACTAAGGTTAGTAAGGCAAAAAGTAATTTTTTCATAATAAGAGATAATGATTGAATAGGCTTCAAAAATACAATTTTAATCGGCAACATACTCCAAAATATCTGCGGGCTGACAATCTAACGCTTTACAGATGGCTTCTAAAGTAGTAAAACGCACAGCCTTGGCTTTTCCAGATTTTAGGATGGATAAGTTGGCTGTTGTTATACCTATAATTTCTGCCAAATCTTTACTCTTCATTTTACGCTTGGCAAGCATTACGTCTAAATTCACAAGTATTGGCATGACTTAAATGGTTAAATCGTTTTCGTCTTTAATGTATTTTCCTCTGTTTAAAACATCCAAATAGAGGTACACTAAAAAAGCAATGACTAAGTGTGCTAACACAATGAAATAATCATCTTGCAGTTTAAAATTAGCGCCCTTTATTAATATAGCTCCTGTAAATGTTACAATATAAATTAAAGGCATCAAGTTTAATTTTAAGAACAAGCGCAAGTGCTTTATAGATTTAGATTTAAACACATTTTCTTGAACAAACACGCCTAAAAACATTTTAAACACATAAAAATAAACGCCGTAATAGAGCATACTTAACCACATGAAAAGAATAGAATAATTAAACGGAATATTAATATGTAATCCCACTAAAGGCACATGAACTTTTCCTTTACCTTCTACAATGTCTACGAACGGTATTTGAAAACCAAATTTATATTCCAAATAGGCTCCTATTGAGAATAACATTGTAAAGCCCAATATACTTGTAATACTATAAAATAATAAGGTTGCCGAAAGGTATGCTAAATGTTTCATTTAAAAATTATTTATTATTGTTTTTCGATAACAAATATAATAAAATTATTGAAAAACAATAATAAAACACAAATAAAACATAATTTGTACATTTTAGCGCTCCAATTGTATTAGTATTTACTTCCCCGTATCTTTGCAGCATGTTACCCAGAAAACTAGAGCAAAAATTAGAGCAGCGCCTTTCTAAAAATGCATTACGCAGCTTAGGAGAAACAACGCCTCTAATTGATTTTTCATCAAACGATTATCTAGGGTTTTCAAAATCTGAGGCTATTTTCGATGCTGCACATAATATCTTGGTACGCCATAACATAAAACAGAACGGCGCCACAGGGTCACGCTTGCTATCAGGAAACCATAAGCTCTATCATGTAGCAGAATCTCAATTATCTAAAACCCATAACAGTGCATCAGCATTAATATTTAACTCAGGGTACAACGCCAATATTGGTTTTTTCTCTTGTATACCGCAACGTGGCGATATTATTTTATACGACGAATACAGCCATGCGTCCATACGCGATGGCATTAGTATGAGTCTTGCTAAAGCATATAAATTTCCTCATAATAATATAAGTGCTTTAGAAGCTTTAATAGAACGCTATCTTAAAAAAATAGACACAGACCAACACCACATTTATGTAGTTACAGAATCTGTATTTTCTATGGATGGCGACACCCCTGATCTGGTTAAACTGTCTCAATTATGCAGAGATACAGCAACGCATTTGGTAGTTGACGAGGCACATGCTATTGGTGTTTTTGGAAAACAGGGCGAAGGGCTCGTACAACATTTAAATATAGAAGCTGCCGTTTTTGCACGCATCATTACATTTGGTAAAGCGCTAGGTTGCCACGGCGCTGCTATTTTAGGAAACCAATTGCTCTGCACTTATTTAATTAATTTTTGCAGATCTTTTATTTACACTACCGCATTACCGCCACACAGTTTAGCAACCGTTTGCAGTGCTTACAATACACTAAAGGTTTCGCAGAACCGTTATAATCTGGAAGAAAACATTGCACATTTTAAAACTGAAATCGTTAAAAACAACCTCCAAGACTCGTTTATAAGTTCTAATTCTGCAATACACTGCTGTGTTATTTCTGGAAACGATAGCGTAAAAGCCGTCGCTATAGCCTTACAAGACGCTGGCTTTAATGTAAAACCTATTTTATCTCCAACAGTACCCGAACATCAAGAACGCTTGCGTTTTTGTTTACACAGCTACAATACAAAAAAAGACATTACCAAAGTTCTGCAAACTCTTGCTAATTTTACAAATATATGAGCGATACGTTTAAAACCATAGCCCAGTTTCAATACTCTACAGAGGCTCGAATTGTAAAAGGACGGTTAGAGGCAGATGGTATTCCTGTATTTTTATCTGATAGTTTTACTATAGATACAGACCCATTGGTAAGCAATGCTATAGGAGGCGTAAAACTAAAGGTATATGCCAGAGATGCACTAAAAGCACAATACATACTACAATCTATAAACAAATATGCTTTAGACGATGAGGGTAATGCCATTTCCTGCCCCAATTGCAAAAGCGAAAATGTGGCATTATTTTCTACCATAAAAGACATTAAGTCTTTTTTTGCGTTTATTTTTGGCGTACTATTTTCAGCCTTGCCATTTTACACAAAACACAGGTACCGATGCGAGGTTTGTAAAAACGAATTCAATTTAAAATGACAACATATTTCATTACAGGTATTTCTACAGAAGTAGGCAAAACCGTAGCCTCTGCTATTGTTACCGAAGCTTTAGAAGCAGATTACTGGAAGCCCATACAGGCAGGAGAATTAGACCATTGCGATACCACAAAGGTAAAGAACCTAATTTCTAATACCTCATCTAAATTTCACCCCAACGCTTATGCTTTAGAAACACCTATGAGTCCCCATGCTGCCGCTGTTATCGATGGTGTAACTATAGATATAAATGCAATTAAAGCACCTCATACTAAAAATAATAATCTTGTAATAGAAGGTGCTGGTGGTTTACTAGTACCCTTAAACACCACACACACAATATTAGACCTTATTAAACCAAACTATAAAGTTATTGTAGTATCTCGGCATTATTTAGGCAGTATTAACCATACACTCCTAACCGTAAATTTGCTCAAAGCGAAAGGTTTTGATGTGGCTATACTGTTTAGTGGCCATAAACATGAGTCTACAGAAACGATAATTAAAACTATGACGCAAGTGCCCGTTATTGGCCGCATAGACGAAGAACCTTACTTTGATAAAAACGTAGTAAAAGAACACGCCAACCGAATAAAAGAAAAACTGTAAAACCGCAGTACAAGCAAAAATGAGTTTACAACAACGCGATAAAAAGCACCTGTGGCACCCCCTAAAACAACACCAACTGCAACCCGAAAGTTTGGCTATTGTTAAGGCTAAAGGCTGTACGCTTACAGACGAAGACGGTAACGAATACATAGACGCTATTGCCTCTTGGTATACCTGTATGTACGGGCATTGTAACGACTTTATTACTGCAAGTGTTTACCAGCAAATGCAGCAATTGGATCAAGTAATGTTTAGCGATTTTACCCATAAACCTGCCATAGAATTATCCGAAGCTTTAATAAGCATACTTCCTAATAACCAAAATAGGATTTATTTTAATGACAATGGCTCTACAGCCGTAGAAGCCGGTATTAAAATGGCCTTGCAATATTACTTCAATAAAAATGACCAACGCTCTACCTTTATTGCTTTTGAAGAGGGTTTTCATGGCGATACGTTTGGCGCTATGAGTGTTTCTGGTTTATCGGTTTACAATGGGCCTTTTGAAGATTTTCTTATAGACGTTAAGCGCATACCAACGCCAGATGGCACGAATAACGCACTTATTTTAAAGCTTCTTGAGCAATATGCCTCTAAATTTAAAATTGCAGGATTTATATACGAGCCTATAATACAAGGCGCTGCTGGTATGAAAATACACGATACAGAGGGTTTAAACCATATTTTAAGTTATTGCAAATCTAAAGACATCTTAAATATTGCAGATGAGGTGATGACGGGGTTTGGCAAAACGGGACGGTATTTTGCCTCAGATTATCTAGAGGTAAAACCCGATATTATTTGCTTAAGCAAAGCCCTAACCGCAGGGTTAGTGCCCATGGCGATAACTTCATGTACCGAGAGTATTTACGAAGGGTTTTTAAGTAGCGATGTCTCTAAAGGTTTTTTTCATTGCCATACCTATTCTGCAAACCCTGCTGGCTGTGCAGCAGCATTAGCAAGTATTAAATTACTAACCTCTAAAGAAATGCAACAAAATATTGAGCGCATTTCTAAAAAACATCAAGAATTTAACGCACATATAAAGACACACCCTAAGGTAAAAACAACACGGCACATTGGCGTAATTTTTGCCTTAGACCTTAACACAAAAATGGCCCGTTATGGTGACTTACGCGATAAACTCTTAAAGTTCTTTATGGCACGTGGTGTATTTTTAAGACCTTTAGGCAATACTATTTATATACAAGTGCCTTATATTATTAGCAATGCCGAATTGAAAAAGGTATACCAAACCATTGAAGAAGCCTTAGAAATAGTATAACTTTGTCCAAAATATTTTTGTTTGCAACAGCCAGTATCTATAACCGCAATAGCCTCTATCTCGCCTTTAGGAACAACTTTAGAGCGTACTTGGCAAAGCTATTTAAATAACGAGCACTGCTTTAGTAAAAACACTTATTTAGATGGTAACGTTTGGGTAGCTCAACTCTCTAAAACATCGAAAGCGTATATTGATGCACTGAGACAATCCGACAACAAATACAAAACTTTAGACGATACTGTTTTATTTGCCATTCACGCTTCCAGACAAGCAGTGGCGAAAGCAGGTTGGAAAGCCACAGATAATTTTGGTATTAATATTGGATCTTCAAGAGGAGCTACAGCTTTATTCGAAAAGTATCATGAATCGTTTTTAAAGCATCATAAATCGGATACGCTCAGCTCGCCTACCACCACTTTAGGTAATATTGCATCTTGGGTAGCTCACGATTTGCAAACCAAAGGCCCTGAAATTAGCCACTCCATTACTTGCTCTACAGCATTACACAGTGTACTTAATGGTATTGCGTGGCTTGCTTCTGGAATGTGCGATAAGTTTTTAGTTGGCGGTAGTGAAGCGCCGTTAACACCATTTACCATTGCACAAATGCAGGCTTTAAAGATATACTCTAAATCTACCGATAAGTTTCCATGCCGTGCTCTAGACTTTAATAAAACCCAAAACACCATGATTTTAGGTGAAGGTGCGACTATGGTTTGTCTCGAAAAAGGCAAACAAGACAATGCCCTTTGTACAATAACAGGTATTGGCTATGCTACCGAAATTTTAAAACATAATATTTCTATTTCTAGCGATGCCAAATGTTTTCAAAAATCCATGCAAATGGCATTGGGCGATATGGCTCCAGATAATATAGACGCTATAGTTATGCATGCCCCTGGCACTATAAAGGGAGATCTGTCTGAGTTTAAAGCCATTGAAACTATATTTCCTAGCAAAAAGCCTTACCTTACATCTAATAAGTGGAAAATTGGCCATACCTTTGGAGCTTCTGGAACATTAAGTTTAGAATTAGGCGTTTTAATGTTACAACATCAAAAATGTATAGGTGTTCCCTATTTAGAACCCACCACTCCTCCTAAAACCCTGAAACATATTTTAGTAAATGCAGTAGGCTTTGGGGGCAATGCAGTATCGGTTTTAATTTCCAAATAATTAGCGCTGCGCTTTTACTTCTTCTAGTAAACTCCGCATATGTTTATTTTTTAACATGCCACCATACGCCATATCGCTTAAAGGAATATGAGGATAGGAATTACATTCTACAATTACTGGGCCTTCTTGAGTAATAGCAATATCCCAACCAATAAGTCTGTCTGGGAATACCTTTAGCGCATGTTCTAACATTTTAAGAATATCTGCATAGAATGGAATTTTAAACCCATCGAACACAAAACCACTATCTGGGTGCTGGGTTACAGTTGCTCCCCCAAATTCCATCAAATAATGCCCTTTAGCTTTCAAAGTACCTGTTTCCATATTTACACCCACGGTAAAACCTCCTGACGTTGCATTGTCTACAACACTAGCACCTACGCCAAACCTGTAAAACCCACCAATAAATTCTGTATGCTTATCCTTAGTTATTATAGTTATAATACGCAAAGTGTTTACAGAATTTCCATGAATTTTATTTATAGCGTCATGCTGCACAATTAGCTGTGTATGCACAAAAGTGCCTTTTATCAAAACATCAAAATAAGCATCCAATTTTTCATCTAAATCAGCCCGTGTCATTTTAAAACAGCCTTTACCCCCATACTCAGAAGGCGGCCTAAAAAACAATCCATCAAGTCCGTTTTCATCTAAAACATGTTGAAAAAACATTTTTGCTTCAGCTTTTGTTTGTATGTCCTTTAGCGTTCCGTTCCAGAAAAAGTGAGACTTGGTATTATATGTAATTAATTTCGGTGTCTTAATATTTGCTTTTTCTGCATAGAATGCAAAAAATAGTTTATTCTCTATAATAGCATTTAAATCTCTATTGTGAAGCACACTACTAGTATTTAAAGCTTGCATATCTCCAAAACTGTGATAATCTAGATAATTAACTACCGATTTTCGATAAATAAATTTAAAATAGTAAAAAGGTATTTCGCGCTTAACCCAAGCCAAAACAAACAATTCTTTGCATATTTTAAACCAACTCTTTTTATTGGGGTCTTTAAGAAAAACCTTTATACGCCCTATATTGTTAAATCGTTTCATATTTTATGCATCAGCAATTACAAATGTAACAGTATTCGTTTTTTATACCAGTATTAAAATTAAATAATCAATAACACCACTAAAACGAGCACCAGAGCTTAGCAAACAATAAAATTAAATTATACTTTTTTACAAAGTAATTTTCTACTTTTACATCCACATTTTAGAGACTATGAGCGCGACAAAACACGATTGGACTAAACAAGAAATTATAGACATCTATAATAAGCCTTTAATGGAATTACTTTACGATGCCGCAACCACGCATCGCCTGCACCATGATCCCAATACAGTTCAAGTGTCTACGCTTTTATCTATTAAAACAGGAGGCTGCCCAGAAGATTGTGGATATTGTCCGCAAGCTGCTCGTTATCATACTGATATAGAAGGCAATGATTTAATGAGTGTGCAGCAGGTTAAAGCTCAAGCTTTACGTGCAAAATCTAGCGGTAGTTCTCGAGTATGTATGGGTGCTGCTTGGCGTAATGTTAAAGATGGTGAAGAGTTCGATCAGGTTTTAGAAATGGTACGTACTATTAATAAGCTAGATATGGAAGTGTGTTGTACTTTGGGTATGATAACCGAAAACCAAGCCAAACGCTTGGCAGAGGCTGGTCTGTATGCTTATAATCATAATTTAGATTCCTCTGAAGAATATTATAAAGAAGTAATCTCCACAAGAGGCTTCGAAGACCGTTTAGAAACCATAGATAATGTTAGAAAAACTAATGTAACTGTATGCTCTGGAGGTATTATTGGTATGGGAGAAGCTATAGAAGATCGTGCTGGCATGCTTGTAGCGCTTTCTACATTGAATCCGCAACCAGAATCTGTGCCTATTAATGCTTTGGTAGCTGTAGACGGCACCCCGCTGGAAGACCAAGAACCTGTTTCTATCTGGGATATGGTACGTATGGTAGCCACAACACGAATTGTAATGCCAGAAACTCAAGTGCGATTAAGTGCAGGGCGTACGCAAATGACACGCGAAGGCCAAGCCATGTGCTTTTTTGCTGGTGCAAATTCCATCTTTGCTGGAGATAAGTTGTTAACGACTCCAAATCCTGACGTAAATGAGGATATGGAAATGTTTAAATTACTAGGCTTAAATCCTCAAAAACCATTTATTAAGAAAATGCAGCCTGAAACTATAGAAGCCAAAGATTCGCAGTACCAAGACCTTGGAGAAAAACCTAAATGGACAAGACCAGAACATACTATAGAACGCAATGAGACCGCAAAACAAAAGTCTAAACTTGCAAACTAACCTTTACAATACTTAACTAACTACTCACTATATAATATTTACATCATGCAAAAACTAATTTTAGCATTAGCCATTATAAGCTCTACTTTAATTAATGCACAGGCTTTTTCTGGAAGAAACGACAATAAATTTCAAGTTGGTGCTAACATTCAAGAAAACGGTAGTGGTATTAATTTAAGTTACGATTATGGTTTGGGAGAAAATATTTCCATAGGGATATCTTCTTCTTATCTTTTAAATATTAATGATGATTTAAGAGACAACCCGCTTGATGATTCAAATGCAGAATTTGACAACCGTATAGACCTAAGATTTCGTTTTAATGCCAACTTGGGTAACGTTATAAACGTTAGTAATAATCTTGATGTCTACCCTGGTTTAAGCCTTGGACTAAAAAACTTTGGTGGACATTTGGGCGCTCGTTATTTTTTCACCTCTGGTTTTGGAGTTTATACAGAACTTAATGTACCACTTGCAAAGTATAAATCTGGAAGCTTAACAGCTCCAGAAGAATTACACAATCAGTTTACACTTAACATAGGGGCAAGCTTTAACTTGTAGTAAGAACGCTAACAGTTCCTATAGGCAACAAACCATGGAGAATTAGTTACCAAACAACTCTGTGGCTTTTTCGTAAATTAAATGCGATTCCCAACCTCTGTATAACAAGTAATCTATTAATTTTTTTTTGCTTTTGTATATGTTAGATTCTTGTATGGCACCCGCTTTCTTTTCAGCTAAAAGGTTAAAGATATCTAGATATTCGTTGGCATCTATTTTAGAGAGTGCAATGTTAATAGTGGTTTTATGAATCTCTTTGCGTTGCAATTCGAGTGTTAATCGTCTGCGTCCCCATTTTTTTATTCTCAGTTTTCCACTTACAAAAGCTTCCGCAAATCGTGTTTCGTTTAGAAAATTTTCATTTAAAAGATGCACCATAATTAGGTCTATGGCCTCTGGTATCATATACCAAGTTTTTAACTTTTCTCTTACGTCTTTATGGCAACGTTCTTGGTAAGCACAGTAGTGTTCTGCTTTTTTGGTAGCTTCCTCTAGCGTATATGTTTTTCTGGTTTGCATATAACCTCAAAAATAATTAGAAAAACCCAAATACAAATATTTACAATAAGCTTAATTTATGCTCTTGGTAAAATACGTGTTTACAGTATCAAACCACTATAAGCAACAATGTATCATCTTATTAAAAAAATGTAGAACTCTAATTTTAAGACAGATTTAGTTATATTTGTACATATTGATTTACATTTAGCTTTAAGTATAATTAATACAATCTTGTCTCTATGGTTTTTTACCTACGTTTTTTAATTTTGGCTTTTTTAACGCTCACATTAAACACTAACGCTCAAATTGCTGCTTGGGATTTAGATGGCAATACTGGAAACGAAACTAGTGTTAACGCTACAACAACAGCCGCCAATGTAGCAAGTGCCACTCTAAGTAGAGATGCAGGATTGGTTCCAGAAGTACTGGCTAATTCCTTTGGGTCTTCTTCGTTTGTTAGCACTACTGGTGGACCAGGTCTAGCAGAAGCTAATGCCCAAGATAAAATAATACGCGTCCGCATGGAAATTGAATGTGGTTACCAAGCTTCTTTTAGCACACTTGATGTTAATTTTTTAAGAGATGCAGATGGCCCTTTTCGTTTCAGATGGTTTTTTAGTCTATCAGGAGGCATGGGTGGTGGCGTTATAGGTGGTTTTAATTTTACATACAACGGTACAGAAGTTAATGGTTTAGCTCAAACACAAATTGATTTATCTGGAATACCAGCACTACAAAACGTACCTGCAGGTACAGTTATAAACTTTACGCTAAGAGCTTTAGAAGCTACAACAGATGCTGGGCTTTTTGGCATAGGGCGATTAACTGGCGATGATTTAAGTATTGGAGGTACAATAACACCACTTATTACCACATGGAATGGAACGGCATGGAGTAATGGTGACCCTGATATAAATAGAGACGTTATTGTTAACGATGATTTTACTGTTACCAGTGGTAGTGATTTTGGAGCCTGTGCTTTAACTGTAAACGCAGGAGCTACTTTAACCGTGAACGATGGCGCTCTAGCCGAAGTACAAAATGAAACTGTAATTGCTGGTAATTTGGTTGTAGAAAGTCAAGGTAACTTTGTTCAAAATGATAATACCACAGGAACATTTACGCTTAGTGGTGCAGGTATGGCTACACTTAATAAAATAACACCTGTAAAAGACGATTGGTTTTTTTATAACTACTGGAGTTCTCCTGTGGTTGGCGAAACTATTGGCAATGTTTTTCCTGATGTTGATGCCAATAGACGTTTCTTTTTTAATGCTTCTAACTACGAAGATGTCGATGGCGATTCTATAGACGATGATGGTAACGATTGGCAATTTGCTTTAGGAGGAGACACCATGACTCCCGGTGTAGGCTACGCTGCTACAGCCGATAGAAGATTAAGCTATCCTACGGCAATAACGGTGTCTTTCCAAGGCCAATTTAACTCCAGAACGGTATCGACACCCATTGTATTTAATCCTGCAAACCTTAATGAAAGTTGGAATTTAATAGGTAATCCGTATCCTGGAGCTGTAGATGCAAACGCCTTTATAAATGCAAACTCTGCAGTAATTGGAGGCTCTTTATATTACTGGTCTCATGCTAGCCCTGCAGAAGCAACCAATCCAGGAAATGAAGCGTCTAATTTTAATCAAGGCGATTATGCTGTGTTCACTTCTGGTATGGGAGGTACTGTCGGCGGCGGCGGCGTACAACCTACACGCTTTATACCTTCTGGCCAAGGCTTTTTTGTATCTGGCTTAGCAAATGGGTCTGCTATTTTTACAAATGCAATGCGCTCTGTAAGTCCTGCTACAAATAACAGCCAATTCTTTAAAACATCAGCTTCTACATCAAAAGCAAAAGCAAACGACGCCAATAAGTTGTGGTTAAATTTAAGCACACCGGGAGGAGTACTTAGCCAAATTCTTATTGGTTATGTAGATGGTGCTACCGCAAACGACGATGGTTTGTCTTTCGATGCACCTAGAGTTAGCAGTGTAAGTGCATCTGCCACCTTATATTCTTCAATTAACAATAGTACCAGAAGTTACGCTATCCAAGGAAAAAACACTGCCGATTTGAGTACCAATGAAGTAGTAAGGATTGGTTTTAATACGGTTTTAAACAACACTGTTAATTACACATTATCCATAGACCACTTCGAAGGCCGTTTTTTTAGCACCAATCCAGTTTTTGTTAAAGATAATAGGCTTGACATCTTACACAATCTATCCAATCAAGATTACGCATTCACCTCAGAATCTGGCGACTTTAAAGACCGTTTTCAAATCGTTTTTAATGAAAATACATTTTCTACAACAGATTTAAATACCCCTAGCGCCGTCACTATAATTCAAACGGGCGATTCTAATTTTAAATTTTCAACTACAACATCTAACTTAAAATCAATTACTATTTACGACTTGTTAGGTAAGGCAGTTGAACGGCATAATGTTAATGGTTCAACATTAAACACACAATTTAATACGCTGAGTGAGAGCATTTATATTGCAAAAATTGAGTTAGAAAATGGTTATATCTGCTCTAAAAAAATCATTTTAAAGTAAAATCTTACACTATTTACATGAAAAAGAAACTGTATTTTATAAAAAATGCTTTTTTTTAAGAAAAAAATTACATTATTTTTAAAACGCCCCTTGTCTGCATTCAATTTTAAAAATTTCGATGTACTACATCCCTTTTATTTCTTCTAAAGCCAGATTAACAGTAGTTTTGCTGACATGTATGTGCTTTAATTTAAAGTTAATAGACTCTATAAAAAGTTTTGACTTTCGGTTTATAATTTGATAGAATCTATATCTTAAAGTTTCAAAACATATTTTTGGCGTTGTTTTTGATAAGTTAAATGAGGCTTATTTTCTAGTAATTTTTACTAAATATTTGCTAAAACAATGAAAAGAATGCCCTCTCAATAAAAATGCTATGAAAAAAATTACCCTACTACTTATCCTTTTAATTACTTGCAATCTATCGTTCGCGCAAACTACATTAAATCCTGGAGACATTGCTATAACTGGTTTTAATGCAGATAATGACGATGAGTTTTCATTTGTTTTACTAAAAGATGTTGAATCTGGTACAGCTATAAATTTTACAGATAACGGCTGGCAAACTTCCGGAAATTTTAGGCCTGGTAACCTTGAAGGTATTGTAACTTGGGTTGCAGATACAGATTTACCCTGTGGTACAGAAATAAACATATTAAGTAATGAGGAGACTATAGAAGATACTTACATAGCCTCAATTGGAACCGCTACAGAGTCTGAAGATGGTTTTGCTTTAGCTACAAATGGCGACCATATACTTGCTTATCAAGGGCCCTCTACAGCACCTTCTTTTATTTTTGGCATACACTTTGCCTCAAATACCAGTTGGTCTAACGCTTTGAATTCCAATACAAGTGCCGTTCCAGACGGACTCATAGACGGTACTACAGCAGTTTATGTTGGTAACGTAGACAACTCAAATTACAATTGTAGTGTAACCTCTGGCCAAAGCCTTATTTTAGCTTCAATAACCACACCGTCCAACTGGAATGGTAGCAACTCTAGATTATCTCCAATAGGCGGATGTACATACACCTGTTTAGAGTGTCCCGACACTTCTACATGGGATGGGAGTAATTGGAGTAATGGGGTTCCAGATTTAAATACAGCAGCCGTAATAGATGGTAATTATAATACAACTAGCAATGGTAGCATAAGTGTTTGTAGCCTGATTGTTAATTCTGGGAATACTTTTGTCGTAGGTAATAACACATTTGTAGAGGTAGAAAATGATGTTACCGTAGACGGAGATCTGTCTGTACAGAGCCAAGGTAATTTTGTTCAAAATGCCAACGATGGTATTTTTACGAACAATGGCACATCAACCGTTACTAAAAATACACCTGTTAAAGGCGATTGGTTTTTCTATACGTATTGGAGTTCTCCTGTAGAAAGTGAAACCATAGGAAATGTGTTTTTTGATGTTGATGGTGATAGACGTTTTTTCTTTAACGCTAATAATTATTTAGACACCGATGGTAATAACATAGACGATAATGGAGACGATTGGCAATTTGCACTTGCAGCCGATGTTATGACACCTGGAGTAGGTTATGCAGCTACATCTAGCCGATTGGGCATTTACCCTGCTTCTGTTAGCGCAGACTTTAGAGGTGCATTTAATACAGGTGCTGTTAGCACGCCTATTGCGTTTAACCCTGCCAATGTTGCCGAAAGCTGGAATTTTATTGGAAATCCTTATCCTTCTGCCATAGATTTTAATGCTTTCCATGCTGCAAACAGCTCTGTAATTGCTGGTACTGCTTATTTTTGGTCTCAGGCAACTCCTCCAGACACCTCAAACCCAGGAAATCAACAATCTAATTTTAGTCAAAATGACTATGCAACCTATGCCGTGGGCATGGAAGCAGGAACAGCTGGTGCTAGTGGTGAGATACCAACGCAATTTATACCCTCTGCTCAAGGCTTTTTTGTACCAGGGCTAACAAATGGTAATGTAACGTTTACAAATGCTATGCGCAGCACACTAATTACCAGCAACTCGCAATTTTTTAAACAAAGCTTTTCAAAAAATACGGTTACAGAAAACAAGTTATGGCTAAACTTAACCACAGATAATGGCGTATTTAGCCAAATTCTTGTAGGTTATGTAGAAGGTGCTACCAGAGGAGACGATGGTTCTTCCTTCGATGCTAGTAGATTTATAGGCCCTGGTACCTTCGCCGCTTTGTATTCTCTTATAGACCAAGACGAGGATAGATACGTTATACAAGGCAGAGCATTAAACGACATTAGTACGGAAGAAGTTATTAGAATTGGTTTTGTAAATAATATACGTACGCCTTTAACCTACAGGTTTTCAATTGCACAAATTGAAGGTGCTTTTTTAAACGGAAATGACGTGTATTTAAGAGATAATTTATTAGATATTACCCATAATTTATCTCACTTAGACTATACATTTACTTCTGAAAACGGAGAATTTGACTCGCGCTTCGAAATTGTATTTGCGTCTTCTAACACCTTAAATACACAAACCGTAGATGCGAAAGACGGTATTACTATTACATATGCAAATGATAATACGTTTAGCGTTTTAACAAGCGCATCTACAATTACATCTTTAGAGCTGTACGATTTACAAGGTAAAAAAGTAAAACGCTTTACAACCCAAGAAAACAAGTTAGACGTAGCTACAAACACGTTAAAAAGCGGAGTATACTTATCTAAAATAACATTAGGTAATAGACGTATAGTTATCAAGAGAATTATAGTGAAATAATCAAAGTCTGTTTATTTACTGTTAAATTATGCTTTTAATTCTTTATGTCTAAAATTTATCTACTAACTGCTACAACTGTCTAAACGTTGTAGCTTAATGTTAATGGTTCAAAATAGTATTAATATATGTTTTCTTATAACTTATTATGGAATAATCATTTAATTTTAAAATAGATTCCCATTAGAAATATTGGTCTTGTTTTGCGGTTGGTTGACTTACTGTATGCACTTAAATAGCATAAAACCTTATCTATCCCTATAATCTAGAACCTCTTACCTAGCTATCCAACAAAATAATTTTGAACAAAGTTTTGTAAGCCAAACTATAGCTTTACGACTTAAATTGTGATAATTGTCCCAAAAACTATTATTATACTTCATCAATTAAAAATAAATCTTGTTTAATTTAACCTAGCTTATAATGTTTCTTTCAGTGTTGTGCAGTAATATGAATCTCAATAGCATAAACAGTTTTGCTTAAAAGAGTAAAATACTACGCTTAAAACATCTTTATTATTCAATTTTTATCGACGAAATACATATAGTGGGTTTTTTTTGTAATACTATGTGTACAGTTTAAAAAATTAATTGGTGTGTAACATTAAAAAAAACTAATTTTATAAGGCTATTTCTTGGCTATTTTTAAGAATATGCAAAATAAACCCGGTCTATCATGAGAAAAAAATTATTTTTTAGTCTATTTACAGTTTATTTTTTCACGTGTTTTAGTCTTAATGCTCAAATAATTGCGTGGGATTTTGATGGAAATGTAGGTAATGAAGCTTCTGTAAACCCTACAACTTTAGATCCTAACATAGAGATAATTACACCCTTGCAAAGAGGTAATCCAGATGTAATTGGTCCCCCTTTAGCTAACAGTTTTAATTCAACAGATTTTTCAACCAGCAATAGTGTAGCTACTTCTTTTTTTTCAGGTAGGCATTTATTGTTTCAATTTAGAACAGAATGTCCTAATTTTGCATCTGTAACTGCCATAAATGCAAATTTTAGAAGAGATGCTAACGCTCCAACCAATTTTAATTGGGGCTACACAATTGGAGGACCAATTTTCTTTTTTACACCTACAGTAACATTCACATCAACTAACACTAATGGTGTTACTCAAGCTCAATATAATTTAAATACTGTTGCAGATCTCCAAAACATACCTCCTGGCACCATTGTAACTATATATCTTTTTATAAGAAACGCAGCCAATACAAATGGGCAATTTGCTTTAGGCAGATTACCTGGTAACGATTTTAGTATAGAAGGTAGTGTTACACAGGAAGCCGTAACAACTTGGAATGGTAGTGCATGGGATAATGGCGTACCTAGCATATCAACTCCTGCTGTAATAAATGGTAATTACAATACGGGTACTAGTGGAAGTATTGCTGGCTGTAGTTTAACAATAAATAGTGGTGCTAATGTTGTAGTTGCAGACAATACATTTATCGAAATACAAAATGATGTAACTATAGACGGAACTATTTCTGTTCAGACAAGAGGTAGCTTCGTACAAAACGATGATACTTCTAACTTTAATTTGATAGGTAGTGGTTCCTCTTCTGTAACTAAAGCTACACCAGTTAAACCAGATTGGTTCTTTTTTAATTACTGGAGTTCTCCTGTACAAGGTGAAACCATAGGAGATGTATTTTTTGATGTTGATGGAGACAGACGCTTTTTCTTTAATGCCGCAAATTTTGTTGACACTGACGGAGATAATATTGATGATGATAATAACGACTGGCAATTTGCATTGGCTGGTACAACAATGACGCCAGGGGTTGGTTATGCGACCACATCCAGCAGATTAGGGCCTTACCCTTCAAGTAGAAATGCTGTTTTTACTGGACCATTTAATAATGGTACCATTACTACACCAGTAGCTTTTAATGCTGCTAGTGTTAATCGGTGGAATTTTATCGGTAACCCTTATCCTTCTGCTGTAGATTTTGAAGCGTTCCATGCTGCAAATAGTGCTTTAATAGAAGGCGTAGCTTATTTTTGGTCTCAGGCAACACCACCAAGCAGCTCTAATCCAGGCAATCAAAATTCTAATTTTAGCCAAAGTGATTATGCCACTTATACCGTTGGTACTGGTGGTGCTGCAGGCGCTAGTGGAGTTATCCCCACTCAATTCGTACCCTCTGGACAAGGTTTTTTTGTAAATGCATTAGCCGCTGGAAACGTTACTTTTACCAATGCTATGAGACCTGCTAATACCACTAGTAACGCACAATTTTTTAGTACTGCTGCTACCCAAGGCACGACTAGCAATGAAGATTTAACAGACACAAATACAGCTGTAACTTCGGTAATACTTACCGATGGCACTCCAGAAATAAGAGATGAGGAAATTGAAGAAAACAGATTATGGCTTAATGTTACAGCAGATGGTGGTGTATTTAACCAAATGCTTATTGGTTATGTAGATGGTGCTACAGATGCGGATGATGGTGCCGCCTTTGATGCAAAACGAATTGTCAATCAAAATTTTAATAGCTTGTTATATTCGCAAATTGCAGATTCTGATACGAAGTATGCCGTACAAGGTAAAAACAGTAGCAGCATTAATCCCAATGAAGTTATACCAATTGGTTTTGCGACAAATTTAGGTGGTATATCGCATACCATCTCTATTGCACAATTGGATGGCAACTTTTTAGAAAACAATACCATATTTTTAAAGGACAATTTGACCGATACTATGCACGATCTATCTAATCAAGATTATCTTTTTACTTCTGAAACAGGGGAGTTTAATGATAGGTTTGAAATTAGATTTAGCGCAAATAATACATTGTCTACTGGAGATGTTACTATTGATAGTAACGCAATAAAGGTCTTTAAGACTGACCAAGGCGCACTTACTTTTACAACTAGTGTATCTTCGTTTGATACAATTGATATCTATGACATTACTGGAAAACTGATAAGTAATGTCTCTTTTAACGGTGTTAGATCCACATCTAAAACACTTCGTTTAAATGCATTGAACAACGGTGTTTATCTTGCCAAAATACAACTGGAAAACGGAGTTACCGAAACCAAAAAGTTTATAAATAATTAATGAAGTTTATCTGTCAAACACAAAAAAGAAAGATTAGTCTTTCTTTTTTGTGTTTTTATAAGATTAATAATACACCATTGATCGTTTCAAACACGTCATCCGTCTATAGAAAAACTTCATTCGTCTAAAACACATCTAAACAAGACGTTACAAGCCTATTTTTGTAATGTAAATTGTTTAAAAATGAAAACACTACTACTCTCTCTCTCTTTGGTGTGTTTTTGTGCTGTAAATGCGCAAACACCCTTTTCGAAAACTAAAACCGATAAGATACCGGTTTTAAAATCAGACTATACATTAGAACTTAACATTACACCTACTGTGTTGATTAACACATTATTTAGTAACGCTAAAACAGGTTATATATGGGGGCCTTTAGGGTTTCCATCGGATTCTATTGTAAGAATGGGCCAAGATTTCTCTACTGTTATTATTAAAGTAGATACGCTACCTGTTAAGGTTAATAACATGGCTTTAAATACAAATAAAGCTGGTACTATTAAAATGAACAAGGCACGAATGTTCTACTTCAAAACCACACACAACTTTATTGTTGAATCATAAAACTGGACAATTCTTTAGTTTAAAACCAAAATTTAAAGTTTCACTTTAAAATAGATATCTGTTGTTATGTAAACAATAGGTTTTAACATGGGTGTTTCTTATGCCCTATCCCCAACGCTACACAACTTGAAAATAATTATATGGTAAATTTAATTGTTACTGTATAGAAACATATTACTTATGAAAACGTACTTAACCCTAAAACTTTCTCTATGTGCTATAATAACGCTCACGTTTGTTACTTCTGCAAAAGCTCAAATTGTAGCATGGGAAATGAATCCTAATTCTGGAAACGAAACAACCGTTAACGCCACAACTATAGACCCTAATTTAAACATTAGCACTATAAGCAGAGGGAATGGTCTTACTCCAATAGCATTACCTAGAGCTTATGCCGCAAGTTCTTATACGCTTAATGGCGATTTATTTGATTCCTTTTTTAACAGAGACTATTTGCAATTTGAAATTTCTGCTTCTAGTGGTTTCGAGGTGTCCTTGAGCACGCTTGATGTTAATTTTAGAAGGAATAATAGTGGCCCTAATCGTTTTATATGGATGTATAGTACAAATGGCACTAATTATAGAAACTTTAGCAACTTTATAACCTATACCACTGTAGGCGGTAATGGACGTATGCAAACGCAATTGGACCTTTCCAACATCACCGATATGCAAAATGTGCCTTCTGGAACAACAATTACTATTAGGTTGTATGGCTGGGGTGCAACTTCAAATTCTGGCTCGTTTGCAATTGGTAGATTAGCTGGTAACGACCTAAGCATAGGCGGCACAGTAGCTTCAAACCTTTGTTCTGGTGGTACTACAACATGGAATGGCTCTATGTGGAATAATGGTGTTCCAAACATTACTACCGAGGCCGTAATAAGCGGTAATTATAACACGAGTACCAATGGTAGTTTTAGAGCCTGCACTTTAATGGTTAATAGTGGTGCTCATCTTATTGTAGAGAATAACACATTTTTAGAGATTGAAAACAATACTAATATCAGCGGATCTATTTCTGTACAAGGTCAAGGTAATTTTATTCAGAACAACAGTGCAGCTAATTTTACGGTTTTAGCTTCTGGCACATCTAATGTTACAAAAACCACACCTGTAAAGCCCAATTGGTTCTTTTACACATACTGGAGTTCTCCTGTACAGAATGAAACTATTGGCAATGTGTTTTTCGATGTGGACAGTAATAGACGTTTTGTATTTAATGCTGCTAACTATTTAGATCAAAATGGAGATAATATAGACGATAATAACAACGACTGGCAAATTGCCAATCCAAATGCTGTGCTTACCCCTGGTGTTGGCTACGCTGCTACTTCTAGCAGATTAGGCACGTATCCCTCTGCCAGAACTATAACTTTTAGTGGTGCTTTTAACACTGGAGACATAAATACACCTATTGCATACAATGCTGCAAATGTTAACGAAAGTTGGAATCTATTGGGTAATCCTTATCCTTCTGCTGTAGATTTCGATGCCTTATATACTGCAAACAATACTCTTATAGACGGTGTGGTTTATTATTGGTCGCAGTCCTCTCCTGCAAGTGGTTCCAATTCTGGAAACAGCGTTCAAAATTTCAGTCAAAACGACTACGCCACTTATACTGTTGGCACGGGTGGCGCTGCTGGTGCCAGTGGCATAATTCCAGATAAGTACATACCTTCTGGGCAGGGATTTTTTATTAATGGATTGGCAAACGGTAATGTAACATTTTCCAATAGTATGAGAGCAAGAAACATTGCTACAGCAAATTCTCAATTCTTCAAAGTTAAATCTGGCAAAACCTTAGAAAACGAGACTTCTTTTGTTGTTGAAGATTTAGAGACTGGAAATATTATCTTTAATAATTCTGTACCTAAAGAAGAAGCTAGTACTCCAGACAACAAAATGTGGCTCAACTTAACTACAGAAAATGGCATCTTTAATCAAATTTTAATTGGTTACGTTAATGGAGCAACCAGAGCTAACGATGGCGCGCTATATGATGCGCCAAGGATTGTAAATCAAGATTTCAATGCTGTACTTTATTCTTTAATTGATGGTTCTAACCAAAAATATGCCGTTCAAGGTAAAAGCCATGCAGATATTAGTACAGAAGAGACTGTAAAAATTGGTTTTGCCACATCGGTAGGCACTGAGACCTCTTATAAATTTTCTATTGCAAATCTAGAAGGTCACTTTTTAAACACCCATTCAATTTATTTAAAGGATAACGCATTAAATCTTTTTCATAACCTGTCAAACCAAGACTATATCTTTACGTCGAACACAGGTGAATTTAACGACCGTTTTGAAATTGTTTTTAACGACAATACAACGTTATCTAGTTCTAGTATCGATACAAACAAAAACGCTGTCTCGATAGTTCAAAACGGTATTGTCGATTTTCAATTTAGCTCTACATTAAAGCCTATAGCTGCAATAAGTATTATAAACTTAAAAGGACAAGTTATTTATAAGTTAAATGCTAAAACTAAAACTGAGACCTATAAATTACACCAATTAAAGCACACTGTTTACATTGCCAAAATGGTATTGGCAGACGGAACAGTTGTAACCAAAAAATTTATTAAGAAGTAATTTTTAATTTTGAAGTGATTTAAATTTTTTTGGTTCTAGCGAAAATTCTAGATTTTTTGTTCAATTGAAGTACTTTTTGAAGTTCTTACCAGTGCTATGAACTGAGAAAAAGACAAAAATTGCATAAAAAAGAAGATTCTTATAGCAAATTGAAGAAAGTTTAAATCACTGTATTGGTTTATAATTTAATCACATATTAATTATAACCCATATTTTAACGATACGATAAGGTTTCTTCCTGGTGCAGAAATACCAGAAGAATACGGTCTATAAAGTTGATTTGTTATATTCTCTAATGCTGTAGTGAGTGTTATTGTTTTACTAATTTGATATTGCGCTCTTAAGTTTAAGGTATACCATGATGGAGAAAAGGGATTACCGTTAGCATCTTCTGCATATATAAAATTTTTACCGCGCTCAGAAAGTGCCAACTCGTTGAAGTTTAAAGTTGCATTATAAATTAAAAAAGCATCTGCAGTCCATTTTTTCTGCTTCCAAATAAGATGAGTATTTCCAAAATCGGGTGCAACATGCCTTACGGGAAAGCGCTCATTGTTGCTTTCTTCGTAACCTCTAATTATACTGTATTGAGAGGTTAGGTCCAACGTTTCATGCAATTTAAGTTTTAAGCCTGCTTCAAATCCATAAACTTTGGCTTCAGATGCATTTTGTATCGATTGCACATTGCTTAAAGTACCATCGAAAATAATTTCTGTTTCGCCATTTAAATCGTCGTCTCGCCTTACCAGAGCATCATCCAACAACGTATAATAGGCACTTAAATCTAAGATAAGCTTCTTTTTAAAATTCAATTTCAAACTTAATTCGCCATTGTATGCATATTCAGGCTTTAAATTATTATTAGGCACAACAACAGAGCCTGGCTCAGAATCGAAAACCTTACCTATATCGTCGATATTTGGCGCTCTAAAAGCTGTTCCTAAATTAAGTTTCCATTGCATAAAAGCATTTGGAGACCATGATAAACCGACCGATCCTGTTAATGCACTAGATGTATTGTTGGCCTCATCGAAAGGTAAATTTAAGAACTGATTGTTTTCTCTAAAATCTGATTTCGATGTTACATAACTGTATCTTAATCCAGACTGTAAAACAAAGGTACTGGACGGTTTGTATTTTAAACTCGTGTATAACGCTGTAGAGCTCCAAGAAGCGCCATCTGGATATCTTGACACAGTATTACTTATACTATTGGTCTCTATATTTTCTATAGTTCCTCTAGAAGACACGTTGTTAAACACGTAAGCACCTCCATAAAATAATTTGGTTTTATAACTTAAAACTTTTTCAAAGTCTAGATTAAGCGAATAAGCATCTACTCCTTCTTCTCTAATTCTTCGGTCTGTGCTTTGAAAATCTCTATCAATCCTGCTCTCTTCAAATCTTTGATAAGCTAAGGTCGTTTTTGCTTTATCGTAAAACACAGAGTTACTTGTAGATTGTGTTGCTTGCAAATTCGTCATAAACCAAACTTGTGGACCGTAATCCCATTCTGCAGATCTCAAACTACCATCACCGCGCCTTCTTAAAAGTCTATCGTATCTTGGTATGTTGGATGAACTTGAGTAATGTACACCTAAATCCAAATTTAAACGTTCTGTTGGTTCGTAAGTTACTTTTTGCGTAATATTTAATTGATTGTATCCTGTAAATCTTTGTATTCTAGGATCTGAATTATCTACTTCTACATCTATACCATTTTCTCTTACAGCAAAAGATGTTCTTAAATAATCGTCTGGGCCATTTACGCCTGTTCTTAAATCATCAAAATCGGTATGTGTTACGCTTGTTAGAAACCCTAGTTTTTTAAGCCCCAAACTTATATCGAAATGCCCTGTTTTTTCATTACTTGCCGAAGCATATCTAACTATTGTATTCGCTTGTAACAACAAACTGTCTTTATACGATAATTTTGGTGCTTTAGTATAAAAACTCATTACCCCCCCAACAGCATCGCTTCCATATATTACGGAGCCCGCTCCTAGTATAACTTCTGTAGACGCTACAGATAATGGATCTATAACAATTACGTTATGCAGATTTCCTCCTCTAAAAATAGCATTATTCATACGTACACCGTCTACAGTAATTAGCAATCGATTTGTAGAAAATCCTCGAATAATAGGGCTCCCACCCCCAAGCTGGCTTTTCTGCACGAATACTGGCCCTGTGTTTTGCAGAGCGTCTGCACTGGTTTGAGGATTAGCAAACTCTATCGCATTTGCGTCTCCTTTTAATATTTTTTGTGGTATATCGTCTTTAAATTGTCCAAATTTAGACGCTGAAATAATGATTTCTCCTAAGCCTTGTGTATTAGCTTCTAAACCGATTACTTTTAGTTTTTTGGCCTCTAGGGCTGTTAAAGATTTTAAAACTTGAGACAAATATGTAAAATATAGAGTATCACTGTCTTTAAAGACATCTAATTTTGCTACGCCTTTAAAATTGGTTGTAACGCTTTTGGTTTTCTTTAAGTTTTGTATGCTAACTTCTGGTAGAGGTGCTTTAGTTAGCGTATGAATTACTTTTATTTGCTGAGCTTGCGCTATGTTACAGAACGCGAATAGTAATAATAACCGTGTATATTTAAACCTCATTACTAATTAAAAACTTGATTTAAAACCTGGAGCGAATTTGGGGTTTTAAAATTCCCCAAATGTAGTTTAAAATAAAGCAATATCATATTTAAAAATGATTGCCTTTTCGCAGCATTTATTTTTATAGTAGATAGTTCATCAAATGTTGTGCCTAAAAGGTTTTTTAAAAGGATAACCTCTTCTCCAGAAACAGTATACTTACCTGTTGGCTTAATTTCGAAATGCCCTTGCTCTAAATTGAAATGATTAAAAGCGGTTTTTGTGGTATCTGGATAAAACCCTAAATATTTAGTGAGGTCTAACAAAAATAAAAGATGAAAATTGGAATAGGCTGTGTCTTCGTCGAACCAAAGTAAAACCGTTTTTAAATAGTTGTAAAGTGCTGCATTCTGTTCTTCCTCTTGCAAAATGAGACTTAAAACTTCCGAGAGAAACATAACAATTGTACTTTTGAGTAAATGCGTATGCAAGCTACTATAAATAGTATTTATTTTTACGTCTTTTGGTATGTAGAGCGTCTTTTTTTTCGTGTAGTTAAAAACGATTTGCAGTTGAGACAGGGGCTGGAAATAGGCTATTTTAGTACTCGCTTTTTTAGATTTTAAAACGCCTTTAACTAAAAAACTAACTACACCATATGCTTCTGTATAAGACTTTACAATTAAGTCGTTGTCTTTATATTTTAACTTAGATAAAACAATGACGTTAGTTGTACATAACATTACCTAACTACTAATAATTTTACAACATTGGTTTCTAAGGTGTCTAAATCTGCTAGTAAAATGAGATATACTCCAGAGGCTACAACATTGTTTGCAGAATTTTTGCCATTCCAAAATGCAGTCCCTCCATCGATTTCTAAATTAAATCCGCTAAACCTTTGTGTAATGCCAGATTGCGCTTCTGTTATAAGATTGCCTTCTATATCAACAATTTTTATATTAACGTTTTCAGGAAGGTCTGTAATCTTTACTTTTTCCTCTACAATATTAAAGCCTGGCCTTACTGGATTTGGATAAGCTCGTGCAGTAGAAAAATCTTCAACTGGGTCTGAGCCTCCTGCTCTAAAAGAGACTAAACCCCTATCTGAAGCCATATAGACAATACCATTATTGCTGTCTATAGAAATATCGTTTACATTATTAGACGGTAAGGGTGAGTTACTTGTCGTAAAATGAAAAATGGTTTCTTGGGCATCTGCACTAAACAAGAAAACGCCAGAACCGATGGTAGACACCCATTTATTATTAGAACCATCTACTTCAATATCAGACACAAATTGTTCAAAAAGTAATTCTCTGGCTACACCATCTTCTTCTATAATTATTGGCTCGGCAGTAACGTTATCATCAAAAAAATTTGACACGTTAAACACCACACGTAATCCTTCTATAGTACCTATCCACAACTGGTTCTGCCTATCTATAGCTATAGATCTCACCGCATTTACAGGAAGATTATCCTCTTCATCTATATGTGCTATCTGAGGGATCGGACTATTCTCATTAAAACCTATTACCCCTCTAGAAAAGGAAGTTATAAATTTTGTATTGGTAGCGGGATCTATTTCAATTTCTGTAAAACCCAAATTATCAAAAGGTTGAGCTATTACTTCGCTTAAATCATAACTTACCCAAGTATTTGTTTCTGGATTATACGAGCGTAGTGGTTCTTCTACCAAATTGGTAATGGTCCATAACAATCCGTTTTCATCAAAAGCTGTTTTGCCTACTCTCGTGTCGTTTGACACAGCATTAGGATTATTTGGTGGTATTAGGGGTCTGAGATCACTATTAGTTTGATCGTACAAAACTGTAGGAATGTCGTTATTAAGCTCCAGTAAGCCATCAAAATAAGAACTTATGAATATTTGACTTCTATTAAATGGGTTAATAGAAATCCCATTTAGCTCTCTAGCTCCTAAAACCTCACTAAACGGTGTATTTATCCAAGAACCTCCTCTTAAAAGACTTATCCCTCTACTATTCAAAGGTACGGGATTCAAATCGAAAGTATATTCGCCATAAGACACCCATACTTCCCCTTGTTCTGCCTCTATACAAAAAGGCGTATTTAAAATTGGACCGTCTGGGCGTAGTTCTTCAAAGGTGTCTGATGTTGGAGACTGATTTAGTATACCAAAATCACTTGTTCCTATATACTGACCGATGTTTTCTATAAATGTTGTTGACGAAAAATTTGTATCAAATTCTTCACTAACTTCTACTTGCGATATTAAAGAAAAATTAGAATCATACACAAAGGATGTATTTTGTGTGGTTACCAACAAGTTTCCAAGATGCGCACTTAGTTCTAAAGGTTGCGTATTGAATGTTTCTACTTGATTTAAATTACCCAAGGTAATATCATATAGGCGTCTATTAATTCCCAGAGCATACAAATTATTTTCGTTAGCCTGAACTGCGCTGTAACTGCCTGCAACAACTTCATCCCAGTTATTAAAATCTATTAAATTTGGATTGGACAAATCGCCTCTTCTTACACCATTGTTATTAGTAGAAGACGCATATATAAACCCTTCGAAAATTGTGGTTTGCGTTATTGGTATTTCAGCCCCTGCATCTCCAATAATAAATGTATCTCCAAATTCTAAACGTTCAATATCGAATACAGAAATGCCAAAATCTGTGGATATATACACTAAATCGTTGTCTATATTAAAGTGATTAATGGCTCTTGAACCTGTAGCTACATTGGTTCTATTAGATATGTCTATTACTGGTTGCACATCTGCGCTATTATCGAAAACAATATCGATAAAGCCATTTTGGTATCCAATCATCAACAGCTCGAAAGTTTCGCTGTAGGCTATAGTGGTTATTAATTCTCCAGACAACCCGTTAACTGTAGATATTTGGTTTATAATATCGGTTTCTAAATCGATGGTGAAAATAGCATTGCCAGATGCGGCGAATATAGTATTATTACCTTCTACGACTTGGCTAACGTTATTGAAAGAGTAGTGTCCTGTCCATAATTCGGAGAAGTCTTGAGCATATTCGAATAGGGGAACTAAGCAAAAGAATAAAATTATTAACTTTTTTGGCATAACACGTTTAAATATATTTAAAATAACGCTCTTTTTATAAAAATGATATACAGAACTCATCTTGACTCTTTCTATTTCCTAAAAAATAGCTGAAATTTACCCTTATTTTGTTACTTTTTTTGTCCGTAGCGTTGCTATGGGCTTCAAAAAGTGCCTCATCTGGTTAAATTTCAATTCATTTTCGGTTAAAAACAAAACGTCAAGATGAATTTATAGCAACAAAAATAGCTTTCCTTTTTTGATAAAGAAAAGCTATTTGATGTTTTTAAACGTATATTTATACAATTACACTACACCTTGAGCTAGCATAGCGTCTGCTACTTTTACAAATCCTGCTATATTTGCGCCTTTTACGTAATCTATATAATCGCCATCTTTGCCGTAGGACGTGCAAGAATCGTGTATATCGGACATAATTTCCTTTAATTTATTGTCCACCTCTTCTCTTGTCCATTTGTATCTTAAAGAATTTTGCGTCATCTCTAAGCCTGAAGTGGCTACCCCTCCTGCATTAGAGGCTTTACCTGGAGCAAATAGTATTTTGGCTTCATGAAATTTCAGTATGGCTTCTTTTGTAGATGGCATATTCGCACCTTCACTCACGCAGATGCATCCATTTTTTAATAACATTTCTGCGTCTTCACCTTGTAACTCGTTTTGGGTAGCACAAGGCAATGCTATATCGCATTTTTCACCCCAAGGGGTTTTACCTTCTACGTATTTTGCATCAGGATATTCATTTAAGTATTCTTTTATTCTGCCTCTTTTTTCATTTTTTAGATGCATTACATATCTAAGCTTTTCCTCATCTATTCCAGATTCGTCATGTATATATCCTGATGAATCTGAAAGTGTTACTACTTTGGCACCTAACTGTAATGCCTTTTCTGCGGCATATTGTGCTACATTACCAGAGCCTGATATTACTACTGTTTTGCCTTCGAAGCTCTCGCCTCTGGTTTTTAACATGTTTTCGGCAAAATAGACATTGCCATAACCTGTGGCTTCTGGTCTAATTAAGGAGCCTCCCCAGGTCATGCCCTTTCCTGTTAGTACGCCAGTAAATTCGTTTCGTAATTTTCTGTACATGCCAAATAGAAATCCTATTTCTCTTTGACCTACACCAATATCGCCTGCTGGAATGTCTGTATTAGAGCCAATATGCCTAAATAATTCTCCCATAAAGGCGTGACAGAAACGCATAATTTCATTATCACTTTTATCTTTTGGATCGAAATCGCTACCTCCTTTACCACCACCCATTGGTAATGTTGTTAAGCTATTTTTAAATACTTGCTCAAAGGCTAAAAACTTTAGAATACTCATATTTACTGTTGGGTGAAACCTCAGCCCGCCTTTGTATGGTCCTATAGCCGAATTCATTTGTATTCTATATCCTCTATTTACTTGTATCTCTCCTGCGTCGTCTACCCAACACACTCTAAAAGTAACGACGCGCTCTGGCTCTACCATTCGTAATAGAATGTTCTTTCCATAATAAATATCATGCTCTACAATATATGGAATTACCGTTTCTGCAACTTCTTCTACTGCTTGTAGAAATTCTGGCTCATCGCCATTTCGTTGTTTCACTAAATCTAGAAATTCAGTAACCTTTTCGTTCATAATCAATAATTTTAAACTTTAATGCTATGTGTTAAGATTTTACATGCTAATATACATTATCTCTAAAAGACATGTTGCTTTTATTCATATTTCGCAATTTAGTCGTAAAAAAACGAGACAGCTTATTATAAATATTTGGTAGTTGATGGGCTTTTCATATATTTGTTAGGGTAACGCCTCGAAACTTTTAAACTATGGTGCTTAACGCTAAACGTTTGGCTTTTATTTTTTGGCTATTTTTAATGAGCCAAGCAGTGCAAGCTCAATTGGGTTTCTCTCACGAAATTGGTATTGTTGCTGGACCTGTTCAATTTAGATCGGACTACGGTGTTAGATCTGATTCTGAAACAAATTTTGGAAATTCTGGATTTGGTATTGGTATTGTTCATTATATCAATTTTGCTTATAGGGCAGATTGTAACTGTTATACAACAGATACGTATTTTAACGATCACTTTAAATTACGTAACGAGATATCTTGGAATAAAACGAACTTAGAGCATTTGGGTACTTTTGTAGACGAGAGTAGACAAAGTGAAGATGCTGACAGATTGAGAGGCCACACTGGAGCAGCAAACAACATAGACGTTGGTACTCAACTTGAATTTTTCCCTTTAAGTATCCGTTCTTTTCAATCTTATGGATACAAAATAGCGCCGTATGCTAGTTTAGGCGTACATTTTACATCTTTTAATCCTGAAGTTGAAACTACTTTTGATAATGGCACTAATGATGTAGGTAACATTAATGATGCTAACAATTTCTTTTCGCCTTGGGCTCCAGGATCTGTAGATGCTTCTTCTGGTGCTGCCTTTTCGATGGTTTCCAGTGTTGGATTTAGATATAAAGTAGGTCGTTTAGCTGATGTTGTTTTAGATCTTAGGTGGCAACTTTATTTCAACGATTATGTTGATGGCCTAAACCATAATTTACCTAGTAACGAGAACAATGACTGGTTAGTTTGGTTAAATGTGGGTTACATTTATTATTTAAATTAAAAAATTTTCTTCAATACTTGTAAAATAGTTATTCCTAAGTAGAAAACTATTTTTTATTATTTGATTGCAAATCATTTCTTGTCCTTTTAAAATGACCATCGCAAGATATTATATTCAATATCTTATGATATTTGCTACATCCATAATTTTCTTATATCTCTTGTGCCAGAGTTATGATTTTATACGAAGACTAGCATTTATGCTAAGTTTCCGTATTTTACCTCTGTTATAGATTTGTAATGCAATAACTGCCTAGGTGTCCTTCTACTAAAATTATCTATTGGTTATATAATATTGATCAGTATTTTATTTTAAAGTCTATTCAAACAGCTGATGTGATGCGATTTACATACAAAAATTTTGCATGCATGTGGTTTCTTTTTCTACTATTCTTACGTTAAAAATGAAACCTCAACTACTGCCAAGTTTTCATTTTTGCCTTAGACATGCAAAAAGTAATTTGACATATTTATACCAAATTCTTATCCACAAATCGTATGAAATGTATCGTTCTAACAGAAGATTTGAGCATACAAAATGGTTTAAAATAGTAAAAGATCCTGCGAAATTAATTCCACAGGATCTTTTACTATTTTAAAATTGCTGATGTATTTCAGACAAATCTTAAGGTTATTTTTTTCGTATTGTCTATAGTTTAAAATTTATAACTTAAACCTATGGTATAATACGTCTGTAAATCGTTATCTACGTTATCGAAATCTGGTTCGGTTCCTGTACCATCAAAATTAGCTAAAGCAAAGTTTAAGGCTTCTTGTTTGTTACTTCTTAGTCCGAAATCAAAACCTACACCAATACCTTTCCAAATGGTATAACTGAATGAATTTGTCCATGTAATGTTCGAAAGATCGCTAGACTCGTAACTTTGAAATGCTGAAACATTAGTTTTAAAGTTAATTTTACCTATTTGTCTTGTATAATCTGCTACTATTTTAGCACCTAATGAAGACTCAAAAATGGCATCGTTTTCAGCAAAAACAAAATTGTAGTTTAGCGGATGTATTACTACTATTAAGTTTTTTATTGGCGTCCATGTAAAACCAACACCTATATCTAGGTATCCTGGGTCGTTAAAATTATCTAACAAAGTTGTTCTGTATTCTGCTAAGGTAGATGCGGCTAAGGTTTTCGTTAAGTTTACACCGTAAAGAGATGTTAGCGTAAATACATCTGTAGTAGGTTCGAAATCATCACTGTCTGTTGGGTCATCTTTATCGTCTAGTTTTACCCAATTTAAATTGGCATTTAAACTGTTTCTCCAGAAATACTTTTCTTGTATTAAATTGGCAAACGCATTTACGGTAATACCTATATTTCCAGATGTGTTATTTGGTGCCGCTTGGGCAAACCAATTATCGAATTGCGATAAGCTACCTCCTACAGTACCAAATGCACCTATACGCCACCCTGGAAGTGCATCTATTTTGGCTTGTAATGCATTTGCTTCTGCTTGTGCTGCATTTGCTTCTGCTTGTTTCTCTGCCTTTTGTTTCTTTAATTCTTCTTTAGTTTGTGCATTTGTAGTGAAAACGCCAAGCGCCAATACCGCAAATAATACTAGTTTTTTCATGTGTTTAATTAAGTTTATGTTTGAGTTTATGTTTTAAAAATCTATTTTCAAATTGATTTTTACACTGGTCTTTGTTATTCAGACACTTTTACTTGGCGAAGGTCACTTAAAGTGTTATTTTTTCTTATAAAGAGGTACAGAAGAGCAGGCTTCTCCATACATTATAGTCTTTGCTATGGGTTTTAGCCTACTGGTTAGCATAATATAGGCATTTGGAGGCACAGGCTTATTAGAGCAACCTTTTATAATAACGAGTTTGTCTTTATAGATTTCAAGTTCTAAACCGTTTATAATGTCTTGATAAATCGAGGTTTCTAATTGTTCCAGGTTGGCTATCATAACCTTTTTTGCATAAGGCTCCAGATGTATGCTTAAAAGCATATATGCCCAACCGGGGACTATAGCATCTGTGCTACACGTTAGTGCTACATACTTGTCTTGGTACTGCTTCCAATTAAAGGCTGCTACTTGAGCCCTAAAATCCTTCTCTCTAAGCACAAAACCTTCGAACAACCAGTCTTTAATATCTAGTAGTATACGAACGCCTTCTGGGTAATAATCTTCTAGATCTATGGTTACGAGTTTGCTGTTTGCTACTCTGTTTATAATTTCATCTGGCATTTGTTTGGCATTTATAGGATACTAAGTCTCCGCAATTTAAAACTATTTTCTTACAATTTGCATGTAATATAATGTACAAACAAAAATTTTGCATATATGTATTTCTAAACCTTTAGTACTGCCTAAGATTTAATGTTAAAGCATGCCCAATTCTAATTTGGCTTCTTCGCTCATTAACTCTTGTGTCCATGGAGGGTCGAATGTAATTTCTACTTCGCATTCGTTAACAGCATTGAGCGACTTTACTTTTTCTTCTACCTCTACAGGTAATGTCTCTGCTACAGGGCAATTAGGAGTTGTTAAAGTCATTAATATTTTAACGTCGTTATCTTCGTTTACAAATACATCGTAAATTAAACCTAGCTCGTAAATGTCTACTGGTATTTCAGGATCGTAAATTGTTTTTAATACGTTTACGATTTTCTCTCCTAATTCTTGCGTGTTTTCTGCTGTATCGCTCATCTTTTTAATGTTTGATGGTTTACTTATTTGTTTGTGTAACTACCGAGAGGCTGTTACGCCTGGTACAAATTAATTAAGTTGTGTTTGGTATGCTATAGCATACATTTTTAGTTGCTTTACCATACTTACTAATCCATTGGCTCGTGTTGGAGATAAGTGTTCTTTTAGGCCTATTTGGTCTATAAAACTGGTATCTGCATCTATTATGGCTTGGGGTGGCTGGTTTGAAAACACGCGTATTAAAATAGCGATTATGCCTTTGGTTATTATGGCATCGCTATCTGCGGTAAACTCTATTTTATCTTCGTTTAAAGCGGCGTGTACCCATACTTTACTTTGGCAACCTTTAATGATATTAGCTTCTGTTTTAAAGTCTTCTTCAATTAGTGGTAAATCTTTTCCTAGATCTATCATGTATTGATAGCGTTCTTCCCAATCTTCAAACATTGAAAATTCGTCTATTATTTCGTTTTGAATTTCCTCTATACTCATGCGTTCTATTTTTGTGGTAGTATACAGTGTATAATACGCTTATATTTTGTTTTACAAAAATACGATAAGAAATATTGCTATTCAATGTTTTCTCTTAGGGATAAGAGCGCTTTTATTAGAGTTTCGATTTCTTTTGGTGGGTTGCCATGGTCGAAGGCTTGTGTTGTGTAGGTGGTATTGTTCTTTGTTATTTTTAAATGTGCTATTGCTGCACCATCGTATTGAAAGGCTTTACTTGGGGCTTCTATACTGGAAATAGCTTCTACTGTTATGCTTTCTGCACTCTTTAAAAGTGTTTCCCATTTTTGCACTGTGTTTGTATATGCAGCGGGTGCTTTGTCTTTTTCTAGGGTTACAAAAACTTTTCGTGCTGTGGCTTTAATAGAAGCATAATTGCTACGCGATGTTGCTGTATATTCTATTGCTACTATATTATGACTGGCTTGTTTGGATGTACTTTTTGCTGGGGATGGTTTACAACTTAATACTATGGCATATAGGCTACAGATTAAAATTGCAAACTTCATACAGTCTTGTTTTGTTTGTACAGTATTATAGAAGGTATTTCTAATAGAGATTGAGCGGGTAATATGCGTATATTAACTCAGCATCATTTTTGCTTTTTTAATGCCTTCTACAAGTGCGTCCACTTCTGCTTTTGTATTATAGAACGCAAAAGATGCTCTTACTGTGCCTGGTATTTTGTAATAATCCATTATAGGTTGTGCACAGTGGTGTCCTGTTCTTACGGCTATGCCCAATTTATCTAATATAGTCCCTACGTCGTAAGGATGTATGCCCTTTAGGTTAAAGGAGATAACTGATGTTTTGTGTTTGGATGTGCCGTAGATTTTTAGCCCTTCTATTTCCAACATTTTTTCTGTGGCATAATGGAGCAGTTCGTTTTCGTAAGTTTGTATGGCATCGAAACCTATGGCATTCATATAATCTAATGCTGCTCCAAAGGCAATACCTCCTGATATGTTTGGGGTACCTGCTTCGAACTTATGTGGTAAATCTGCATAGGTAGTTTTCTGGAAAGTTACTTCTGCTATCATTTCGCCTCCGCCTTGGTATGGTGGTAATTTTTTTAACCATTCTTCTTTACCATACAACATGCCTACTCCTGTTGGCCCGCAGATTTTATGAGCAGAGGTAACGTAAAAATCAACATCTAGCTCTTGGAGGTTTGGCTTTATATGCGGTGTAGATTGTGCGCCATCTATTAGTATGGCTGCACCTACTTCGTGTGCTTTTTCTATAAAATAGGTAATGGGGTTTATGGTGCCTAAGGCATTAGATATGTGATTTAAAAACACGAGCTTCGTGTTTTTAGAGAGTAGGGCGTCGAACTCTGATAGGATTAAATTTCCTTCTTCGTTCATTGGTATTACTTTTAGTTTTGCGCCTGTACGCTCGCATAACATTTGCCATGGTACTATGTTACTATGGTGCTCTAGTGCCGAAACAATAATATCGTCTCCTGCTTTTAAAATGGAAGAGAAACCGTTTGCCACAAGATTAATGCCGTGTGTTGTACCCGAGGTAAAGATAATTTCGTGGGTATGTTTGGCGTTAAAGTGTTCTTGTATTTTTTTACGTGCTGCCTCATACAAATCGGTAGCTTCTTGGCTTAGTTTGTGTACACCACGGTGTATGTTGGCATTGTAGTGAGTGTAATACTCTACAATGGCGTCTATAACCTGTTGTGGTGTTTGGGATGTTGCTGCATTGTCTAAATACACTAAAGATTTTCCGTTTACTTTACGGGAAAGTATTGGAAAATCTTTTCTTATCTCTTCTACGTTAAACATAGTTTGCTTTTATTTCTAGCCCCGATTGAGGCTTTGTTGGAGCTCCTCGCAGAGAGCGACTGCCGAAAGCGGGATTAAGCTCCTTATAAAAATTATATTGCTTGTACTGGAAACTATAAATCGAACCCTATATCTACGCCTAATTTATCGGCTATTATTTTGGTAATACGTTGTTTTAATTCTGGTATTTTTACAGATTCTAGTACGTTATTGGTAAAGGCAAACATAAGTAATGCTTTGGCTTCTTTTTCTGGTATGCCTCGAGAGCGCATGTAAAACATGGCACTTTCGTCTAGCTGCCCTATGGTACACCCGTGCGAGCATTTTACATCGTCTGCAAATATCTCTAACTGTGGCTTTGTATTAATGGATGCTTTATCGCTTAGCAGTATATTATTATTAGCTTGAAATGCATTTGTTTTTTGGGCTTCTTTTTCTACTACTACTTTACCGTTAAATACACCTGTGGCTTTGTCTGAAAAAATACCTTTATAATCTTGGTGGCTTTCGCAATTTGGCTCTATATGGTGTACTAAGGTATTGTGGTCTACGTGTTGTTTATCGCCTATTATGGTAATGCCTTTTAGGGTAGAGTCCATACGCTCTCCTTCTTGGTAAAAGTTTAGGTTATTTCGCGTAAGCTTGCCTCCAAATGAGAAGGTGTGTACCGATGCTAAACTTTCTCTGTCTTGTTTTATAAAGGTATTATCTATTAGCGAGGCGTTAGCATTATCGTTTTGTATTTTGTAATAGTCTACAATAGCACGCTTTTCTGCAAATATTTCTGTAACACTGTTTGTTAGTACAGGGTTTTGTGTTAGGTTTTGGTGACGCTCTATAATTTGTACATGCGAGTTTTCTTCTACTACTACCAAGTTTCTTGGCTGTAGCATGGTTGCCGATTCGTTACCTGTTGCAAAGTGTATGATTTGAATAGGCTTTTCTACAACTTTATTTTTTGGTATGTGTATGTACGCGCCTTCGTTAGAGAATGCTGTGTTTAATGCTGAAAGACTATCTTTTTCGGCTGCTTTATTGAAATAGTTCTCTATAATTGGTTGGTATTTTGGTTTGCTTAATGCTGAGGACATTAAGCATACGTCTATACCTCCATGCGTGGTTTGAGACAAATGTGATGAGTATTTGCCGTCTATAAATATAATTTTATAGGTGTCTATATCGTGTATAAAATACTTCTTTACGTCTTTATAATCTAAAGCGCTTTCTTGTTTTGGAAACACGCTGTAATCTTCCTTTAAAACGGTATTTAAGGAGGTGTACTTCCAGGCTTCTTCCTTTTTAGTTGGGAAGCCTTTTTCTTCGAATATCTTTATGGCATCGGTTCTTACATCGTGAACAAAGGCGTCGATATTTACTTCGTTCTCGAATGCTAGGAATGATGATACTAATTTTTCTTTTAAGTCCATTGTGTTAAGTTTTCGGTCGCAGTTTTTGGGTTAAAAACTAAGTGAAACGGTTTTAGTTTTTTCTTGAAGCAAACTTGCTTTTGGCAAAGCGCTTCTTAACTATTACTGCGTACTGCGAGTATTTAAGCGTTAACCTCTTCTTTTATCCAATCGTATCCTTTTTCTTCTAACTCATGGGCTAGTTCTTTAGTTCCCGATTTTACAATGCGTCCGTTATACAATACGTGTACATAATCTGGAACAATATAATCTAGCAGGCGTTGGTAATGCGTAATTACAACTACTGCATTGTCTTTACTTTTTAATTTGTTTACTCCATTTGCTACAATACGCAATGCATCGATATCTAGTCCAGAATCGGTTTCATCTAATATGGCCAATTTTGGCTCTAGCATTGCCATTTGAAAAATTTCGTTACGCTTTTTTTCTCCGCCTGAAAAACCTTCGTTTAACGAGCGTGATAAAAATTTTCTATCTATTTCTAAAAGCTCTGCTTTTTCGCGAATAAGTTTTAACATGTCTTTGGCGGGCATATCTTCTAAACCTCTTGCTTTACGGGACTCGTTAATGGCCGTTTTTATAAAGTTTGTTACGGATACACCTGGTATTTCTACGGGGTATTGAAATGATAAAAATACGCCTTTATGGGCACGTTCTTCTGCTGCTAGCTCTTCTATATCTTCGTTATCGAAAATAATACTGCCTTCTGTAACTTCGTACTCTTCTTTACCTGCAATAACCGAAGATAAGGTACTCTTTCCTGAACCGTTTGGCCCCATTATAGCGTGTACTTCCCCTGGTTTTACTTCTAGATTAATGCCTTTTAATATGCTTTTATCTTCTATGCTTGCGTGTAAATTGTTTATTTTTAACATGACTTTTTTTTATAATTTCAAAAAACCGAAACGGTTTGTATGTTTGGTGTTATTTCGTTTTTTGATTTTTTATGTTGATTAGCTTCCTAATTTTATCGTATTATTTTCGTCTTGAGTTACTGGCATAACTGCTATAATCTCTTCTATCTCTAATTTGTTATCCCAAAGAATGGTTTCGTGTTTTTGTTGTGTTACCTTTCCTTTTAGCTCTACAAGTACCATATCGGTTGGTGCTTTCTTGTGTTTTTCTGCTAGTTTTTGCAATTCGTCTAATTTATCGCTTAGCAATACACCGTAGATTTCTGATGTGGTTTGCAACACTGCGGCACCATTATAGTATACAAATTCGCCTTTAAAAAGCTTATTTGCTTCTACTTCTTTTGCTTGGGACGATAATTCTGTTTCTGGTGTTTTTTCTTGGTCTGTTTTGTTTTTACAGCTTACACTAAGTGCTATAATGCTAAGAATAAGAATTGCTTTTTTCATTTTTAGAGACTTAAATTTATTATCCTACACTACCTTCTAAACTAATTTCTAATAATTTTTGGGCTTCTACGGCAAACTCCATAGGTAACTTGTTTAATACTTCTTTACTAAAACCGTTTACTATTAATGCAATGGCTTTTTCTGTATCTATACCACGTTGGTTACAGTAAAATATTTGGTCTTCGCCTATTTTACTTGTGGTGGCTTCGTGCTCTATTTTTGCGGTTTTATTGTTTGCTTCTATGTACGGGAAGGTATGCGCTCCACAGGCATTACCCATTAATAAACTATCGCACTGCGAAAAATTCCGGGCATTCTTGGCCCTAGAGCTTACCTGTACCAGGCCTCGGTAACTGTTTTGAGATTGCCCTGCCGAAATACCTTTAGATATTATAGTAGACTTGGTATTGTTACCTAAGTGGATCATTTTTGTTCCTGTATCGGCTTGTTGGTAGTTATTTGTTACGGCAATAGAGTAAAACTCTCCTACCGAATTATCGCCTTTTAATATGCATGATGGGTATTTCCATGTTACGGCAGATCCTGTTTCTACCTGCGTCCATGAAATTTTAGCATTGGTTTCGCACAGCCCTCTTTTGGTTACAAAATTGTATACACCTCCTTTGCCTTCGGCATTTCCTGGAAACCAGTTTTGTACTGTAGAGTATTTTATTTCTGCATCGTCTAAGGCTATAAGCTCTACTACCGCGGCATGTAACTGGTTTTCGTCTCTACTTGGTGCGGTACACCCTTCCAGGTAACTTACATAACTCCCTTGGTCTGCAATAACGAGTGTTCTTTCAAACTGTCCAGTTCCTGCTTGGTTTATTCTAAAATAGGTTGACAATTCCATTGGGCATCTTACACCTTTTGGTATGTAACAGAACGAACCGTCGCTAAACACAGCAGAGTTTAACGCTGCGTAAAAATTATCTTTTTGTGGCACTACTGTACCTATGTATTTTTTTACTAGCTCTGGGTGTTCTTTTATAGCTTCGGATATGCTCATAAAAATGATGCCTTGCTCTGCCAGTGTTTTCTTAAAAGTTGTGGCTACAGATACCGAATCTACAACAACATCCATAGCTACTCCTGCTAATTTCTTTTGTTCGTCTAAAGAAATCCCTAATTTTTCGAAGGTTGCTAACAGTTCTGGATCTACCTCGTCTATACTGTCGTACTTTGGTTTACTGTTTGGTGCAGAGTAATACGATATGCCTTGAAAATCTGGTTTTTTGTAGTGTACATTAGCCCACTCTGGTTCTTCCATTTTTTCCCATATACGGTACGCTTCTATGCGCCAATCCGTCATCCATTCTGGCTCTTCCTTCTTTTTTGATATGGCACGAACTATGTCTTCATTTAATCCATTAGGAAAAGTTTCCGACTCAATATCTGTATAAAAACCATATTCGTATTCTTTGGTTTTTAACTCTTCTCGTAAATCGTCTTCAGTATATTTACTCATATGTTGTTTTCATGTTTAAAAGTGAAGTGTTGCTCAAAATACGTTGTTAACTCTTGGTTTTAACTGCTCTTGATTTTTACTCTATTTCACTTTTTAAATTCATCTTTACCTACTGTAATCTAAAATTGGGTGCCAGATGGTTTGTTTTGAGAATGGTATTCTCTTTCTGGCATTTTTTTATTTACAACAACTGCTAAACAGTTTACTTAGCCGTGTTATCTTTTGTGTTTTTGGTTAATGTGTTTTGTCTACAAAGAGAAGGATTCGCCACATCCACATGTCCGGTTGGCATTGGGATTATTAAAAACAAATCCTGTACCGTTTAGTCCTCCTGAATATTCTAAGGTGGTGCCTACTAGGTACAAGAAACTTTTCTTGTCTACTATAATTTTCACCCCATTGTCTTCAAACACCTTGTCTTCTTCCTGCTGTTCTTTGTCGAATTTCAAATCGTAAGACAGCCCAGAACATCCTCCGCTTTTTACACCTACACGTACATAATCTGTAGTTGCATTATAACCATCATCGGTCATAAGCTCTATTACTTTCTTTTTAGCTGTTTCTGAAACTTTAATCATTGTTATCTTTAATTAGATTCACTTTAGACAATATGCAAAGATACAATATAAGTCAACGATTTCCATATAACCTAACATTATATTAGCATATAGAAGGATAGGATTTTATTATTGATGTGTCGTAGCCCTTACGCTTAGAAATAAATGCATGCAGAATCACACATTACAGACACTGTTTTAGCTTGTTAACTACTCCTGTAATACTGAAACTAAACTTTAAATTGGAAATGGTTTGCTTTTGGATATTGATGGTTTTTAACTATTCGAAACCGATAAATTGATTGAGGCGAGAAAAGGCTTTTTTCCTCTTAAAATAACTTTTAAAGGAGGTGCTGGTTTTATTTGCAGATATATTCAACAAATCTCCATTTTTATGGGTTATAAAATGATTGTTACAAGATTTGCACTCTAACTTCGAAGTATTTTTATCAATCTTCTCAACGAGCTTGTAGTTGTGGCCAAAAATGGCACAAAAGTGATTTATAGGTTGTTCTAAAATCATTGTAATTTAGGTAGATTTGGGGATTATAAATTTATATAAAAAACCCTAAAATAACGACAAAGTGCTTTTATTTTCGACGAAATGCATATTTATATTGGATTTCATCAGGTTCTAGTTTATTTGGAACTCGTGTTAATCTTCCTTATTTGCAAAAAAATATTTAGCAATAGTTTCAAGTTGCGTTTTCCATGTCGTCCAAGAATGTGTTCCGCCTGTAACAACATCTAACTTAAATTCGTAATTCTGAGATTTCAATATGTTAACCATAGGTAAATCTTGTTGCTCGGTATCTTTCCCTGTACCATAGCTCATATAAATTTTCAAGGGGAGTTTTGGCGCTTTCTTATAAGTGTTGTAAATTGATTTACAAGGACTAAAAGCTGGAGATTGCATTGCTATATTTTTAAATACAGCATTTGCATTATAACCTATATATGCCGCCGCCAAACCACCAAAAGACAGCCCTAAAAGTGTACGATCGTTTCTTTGCTTACTCACCGGGTAGTTTAGCTCTATTTCTGGAATAAGCTCTCGAGTAAAAAACATTTTAAAATCTGAATTGCATAAAAACAATTCTTGCCTAATATTCTTATTAGTATCAAGATCGAAAGCATTTAAAAATACTGCAATTACTGGAGGAATTGTTTTGGCACGGATTAAACTGTCCAATACTACATGAAATTTACCTTGGTTAACATACTTAGTACCATCGTTTACATAAACTACAGGTAAGGCTAAACTACCACTACTTGGTAAGGGTGGTTGATACACTCTATAAGACAGTCTTTTATTTAGTATTTTACTGTTTATAGCTGTTATTTTAGAGAGCGTACCATTTAACTTTGGAGCAGTTGGCTCTCTATTAGCGTAACGTTTTAGATACTCGCTAGCAATCTTTTTACATTGGTCTACTTTATAAGACGGTATTTTTACAGGTAAGGTTAGGGTTTCTTTTGCTAATATTTCTAAATCTTTATACTTTTTTGTTTTAGCATACAAATCCATAAGGTCTACTCTTGGCTCGTAGCGGTAAGGTTCTACATTTATATTAAACTTGTAAATAGCTTCTGCTTTGCTAAAAGCATTGGCATTAAGATAAAATTCTGCCAGACGTTTTCCTATAATAGGAGCTGCACTTTTTTTAAAAGCGGCTTCTAAAGATGCAATTCCTTCTTGTTTATAATTATTGTTATACAGTTTTTCGCCCACAATTAAACCAGAGAACATATTATCTTCTATGGCTCGAGACAGTTTTAAGAATTCGGGTTTTGTGCTACTATTTACCTCAAAACCACTCACCTTATTTTGATTACTCAATTTAAATAATGCCACCAGCACAACACCAAGGCAAATACACAACAAAATACTTTTAATAAAAAGAACAACTGTTTTTTTTAGCTTAACGCTATAGGTTTTAAAGTTGCCATAAGTTAACACCAAAGCTATACCACATAAAGCAACCACCATTAATAACACATCGCTTAAAGCAGAATTAAAAACAGCAAAAACACTTACGAGAATTACCAGAGAAAGCCCTAATCTAGACCACTTATTGTAGGTTGCTCTAAATAAATATAATACCAAACTCAACATTAAAATAAGATATGGTAAACCCATTTCAAAAGCCAAAAGCAGATAGTCGTTAAACGGCGAAAAAGCGTAAACCCCCACCTTAACTTCTTCCCAAGCACGTGGGCCACGAGAAAAATAGGCTGCTTTTTCTTTATTATAAACACCCGAAAAAGAGCACACACCGTAGCCTTTTAAAGGACTTTTAGCAATAAGATTTGTGCTAATTTTAGCAATAAAAGCACGACCGTTAACCGATTCAGGTTTAAAACAATATAAGCCTGCCACCAAAACACCTGTAATAAGCCCTAAAAGCAACACAACAAGTACTCGTTTTAAAATAGACACACGAGCGCTTAACACTTTTATAGCATTTGATGTAAAAAAAAATGAACTGCAACCAACAATTAACGCCAATAGCGATGCTCTAGACGAAGAGGCAATTATAAGGCCTAAAAACAAAACAAATATACCATACCACAACAATGCAAAGCGCTTTAAAACATTCCACTTTGTAATAAACCCCCATATCAATATCAAACTGCACAAACTTAAGTAACACGCCAAAAAATTTGGACTTGTAAAACTCCCTTTAAGTAAAAAATGGGATGATGTACTGGGTATAAATTCCATGTACTGCAAAATAGAACTTACAGATTGCAATACTCCCACTACCAAAAACACCAAAAGCACCTTATCTATAAAACCAGGTGTTGATTTATAGCTTGTAAAACTCCATTTCAATAAATATAATACCAGTACATATATTGGGTAAAGCCACAACTTATAATAAAAAACAGAAGTGTTAGAAAACAAATAGAAATGCAAGATACTGTACAGCAGCACAGCCAAAACACCTATATCGAACAGGCTTATGTTTTTTAGCCCCAAAGGCGTTGTTGCCCCCTTTAGCAGCCCCCATACTCCTACCGTTAAAACAAACAAAACTCTAACAGTAGTTGTTGTTACTCCAAATCCTATCTTTAAAACCAAAGGCAAGACACATATTAATAGAATAGCACCTAAATTTAAATACTGTTTAATAAAGGTTTTTTTTAACATCTTTTGTTTTATAACATTAGTCGTACAAAATAAAGCAATACCTTATATTAGCAAAAAAACTTTACGAAACCTAATACTCATGAAGTTACAGCTTTTATTTCCTGTATTTGTACTCTACACTTTAGCAATAACAGCACAAAACACGCAACACCCTTTACCAGAACACTTAAACGCTGTTGTAACACACTACAAAACTACAAAAGCCCCTTTAAAAGCAGAAGCTGCTATGTTTTTAATTAAGCACATGCCTATTCATTATTTTGAAGATTATAATTGGGTAAACCCTAATGGCGATTCTATTGCTATTGAAGAGACCAACTACGCTAATACAGAAGAATTTATTGATGTTTTAAACCACCTAAAAGATAGTTTAAATATAAGGGCACATAAATTTACGGTAAAAGATATTGATGCAGTTACTACCGCCATGCTTATAAAAAATATAGATGCTGCATTTTTAGAATGGCAAAACAACCCCTGGTCTCAACACTACGACTTTAAAACATTTTGTGAATATATACTTCCTTACAGAAGCCTTATAGAGCCTTTAAGCGATTGGAGAACAGCTTACAAAACTTTGGTCCAAGATGGCAAACACCATGTTAAAGACATTACGGACCCCTTAGACGTTACTACGCACACCATTCTCGAATTGTCTGAGTTTGCTTTCCCCAACGAAATACAAAACCCTATCCCATTACTTAGCGCAAAACACTTGTTATTTAGAAAACGAGGCAGTTGTCCAGATTTAGCCAATCTTGCATTATTTGCTTGTAGAGCAATTGGCTTGGCTGTATCTTTCGATTTTACACCTCATCACGCAGCATCGTCTAACAGACATTATTGGAATACTGTTGTAGATCGCAACGGCAAACACGTACCCTTTAACGGAAATGCCTATGGAAACACTAAAGGATTACCCGGAGTATACACACCAAACAACAAACGTATTGGCAAAGTATTTAGGCGCACATACGCTATACAAGAGCATGCCTTGGCAACTACAGTGCCTTTAAAACGCATCCCTAATTGCTTTTTAAACACGAAAAACATTATAGATGTTACCAAAGAATATGTAGATACAGCACCTTTATATTACAAACCGCAACGTTCTAAAAACTTGCCAGATATTGGCTACTTAAATGTATTTAATCATGGTGACTGGCGTATTGTAGATTGGGGCAAAAAGAAAGGCAAACAATTTGTATATAAAAATTTAGGAACAGACATTGTATACCTACCAAGCACCTATTACAATGGTATAATGCACTACGAAACCTATCCTGTTTTATTAGATGTCTCTAAAAAAAGTCGCGTTTTAAAACCTAATTTTAAAAAAACATTCAGCACAACTTTAAGCAGAGGTCATGAAGTAACCAACCAATACAAAGACACGAACACTCTAGATATTGAAGACGGCAAAACCTATACGCTTTATTTTTACGAAAACGGCTGGCAAAAACTGCAAACCGCCACAGCCAGTGGCTCAGGTGTAAAATTTAACACTATTCCTACAGACGCGCTCTTTTGGCTTTTACCTACTAAAAATGATGGTTTTGAAAGAATTTTTACGATAAGCACCACCTCTAAAAAGATAGTTTGGTATTAATTACAACTATTATTTTACTTTTTTTCTACAAAATGCAAATTTTAACCTTTTAAATGTAAGGTTTTTGTTTTTTTACTTCAAGAAATAACTATAGTTTTGGCACAGGGTATTTTAATACCCAAACTACACCAAACTTATTTTAAAAATCTAAATACAACTCGAGCGTTTTTTAACACTCTGGTTTATTTACTTGTAATTTTCTTTAATCTTAGACATTAAGGCTATATGTTAGCGTTTATGTCTCATACATTTACGCATTATACGTTTTAGGCCTTTTAAAAAATTGAATACTCAATTTAATTAATAAACCTTTAACAATAATGAAAAAGAAAAATCTCTTTTTAGGCCTAGCAAGCACTGTCGTCATGGCTATATCGGCACAGCAACCTGTTAGACCCACTATGTTTAATCAAAAACACATAGTACTCGCCACAAAGGCCACACCAGAACAGCAGCAGCAATTGCAACAAGCCTTGGCTTCTCGAAAAGAAGAACGCCAACAAACATCTCCAGACGTGGCAAACAAGCATTATTACGAGCAGCTAGAGCGTATTTTAAACAACACACAAAAACAACAGCTCTTTGCAACAGTAATAAATGAAGACAGGCTATGGATCAAGTCCAAAAGTTGTGTTTAAGCAAAAATTTGAGTTAGTCTGAATAAAAAGAATTCCACATTTCTGACGCCT
>CANLCJ010000016.1 GCA_947489085.1 uncultured Flavobacteriaceae bacterium
ATAAATATAGCAGCATAAAATTAGATATTTGAACTTAAATAGACTGCTAAATTGTCCTAAACAAAGGGGGAATTATAGGACTTTAAGCGAAGACATGACTACGAAAAATACGGTTTATAAAGCTTGGGTATTAGCTAGAGAAAAAAGAAAAATAACTAATAATCATATTTTTCATTCAGATAGAGGTGTGCAATATGCATCTAATAAGATGATTAGTTTATTAAACCGAAGCTCTAAAATAACGCAGAGTATGAGTAGGAAAGGAAATTGTTGGGATAATGCTGTATCTGAATCCTTTTTTAAAACTATAAAATATGAATGTACTAATAGATATAATTTTAAGTCCTATTTACATGCTTATCACATTATTAATCAATATACAAAATGGTATAACAATAGCAGAATACATTCTGCATTAGATTATAAAACTCCAGCAGAAAAAGAACTAGAATTAAGAATTATAAACAATAAAAAAGTAGCATAAAAAATAGTACCAAATTTATTGGGTAGTCCATTTTAGTGTGTATCATTATTTCAGGACGAGATACATTAAAAAAATAAAAGCCTGTTGAAAGAACAGTCTTTTTTGGTACATTTTAGTTTTATTGAAAAAAAGGATTGTTCCTAAATGGCTATAGGTTAAAGGATACTTTGAACTTTTATTTTAGCGATGAAAGTATAAAAAAAAGCGAAGTAATGTATACCTCGCTTTTTCTTGTCGAAGTGATTTAAAAAAGTTTAAATCACTTCATATTTAAAGAACTGTTATCACTAAAGCTCTAAAGCTTTTTTAACATCATTATCCATAAGTAATTCTGTAGGGTTTTCTAAAGCTTCTTTTACTGCTACTAAGAACCCAACACTTTCTTTACCATCAATTATTCTATGATCGTAAGATAATGCTACGTACATAATAGGTCTAATTTCAACTTTACCATCTATGGCTACTGGACGTTCTACAATATTGTGCATACCCAAAATACCACTTTGAGGAGGATTGATAATAGGAGTAGATAACATACTACCAAACACACCACCATTGGTAATGGTAAATGTGCCACCAGTCATTTCATCAACAGTAATTTGTCCGTCTCTAGCACGTAATGCTAAACGTTTAACTTCAGATTCTACACCTCTAAAGCTTAAGTTTTCTGCATTTCTAATTACAGGAACCATTAAGCCTTTAGGGCCAGATACAGCAATACTAATATCTTGGAAATCGTAAGTTAACATTTCCTTACCGTCTATCATAGAATTAACAGCAGGGTACATTTTAAGCGCTCTCACTACAGCTAAAGTAAAGAAACTCATAAAACCTAAGCCAACACCGTGTCTAGACTTAAATGTTTCTTTATACTCGTTTCTTAAAGCAAAAATAGGAGACATATCCACCTCGTTAAAGGTTGTTAACATTGCCGTTGTATTTTTAACTTCTACCAAACGTTCTGCAACTTTACGGCGCAGCATAGACATTTTACTTCTAGAAGTACCTCTGCTTCCACCTGTTGGTGTTCCCATAGAAGGTACTGCTTTTACAGCATCTTCCTTAGTTACTCTTCCAGATTTTCCTGTTCCAGAAACGCTTGTAGCTTCGATACCTTTTTCTGCTAAAATTTTCTTAGCAGCAGGGCTGGCACTTCCTGTAGCATATGTTTTTGTTTCTACAGCTTTAGGTGCTGGAGCAGCTTCTGGCTTTGCAGTTTCTTTTGTTTCCTCTTTAGGAGCAGCATCGCCTTCTGGCTTCGCAGCACTAGTATCTATATGGCATACTACAGCGCCAACAGCAACAGCATCGCCTTCCTCTGCTTTTAAAGTAATGGTACCACTCGCTTCTGCAGGTAATTCTAATGTGGCTTTATCGCTATCCACTTCTGCAATAGCTTGATCTTTTTCAACATAATCGCCATCTTCTACTAACCAAGTAGCTATTTCTACTTCTGTAATAGATTCTCCCGGAGATGGTACTTTCATTTCTAAAACCATGCGTAAATAATTTTAATTGTATTTTAATTTTGTTTTTTATTCTGTTATATCGAAAACGGTATTGATAACGCGCTGTTGTCTGGCCTTATCTCTGGTACTAGAACCAGGAGCAGGAACAGAGCTAAAAGGTCTAGAGTTTACTTCTAGTTTCACTACATTCATACGTTGTAGCATGTAGCTCCATGCCCCCATGTTTTCGGGTTCTTCTTGCGCCCAAACGTAATGTTTTACATTAGGGTAGCGGTCTATAACGCTTTTAATTTTATCTAAGTGTAATGGGAACAACTGTTCTATACGAACTAATGCCACATTGGTGTTTTCTAACTCTTCTCTTTTTGCTAATAAATCGTAATAGAATTTTCCAGTACAAAATACTAGTTTTTTCACGCCTTTTACATCTATAGTATCGTCTATAATTTCTTGGAATTCGCTTTGTGCTAAATCTTTTATAGATGAGACTGCTTTAGGATGACGCAGTAAACTCTTAGGTGTAAATACAATTAGAGGTTTTCTGTAATCACGCTTCATTTGGCGTCTTAACAAATGGAACATATTAGCAGGCGTTGTACAATCGGCAACTATCATATTATCGTTACCACACAATTGTAAATAACGTTCCATTCTAGCAGATGAATGCTCTGAACCTTGTCCTTCGTAACCGTGAGGCAATAAAACTACAATACCATTTTGAGCTTTCCATTTGTCTTCGGCAGCCGATAGGTATTGATCGAAAATAATTTGGGCGCCGTTACTAAAATCACCAAATTGCGCTTCCCAAATAGTTAGCGTGTTAGGGTTTGCTAAAGCGTAACCGTAATCGAAACCAAGTACACCATATTCAGATAAAAACGAGTTGTAAATATCCATGTTCCCTTTGTTATTAGGGTTGGTGTTTAAAAGATTTATACGTTCTTCAGATATTTCATCTCTTAAAATAGCATGTCTATGGCTAAATGTGCCACGTTCTACATCTTGTCCTGAGATACGTACATTATAGCCTTCTTCCATTAAACTACCGTATGCAAGCGTTTCTGCCATACCCCAGTCTAATTTGTCGACTTCGAAAACCATTTTATCACGGCCTTTTAAAATACGCTCTGCTTTTCTTAAAAACTTAACGCCGTCTGGCACTGTAGAAGCAACTTTAGAGATGCCTTTTAATTTGTCTTCTGGGTAACTTGTATCTACCGTAGAAAGCATGGCATCTATACCTCTACGGGTAAAACCGTCCCAGCGCTCTTGCATAAACTCTCTAACTTTTGAAGAGTCTGCTTCTTTAGATTTTTCGTATTCTTTCTCTAAAGTATTTTTAAATTCTGAAACAATATTTTTGGCGTAATTGCCATCAATAGTATTTTCTGCAATTAACTTTTCAGAGTATATTTTAAAAGGATTATCGTGCTTAGAAATATTCTTGTAAAGTTTAGGTTGCGTAAAACGAGGTTCGTCCCCTTCGTTATGCCCATATTTTCTATACCCTAATAAATCTATATAAACGTCTTTTTTGTAACGCATTCTATAATCTAACGCCAATTCAACCGCGTGTACTACAGCCTCAGCATCGTCTGCGTTTACATGAAGCACCGGCGATAATGTTACTTTTGCTACATCTGTACAATAGGTACTAGAACGGGCATCTAGATAATTTGTGGTAAAGCCTATTTGGTTATTTACTACAATGTGTATTGTGCCTCCGGTTTTATAACCATTTAATTGGCTCATTTGTGCCACTTCGTAAACAATACCCTGTCCTGCTACAGCGGCATCTCCATGTACGAGTATTGGTAAAATTTTAGAGTCGTCTCCGTTATAATCGTCATCAATTTTAGCACGTGTAATGCCTTCTGCAACGGGACCTACAGTTTCTAAATGCGATGGATTTGGCACTAAATTCATTTTTATGCTTTTACCATTTTGGTACGTTTTATTTAACGTTAGGCCTAAATGGTATTTTACATCTCCATCAATATTCTCGTCTTCGAAATCTTTACCGTCGAACTCACTAAAAAGCTCGCGCATTGGTTTTCTAAAAATATTAACAAGCGTGCTTAATCGCCCTCTATGCGCCATACCTAACACACATTCTTTAACACCGTATTTCTCTACAGCATTGTAAAGTGTGTTACTAATAGCGGGTATAAGAGATTCCCCTCCTTCTAAAGAAAAACGCTTTTGGCCAACATACTTGGTTTGCAAAAAGTTTTCGAAAGTTACTGCTTGATTTAATTTAGAAAGAATGTATTTTTTTGTTTCAGCGGAATAATTAGGATGATTTTTATTAATGTTTAATTTATCCTGCCACCATTTTATAACATCTGGGTTACGAAGGTACATGTATTCTACACCTATAGAGTCGCAATACATAAGCTCTAAACACTCTATAATTTCTCTAAGGGTTAGGCCTGTTTGTCCTAATATATCTCCTGCGTTGAATACTGTGTTTAAATCGCTTTCGGTAAGTCCAAAATTTTGAATGTCTAGAGTAGGGGTGTAGCTTCTACGTTCTCTTACGGGATTTGTTTTTGTAAACAAATGTCCACGGCTTCTATAGCCATCGATTAACCTTGCTACCTGAAATTCTTTTTGAACGTGTTCTGGTATTTCTGCCGCAGTACTATTTTGTACCGTGGTAGGAGTAACTTCTGTTGTATCGTTTAAGTTAGATTCTTCTTGTCCAAAATCGAAACCTTGAAAAAAGGCCCTCCAACTTGGCTCGATACTATCTGGGTTTTGCAAATATTGATCGTATAAATCTGCAAAATACGCTGTATGAGCAGCGTTTAAAAAGGAATATTTATCCATTATATATGTGATGCTATCGCTTCGTAAAAATTATTTCTCAAAAATACAACTTTTCCAAAAATAAGATCCTCGTTTGTAAATATTTGTAATGGCTCTTTCTTGTTTTAATAATTTTTATGGTATTGGTGTTAATTTTTTAGGAATTTACATTTTAGAGTGCTTTAGTTTGAAGAATAAAAAAAACACCCTCTTAAAGAAGGTGTTTTTTGCTAATATTATGATTACTTGTTATAGGTTGGGTGAATAGTTTGTGCCAAAGTTGTTAGCAAAAGGTCTATTTCCAGATGCTAAAAAATTAGAGCCAAATGTACTGTCTATTGCTTCTAAAAACTGATTGGCCATTAGGGCATATCCTCTAGCGTTTAGGTGAATTCCGTCTAGACTAAAAGCGCCACCTGTAACTAAAGATGATGTAAGCGTAAATCCATCGAAATTAATTCCTGTACGTAGGTCTCTAAGTGTTTGGTTAAGGTCTACGAGTGCTAAATCGTCATTTGCATCGGCGATACTTTGTATTGTACTATTGTAGCCTTGTATAGCAGTTTGTATTTCTAGGAGTTCTGTGGCATCTAATACGTCTTGATCGTCTATACCATTAACAGCGGCTAATACTAAATTAGCTTCCTCTTGGGTTGGTGTTCCTCCTTGCTGTAATAATCCTAATACTTGCAAAACTTCTGGCGTTAATAATACAGTACCATAACCGTTAGCAAGAGCAGCTTGATCTATGGTTAATAATAACAGTTCTTCCTCAGTCATTTGTCTAAATCCTAAAGGATTTGAGGGGCTTATAGGCGTGTCTATTATCCATCTGTTAGCGCCTTCGTTAAAAGTAATTGCATATTGAGCTGCCAATGCGTTGGCCTGTGTTGCTGGTACGCCTTGTAGTTGCAGACCTTGGCTAAAAATACCACTTACGGCTTGAAATACCCCTGTTAATTGTGCGGCAGTAGCAGCGTCTAGTACCAAAGCATTATTAGGTACTGTAGTAAAAAAGGGAACATCTTCTATAGCGGGTAGTAGTGTAATAACGCCTTTGGCCCCATTGGCTGTTAAACCGCTAATTAATGCATTATACGTAGCATTAAATCCTACTCCTACAGGACCTTCTAGAGGTGTTAATGGATTAGAACCATCTCCTCCAGATGTTGCAAAGCCCAAGTAATCGTTACCACCTATTAATGATAATGTAAAAAATGTAGGGTTTTGGCTTAGAGCGTCTCCTAAGAGCGTAGCACTAGGGCTAGATGCTGCACGTACGTAATAGGGGTTTGCTAAGCCTAAACTTAAACTAGCAGGGTTGCCATAGTCCTCGGATACTAAATGAAAACTTTTTGCACCTGGTATGCCTAAATTTTGAAATGGTCCAGGGATTACCTCTAATGCTTCTGTAGTAGTTGTAGCATTTAACCTTTCTGCACCACTGCCGTTAAATATTAATCGCGACGTGGTGCTGGGGTTTGGTACGCCACCAATTAATAAACCACCTACGTTATCATTTAATAATGGTTGTCGAAATGAATTGCCACCTAGTTTAGAAAATTCTTGAGCTAATAAATTTGGAAATGAATTTTGTTGACTTGCTAAAAATAAGCTTCCATCTGAAAAACCAGCGGCAAAAGAGGCACCAAGAGCCACATAATTAGAAAAGTCTGCAGAACCGCTAGACAATTCTGGTAAAACCACGTCTTCAGGAATTGGACTATCAACGTCATCACAAGAAAACAGACCAATTAAAATTGCAGCCGAGAATATATATTTAAGTTTCATGTTTTTAATTTTTATAGATTATTGATAGTTAAAGACACGTAATATTGTGTGCCTATAAACCCTGTACCAACAGCGGTAAAGTACTCGTCTCCCAACAAATTGGTTGCACCTGCTTTAAATACAGATTTTAATTTAGGAATACCGTAATTAATTTGAGCGTCTAAAACATGGAAGGAAGGAACTTCTCCTGTAATAAACGGGGACTCCCAAACATAATTATCGCTCCAACGCCATGCTAAGTTAAATCCAAAGTTTTTAAACAGTCTGGTATTGCCAAATGTGGCTTTAAATTTATGCTCTGGTGTGTTGAAAGTAGTTTGAAAATCTGAGTTTTCTTCTCGGTCGAAATCAAGCCTGGCAAAAGTATAATTAACGCCCAAATCGAAATTGCCAAAAGGTTTTGTAGTTACGCCAATAGAACCTCCAAAAGAGTTAACATCTTCTGTGGTATTTGTGTAAGCGCGATAGGCTTGAAAATCTTGATTTGCAATGGCTACTGCCGCTAAGGGTGCAGCAGCCTGTGTACCGTCTGTTGTTTGAGTTAATTCTACATCTCCATAAAACGGATTCACAACATCTATAGTAGTAATGAAATCGCGGTAACTGTTGTAGTAAGCGCTAATGTCTACAATAAATTTTTTGACCCTACCTCTATAGCCAACTTCGAAAGAACTTACTTGTTCTGGCTCTACTAGATCTGGGCTGGCTACTTCCAAATCTGCAGGATTTTGCGATTGTGCAAAGGCTGCTACAGAGCTTCTTGTAAAGGAATTGTTATAAGCGCCAGAGCCATCATAGGTAAAAGAGTTTGTTTGCAATATGGCTCTACCAGTTGCAGATAAATCATTGCCACTTGCAGTTCTAATATCACGTTCTGGATTATCTGGAGCACTACCCAATAAGATAATTGGCCCAGTGTTAAAACCAATATATAATGCTTGAGTGTCTGGATTTCTAAATCCTGTTTGAAATGAGGCTCTCAGATTATGGTTATTGCTACCACCTATATTGTAACCTACCGAAAGTCTTGGCGAAAAGAAGGCATCAAACAATTCAGATTTATCATAACGTAAAGATCCTGTAAGTTTTAATCTGTCGTCTTCTAAAAGTTTCTTTTGAATTTGTGTGTACGCTCCAACTTCAGAATAAGGTATTTCACCTTCGGCATCTGTATAAATGGAACCAAACGAGTTCAGTTCGTATTTTCTATATGATCCACCTACTTGAATTTCGGCAATATCAGTCAGATGTGCAAAGTTATAATTTGCATCAGAATGGTATATTTTAGATTCGTCTCTAAAAAGGCTACCTGTAAGAATATCAGAATCTGATGTTACAGTTTCAAATGCGCGTTGAAATTCAGGCGTACCAGGTTCAAACCTGCCAGTATCAGCCACTCTTCTCGCGTTGGCGTGTGCATCGTTGGCATTTAAGCCTGCTAACGAACCTTGTAAAAATGCACCCGCATATTCTCCAAACCATTGTTCGTCTGATTTCCACTGTCTGTTAATATTTACTCCCGTAAACACCAAGTCGTAAGAATCTCCTGCATTATCTGCAGTTACATAACCTCTTAGGAAAAAATTATCATTTTTAATTTCTATTTTGTGCTGTTGTAAGAAGAAATCGTTAATAGAATACCTGTTAGACCCTTGGTATATTGTAGATCCAGAAGCTATTTTGCCTTGGTACTGAATCTCGAAATCGTTACCCCAAGGTCTGTAAAATAGTCCCCAATCTTGTTTAAAACTTCTGGCTTGGTAGTTGGTTAAGTCTACTTCGTTGTACCCTGTTCTACTTACGTTTACATCCGGAATTAAATTTGCCAATTCTGGATTGGGCAGGTTGTTAAGAAATGTTTCGCTAGATTTTACATTGGCCAAATTAGTAGATACAAGATCTCCATAAACATTTACACCATCGTAATCAATATCGTTTTCTCTTGTACTAGACGCATCTACAAAATTACCATTCCTGTCTTTACCTCTGGTATCGTTAGAAGCCCAATCTGTACCACTTAGAAAGCTAAAATTAACTTTAGCGGCAAACTTATCGCTAAATTTGTGCGCGATTCTAATACCGTAATCTATATACTGATTGTCTCCAGATATTTCTTGAGATGTAATTCCTGCTTTGTAGTAGCCACTAATACCTGTATGGTCGAAAGGACTTTTACTCGTCATAAATAAAATTCCATTAAATGCATTTGCACCATACAGAGCAGAAGCTGCTCCAGGAAGAATTTCCACGCTTTGAATGTCTGTTTCTACAATACCTAATAAATTACCTAGAGGGAAGTTTAAGGCTGGTGCAGCGTTATCCATACCATCTACACGTTGAGAAAAACGTGTGTTTTGAAATGTGGCAAAACCTCTTGTGTTTATTGATTTAAAGGTTAAACTGTTGGTATTTATGTCTACTCCTTTTAAATTTTCAAGACCATCGTAAAATTCTGCGGATGCAGTATTTTTAATGGCTTTTAAACCGTAACGTTCTATAGTTACAGGAGATTCGAAAACACGTTCTGGGGTTCGAGACGCAGAAATAACAACTTCATCTAAAGATGTACCTTCTTTTAGAATTAAGCTTACTTTGCCTGTGGCTTTTGTGTATTGTAATGTTGTAGTTTCAAAACCAACACTGCTGGCTTGTAGTGTAAACGGTGGAGATTTGGCAACAGTTAGGTTAAAACCTCCATCGAAGTCGGATATGGTTCCCGAATTTGTGCCAAGTACCACTATGTTTGCTCCTGGTACAGGTTGACCGCTATCGTCTGTAATTATCCCAGAAATAGTTGTTTGTGCGTAGGTTAGCACACTAAACAAAAACAATGTGAATTTTAATAATGTTTTCATCTGCATTAAGTTAGATTAGTTCAATACGTACACCTATTTCTCTAATAGGTGGCGTAGCATAAAAATATAAAAAAATTATGCACGCATAATAATTTTTGTTAAAAAAATGCAAAAATAATTGCGTTTTTAACAAAAAAAGCTTTCCTAAATGATGATAACAGAATAAAAAAGCGAAGACGTAGTAGCTGTCTTCGCTTTTTTGTATGATTTATTCTACCGTAACAGACTTTGCTAAATTTCTTGGCTGGTCTACGTTTTTATTTAACATTACGGCAATGTGGTAGGATAATAATTGTAATGGAATGGTAGTTAATAATGGCGATAAGGCCTCAATAGTTTCAGGAACTTCAATAACATGATCTGCTAATTCCCTAACTATGGTATCTCCTTCTGTAATTACGCCAATTATTTTACCTTTTCTGGATTTTATTTCTTGTATATTACTTACTACCTTATCGTAATGTTCTGCCTTTGTAGCAATTACAACTATAGGCATGTTTTCGTCTATAAGTGCTATTGGGCCGTGTTTCATTTCTGCAGCAGGATAACCTTCTGCATGTATATAAGATATTTCTTTTAATTTTAGAGCGCCTTCTAAAGCAACTGGAAAATTATAACCTCTACCTAGGTATAAGAAATTAGCGGCTTCTTTATAGATATCGGAAACAATTTTTATATGAGCATCAGACTTTAAAGCTGTTTCAATTTTAGATGGAATAAGTTCCATTTCTAACAGATAGCGACGAAAGTCTGAACTTGAGATCGTACCTTTAGCTCTGGCAAGACGAAGTGCTATTAACGATAGCACTGTAATTTGCGTTGTAAAAGCCTTTGTAGACGCCACACCTATTTCTGGTCCTGCATGGGTATAAGCACCTGCATCTGTTTCTCTGGCTATAGACGATCCAACTACGTTGCATACACCAAATACAAAAGCACCTTTAGACTTTGCCATTTTAATAGCAGCTAAAGTGTCTGCTGTTTCTCCAGATTGCGATATTGCTATAAGAACATCGTTCTCCGTAATTACAGGATTTCTATATCTAAACTCAGAAGCATACTCTACTTCAACAGGTATTCTGGCTAAATCTTCAAAAATATATTCGGCAACTAAACCTGCATGCCAAGAAGTACCACAGGCCACAATTATAATACGGTTGGCATTTAAGAATTTTTTCATGTTATCTTCCACACCTGCCATTTTAATAATAGCTTCGTCTCTTAACAAACGCCCTCTATAAGTATCTATTATAGCTTTAGGTTGTTCGTAAATTTCTTTAAGCATGAAGTGGTCGTAGCCCCCTTTTTCAATCTGCTCTAGATTTAATTGTAATTCTTGAACGTGGGCTGCTACTATGGCATCGTTCTTTATTTTTCTTACCTTTATTTTCTTATGAAATCTTATGATAGCCATCTCTTCATCTTCTAAATAAATGGCATTTTTAGTATATTCTATAAAGGGAGAAGCATCACTTGCAATAAAAAATTCGTCCTCGCCAATACCTACAGCCAATGGGCTTCCTAATCGTGCTACAACGACTTCCTCTGGTTTATTTTTATCGAAAACAGCAATGGCATAAGCGCCTACAACTTGGTTTAAAGCTATTTGTACTGCTTTACCTAGCTTTACTTTTTCTTTATTTTTTACCTCTTCTATTAGGTTTATTAAAACTTCCGTGTCCGTATCAGATTTAAAAGTATAGCCTCTATTTATAAGCTCTTTTTTTAAAGATTCGTAGTTTTCTATAATACCGTTATGGATAATAACTAATTCTCCAGAATTAGAAACGTGAGGATGAGAATTTACATCGTTTGGTACACCGTGAGTGGCCCATCTTGTATGTCCTATACCTAAATTACCTGTTGTGGTAATTTCATTTTCGACACATTTTTCCAACTCAGAAACTTTACCTTTTGTTTTGGCAACTTTTAAATCTGTACCATCGTAAAGTGCAATTCCAGCACTGTCGTAGCCTCTGTATTCTAGGCGTTTTAAACCTTCAATTACTATAGGGTAAGCATCTCTAGGACCTAAGTATCCAACAATTCCACACATAAGTTTGCGATTTTCTGGTTAATTTAATTTAAGCAAATATGTAAAATATATGCTAATGACTGATAATTATTATACGAACGTGTTAATTTATACGATAAAAATCATAAGCTGGATGCTTATAAATTTTAACATAGCGTAAACAGATTTTATCTGGGTTCTGTAGTAAACAATTCTAAACGTATTCTTGTAGTAGGGTCTTGGTTGTTACTCCCTACTAAAACAGTACCTCTTGGGGTAATAACAGTGTTAGAAGGTACTTCGGTTACAATGTCGTTAGTAGCATTTAACACGGGTGTGGTTATGCTTATGTTCACGTTATTGGTTACGGTTAGACCTAAATCTGGGTTTGCAGCATTATTAACCAAAATATTATTTAAGTGGTCTGTTAACCTTAGCCTGTAAAAGGATAAACGCTCACCGTTTACTTCGGTTGTAGTTCGAGTACCGAGGCTAAATGTTCTAGATATTAACGGATCTAAATTTTCAACATCTTCTCCTGCAATTCTTGGATCTGTAATATAATCTAATATGGGATCGTTAGTATCTGCGTTGTAAATATAAAGCCTATCGCTAGCATTAAAGGCATCACCATTTGGATCTGTAGTATTTGTTACAAATTGATTGTCTTCATACACGATTAACTGCGCTTCGTTTATAAGGCGCTTCAATTCAAACCTACCATTAACAGGGGGTAAAATATTGCCTTCATCGTCCGTCTGTCTAAACGATTTTTTAAAGCAATCTAAAGCTGTTGCTCTAACAATAATAGGTTCTCCATTACTATTGTTACCGCAGTTACAATCCATTTCCAACTCGTCATCAAACAATTGTACTACACTTACAGCGCCTTGAGTTCCTTTAAGAAACAAGGAAGCATCTCCTTCTATAGTATTGGGAGAAGTTGGTAATGTGTTGGCATTAAAGTTATTTATAAATGTATTGAGTCTTACACCAGAAAAATTCAATCTAAACGAGTCATTTTCTCTATTAGCTGTACTATCTATAGATCGAGAGTAATTTACAATAACCTCGGCATCTTCATCTAAAAAATCGAGCATTGCCATATTACTATCTGTTACATTTCCGTTAGGGCTAGCTTTTATATATAAGCCTCTGAAAAAGTTTTGAAATCTACTAGGATCACTCAAAATTGCTTCGTCTGCTTCTAAAATTAAGGAACTCCAAAAAGCTCTAAGTTCATCACTTTCTGAGAGTTGTGCTTGTAATACAGGCTTTTCTTGAAATACTCCAGAGGCCAATGAATCTAAAATTACTATTGTATCTCTAACAATATTAAAGTCGTCATTCTCGTAGAGTAGCATGCCTGCCTGAGTATCGAAATTTATTTCACTGTTATTTACTAAAGCTATATTGTCTTCGCCTCCAGCGTTAGCTCTAGAAAAATAAGTTTGCGTATCTTCTGCCGAGTTGGGATCGAAATCTCTTAAGAAAAAGTTGTTTTGAAATACAGAAAGCTTAATAGATGAAGCTCTTGATAGATCATTATTTGTTATGAAAAGAGAATCTAAACTAAAGATGTTTTGTCTGTTAGCATCTGTAGAACGTGATACAAAATATGGAATTTGTAAAACTACCGATTCTATTCTTAAGTCGTTACCCGTAATAGTGTTGCCATCGGCTGTAGATGGTGCTACTTGAGTTACTACACTAGCGGTTGTGGGGCCGTATATAGGGTCGTTAAAATGGCCTAACAAGTAGGATGGCAAACTGTTTATCTGTTGGGCCTCTATATTTGCATTGTAAGCAAGAACGTCTACCGTAACCCTGGGTGTGTTAAAGTTAAAGTTGTTATCTCCAAGTACATCACTTTCAAGAGCGTTAAATTCTTCATCACAACTTAAAATCAATAAGAAAGCTGATAATAAAAGTAATGGGCGTGCAACACGTTTTAATATTTTCATAACTATTTTTAGAAGATGAACAGTGTGTTCTAGCCTAAAACTTCAGTATTGAAAAACTGTGTATAAGCATCACCAAATTCATCTTTAGTTTTATATTCTAAAACAGGTTTTTTAGAATCTTTAATATATGTTTCTAAATTTTCAGGTAAAACTTCAGAACCTACTATCAATGCATCAGAATAATCTACAGCAACTTTCATAAGATTGTTGTATGAAGGTTCTTCAAGAGGTTTTATAGCTTCTTCGTTTATATTGTCAAATTTAATTTTATTGACCATATCTTTGTTTAACGTATCGTTAAAACTTTGATTGTATATAGAAGTAACTATTTTACTTTCGTTAAATAACGGTTCATCTTTATAATATTCTCTTAAATACAGAGGGAGCAGAGATGCGAGCCAACCGTGTACATGGATAATGTCTGGCGACCAATTTAATTTTTTCACGGTTTCTATAACACCTTTAGCAAAAAATATGGCACGCTCATCGTTATCTTTAAATAATTCGCCATTCTCATCGGTAAGCGTGGCTTTTCTTTTAAAATACTCGTCGTTATCTATAAAATATACTTGAATTCTTTCTTTTGGTATAGAAGCAACTTTAATAATTAGTGGCATGTCCAGATCGTTTATAACGAGGTTGATACCAGATAATCTAATCACTTCATGTAATTGGTGTCGCCTTTCATTAATATTACCGTAACGCGGCATAAAAATTCTAATTTGACCACCTTGTTGATTAACCATTCTAGGTGCCTCGAACGACATTGACGAAATTTCAGTTTCGGGTAAATAAGGCACGACTTCAGATGATACATATAATATCCTCTTATCTTTCATATATGGTTTGCTTTTTGCAGATTCAAAAATAAAAACACGCAAAAGTACAAAAATTTATGCAATGTCCTTGTAAAATATTAAGTTTGCACCCATTAATTTTAGAGGAGTTTGAAGGTTTACACCAAAAAAGAGGAAATTGCTAAAGTAACACTTGCGCTAAAACAAGACAATGCTTCTGTTGGCATGGTACCAACTATGGGAGCGCTGCACGAAGGGCATTTGCAGTTGGTAATTAAGGCTTTGGAAACTAATAATGTTGTGGTAGTTAGCATATTTGTTAACCCAACGCAATTCGATAATGTTGAAGATTTAGAAAAATACCCGCGTACATTAGAACAAGATATTAAGCTTTTGGAAACTGTTAGCACATCTCGTATTAGCGTTTATGCACCCAGTGTAGAGGATATTTATGAGGGCAATACCACTTCTGAAACTTTTGATTTTGACGGTTTGGAGTTTGAGATGGAAGGTAAGTTTCGCCAAGGACATTTCGACGGGGTAGGCACTATAGTTAAGCGCCTTTTAGATATTGTAAAGCCAAACCATGCTTATTTTGGAGAAAAAGATTTTCAACAACTTCAAATAGTAAAAAAACTAGTAGAAAAGCATGCTATGCCCGTTACAGTTGTAGGATGTAGTATTCATAGAGAAGCTAGTGGGCTTGCAATGAGTTCTAGAAATACAAGATTAACCGCTGCACATAAAAAAGAAGCCCCTTTTATTTACAAGGTTTTAAAAACTGCTAAAAGTAAATTTGGCACAGAAAGTGCAATAGAAGTGTTGGAATGGGTTGATAACCAGTTTAAAGCGAATGCGCTTTTAGAATTAGAATATTTTCTAATAGCAGATGTGGCAACCTTAAAACCAATAGAACAAAAATTACATAACAAAAAGTACAGAGCTTTTATTGCTGTGTACGCAGGAGATATTAGACTTATTGATAATATCGCATTAAATTAATTATCTTTGCCCCATGCAAATTCAAGTTGTAAAATCTAAAATTCACAGAGTTAAATGTACAGGAGCTGCACTTAATTACATTGGTAGTATAACTATTGATGAAGATTTAATGGAAGCTGCAAATATTATTCAAGGCGAAAAAGTTCAAATTGTAAATAATAACAATGGTGAGCGTTTAGAAACCTATTGTATTCCAGGTCCCAGAAATAGCGGAGAAATAACACTTAATGGTGCCGCAGCTCGAAAAGTTGCAATTGGAGATACTCTAATTTTAATTACCTATGCTTTAATGGATATTGAAACGGCCAAATTATTTAAGCCCGCTTTAGTGTTTCCAGATGAAGCTACAAATTTGTTGAAATAAACACTTGAATCCTAAAGCCATAAAAACTATAAAAATAATACTCCCGTTAGCACTGGGTATTTTTTTAGTATGGTATTCCATATCGCAAATATCTTTAGAGAAATTATTAGGCTACTTTAAACAAGCAAATTACACCTTTGTTTTATTAGGCGTTTTATTTGGTTTGCTTAGTCATTTATCCAGAGCTTACAGATGGCGTTTTCAATTAGAGCCAATGGGCTATAATGTACATTTAGCCAATAGTATTATGGCTGTTTTTGCTACCTATTTGATAAATTATACAATTCCTAGAGCAGGAGAAGTGGCTAGAGCTTCTATTTTAGCAAATTATGAGTCTGTGCCTTTCGAGAAAAGTATAGGTACTATAGTGGCAGAGCGTATTGCAGATTTAATAGTTATGCTATGCATTATTGCAGTAACATTGTGTTTACAATTCGATTTTATTTACGAGTTTCTTAGTGCTAAATTTAAGCCTCTAAAGCTTATAATAGCCTTTTTGGGACTTTCAATACTAGGTGCTTTATTTTTAGTTTACCTACGCAAAAGCAAGTCTAAAATAGCCTACAAAATTAGGAAGTTTGTTAATGGTTTAATAGAAGGCGCACTAAGCATATTTAAAATGAAGAAAAAGTGGCCGTTTATTCTGCATACAATATTTATCTGGAGCATGTATGTGCTAATGTTTTACATAACAACATTTTCGCTCCAAGAGACAAGTAATATTCCATTTGCTGCAATACTAATAGGTTTTATCGCAGCAAGTTTTAGTATAGCAGCTACCAACGGAGGTATAGGCTCTTATCCTTTAGCAATATACGCTGCATTTTCGTTGTTTGGTATAGCTAAAGACCCAAGCATTGCATTTGGTTACATTATGTGGGGATCGCAAACAGTGCTGGTTATTATTTTTGGAGGGCTCTCTTTAGCGTATCTGCCAATTTTTAACAGGCGAAAAAGCCTAAAAAAGGCTTAACCAAGTACTTTTAATCTCTAGCTATATTTAGTACCTTGCCATAGTTAATCTACAATTATGTTTAAAATGAAAAGAATTATCTCGTCTATATTGTTTTTGCTAGTAGTGTCCCAGCTCTCTTTAGCACAGGTAAAGTATGAAATGTTTCAGTCGTCTAAATTAGGAGACGAACGTCAAATTAAAATACAATTACCTAGAGGTTACAGTCAAAATACAGAAAAAAATTATCCCATATTTATTGTTTTAGATGGAGATTATCTATTTGAACCCCTAGCAGGTAACGTAGATTATTACTCTTATTGGGAAGATATGCCAGAAGCTATAGTAGTTGGTGTAAACCAGTTAAACAAACGTTACGACGATTGTTTGTATTCTGAGCAAAATTCTTTACCTATAGATTCTGGTGCCAATTTCTTTGAGTTTATTGGCTTAGAACTTTTGCCTTACATAGAGAAAAGTTACAGAACCACTAATTTTAGAGTAGCAGTAGGACATGGAGAAACCGCCAACTTTATCAATTATTACCTTTTAAAAGCCAACCCTTTATTTCAAGCTTACATTGTTATAAGTCCAGAATTAGCGCCAAATATGCTAGAGTACATACCAGAAAGTTTATCTAAAATAGAAACCAAACTGTTCTATTATCTAGCAGAAGCTGCAACAGATAATAAAACGGTTAAAGGAATGGCAGAATCTTTAAATACAGACATATCTATTCTAGATAATGAGAAGTTAGCCTACCAATTCGATACTTTCGAGAATGCATCCCATTACTCCTCACCAGCACACGCAATACCAAATGCATTGCAACATATATTTAATATTTATAAACCTATAAGTAAAAAAGAATACAAAGAAGAAATTTTAGAATTAGAAATTTCTCCAGTAGTATATCTAGAAGAAAAATACCAGGCTATAGAAGATGTATTTGGAATTAAAAAGAAGATTTTAATAAACGATTTTAAAGCCATAGCTGCAGCTATAAAAAAACAAGAGATGTTCGAATATTATGAACCCCTAGGTAAATTGGCTAGAGAACATTATCCCTCTACGCTTTTAGGGAATTATTATTTAGGGCGTTTTTATGAAGAAACTGGAGAGCCTAAAAAAGCATTGCGAACATACCAGAATGCTTACACGCTAAAAGAAATAGCAGGTATAACAAAAGATAGAGTTTTAGAATTAGCAGACGCTATAAAAGAAGATTTCGGATACCATTAATGGCTAAAGTAAAAACAACATTTTTTTGTCAAAATTGTGGAACGCAATATGCAAAATGGCAAGGCCAGTGCAATGCTTGTAAAGCGTGGAATACCATAGCGGAAGAAGTATTGCAAAAGCCTGAGAAAAGCGATTGGAAAACACCTGACACAAGTGTAAAAACCACAATAAAACCCTTAAAAGTTAAAGACATAGACGTCTTTGAAGAAGCAAGATTAAATAGTTTAGACGAGGAATTTAATCGTGTTTTGGGAGGAGGGATCGTACCAGGATCGTTAATCCTGTTAGGAGGAGAACCTGGTATAGGCAAGAGTACATTGTTGCTCCAAATTTCGCTTAAGTTGCCTTATAAAACACTTTATGTCTCTGGAGAAGAAAGCCAAAAGCAAATAAAAATGAGGGCAGAGCGCATTAATCAAGACCACAACAATTGCTATATACTTACAGAAACAAAAACGCAAAATATTTTTAAGCAAATAAAGCATTTAGAGCCAGATGTGGTTATTGTAGATTCCATACAAACATTGCATAGTGATTATATAGAATCTTCTTCAGGAAGTATTTCTCAAATAAAAGAGTGTACCACAGAGCTTATAAAATTTGCCAAAGAAACCGCTACGCCAGTCATTCTTATTGGACACATAACAAAAGACGGCAATATAGCAGGCCCCAAAATATTGGAGCACATGGTCGATACGGTTTTGCAATTTGAAGGCGATCGCAATCATGTCTTTCGAATATTAAGAGCGAATAAAAACCGTTTTGGCTCAACACACGAACTCGGTATTTACGAAATGAAGGGATCTGGACTTCGAGAAGTCTCCAACCCCTCAGAACTATTAATATCTAAAAAAGACGATGAATTATCTGGAAATGTAGTAGCAGCTACATTAGAGGGTATGCGTCCTTTAATGATAGAAGTACAGGCTTTAGTGAGTACAGCAGTTTATGGTACACCGCAACGAAGTGCAACAGGGTTTAACGTAAAAAGGCTTAACATGCTTTTAGCTGTATTAGAAAAAAGAGCGGGCTTTAGGTTGGGTGCTAAAGATGTTTTTTTAAATATAACAGGAGGTATTACAGTAGACGATCCAGCTATAGATTTAGCTGTTGTAGCAGCAATACTTTCTTCTAACGAAGACGAACCCTTACAAAGCGATTTCTGTTTTGCTGCAGAAGTAGGGCTCTCTGGAGAAATAAGACCCGTACAACGTGTAGAGCAACGCATATTAGAAGCTGAAAAACTAGGTTTTTCAACAATATTTGTATCAAAATATAATAAAATAAGTCTAAAAAACAGTGCTATAAAAATAGAGTTGGTTTCTAAGATTGAGGATTTAGTAGACCTAATTATCTAAAAACATTCAATAGAATTGCATTAATACAATAAGGCAAGAATATTTAAGTATTCCTGCCTTTTAATTTTATACTACCAAAATGTTAACAGTAATTACCTATTGCCACAATCAATTTGGTAAAGTACAGAAAGATCTCTTTCAGTAAACCTGCCAGGTACACGAGTAACAGCATTAAGTCTTCTGTTAGCACCAATATTAGTATCTACCAAGCCAAATAACATTAACCTGCCATTAACTCTTGCGCCCGGTTGAGAATTAAATGAAGTCGGGAATTGGAAATCGCCTCTAGATCGCAAAATAATTCTATCTACACCAGAAGATAAAAACCTGCTACTAAAAGCATCTCTCAATCTAATCTCTATATCGATACCTCTTGTATCGCGATCAATAGAGCTTCTAGGAATGTTATAAGTTTCTTCTCGTCCATTAAGATTCCTAACAACAAGGCGGTAGCTTATATTATTGCGTAACACTTCAGTATTACACCCTCCTTTTTCTGTTAGCGCTGTTGTTTCAGTTTCTAAAAGATTGGTGGTACTGCTGTCCTCTAATTGGTCGCTTTCACAAGATGAAAATAAGGCAATGGTTAGTGCCAAAAAAATGGATTTAATTGTCTTCATAATTTAAAATTTAGTTGTTTAATGTTTTTCGTTCCAAAAAAAACTTGGTTAGAGTGTCAGTTGACTTAACATTTTAAAAGAATACATCTTGTACGATAGAATCCCCTAAAGTGGTTAAAACAATTTTTTTGTAATAAAAAAACACATAATTAGTTGTTTTATCAACTCAAAATTATGTATTGGAATACATTGTGCTATCCTGTACAATACTGGTAATTTTGTTAAATTTTGAATTTTAACACATTGCAACAACGTTTTTTAGGTTGAGGTTTTTTACCGTATAGTAATAATTGTTTTCACTATGTTATTGAATGATAAGCATTGAAACAGGTGTAATATTTACTTTTTTACCGGAGACTAGGTTGTTCTTAATTGAGAACTACAATTAAATTGATAAGCGCTAATTGGCATTAGGTTTTTAGAAATGTTTAAAAAAGGCGTGTGGGAGGAGCTGCGCCCAAGATAGAACAACCAACATAAAAAGCTAAGTATAAATCTATTTATACTATTCTTCTTTTAAGTAGAATTCGTTAAATTCGCAAACTTATAAGAATTAGGTATAAATGAGCGCTAAATTTACTGAATATAAAGGACTTGACTTGCCAAAAGTGGCAGACGAAATCCTAAAATACTGGCAGGAAAATAATATTTTCGAAAAAAGTGTAACTACAAGACAAGGTAAAGAACCTTATGTGTTTTACGAAGGGCCACCATCTGCAAACGGCTTGCCAGGAGTACATCATGTGTTAGCGCGCGCTATAAAAGATATTTTTCCAAGATATAAAACCATGAAAGGTTACCAAGTTAAGCGAAAAGCGGGTTGGGATACACATGGATTACCTATAGAGTTAGGAGTAGAAAAAGAATTAGGCATAACTAAAGAAGATATAGGGAAAACCATATCTGTAGAAGACTATAATGCGGCTTGCCGTAAAGCAGTAATGCGCTATACAGGCATTTGGAACGATCTTACAGAGAAAATGGGGTATTGGGTAGATATGGACGATCCCTACATTACTTACGATCCCAAGTATATGGAATCTGTATGGTGGCTGCTAAAAGAAATTTACACTAAAAACTTATTGTATAAAGGCTATACAATTCAGCCGTATTCGCCAAAGGCAGGAACAGGTTTAAGTTCTCACGAACTTAATCAGCCCGGGACATATCAAGATGTTACCGATACAACTATTGTAGGACAATTTAAAGCAAAAGAGGCCTCTTTACCAGCGTTTTTGCAAAACGAAGGAGACATCTATTTTTTAGCGTGGACAACCACACCATGGACATTACCCAGTAATACCGCATTAACTGTAGGTCCAAAAATAGAATATGTTCTGGTAGAGACCTATAACCAGTATACTTTTGAGCCTATAAACGTAGTTCTAGCAAAAAAACTAGTGAATTATCAATTTTCAGGAAAATTTACTAGAGTAGAAGAAAAAGCAGAACTGTTAAATTATAAGCAAGGTGATAAAAAAATACCCTACCATGTAGTTAAAGAGTTTTTAGGTAAGGATTTAGTGGGTATAACCTACGAGCAATTGCTCCCTTACGTATTGCCAAATAACAATCCAGAAAATGCCTTTAGAGTAATATCTGGAGACTTTGTAACAACAGAAGATGGTACAGGAATTGTACACACAGCACCAACATTTGGAGCAGACGATGCCTTGGTAGCAAAACAAGCCAAACCAGAAGTGCCACCAATGTTGGTAAAAGACGAAAACGGAAATTTGGTGCCGCTTGTAGATTTGCAAGGTAAGTTTAGACCAGAAGTAAAAGAGTTTGCAGGCAAATACGTTAAAAACGAATACTATACAGAAAATGCGCCCGAACGCTCTGTAGATGTAGAAATTGCTATAAAATTAAAAGAGGAAAACAAAGCTTTTAAGGTAGAAAAGTACAAGCATAGTTACCCCAACTGTTGGAGAACAGATAAACCAATACTCTATTATCCTTTAGACTCTTGGTTTATAAAAGTAACCGATGTAAAAGCCCGTATGCACGAGCTAAACACAACAATAAACTGGAAGCCTAAAAGTACTGGAGAAGGGCGTTTTGGCAACTGGCTAGCAAATGCAAACGATTGGAACTTATCACGATCGCGTTACTGGGGTATCCCGTTACCAATTTGGAGAACAGAAGACGGAAAAGAAGAAATATGCATAGGATCTGTAGAGGAGCTAAAAGCAGAAATGGCAAAAGCAGTTGATGCAGGCGTTTTAGAAGCAGATATTTTTGCAGATTTTGAAGTTGGAAACAACTCAGACGAAAATTATGCAAAACTAGACCTCCATAAAAACATTGTAGATAATATTGTTCTAGTTTCGCCTTCAGGACAGCCTATGCAGCGTGAAAGCGATTTAATAGACGTTTGGTTCGATTCTGGCGCTATGCCTTATGCACAATGGCATTACCCTTTCGAAAATGCAGACTTTATAGATAAAGGCACAACATTTCCAGCAAATTTTATAGCAGAAGGAGTAGACCAAACCAGGGGTTGGTTTTACACGCTACATGCCATTGGTACCATGGTGTTCGATTCTATAGCCTATAGAAATGTAGTTTCTAACGGATTGGTTTTAGATAAGAACGGACAAAAAATGTCCAAACGTTTAGGAAACGCTGTAGATCCATTTACCACCTTAAGTAATTACGGTGCAGATGCTACACGCTGGTATATGATAGCCAATGCAAACCCATGGGACAATTTAAAATTTGATTTAGATGGTGTTGAAGAAGTAAAACGTAAGTTTTTTGGAACGTTATACAACACCTATTCGTTTTTTAGCCTCTACACAAATTTAGATGGATTTAGCTACTCCGAAGCAGACATACCTCTGGAAGAACGTCCAGAATTAGACCGATGGATACTTTCTGAGTTGCATACCTTAATACAACGCGTAGACGACTATTATGCAGATTATGAGCCTACAAAAGCAGCACGAGCAATATCAGACTTTACACAAGATAATTTAAGTAATTGGTATGTGCGTTTAAGTAGAAGACGTTTTTGGAAAGGCGATTACCAAACCGATAAAATATCTGCCTACCAAACGCTTTACACATGTATGTTAACACTGGCAAAGTTAGGCGCACCTATCGCACCATTTTTTATGGATAAATTGTATTTAGACTTAAATGCTGTAACGCAAAAAGAAGCCTTCGAAAGTGTGCATTTATCAACTTTTCCAGTAGCAGACTCTGCTTATATAGACAAAAGTTTAGAGCGTAAGATGGAAGCAGCACAGACCATCTCGTCTTTAGTATTATCATTACGAGCTAAAGAGAAAATTAAAGTGCGACAACCATTGCAAAAAATAATGATTCCTGTTAGTAGTACCACTCAAAAAGAAGAAATTTTGTCGGTTTGCGATTTGATAAAACACGAAGTGAATATTAAAGACGTAGAGTTAATGGAAGACGCTTCTGATATATTGGTGAAGCAAATAAAGCCTAATTTTAAAGCTTTAGGCCCACGCTTTGGTAAAGATATGAAAGCCATTGCAGGAAAAATTATGGGCTTTACTGCAGAGGACATTAAAAAAATTGAACAAAATGGTAGTTTTGATGTTGAAATAAATGGAAAAAATATTACTTTAGGACTCGAAGATGTAGAAATTACATCTCAAGATATAGAGGGATGGTTAGTTGCAAATGAAGGTGCTCTCACAGTAGCTTTAGATGTTACAATAACAGAAGAACTCAAGCAAGAAGGTATTGCTAGAGAGTTGGTAAATCGCATTCAAAATTTAAGAAAAGATTCTGGTTTCGATGTTACCGATAAAATCGATGTTAAATTATTAAATAATGCACATTTGCAACAGGCCGTAGCTTCTAACTTAGAATACATCAAAACAGAAACATTAACGGAAGAATTAGAAATAATCGACCAGGTGGATAATGGTATAGATATTGATTTCGATACTATAAACACCAAATTATTCATCAAAAAACACTGATATTATGGCAGATAACACAAACGCAAGATATTCAGATGCAGATTTAGAAGCATTTAAAGTACTTATTCAAGATAAAATAGATAAAGCAAAGCACGATTTAGAACTTATAAAAAGTGCCTATATGAACGATCACAATAATGGCACAGATGATACCTCTCCAACATTTAAAGCCTTTGATGAGGGTAGTGCTGTAATGAGTAAAGAATCGAATTCACAATTGGCAATACGTCAAGAAAAGTTTATAAGAGACTTAAAAAATGCGCTTATACGCATAGAAAATAAAACCTATGGTATATGTAGGGTAACAGGAAAGCTCATTAATAAAAAACGTTTAGAGTTAGTGCCACATGCCACTTTAAGTATAGAAGCAAAAAATATGCAAAAATAATTTGGCACCATACCTTTTAATTGAAATAACGTCTCGTATTATGTAACGAGGCGTTTGTTTTTTAAAGCAAATTCTACAAGCACTTTTAACAATGTCTCTAAAAAAATCGACTTTAATAATCGTAATTATTTTACTAGTAGATCAAATAAGTAAAATTTACGTAAAAACACATTTTGCTTTACACGATAGTGTAGATGTATTTGGTTGGTTTAAAATTTACTTTATTGAAAATGAAGGTATGGCGTGGGGCACTAGAATTAGCGATATCGTTTCATTTGTGTCAGACAGAACAGCAAAAACAGTGTTAACATTGTTTCGAATTTTGGCTATTTTCGGTATTGGGTATTGGTTGTATAGCGCAACAAAGGCACAAAGTTCCAAAATACTAATAACAGCCATAGCTTTAATATTTTCTGGCGCTTTGGGTAATATTATAGATTCGGTATTTTACGGCGTATTATTTGGAGATAGCCATGTTGACATCGCAAAGTTTTTACCAGAGAATGGAGGTTATGATACATTTTTACATGGTAAAGTGGTCGACATGTTATATTTTCCAATGGTAAAAGGCTATATGCCAGAATGGGTGCCCTTCTATGGAGGTAAGTTCTTTACTTTTTTCGATCCCGTTTTTAATGTAGCAGATATGGCTATAAGTACTGGGTTTGTAATTTTAATTATATTTAACCGTAAGGCATTTAAATAACTGGGAAAACAAAACGTAATTACGAGATTTAGGAGGCATTGTCGTACCTAAAAATCTTTTCAAGAGCTTTTATATTCAAAGGCTTTTTAATATAATCATTTACCTCGTTAAATGCCTTAGCTCTATTTATGTCTATAGGATTAATAGAAGAGCTTACAACATAGAGTTCTATGTCTTTATTAAATTTATTTTTTATTTTTTTGAAGCGTTCGATAAACTCCCAGCCGTCCATTACAGGCATATTTAGATCTAAGAATATAACTTCTGGAATATCTTCTATTCTCAAATCATCCAAAAGGGCTTCAAAATACGCTATACTTTGCTTACCGTCGTTAAAAATCAGTAATTTACTGCATAAGTTTTTGCGTTCTATTATTTTTTTAACGAGACTAACGTAAATACGGTCGTCGTCAATAATACAAGCTGTCTTTTTATGTGCCAATGCCATATTTTAAAAATATATTCTAAACGTGGTGCCTTTGTTTACTGCGCTATCAACTTTAATTTCACCGTTAAGTGCTTCAACTTGGTTTTTAGTTATAAATAAACCTATTCCAACTGCATCACCATTATAATGAAATGTTTTATACATACCAAAAAGATTGTGCCCAAATTTCTCTAAATCTATTCCTAAGCCATTATCTTCAAATTCCAGTACGGTTCTGGTATCAGCAGTGTAAGTTTTAACCTTAATTATAGGAGCTCTATCTGGGTGTTTATACTTTATGGCATTGCTTATAAGATTAAGCATAATACTTTCCATGTAAGCAGGGATATACTCTATAGTGTCTACTTTAGAAAAATCGGCCTCTACAATAGCGTTTTCTTCAATAATAATTTGTTTAATAGAAGACAACACCAAATTTAGAACATCCTTAAAACGAATTTTAGATTTTATTTTAGTAGTACTTGTTTGTATCGTAACAATTTCATTTAAATGCTCTATAGTGTCATTTAAACTTTCGGCTATTTCCTTAACGTTGTCTAAAAGCTCCAGTTTTTCCTCAGGAGAATCAAAACTATCAATAAGTTCTGATACTAGTGTTAAATTGCTGCTATGAGATCTTAAGTTATGAGAAACAATGTGTGCGAAATTAAAGAGCCTTTTGTTTTGAGCTGCTATAATATTCGAGGTTTTAAGTAGGTTAAGTTCTTTTGTTTTGGATGCGTCTATATCTTGAAAAACTCCTCTAATACCAATAATATCTTTATTAGTATTGTAAACAGGTTTTCCCATAGCTTTTACCCAAAACTCTCTGTCGTTGTTGGTTAGCATTTTAATTTCTATATTAAATGATTTTCCGTGTACAGCACATTTTATAAAGGTTCTTTTTGCTAGTGCTCTATGTTCTGTGGCATAGTACTTTTTGGAATTTTTTAATGAGGGGATGTAATCTTCGGGGTACTCTAAGATGCGTCTACTTTGTTGGTCCCAGTAACTTTTTTGCTTAATAAAATCAACATACCAGCTTCCTGTTTTGGTCATTTCGGTAGCCTGCTTAAAGTAAAATTTATCTTTTTTTACCTTTTTATTGGTTTTAAATTTTCTTTTGTTGAAAAAGATAAGCTTAGAATCTTTTTCTACACTAAACGATAAATTGTCGTTGGTTGTACAAACAAATTCTTTATAGGACCCTTTCCTAGACTTAATAAGCATACTTTGTCTAAAATCGGTATTATTTTTGGTAAGGCCAAAAAAGTTATTTCTAAATTGTTTGCTATCTTCTTTATGTATCAAATTACTCAAAAAGTAATCCAAGGATATTTTTATAGTATCCTCATTATATCCTAATACCGATAAAAAAGCTTCAGACCAGTATAATTCACCATTTTTGAGTTCCCAATATCCGATGTCAATATCGTTAACTACTCTGTTAATTTTGTTATTTAACATAATCGTGTTAGAAATGGGATAGTTTGTTTAGTATGTTATTGTAAACTTAGAAAATGTTTTCCAAAAAAACAAGGCGAAAATGCATTTTGTCGATAATATCTTCACTTAAACGACATGGTTTTTTGGGGTGTAATACAATAATCAAGCTTTACATCTGCCTCGCGAATATCAGAAATTAAAGGTTCTGCGTCGAAAAAAGAAAGCCCTATTTTTAACACATTTGGGTTGCATTGGTTGAGAAAGGTATCGTAAAACCCTTTTCCATAACCTACTCTATTGCCTTGATTGTCATAAGCTAAAAGAGGTATGAATACAACCTGAATATCTTGGTTAGGTATGGCAATGCCATTATCCGGTTCTGGTATCCCATACGCATTAGTCACTATTCTGGTGTTATCTGTTAGGAGGTAGTTTGTCATGCTATAGTTGCTAAAATTACTTTTAGCAATCACGATATTTTTATCCATTCCAGATAAGATACTCAAAATAGGTTCTGTGTTTACCTCTTTTTGTGCTTCAATAGAGAGAAAAACATGATAAAATTGATAATTCCAAATGTCTAGATGTATAAGATTATTCGCTATAGAAATACTAAGTTCCTCTAGAGCCTCTAAAGATAGTTGTTTACGAAGCCTTCTATACTTCTCACGAAGCAGCAATTTTTCCATTTAGATTAAGATTTTACAATAGTAGATACGTGAAATAAGGCATCGCCTTGGTAAACTATCGGGAGCTCGTTAACATTAATAACATGTCCTGCGTTTTTAGCCCTCACAAAATAATTAAACTTACCATAAGGATCGGTTATATTACCTATAACGTCATCCTTATCTACATAAGATCCAACGGGTATTGTAGCCTTAAACATACCAGAGTATTTTGCCCTTAACCATTTGCTGTCTTCTATAAAAACACAATGTCTTTTGGGTTTGGAGCATTGAAACCCTGATTTTAGCATGCCTAAATGTTTTAAAATTCGTTTAGATCCATTAACACCAGAGTTGGTAACCACATCGTCTATATGAAAAGATTTGCCACCTTCGAAAAGTAATAAATCCTTGCCAAGTTTAGCACAGGTGTTTCTAAAAGATTTCGATAAGTTTTTAGAATACAACACAAAAGGCGCTCCAAATATATTAGCAAGAGAATCCAATTGTGAGTTGCTTTTTTCATAGCGCAATTGCGGCGCATTAAACCTACCAGAACCTCCTGTGTGAAAATCTATAATTAAATCGGCGTGGGGTACAACGTTTTCTATAAACTTGTGAGCAACCCTACTGGCAAGAGAGCCAGAGGTGCTGCCTGGGAATACACGGTTTAAATCTCTACCATCTGGAAATTCGCGTTTTAAATTTATAAACCCAAATATATTAATAACAGGCATGCAAATTATAGTGCCTATTTTGGGTTGATTTATGCCTTTAGCAATAAGCTGCCTAACAATTTCAACACCATTAACTTCATCTCCATGAATGCCAGCAGTGAACAGTACCGTAGGGCCCTTTTTTTTAGAACGGCTCACTATAACAGGTACATCTACAGGCGAGGCCGTGTGGAGGTTTGCAACGTCAAAATTTATTTCCTGAGTTTCTCCAGGCTGTATTTCTGCACCTAGTATATGTAGTGCATTTTTTTCTAGTGCCATCAATTTTAGTGTTTGTTGCGTTCTACGTAGGTAATAATACTTTTTGCAATATTTTTACCTGTAGCAATTTCTATCCCTTCTAAACCAGGCGTGGAATTGACTTCTAATAATAAAGGTCCACGACGCGACTGTAACATATCTACACCGCATACAGGGAGCTTTAATGCTTTAGAAGCTTTCATAGCTACTTTTAGTTCGGCTTCATTAAGTTTAATAATTTTTGCAGAGCCACCACGGTGTAGGTTAGAACGAAACTCGCCCTCCTTGCCTTGCCGTTTCATCGCACCAACAACATGACCATCTACAATTAGCACTCTTATATCTGCACCTTTAGCTTCCTCAATATATTCTTGAACCAAAGCACGCGCTTGTAAACCATGGAAAGCCTCTAGTACAGATTCGGCAGCGTTTTTAGTTTCTGCTAAAACAACACCTAAACCTTGAGTGCCCTCTAGTAATTTAATAATAACAGGTACACCACCAACGTGGCCGAGTACACGGTCTATATCTCTGGAGTAATTGGTAAATACTGTTTTGGGCATACCGATACCAGCTTTAGATAAATGCTGAAAACTTCTTAGTTTATCTCTGGAGCGAATAATAGCGTCTGAGGTTACAGAGGTAAACACATTCATCATCTCAAATTGTCTTACCACAGCACACCCAAAAAAAGTAACCGAGGCGCCAATTCTAGGAATAATAGCATCTACATAATCCAAATACTTGTCGTTATAAAAAATGGTTGGCTTTTCCTTTTCTATAATTAAATCGCACTTTAAAGGATCTATAACTTCTACAGAGTGTCCACGTTTTTCACCTTCTACAACCAAACGCTCTGTAGAATATAAATAAGGGTTTCTAGATAGTATAACAATATTCATGAAGTAATGAAAAGACGCTAAAATTATAAGCTGTAAATTAAAAAACACAAAAAGTGTGTTTTTTAATATCACAAAGTTAATTGCAATATAGTAAAAAAGCTTAGCGAATTTTCAATTTTTGGCTATTTAGTATACCTTTACAATAATGGATACCCCTAACTTAGAAATACAGCTAAAAACACTTCCTAACCAACCAGGAGTGTACCAATATTATGATAAAAATGGAACACTGATTTATGTTGGTAAAGCTAAAAATTTAAAAAAGCGTGTAAGCTCGTATTTTACCAAAAACCATGAGTACGGAAAAACCAGAGTACTGGTAAAAAAAATCGATACCATAAAGCATATTGTTGTAGCTACCGAGACAGATGCTCTGTTGTTAGAAAACAATCTTATTAAAAAATACCAGCCACGTTATAACGTGATGTTAAAAGACGATAAGTCTTACCCTTGGATATGTGTTAAAAACGAGCGTTTTCCCAGAGTTTTTCCAACACGACGCGTTTTTAAGGATGGCAGCGAATATTTTGGCCCTTATACCAGTATGAAAACGGTACGCACACTTTTAGATTTAATAAAAGGTTTATATGGATTGCGTACTTGTAATTACAATTTAAGCGAAGAAAAAATAGATGCAGGCAAATATAAAGTGTGTCTAGAATACCACTTAGGAAACTGTAAAGGCCCTTGCGAAGATTTAGAGACCGAAGCAGAGTACCACGGAAACATAAAAGCTATAAAAGAAATTATTAAAGGAAACTTTAAAGATTCCTTGGTGCAATTTAAGCAGCAAATGAAAAATTACGCTGCAAACATGCAGTTTGAAGAAGCGCAAAACATAAAAGAAAAAATAGAGGTTCTCGAAAATTACCAAGCAAAGTCTACCATTGTTAACCCCAAAATTAGCAATGTAGATGTGTTTAGCATTATTAGCGACGAAGGCTATGGTTACGTAAATTTTTTACAACTGTCTTACGGATCTATTATTAGATCTCATACGCTGGAGATAAAGAAAAAATTAGACGAAACCGACAGAGAACTTTTAGAGCTGGCCATTACAGAAATAAGACAACGATTCAACTCCAATTCTAACGAAATCTATGTGCCTTTTCCCGTTTCGTTAGGAGAGAAAATAAAAGTAACAGTACCAAAATTAGGAGATAAAAAGCAAATTTTAGATTTGTCTACCAGAAATGCCAAATATTACCGTATGGAGCGTTTCAAACAAATTAAAATAGTAGATCCAGACAGACACGCCAACAGAATTATGGCACAAATGAAGGTCGATTTAAGACTGTCTGAAGAACCAAGGCATATAGAATGTTTCGATAACTCTAACATACAAGGTACAAACCCAGTAGCAGCTTGTGTTGTTTTTAAAGATGGAAAACCCAGCAAGAAAGATTATCGCCATTTCAACATAAAAACTGTAGAAGGACCAGACGATTTTGCATCTATGGAAGAAGTAGTATACAGAAGGTACAAACGTTTGTTAGATGAGGGTGAACCATTACCGCAACTTATTATTATAGATGGTGGTAAAGGCCAGTTATCTTCGGCATTAAAAAGCTTAGATATTTTGAGTTTAAGAGGTAAAATAGCAATAATAGGTATCGCTAAGCGTCTAGAAGAACTATTTTATCCAGACGATCCCATACCGTTATATTTAGATAAAAAAAGTGAAACCCTTAAAATTATACAACAATTACGTAACGAGGCACACCGTTTTGGTATAGAACATCATAGAAATAGAAGAAGTAAAAATGCTCTAAACACAGCGTTAGAAGCCATTCCAGGTGTGGGAGAAAAAACAATAGTAGAGCTTTTAAAGCGTTTTAAATCTGCGAAACGTGTAGCACATGCTAAACTAGACGAGTTAGAAGCTGTGGTAGGCGTATCTAGAGCAGCCAAAATATATAATTTTTATCATGACAATTAAAACAAGACTTTAAATTTGAAAATACGCATTCTCATACTTGCAATTATACTACTAACTGTATTCGGTAATTTAAGTGCCCAGAATATCCAAAAAGAGCACAGTAAGCCCAAAGTAGGTTTAGTTTTAAGTGGCGGAGGCGCAAAAGGATTTGCCCATATAGGCGCTTTAAAAGTTATAGATAGCTTAGGCATAAAGGTAGATTATGTCGCAGGCACTAGTATGGGTGCTATTATAGGAGCATTGTACGCCTCGGGATACTCTGGTAACGCATTAGATTCCATTTTTAATAGTGTAGATTTCGATAAAATTATAAACGACGACCTGCCCAGAGGTGCCAAAGCATTTAACGAAAGAAACAGCGCAGAGCGTTATGCGCTAACCCTGCCTTTCGAAGGGTTTAAACTGCAATTGCCCTCTGCATTGTCTAGAGGTCAAAATATTTTTAATATTTTATCAAGGCTGCTGTTGCATACCAACGGGATACACAATTTTAAAGATTTACATATTCCTTTTTTCTGTTTGGCAACAAATATAGAAACAGGGAAATCTGTAGTTTTAGAAAGCGGTAACTTACCGCAAGCACTTATGGCTAGTAGTGCACTACCGTCCTTATTTCAACCCGTAATTTTAGAAGATAAAATTCTGGTAGATGGCGGGGTAACCAACAACTATCCTATAGACGAATTGAAGGCTAAAGGCATGGATTTTATAATTGGTGTAGATGTACAGGATGGCCTAATAAAAAGAGAAGAGCTTACCTCGGCCACAGATGTTTTAATTCAAATAAATAATTTTAGAACAATTAATGCGATGAAATTAAAATCGCAACAAACAGATGTACACATAAAACCAGACATAGAAGACTTTAGCTTAATTTCCTTCGACAAAGGCAATGCTATTATTGCCAAAGGAAAAACAGCTACCTTAGCACAAATAGACAAGCTAAAAGCGCTTATGAAAAATAAAGCACATACAGATTCTGGCGAATTAGGGATAGGATTAAAAGACACCATAACCATAAGGAAGGTGGCTATTAAAGGCAATAAACAATATACCAGAGCTTACATAAAAGGAAAATTAAAATTAAAGAATGAAGGCGAAGTTGTCTATAAGGACTTTATAAAAGGTGTTAATAGCTTAATTGCAACAAATAATTTTAATGCATTTCATTATTACCTTAAACCCACAGAAGAAAAAAGAGTTTACGATTTATTGGCAGATATTAAAGAAAATAGACAATCTACCTTTCTGCGTTTGGCTTTGCATTACGACGATTTATATAAAAGTGCGGCATTAGTTAATATTACCAAAAAGCGGCTGTTATTTAAAAATGATGTAGCATCGTTAGATCTTATTCTGGGGGATAATGTTAGGTATAATTTTAATTATTTAATAGATAAGGGTTTTTACTGGAGCATCGGTTTAAGATCTAGATTTAATGGTTTCGAAAAAGGTGTTGATGCCCAATTATTTTTAGACGATTCTACAATTTCAAATACCAGTGTAAATCAAATTAATATAGATTTACAAGACCAAACCAATCAAATTTATTTGGAGACCTTGTTTAGAAAAAACTTCGCCCTAAATTTAGGCGTAGAACATAAACGTTTAGAAATAAAATCTGAGACCATCCCAAGCGAAACAGGACAAGACGAATTTGTTTTCGAAGCGACAGATTACGGTAGTGTTTTTGGAACGCTTAAACTAGATACTTATAACGATAAGTATTTTCCAAGCAAAGGTCTGTTTTTCGAAGGCGATTTACACTCGTACCTTTTGGCTTCAGATTTTAATACTAATTTTGATAGTTTTTCTATAGTAAAAGCCAAAGCTGGCTATGCATTTAGCGTACTTCCAAAATTAGCCTTTAACATACAGTCGGGCGCAGGCTTTAAGTTTGGAGATAAATCTACAACAAGTTTAGATTTTGCTTTAGGAGGTTTTGGTAACGATTTTATAAATAATTTTGAGTCGTTTTTAGGTTACGATTTTATTGCTCTAACAGGGAATAACTACATTAAAACCAGTTTTAGTGCAGACTACGAGTTTTTTGCAAAAAGCCACTTAACATTAGAAGGCAATTGGGCTAATGTAGACGATGATATATTTGAAAGAGGCGAGTGGTTAACTTTACCTACCTACAGTGGTTATGCACTTGGTTATGCTTACGATAGCTTTTTAGGACCTGTACAAATAAAATATAGTTATTCGCCAGAAAACAATAACGGCATTTGGTATTTTAATTTAGGGTTTTGGTTTTAAAACCTATCTGTTTTTTGGCGCTACAAAAATGAACCAACAGAAAGCTTAACAAATTAAATTTATTTTTTTGGAATAGTAATTGTAATTTTATTAGCACAATTTAATCTTATGCTCCAAATAAGCATTTATAACAACCTATATTAATATGAAAAAAATACTATATATATGTGTTATTTTAACATTAATACAAACTGTAGGAGCGCAGTCTAAATCTGCGTTTCAAGAAGGCGAATGGTTTAAATTTAAGATGAGCTATAGTGGCTTTTTAAAAGCCGGTAATGCCACCTTATTAGTTAAAGAAGAACAACTCAACAATAAAGATGTATTCCATGTAGTAGGTAAAGGTTGGACTACGGGGATGATTAAGTGGTTTTTTAAAGTAGAAGATAGGTATGAGACCTATTTTGATAAAACCACAAACATGCCATATAAATTTATAAGAGATATAGACGAAGGTGGACACACTAAAGATATAGAAATAAATTTCGACCAAGAGAACCAAAAAGCATACGTTAACGATAAAAAGCGCAAGAAAAAGAAGGTTATAGATACCAAACCAAATATTCAAGATATGGTGTCTACGTTTTATTATCTAAGAAATAACCTAGATACAGATGGTCTAAAAGAAGGGGACGAAGTTCAGGTAGATATGTTTTTCGACGAAGAAAACTACGGTTTCAAGCTGCAATATTTAGGCGAAGAAAAAATTAATACAACATTCGGAGAAATCACCTCTTTAAAGTTCAGGCCTTACGTGTTAGCAGGGCGTGTTTTTAAAGAAGAAGAAAGTTTAACACTATGGGTATCTAAAGATAAAAATAAAGTACCTTTGCGCATAAAGGCAGATTTAGCAGTAGGATCGCTTAGAGCAGATTTAGACGCTGTTAAAGGATTAAAATATCCATCGGCCTTAGTTGTTAAGAATTAATGAAATCAGAAGATAACATAACTCATAAGCTCGAAAAAAAATACGAATCTATAGATCAAGATATAGATGTGCATTTAAAAGGGTTACTACATACCAAACCAGTTAATTACTGGGATTATATACAAACAGATGTTTTATTAAATCTCCAAAAGCCTAAGACAGATTTTCCAGATGAGATGGTGTTTATCATGTACCATCAAATAAGCGAATTACTGTTTAAAATGATACTTTCTGAGATAGAACAGATAGCCCAAGCAACAGTTAAACTAGATGTTTTTACAGAAAAAGTACAACGTATAAGTCGTTATTTCGATGTGCTAACATCCTCCTTCAGTATAATGAAAGACGGAATGAATGTTTCTCAGTACAACGAATTTAGAACAGCACTAACCCCAGCAAGTGGTTTTCAAAGCGCACAATATAGAAAAGTAGAATTAGCTTCTACAGAGCTTATTAACCTTATAGATAAGCGTTTTAGGGCAAAAGTAAATCAAGATATATGTTGTGAAGAGGGCTTCGAAAACTTATACTGGCAAGCAGCAGGTAAAGATTTTAAAACAGGAAAAAAAACCTACACACTAACTGCATTCGAGGCACGTTATAAAGAAGAACTTATTGGCTTTTCTAATACGTATAAAACCACTAACCTCTGGAGTAAGTTTAAAGAATTGCCTAAAGCAGATCAAGAAAATCCAACGCTTGTAAAAGTTATGCGAGAGTACGACTATACTGTTAACGTTAAATGGGTTATGGCGCATTATGATACAGCAAACCATTATCTAAATATTTGTGGCAAAACAGCTGAAGCCACAGGAGGTAGTGAGTGGGTAAAATATATGCATCCAAAATACCAAAAAAGAATATTTTTTCCAGATTTATGGACAAAACAAGAAATAGAAGATTGGGGCGTAAATGTATCATAATTATATGCTTAGGGTTGCTTGTGTTTTCGTGTAAAAACGATACTCAAAAACCAGAAGAAGAGAACGTAGAAGTAGCGGTAGAAGTACCCGAACCCAACATAGAATTCGGGTTCAATTTAGACAATTACATTGTTAAAAGAGATACTATTAAAAGTGGAGATAGCTTTGGAGAAATCTTAGAGCGAAACCATGTAGGCTACCCAAAAATTTTTAATATTGCCGAAAAAGCTAAAGACACCTTCGATATAAGACGCTTACAAGTAGGAAAGCCTTATACCCTGTTGTGTGTTAAAGAAGATTCTTTAGAAATACCTAAAAGCTTTATATACCAACCTAATCTTGAGGAATATGTGGTTATCGACTTTAAAGACTCTATCCATGCTTATAAAAGTAGTAAACCTATAAAGTATGTTGAAAAAATAGCTACAGGCATTATAAATAGCAACATTTCAGAAACCCTAGAATCTCAAGGTTTAAGCCCAAGACTTGCCTACAAAATGGCAGACGAAATTTATGCATGGACTATAGATTTTAGAAGGTTGCAAAAAGGAGATCGTTTTAAAGTTATTTACACAGATAAGTATATAGACGATAGTATCTATACAGGAGTACACAAAGTAAAAGCAGCCTATTTTGAACACAATACGGAGCCTTTTTACGCATTCGAGTTTACCACAGACTCTGTAAAAGGAATAGTAGATTATTTTAACGAAGAAGCAAAGAATTTAAGACGTGCTTTTTTAAAAGCCCCTGTTAAATTTAGCAGAATATCATCTCGATATAACTTAAAGCGTCGTATTGCAGTATATGGATACAAAGTAAAACCACATAAAGGTACCGATTTTGCAGCGCCAATAGGCACACCAATTATGGCCACCGCAAACGGTACAGTTACAAAATCTGAACGTCGTGGTGGTAACGGTAACTATGTAAAAATAAGACATAATGCCACTTACGAAACGCAATACTTACACATGCGAAAACGTAAGGTAAAACGTGGCGACTTTGTTAAGCAAGGAGATATTATAGGTTGGGTTGGTATGACGGGAAATACAGGAGGGCCACACGTATGTTATCGCTTTTGGAAAAACGGAAGACAGGTAGATCCCTTTAAACAAAAATTACCAGAAGCCAAACCTATATCAGACTCTTTAAAAATCAAATATTTAAATTATATAGAACCCATAAAATATAAGTTAGATAATATTAATTTTAAACCACAGATTACAGAAAAAGAAGTGCCAGAAGCACCTGTAATTTACCAAACCAATTCATAATTATGGCGTTACCTAACATAAACCCAACAACAACTAATTCTTGGAAAAAATTAGAGGCTCACTTTAAAGAAGTAGCCAGTTTACAAATGAAAGATTTATTTGCTAAAGACAAAGAACGAGCAGATAAGTTTACCATATCATGGGAAGATTTTTATGTAGATTTCTCTAAGAATAGAATTACAGACGCTACACTACAATACTTGTTAGAATTAGCAGATGAGGTAGGTTTAAAAACAGCAATAGAACGTCAATACCAAGGCGATAAAATAAATAAAACTGAAGGCAGAGCAGTACTGCATACAGCATTAAGAGCGCCCGCCGATGCCATAATTACGGTAGATGGTAAAAATATTGTCCCAGAAGTACAAGCAGTAAAAGAAGATGTAAAAACATTTACAAACGCAGTTGTAAATGGAGAGCGTAAAGGCTATACAGGAAAACCCTTTACGCATGTTGTAAACATTGGTATAGGAGGATCAGACTTAGGGCCAGCCATGGTTGTAGATGCACTACAATTTTATAAAAACCAACTTACCACCTATTTTGTAAGTAACGTAGATGGCGACCACGTAAATGAGGTTATAAAAAAATTAAATCCAGAAACTACACTCTTTGTAATTGTTTCGAAAACCTTTACCACCCAAGAAACAATATCTAATGCCAACACCATAAAAAAATGGTTTTTACAATCTGCTAATAAAGAAGATATAGCCAAACACTTTGTAGCTGTATCTACAAATTTAGAAGCAGTACAAAATTTTGGCATTCATAAAGATAATATTTTCCCTATGTGGGATTGGGTTGGAGGCCGTTTTTCGCTTTGGAGTGCTGTAGGGTTATCTATAAGTCTAGCCGTAGGTTACGATAATTACGAGAGCCTTTTAACAGGAGCGCATAAAATGGATGTGCATTTTAAAAATGAAGATTTTAAAAGTAATATTCCTGTAGTCTTAGGCTTAATAAGCATTTGGTACAACAACTTTTTTAAAGCAGAAAGCGAAGCCGTAATTCCATACGCACAATACCTAAACCAGTTTGCAACTTACCTACAACAAGGCATTATGGAAAGTAACGGTAAGAGTATAGACAGAAATGGAGATCCAGTTAATTACCAAACAGGAACGTTAATATGGGGCGAGCCAGGCACAAACTCTCAACACGCCTTTTTTCAGCTAATCCACCAAGGCACAAAATTAATACCAGCAGATTTTATAGGATTTACGCAATCTTTACATGGTAACCAAGACCACCACGATAAGCTAATATCTAACTTTTTAGCGCAAACGGAAGCATTACTAAACGGTAAAACCGAAACTCAGGTTGCGGAAGAAGGCACTAAAGAAGATATTATGCCTTTTAAAGTATTTGGTGGTAATAAGCCCACTAACACTATTTTTATAAATAAGCTAAGCCCAGAAAGTTTAGGAAAACTTATCGCTATGTACGAGCATAAAATATTTGTACAAGGAGTTATTTGGAATATTTTTAGCTACGATCAATTTGGTGTCGAATTAGGTAAGCAACTCGCCAATAAAATATTGAAAGAATTTAATGGAGAAGAAAGTAGTACGCACGATGCATCTACGCTCAATTTGCTAAACCACTATAAGAACAACAGGTAAAAGAGCGAATAACAAGCGTTTCTCTCCTGTTAAAATAATAGAAACTAAATTTAGAGGCATTTGACATGACGTGGAAATGTTTGGGATGAGAGTTTTAAATAAGATAGATGATTTATAAATCGAATACTACCACACAAATTTAGATTACTAGTACTCCTACTCGTTGCTACCTTTAGCCTGTCTTGCGAAAATGATAGTGAAGAAGGTTGTGAAACAGAAACAGTTTGTTTCGGTCAAGCAAATTGTATAGAGCGCCTTATAGAAGGGACTTGTTTCAATTAGGCTTATTAGTATTAAAAAACATAAATTTTATAATGCCGCTTCTTTTAAGAAGTGGCTTTTTTATGAATTAAAATCATTATTTTTGACTTAGAAAAATAAAAGAAATTATCATGTACGCAGTAACACAAGTTTTACACTCTTATTGGGCCTATTTAGTGCTTTTAGTTTTAGGTATAGCAGTAATAAATGCCATAGTAAAATCTGCTGGAGGTAAAGAATACGGGCCTAAAGATTTTAGAATTTCGTTGTTTACGCTTATTGTTACGCACATACAATTGCTTATAGGTTTGGTATTGTATTTTTCATCGCCAAGACTAGCATTGTTTTCAGAATTAGGTATGGGAGGCGTTATGAAAGATGCTGTTAACAGACTCTACTTGGTAGAACACCCTTTTATTAATATTATAGTTGTAGCTTTAATTACTATAGGTTACTCTAAGCATAAAAAGAAACTCACTTCCGCACCAAAATTAAAAACGATAGCTGTGTTTTATACTATTGCTTTAGTGCTCTTGTTAACAAGAATTCCTTGGAGTGCTTGGTTAAGCTAGAAAATACTAATCTATAGCTTTAATAAGTTGTATGTAAACAGGGAAATGATCGCTATAGCCACCGCTAAAACCAGTTCTATTCCAACTTCTATAAGGATACCCTTTATACTTACCAGAAGCTGTTATTAAATAGGCCTTGTTAAAAATACTAGCCCTGTAATATCTAAACGTATTGTAATCTTTAAGTAGCAAGGGTTGAGACAGTATTATTTGATCGAATAAACTCCAATTGTCCCTGTAAGCAGTAGTGCCAATACCATTTTTATAATAATTTTCAAATGGATTATATAGTGCCTTACCAGAAGTAGGACTGCGTTTTCTGGTTGTTTTTAAAATAGATTTTAAGCTAGAGTCAATAGGGTTATCGTTTAAATCTCCCATAGTTATAATTTTAGCATAAGGATCTAGCTGTTGCAAAGAATCTATAATATGCTTATTTAATGTAGCAGCAGCCAAACGTTTCGATTCGCTTCTAGAAGCACCTCCACGCCTAGAAGGCCAGTGATTTACAATAATATGTATAGGGTCGTTTTCTAGCATGCCACTAACCAGTAATTGATCTCTTGTGGTAATGTGTTTAGTACTATTTTCATCATGCAAATTAAGTGTATAGGTAACAGTACCAGTTGGTGTAAATACGGCATCTTTATACAGTAAAGCAACATCAATGCCCCTAGCATCTGGACTATCGAAGTGAATGATATTGTAGCCCTTGTTAATTAAAGTATTAGTACGTATAAGGTCTTCAATCACACTCCTATTTTCAACTTCACAAATTCCTATAATAGCAGGAGCGTTTCCCGTATTCTCATATCCAATCTCAGAAATTACCCTTGCCATATGTTTCACCTTTTTCAAATAAGCCTTAGACCTGTTCGTTTTAATGTTCATTATAGGGCTGTATTCGTCTAAAGTATTTGGATCGTTAATGCTATCAAACAAGTTTTCAAGGTTATAAAACGCAACGGTATGAATTTTAAACCTATGTTTTTGTGCAACAGCAGTTAATGATAAAAAGCACAGGCACAGGACAAGAAACACTATTTTAAACCTCATAAGTACTATTATAAATAAGATAAAACACTAATTAAAGATGTATTTTCTGTTAAAAAAGTTGAAATATATGTATAATTATTTTGTTTTTCTTATAATTGAAGCTCTGTAATTTAATTATGAGTAAAGTAGTAGTAGTTTTTTTGTTAAATATTGCATCAGCAATTTTAGGCGCTCAAGTAAAAAAAATAGAAGGAAATGTAAGAGATGCGGTCTCATTACAACCCATTTTAAACGTAAAAGTAGAGATAGCCACCACAACGTTATCCAGTATAACAGATGTGCAAGGCGAGTTTAGTTTTAAGGCGCAAATCCCCTTGGGAGCGCAAATACTTATAGTATCTAAAAGCGGATATATAACAAAGCGTTTTCCTATTACAATTAATAGAGAAGACAAACTTACCTTTAACGATATAACTTTAGAACGCGATTATGCTTCAAGCCAAGATTTATATACAATAACGTTATCAGACAACGAATTGAATAATGATATAGATGGTACTAATAATGTTACAGGTCTCTTGTCTGCATCTCTAGACGTATTTCAACGCACAGCAGCTTTTGAGTTTAGTCAGTCTTTTTTCAGACCAAAAGGTCTAGACTCCGAAAATGCAACACTACTTATAAATGGCATAGCTATGAACAAGCTGCATAATGGCAGACCGCTTTGGAGTAATTGGGGAGGCTTAAATGATGCAACTCGAAATCAAGAATTAGCAACAGGTTTACAACCTTCAAGCTATACATTTGGAGGTATACTAGGAGCTACAAATATAAACACAAACGCCTCCCAGTACAAAAAGGGAGGACGCATAACATACTCATCCTCAAACAGAAGTTATACCAATCGTGTTTTAGCTACATACGCATCTGGCCTATCTAAATCCAATTGGGCTTATGTACTGTCTTTAGGGAGAAGGTGGGGTAATCAAGGCTATCAAGATGCTACGCTTTACGATGCAAACTCTTTATTTCTATCTGTAGAAAAACGAATTAATAGCAAGCACAATTTAAATTTCACGGGTATCTATGCGCCTAACCGCAGAGGGCGCTCATCTGCTAACACTCAAGAGGTGTTCGATATAAAAGGGATTAAATATAATGCATATTGGGGCGTGCAAAACGGAAAACAAAGAAATTCTAGAATAAGAAATGTAGAAGAACCCATTTTAATGCTAAACCATTATTGGGATTTTACACCAAAAACGAGATTAAACACCACTATTGGATACCAATTTGGGCAACGTGGAAATAGCCGTTTAGATAATAATGGTACAGATTTAGTTAATGGAATTCCAGAAGGTGGAGGCGCAAACCCTAGCCCCACCTATTACCAAAAACTACCAAGCTATTTCGAACGTAATTTCCCTAACGATTTGCAATTTGCCTTTTTAGCTTTACGCGATTTCGAAAATGGAGGGCAAATTGATTGGAATGCATTGTACGAGGCTAATATTTCTAACAGCCAACGCGGTGGTAATGCCGTTTACGCATTATACGAAGATAGAGTAGATGATAAGCAACTTACAGGAAATATGTTATTGCATACAGAACTAACCCCCCATACTATTCTAGACTTTGGAGCAACTGTAAGGCGTCTAAAATCGGAAAACTACGCAAATGTTTTAGATCTATTTGGAGCAAATACCTATTTAGACGTCGATCAATTTGCATCAACACCAACAGAAGCTCAAAACGATTTACAAAACCCCAACCGTTTAGTAGGCGAAGGAGACGCTTTTAAATACAATTACAATTTATTTGCAAACGTTATTAACGGCTTTGCCCAGACCCAGTTCAGCTACAACAAATTGGATGTTTTCACGGCAATGCATTTAACAAAAACTCAATACCAAAGGGAAGGTTTGTATCAAAATGGTGCTTTTCCAGAAACCTCTTTAGGTAAAGGCGAAGCTCTAAAATTTACAGGTTATGGCGCTAAAGCAGGAATAGGATATAAAATATCTGGAAAGCATTTGTTAAATATAAACGGGAGTTACACTACTAGAGCACCAACACTTAGAAATACCTATTCGAATGCGAGAGAAAACCACAATATAGTACCACAAATTACCGAGGAAAAATTGATGCATGCAGATGTAAATTATAATTTTCGTTCGGCATTTGTAAAAGCAAAATTAACAGGTTATTACACAACCATACAAGATGCTAACGAGATCTCTTTTTTCTTTGCAGACGGTATTGGGGGAGACAATGTTGCTTTTGTTCAAGAAATTCTACAAGGCGTAGATAAGCAACATATAGGCTTAGAGTTTGGTATTGAAGCCCAGGTAACACCAGAAATAAAATTGAAAGCCGTAACAGCTTTAGGGCAATTTATCTACACAAATAACCCTAATCTTTTCTTAACAACAGAGGCGGATGATGAAGCAGAAGCAGCTGGTTTTGTTGGAGGATTTAGAGATTTTGGAGTCTCGCATTTAAAAAACTACAAGGTGGCTTCAGGCCCGCAGCGAGCCAGTGCAATAGGTTTCGAGTATCGAGATCCAGATTTTTGGTGGTTTGGTGCCACAGCTAATTTTTTTAGTAATGCTTATGTAGACATTAGCCCACTAACCCGATCAGCTAATTTTAGTACAGACTTCGATGGCAATACCTTTAATGATTTTGATGCTGTTTTGGCAGAAGAACTGTTGCAGCAAGAACAATTTGAGGCCTATATGCTCGTAAACCTAGTGGGAGGTAAATCGTGGCGTATTGGCAAACATTATGTTAGTGTTTTTGCCAGTGTAAACAACCTTTTAAACACCGTATTTAGAACAGGCGGATTCGAACAAGGTAGAAATGCCAATTTTAGACAATTGCGAGATGATAGCGCTTTGAATACGCCAGTTTTTGGCACAAAATACTGGTATGGTCGAGGTGCTAGTTATTTTTTAAATATGAACTATACCTTTTAAAGGTGAGCATAAAATATAGAATAAATGAGACGTAGTATTTTTAAATATGTAGCAGCAGCTTTTCTAGTGGTGTCCTGTGTAGAAGACGATGCATTTAATGTGCCCAATGTCGAAACGCAAAATTTTGAAATACCAGAAGAGAAGCGTATTACGTTTGCAGCCATAAAATCCATATACGAACAAGCGGTTAATGGAGGTAACACTACAGCAATTATTGAAGACGATGTGTATGCTGAAGGCTATGTGGTTTCGACAGACAAAGGCGGTAATTTTTTTGAAGAGTTAATCATTCAAAATAAAATAGACGACAGCAATCCAGATCACGATCCAAGACTAGGGTTTAAAATAGCGATAAACCAAAGTAGTCTGTCCGATACCTATCAACTGGGACAAAATGTTTTTATAAAATTACAAGGATTGGCTGTAGGCGAAACAAACGGCGTACTAACCATAGGTAGAGGAAATGGTGTAACTGTAGCTCAAATACAAGCCTCGGAATATAGAGATATTGTAAGGCGCACTAATAGAATTTTTGAAATAACACCAAAGCTTGTAAACCCAGAAGATCTCACAGCATTTGATGAAAATACACTTGTTAAACTCGACAAAATACAATTAAACAGATTTGAATTGGGAGCTACATTTGCTAGTGAGTCTTTCGATGAGTTTGATGGGTTACGCCTCCTAGAAAGTTGTAATTCTGGAGTGCAAATTATAATGCAAACCAGTACATTTTCAGACTTTAAAACGGTATTAGTACCCCAAGGTAGCGGAAGTGTAACAGGGATCTATGCTAGAGATTTTAGAGATGATTTTAATGTCATTATACCTAACAGTTCAGTTAATTTAGAATTTGATAACACCGTACGATGCGATCCCTTAGAACATTCCTGCGGCATGGCATCTGTATTAGGAGAGCACGTTTTATTAGACGAGGCATTTGAAAACCAACGTAACAACAGGCTTATAAACAGCGAAGGATGGACTAATTATATTGAAACAGGAAGCCAAGGTTGGGAAGCTTGGTCTTCCAGTGCCACAAATGCCTCTTTAGGACGTTCTGCAAGATTTCAATCTGCAAGTTCTGGAGATAGTAGCAATGTAGGATGGCTAATAACGCCACCCCTTAATTTAGACTTGCAAGAGGGCGAAACTTTAAACTTTAAAACATCTAATAGCCGAGCCGATAGCAGTTATATGGAAGTACTTTATGCCGACGATTGGGATGGTACAGAAGCGGGCGTAACTGCGGCAACATGGCGCGTATTAACAGATGCTTATGTTGTAAAAGACACAGATCCATTTACAGAATGGTTGCCCTCTGGCAATGTAAATTTGTCCTGTTTATCTGGCACAATACACATTGCATTTAAATACACAGGAGGTGGCCAAGATGGATTCGATGGTGTTTACGAACTGGACGATATTAAGCTGGCTTATGTAAATTAACTACCCTTCCAGCGCTGCGCCAATGGCCTCTACAGTCTTCTTAGAGTTTCCAATAAAGATGGCATCGTCTATTATAAAAACAGGACGTTTTAAAAAGGTATAGTGTTGTAAAATATAAGATTTAAAATCTTCTTCGCTAAGATCTTTGTGCTTTAAATCTAGTTTTTTATACAGTTGAGCACGCTTACTAAATAAGCTTTCGTAACTGCCAGATAGCAATTTCATGGTTTCTAATTGTGTCTCAGTAATAGGGCTACTCTTTATGTCTTGCAGTTCAAATTCAGTACTTAAATTTAACGCATTTATAATTCGTAAACAGGTGTTGCAACTTTTTAAATAGTATACTTTTTTCATAATATTATGTATTTCAAAACACAAATTAAAGCTATATTTATCGAAAATTAGACATTATGGATTTTACATTTCAGGTTTTAAATAATACAAGAACTATTTTTAAAAATATACTCGAAAATCATACTTTAGAAACGCTAAACAATATACCTGCTGGTTTTAACAATAATATTATTTGGAATATAGGGCATAGCCTTGTTTCAGAGCAATTGTTGGCTTACAAACTCTCTGGGCTAGAGCCAAACGTTTCTGCAGAGATGATAGATAAGTATAGAAAAGATAGTAAGCCAGAAGCAAATATTTCTCAAGAAGAAGTGGACGAGATAAAAGCATTATTGCTAAGTAGTTTAGAAAAAACACAATCTGACTATAGTGCAGGTATCTTTAAAACATATACAGAATACACAGTATCTACAACTGGTAATACGTTACATAATATAGACGAAGCTCTACAGTTTATAGCCGTACACGAAGGGTTGCATTACGGTTACGTATTGGCACTTATAAAAGTACTTAAAGTTTAAAAAGGTGTTGTTTTAACTTTTTACTAGGGTAAAGTTTTCACCCTTTTACAAGAACTCATCTTGACCTATTTCCTAAAAAAGGGCTGAAATTTACCTATATTTCGTTACTTTTTTTGTCTGTAGCGCTGCTATAAGCTTTAAAAAAAGCCTCATCTGGTTAAATTTCAACTCATTTTCGGTTAAAAACAAAACATCAAGATGCGTTTTAAAACAAAAACCCCCTTACACTAACAAAAGCGTAAGGGGGTGTGTATTATTTAATACGATTACCATCTTTATCGAAAAAATGATATTCTAAATATGTGTAAGCATCTCGGGGTAAAATTTTAACCCACTTTTTGTGTTCTAAAAACCATTTAGAACGTATTGATGGAAAGCCCTTAGTTAAAAAGGCTGCTATAAAAGGATGTGTGTTTAAAGTCACCTTACTATAGTCTTTTTTAAATATTCTCTCCAGATCTTGATTGATTTTTTGCACTATACTAATAGGTGCTTCAACCTCAGAATCACCAGAACCGTTAGGGTTTTCCTCTCGGGTTTTAATGTTCATTTCTGGACGTGTACGCTGTCTCGTTATTTGTATTAAACCAAATTTACTAGGAGGCAGTATTTTGTGTTTAGCTCTATCATCCTTCATTTCATCTCTAAGGTGATTAAAAAGCTTTTGCCTATTCTCAGGCTTTGTCATGTCTATAAAATCTATTACAATAATGCCGCCCATATCGCGTAAACGCAATTGGCGTGCAATTTCTGTAGCAGAAATTAAGTTAACTTCTAGAGCTGTTTGCTCTTGGTTGTTAGATTTATTAGATCTATTACCACTATTAACATCTACAACATGTAGCGCTTCGGTGTGTTCTATTACCAGATAGGCGCCTTTAGTCATCGACACGGTTTTACCAAAAGAAGTTTTAATTTGCCGTTCAATTCCAAATTTTTCAAAAATTGGAATTTTAGCTTGATACAGCTTTACTATAGATTCTTTTTTTGGTGCAATTTCTTGCAAGTACTCTCTAATTTGATAATACAAAGTCTCATCATCAACAGTAATTCCGGTAAAAGAATCGTTGAAAATGTCTCGCAATATAGACGAGGCTTTATTCATTTCACCTAAAACTTTACTTGGGTGATGTGCTTTGTATAATTTTTTACACATTGCATTCCAACGTTGGAGCAAATTTTGTAAATCGTTATCTAATTCGGCTACTTTCTTGCCTTGAGCTACAGTACGTACTATAATTCCGAAACCTTGAGGTGTAATACTCTTTACCAGACGTTTTAAGCGGTCTTTTTCATCTCGATCTTCTATTTTTTGTGATATAGAAATACGGTTAGAAAAAGGCATTAAAACAATATATCTTCCAGCGATAGATAACTCAGAGGTTATCCTTGGCCCTTTGGTAGATATAGGTTCCTTAACAATTTGTACTAATAGCGATTGATTGGATTTTAAGGCGTCGGCAATTTTGCCGTCTTTCTCAATATCCTTTTCAAATGGGAAATTTTTTAAAGAAAAATCTTTAAGTTTACCTGTGCTTACACGTTTTGTGAATTTTAAAAGCGAAGGTAACTTAGGCCCTAAATCATGATAATGCAAAAAAGCATCTTTTTCGTAACCCACATTAACAAATGCGGCATTTAGTCCAGGAACAGTTTTTCGAGATTTGGCAATAAACACGTCGCCAACCGAAAAATTGCTATCATCTTCGTCTTTCTGTAATTCTATAAGTTTTCCATCTTTTAATAAGGCAAAATCGACAGCTTCGGAATTAGATCGAATAATCAATTCTTTATCCATTTTGTCAATTTTAATTCCGCCAATAGGCGAAATGGATTAAACTTAATTTTTATCACAGGATTTTAATCCGTGGAGCTTAAAACACACCATTTTGGTGTCAAAAAATTAATAAGCTCATTTCAAAGAACTTTGTTTTTTTAATCAAAAAAAGTAGTTGTATAAACTACTTTTTCGATTTATTTCTTTTTCTTGTGACGGTTAGCGCGTCTGCGTTTCTTACGCTTGTGCGTCGCTACCTTATGTCTTTTACGTTTCTTACCACTTGGCATAAATAGTGTCTTTTTAAATTAATGATTTATTTTAATACTGAAATCAGCTTCAGCACCTTTGTTTTCTTACTTAACTTCAACGTTAGTTTTAACACCTTCTACAAAAACCTTAGCTGGTTTAAATGCAGGGATGTTGTGGGCAGGTATTTTTATAGTAGTGTTTTTTGAAATGTTTCTGCCAGTTTTTTCTGCTCTAGTTTTAATAATAAAGCTTCCAAAACCTCTCAAGTAAACATTGTCTCCACTTTCTAAAGAAGTTTTTACTTCTTCCATAAATGTTTCAACCGTTGCTTGAACATCTCCTTTTTCAATTCCTAATTTCTCAGAAATTTTTGCTACCAAATCAGCCTTCGTCATTTTTATTTTTATTATTTGGGTTATTATAAATTTTAAAAGGGATGCAAATATATGCATTTAATATTCAATATTTCAAACCTAATTCATTAAAATTAAAGATTATAAACGTTTATTTTAGCACTTAGCAGAAAAACAATTCATGTCGTTTTCAAAAATATTAATAAGCTGGTATTCAGTTAATAAACGAAACCTCCCTTGGAGAGAAACCCAGAACCCCTATTACATTTGGCTTTCAGAAATCATTTTACAACAAACACAAGTAAAACAAGGACTTCCCTATTACCTTACTTTTATAGAGCATTTCCCCACGGTTTACGACTTGGCAAACGCCAACGAAGAGCTTGTTTTAAAGCTCTGGCAAGGGCTTGGGTATTATTCTAGAGCTAGAAATTTGCATTTTGCGGCCCAATATATTGTTAAAGAATGTAATGGTGTTTTTCCTAATACTTATAAAACACTTTTAAAGTTAAAGGGCGTTGGAGATTATACTGCAAGCGCAATTGCATCGATATGCTTTAACGAGGCTACAGCTGTTGTAGATGGAAATGTTTACCGTGTATTGGCAAGGTATTTTGGTATAGAAACACCTATTAATACTACAGAAGGCATAAAAGAATTTAAAGCCTTAGCTCAAGAGCTTATAGATAAAAAAGACCCAGCAACCTTTAATCAAGCAATAATGGAGTTTGGAGCTATGCAGTGCAGGCCTAAAACGCCAGATTGTTTATTTTGCCCCTTGCAAGCTACCTGCATTGCTTATAATAAAGGTAACATTGGTAGTTTACCAGTTAAATTAAAGAAAGTTAAAGTAAAACAGCGGTACTTTAATTTTTTGGTATTTCAGTTTAACAATGAGACCACGCTTTTAGAAAAACGAGAAGGAAAGGGGATTTGGCAAAATTTATATCAATTTCCCCTTTGGGAAACAAACACGAATGTATCGTTAAACGACTGTACTGCTTTTTTAAAAAGTTATAAGCATACTAAAGGAGTTTCGTTTCAGTTATCTCAATATAACGACGCGCCAAAAATTCATAAACTATCGCACCAGCATTTGTCTGTAACATTTTGGATAGTTAAAGTAGATGCTAGTGCTAATGGGGGAGTGCCTTTTAAATTGGTACACGAATACCCTGTGCCAATACTATTAGGAAATTTTATAGAAGCCTTTGGGTTTAATTAAAGCACTCATTTTTGACTTTTTGTTTTAACCAAAATAAGTTGAAATTTAACCAGATGAAGCATTTTTTGAAGCCCATAGCAGTGCTACAAACAAAAAAGTAACAAATAGGGGTGAATTTGAGCCCTTTTTTAGGAAATAGAAAAAGTTAAGATAAGTTCAAAGCTTTTGGCGCATTATTGAATAGTAAAAGTGGTCTTTTTTTGTTAATTTTAAAGCTAATATTAAAGATTGAAACAAGAGACAGAATCTGGTAGGGCTTTAATTATTTACTTATTTTTGTTTACTTTAAATTTATAAAACAATATGTCTGGTACATTAAACAAAGTAATGCTTATAGGGCATTTAGGAGATGAGGTTAAAATGCATTATTTTGAAGGTGGTGGTTGTATAGGACGTTTTCCGTTAGCTACAAACGAAACCTATACAAGTAAGCAAACTAACGAACGCATTACAAACACAGATTGGCATAATATAGTTGTACGAAATAAAGGTGCCGAAATTTGTGAAAAATACCTGAGCAAAGGCGACAAAGTTTATGTGGAAGGCCGCATTAAAACAAGAAAATGGACTGATGAAAAAGGTAATGATAGATACTCCACAGAAATTCAATGTTCAGACTTTACATTTCTAAGTACAAAAAAAGAAGCTGAAGCTAGCCAAAATATGCCACAAACACCCGCAGCTCCCGTACAAAAAACTCAAAATAACGTGGACGTTGTGAAAGATGATAATGACGATCTTCCCTTTTAATTCAATATAACTTAATAACATTTCTTTGGACCCAGAACCCCCAAGTTTATTTCTTTTAATAGCATCTATAGACGTACCTCTAGTACTAGGTTTTGTTCTATTACTAGTGCTTTTGTGTTGTTCTGCACTTATTTCTGGGGTAGAAGTTGCATTCTTCTCCTTAACCGCAGTAGATATAGAAAACTATAATGAAGCGGAAAGTAAACCATTTAAAATCGTCTTAAAATTACTAGAACGCCCTAAAAAACTATTAGCCACTATATTGGTAGCAAATAATTTTATAAACATTGCTGTTGTTATTTTGTTTGCTTATCTGGGAGATTTTTTATTTGGAAGCATAACAAATCCAACACTTAAATTTACGCTTGAGGTTGTAGTTGTTACATTTTTAATTTTGTTATTTGGAGAGATTTTACCTAAAATTTACGCCAGTAGAAACAACGTTAAATTTGCCTGTATTATGGCTTATCCGTTAAGGGTTTTAGATGTCGTTTTATCGCCTATTAGTTTGCCAATGCGCAGCATTACTTTAGGCATACATAAAAAATTAGGCAGGCAAAAATCGAATTTAAGTGTAGACCAATTATCTCAAGCATTAGAGTTAACAAGTAATGAAGACACCTCCAAAGAAGAAAAGAAAATATTGCAAGGTATAGTATCTTTTGGTAATACAGATACCAAACAGGTAATGCGCCCACGTATTGATATTTTTGCGTTAAATATAAGCGAAGCGTACGCTAGTATATTGCCTAATATTATTAAGCAAGGGTATTCGAGAATACCTGTTTACGAAGATAATGTAGACCACATTAGAGGTATTTTATATGTTAAAGATTTACTCCCACATCTAGATAAAAAACAATTTAACTGGACGGAGTTATTGCGAGAACCTTTTTTTGTGCCAGAAAATAAAAAGTTAGACGATTTAATGGCAGAATTTCAAGAAAAGAAAGTACATCTTGCTGTTGTGGTAGACGAATATGGAGGCACCTCAGGATTAATTTCTTTAGAAGATATTATAGAAGAAATTGTTGGAGATATTAGCGACGAGTTTGATGATGATGACTTGAACTACTCCAAATTAGATGATAAAAATTATATATTTGAGGGCAAAACAGCGTTAAAAGATTTCTACAAGGTTATAAAATTAGAAGACGATAGTGTGTTTGAGGAAGACAAAGGCGAGGCCGAGACACTCGCAGGATTTGTTTTAGAAATTTCTGGTAGTTTTCCTAAATTACAAACCAAGTTGTTCTTTAAAGACTATATTTTTGTGGTAGAAGCAATGGATAAAAAACGAATTAAGCGTGTTAAAGTTACAATTACTTAAAATGAAAATAAAACAGTGTTTCTGTATTTTAACAATCGCGTTATTTGCATCTTGTACTCAAGACTATGTGCCAAAACCTAAAGCATTTTTAAGGTTAGATTATCCAGAACCAAAATATAATATAGTAACCCTTCCAGAAGAGAAAGCAAGTTTTAAAATTAATACTTTGGTAGACGAGGTAATGGCAAATCCCATAACCAGTACAACAAAAACCTATGGTATCAATTTAAAATATAATGCTCTAAAAGCTACAGTGTTTTTAACCTATAAATCTATAGATAACAATCCTAGCCATTTAAAAAGTTTTTTAAGAGACGCCCAAAAATTAACCCTAGAGCATACTAAAAAGGCAGACGAGATACCAGCTTTTCCATTCGAGGATAGCACACGTAATGTTTATGGCCTCTTATCTGAAGTTAAAGGAAATGTAGCCTCTACAATTCAATTTTATGTAACCGATAGCACTAATCATTTTTTAACAGGCTCGTTATATTTTAAAGCAAAGCCTAATTACGATTCTATTCTCCCAGCTGTAAACTACATAGAGAAAGATATAAGGCAAATGATTGAAACACTTAAGTGGGAGGAACAACGCGAAACATTTAAATATTAGGTGTTTGCGTTTAGCGAAATTTCAAAGTATACCTGTAATTTTTAAACGGTACCTAGCAATTGGTTTTATTAGAAAAGGTGAGCTTGTGGTTAATGTGTAACATTTAATTCAAGATAAAATGTTATATTGTTGTATTGTAAGCTATTAATAATGCTTTTTCTCACAATTAACCAACTGAAAATTTTGAAACCAACACACTTATCTGCAAAATGCGAAGCTCTTAACGTATTAAAAAAAAATCACATACCTAATAGCCTATTTTTAATAGTATTAATTCTAAACGCCTTGTCGACTTTATATCCTAAAACCATGCTGCAATTCCATGCATTGTATTTGGTTTTTCCTCTACTGTTTTTAGTGTATCTATTTCAGGCAAAAAAGAGAAAGTCATTATATATGGTAGCATTGTTATTGGCGGGTATAGGAGAAATTTCATTTAATAAAACTTTAAAAAATTGCAATACAATTGGGCTTTGTTTCCAAGCGCTAAGCCTTCTAACCTATGCTTTTATTATTTACAAATCCTTTCAAATTATAAATCTTAGGCATGTTGCGCGTTTTGTTATACCAATGCTTCTGTTTGTTTGGTTGCCAACATGGATATTCTCTAAGGACATGTTAAGAATTGGAATACTTTCAGAAACAATTTTTTACGCCATAGCAATAGCGTTTTTTTCTTTTATGGTATTGGTTAATTTTTTTAAACATAAAGAAAAAAACAGTTTACTTTTATTGTACGCTATATCAGCCTTAATTTTTGCTGCTTATTTAGAGGGTTATAACTTGTTTTTAGAAAGCGGCAAACTGGTTGTATTACTTGGTAACAGTCTATTTTATTTAGCACATTACCTCATATGTCTATTTTTTATATGTTATGTAGGTCGTCCTAAAAAAATATGGAATTAAACGCTTTTTTTAAGGCAACACGCTTCTTTACAATCAGGCTTGCAAACTATCTTTTTTTCTGTAGGTGTGTGGTTTGCGCAACATTCTTTTTTGCATCCAGGTTCGCACACTTTTTTTGAGTCGCCATTCGAGGTGTTCTTATGAAAAGCAGTTACAGTTTCCATATTAGAAACCGTATAAATATTGGCAATTTTAGTTACCGTAGTTTCTAAGTTGGCAGGTGTTACCTTAGCCACATCGTATTCTACCATAGCTAATTTCTTGTCAAAATCAACCTTAGCAAACTTAACGCCTTCCATGGTCGCTATTTTTTTCTCTATGCTAGCCGCACAACCAATTGCGCAGGTCATTCCACTTACCGTAAACTGTGTTTTAGCATAAGTAGCATTAGGATCTAATTCTTTTTTAACAGAAGATGTTCCAATTTCAACCGTTTTTACTTCTGGATTTGTGTTGTTTTTGCAACCTGTAGCTATTAAAACAAGTAAAGCAATACTTAGAAAAGTTTTCATGGAATTTCTGTTTAAAATTAATTGCAACAAAATTACTAAATAATGCCGTTTATTGGTTTAAAAATCACACTTTTGTGATGATTTAATTTGAATAATTATGCCGAATCATATTGCCAAATGGGTCTATCTCTTACTGCTATCGTTAATATGGGGAAGTTCTTTTATTCTCATTAAAAAAGGCTTATTAGGTTTAACACCAGTGCAGCTAGGAGCAGTGCGTATTATTTTTACATCGATAGTACTGTTTTTGGCAGGATTTAGAAGGGTTAAAAGTATAAAATTAAAAGATTGGAAATGGATTGGTTTAACAGGCTTGCTAGGTACTTTTTTTCCTTCCTTTTTATTCGCCTATGCCGAAACAGAGATAGACAGCTCTGTAGCCTCCATTTTAAATTCTTTAGTACCTTTAAACACCATTTTTATAGGTTTTTTAATTTTTAAGATAACGTTTACAACTCAACAAATTGCAGGTGTATTTGTTGGCTTAGCAGGTACTGTAATACTAATATTAAGTGGGGCATCCGTAAACCCAGATCAAAACTATACGTATGTGCTGTTTGTAATTGCAGCCACATTTATGTATGCTTCTAGTGTAAATATTTTAAAGCGTTATTTACAACATATGGATGCACTAACTATAGCTGTAGGTAATTTTAGCTTTATCGTTATTCCAGCAGTTTTAATCCTTGTTTTTTCTGGGTTCTTTAATCCAAAAGTTTTAAATAGCGAAGCTGTAAAACCAGCATTAGGCTACTTGTTTTTATTGTCTTTATTTGGTACTGCAATCGCTAAAGTTATGTTTAATAAATTGGTAAATATAGCAACACCTGTTTTTGCATCGTCTGTAACTTATGTTATGACTATTGTGGCTGTTTTTTGGGGTGTTTTAGATGGTGAACGCTTTGGTGTATTACAAGCCCTAGCTGCATTAGTGATACTGTTTGGAGTGTATCTGGCTAACAAAAGAAGCACTTAATCGGTCTTTTGTGTACTCTTAAAATTTGATGTATTAACAGGTGTGGTACTAATAGTTTGCTTCTTGTTGTTATCTTTATTTGGAAACTATATAAATCCTGCATACAGTTTGCTTAATGTACCAATACATTACTTGGTATATATAAAGCTGCAAAACACAGTAAAAAACACTTTTACAGAGACTTTACGTATGCCGAGGCATTAAAGTTGGTGTGGCCACTGGTTTTGTATCTACCATAGTGTTTAGTCGCCCTTAACAACTCTATAATTTAGTATTAGAGTTGTTTTTGTGATTAAAAGAAGTGTTTAAATGACAATAATCCACTATAAGAAGGTTACATTTCATTTAAACGATTGTAAGCAATCCCTAGTGCTAAACGAAATTGTGCTAACACGGAGATTTGCTGCAAATTTAATCCAAATCTACCTGTAGATTTCTTGCCTGAGCGTATTTTAGCTTCCAAAACACTAAAAATGTATTCATTATAACTTTGGGGTAGTATAAATGATTAACAGCAGCTTGATGAATACCGAAAATAGCATCTCGATTTTAATTCGACAGGAGTCTCTTCGATGGGTTTTACTCTTAATTCCATTTGTTGCTCGAATCTTTTATGTATAATGTGCTTGGTTATAAGTTACCTGTACACTCTAAGTAAATCTAACCGTAATTGGCCCATTAAAACTGTTATTTTTAGTTTTTTTCTTTAAAATACAGAGAACGTCCAAATGCCTAAGCTAATGGTAGGTTAGCTAAAGCAAGTAATTGGCAGGTTTGCTACAGGCACTAAATTAGGTGTACGCATAGCGTAAAGGAAGCGGTATTGCAAGACGCATACAAGAGAAAGCTTTGTGATTGGGAGGATTGTTTTTTTATCAATTATTAAATAGTTAAAAGCGCTTAAATATGGTTATGACGTGTGTTGTGAAATCGTAATAGGATTTGTTTTTGTGTAAGTTAATAGCACGATATTACATAAGTAGTTGTACGTATTTATTTTTACAAAGCATGCATTTTATCGAAAATATTTTCGATAATTAAAAATTAATCTTACTATTGTGTAATAATTAACGATTAGGTATCCTTTTTTTCTTTCGAGAATTGTTGATAAACTTCTTCGGTATTACTGTAAATATCTAGCAGTATCAGAAAAAAATTACCTGGCGTTTAAAATCAATATTTTATTAATTTTTAAAAATTTTAAACCATGGGTTCATTTAGAGCTAGCCTTGCTTTAGGAGGCAAAGATTACGACGTATTATACACAGAATACGCATTTAGCAGAGACACAGACAAAAAAGGAAAAGTATCCTCTAATGTTTACGGAGGGCGTGTAACTATCGAGGTAGAATCTACAGAAGACACCTCTATTGTAGAGGCGATGTTAAACTCACAATTTAAGCCTGTAGAAGGCGAGATTACCTTTAAGAAAACCAACGAAGATGCGTCTTTAAAATCGCTTAAATTTAAAAATGCCTATGTGGTCTATTTTAAAGAAGTATTAGATGTTAATGGCGAAACACCAATGTCTTTACGTTTTACAGTATCTGCAGAGCAAATCGAAATAGGTAATGCATCTATAGATAACCGCTGGCCTTCGGCTTAATAAGCTGTTAAAAACACTTATAAAGTTAGAGTTAATAAATGAAATGCAAAACGTATAAATTAATTTTAAATTAGTTATAAGTACACCATGCAAAATGGTATAAGTAAAGCGGTTATTAAAAGCAACATATTGTTTTTAATAACCGCTTTTTTGGCTTTTAGAAGCCCCAAAGCCCCCTCTCAATATAATACTATTAACACCACACTATGGAATACAACACACAAATAGCCATAAACGGAAAGCGTATCGCTTTTGAGCGTATAACCCTTAACCAAAAGCTTAACGAGCACCACAATTTCGAAGTACATATAGACCACGACACTATCGAAGAATGGGGCAGCCACACCATAGAAAACTCAAAAGCCTGGCTAGGCACCTCCATAGTAATTACCTTTAATGAGACTGAGTTTTTAGGCGTAATTACCAATGTAAAGCTAGAACACCAAGGCTTTCACCACCAAGGTTATGTAGTGGTATCAGGCTACTCCAAAACCATACTATTAGAACAAGGCTTACATACCACCTCTTGGTACGAGAAAAGCCTAGAAGGTATTGTGCGGGATGTTATAGACACGGTAAACCTAGAAACCCAATTACAAAGCGACCATAAAGGGCTAATACCTTACCAAGCCCAATACGGAGAGAGCCATTTTACCTTTTTAAAACGTTTGGCTAAACAACACAACCAGTGGTTGTACTGGGACGGCATAAAACTACACTTTGGCAAGCCTTTATTAGAAAAGCCAATACGCCTAGAATACGGCAAAGACATCGCCAACATAAGCATAGGTATAGATGCCAAGGCCAATACCTACAGCACGTATTCCTATAATGCACTAGAAGATACCCTAAGCAATTCCAAAAGCAAAGCCAATGTACAAGGGCTTAACGAGCTAGGCATGCATGCTTTCGATACCTCCTTAGGCCTATTTCACCAAGTGCCAAATACCCACAACAACGCAAGAACCAGAGACAAAAGTGAGTTGGATGCTAATGTGGAAAAAAAACAAGCCGCAGCTGTAGCCAATCTAAACACCCTAGAGGCCGATTGCAGTTGGCAAGGGCTTACGGTAGGCAGCGTCATAAAAGTAAGCTCTGCCAAATGGGATGGCAAAGATAAATTCGATATAAAAAACTATGGCGAATACCTCGTTACCGAGATACAACACCAAGCCACAAGAAGCACCACCTACAGCTGCCATTTTAAAGCCATACCCAGTGGGGTAAAAGTATGCCCAGAGCCAGAGGTAAGCTTGCCCCAAGCCCATGCCCAAATTGCAAAAGTAATAGACAATGAGGACCCCCAACAGAAAGGCCGTGTACAAGTACAATTCCAATGGATGCAATCTCACCAAAAAACCAACTGGATACGTGTAATGACTCCCGATGCAGGATCCAGCGAGCAGCACAGCACCAACAGAGGGCTTGTATTTATACCCGAGGTAGGTGACCAGGTTATGGTAGGCTTTCGCTACGGCGATCCCAACCGCCCCTTTGTAATGGGCAGCATGTTTCATGGGCAAAACGGCGCAGGCGGCAGTACAGAAAATACACAAAAAAGTATAATAACACGCTCGGGGCATGTTATTGCGTTTAACGACACCAAACGCGCCGAGTCTATAACAATTACAGATAAAAACAAGAATATTATTTTTATAGACACGGCAAACTCTAGCATACATATAAGTGCGCCCGAGAATATAAGTATTAGTGCTAAGAATATAGACATATCGGCTAGCGAGAACCTTACCGCCAGTGCAGGAGAAAATATGGGCATTAATGCAGGAGACGATATTACTATGGGTGCAGGTAAAGATGTTACTGTTACAGCCAGCGAAGACATGACTATTTTGGCAAAGAATATCACAGAACAAGCCAGCGAAAATTTTGAATCCATAGCCTCAAATATAGAAGAACAAGCCGCAACCATAGCTAAAAACAGTACAGAGTCTGATATTAATGTGAACAGCTCAGGAAAGGTAAACAGCACTACGGGAGGCCAAAGTCAATTATTTTAATTGAAGATTATGAGCGGGAAAATTTTAAAAACAGCAGGAAAAAATAGTACCAAAACAGCTAAAACTATAACGCTAACAGCTACCGATGGCGATATTAATTTTAGAGCAAAAGGCGCAGTAAAATATTCTGCAAAAAGCGACATTACCTATAACGCTTATAAAGCCCCAGAGCAAACAGAGGAAAAGGCACTAACAGTAAAAAAGGTAACAGGCCCAGAAACGGTAGAAATGGGCAAAACCTATACCTTTAAAGCCATTTTATTTTCAGAGCCCATAAAAGACCCTAAAGTATTAGAAAACGTAAAATGGGCCTACCAGTTGGATGGCGAAGGCATAAAAGAATTTCCCAACCCTAAAGGCCGTATTGTAGGCAAAACAGTAGTAAAAAAAGTAACAGTAAACGATGATGTTTGGGACAATAAAAAAGCGACCATTTATGCCTATTTTGAAGCCAAAGAAGGCGAAGGAAAATTAGAAGTTGATGTTAAATTAGATAAAATCTATGTTACAACATCCAAAAAGAAATACCTGTTTAGTTTGGAACCGAACACTAAAAACGAACCAGAGGTAATTACGGTTAAAGATTTATACAAAAAGGGAATACAGTGGTTTTGTCCCTATGCAGATGATTATTTAAAATTAATTCATTGCGATAAAAATCTAAATACATTCTCTGAATTAAAGCATTTCTCTTGGGATACTATTGTGCAGTTTGCCGAAATTGATAGATGGAATATAAATTATAGAACAGGTGGTAGTGGCGATTGGAAGGCCTCCAAAGACGGAGGCGATGGGTATATATTAATAACTGTTGGAAATTTTCCCTATTGGGGAGATGGAATAGGACAAATACCATTTTCTGTAGATGTTTATACCGATAATTTAGAGCAAGGATATTCTAAAGCGCAAGCTATTAGAGAAACGCTCGCTTCAGGACAAAAATTTGGAGATGGTAATATTTTTGGAGGCTCTAAAGATTATTCAAATAGTTACGATAATCATATAATTGTAAGAGCTTGTCTGTGGGCAAAAGAGCGATATGAAGTTAAGCAATATACAGAAATGATGAAATTTTCTATGCGTACTACGTATAGATTAAATAAAACATCTTATGCTCCAGATAATTTACAAAAAATGTTAACTAAAGACGAATTTGAAACATACCTTAAATGATACTTAAAAAATACATAGCAGTACTTATAGTGGTATTAATTGTAGCCTCTGTTTGCCTTACGAGGCTATCGCACGACTTGGTAGCTTATTTATATGTTAAAAATTACACAACCAGTAAATCAAGCGTATCATGGGGCATACTGCTACATTATGCCATTACGTTTTTTTACCCATTAACATTAATTGTATCAGGAGCATTATTATACAAGCAACATTTAAAAATTAAAAAAATTATAATGCATTTACCAATTAGTATACTACTAAGTTATTTAGTGCTAACCTATTTTAATAGTAGGCCTTTAAGAGTTTCATTACTGGTAGCATCAATTCTATCTAATTATATCTTAGTTTTTTCCTTAATGGCATTTTTGAAAAAACAGCGTATAAAAGTTTAATAAATATATAAATACGAAGCATAAAATAGCTACATGAAAATACGTAACACCCAATATTAATAATGATATGACAATACAGAAATATACCCCTAGAGAATAACTTAAATATTTATAGGTGATTAAAAAAATTAAATGGATTTTATTATTTGTAATATTAGGAGGGGTAATTTTTTTTATTTCAAATCCTTTTTATTGGGGTATGGCTTCAAGTGTAGAAAAACAAAAAGAACTTACAAATGAAGAAGAATATTTTTTTTACAAATGGAGCGATAACTGTAAGTGTAAAGTTGATAGATTTATTGAATATAAGGTTGACAAAAAAGAATATTTTAATTACAGCCTCAGTTTTGAAAGCTCAAATAAAAAGATTTTAGAAGAAGGTAATGATTATAAAACAGCAATTATAATTTTAGATTCTATTTTAGGTAAACAGAAAAAATATTTAAAACAAATTCAAATTTATAGGGTATTTGAGCAAAAAGAAGGTATTACTACTAGAGAAACAGAATCAAATGTTTATATCTATAATGCTGATAAGGATAGTCTTATAAATGGTACTAAAAAGTAAAAATGGTAATCGAAAAACATATAGGGATAGTTGTAGTGGTATTAATCACAGTATCAAGTTTTTTTAACGAAATTATCACGTGATCTGATCGTATATTTTATACTCAAAATTATACAACCAGTAAAACACGCTTATTATAGGGCATACTGCTACATTATGCCATTACGTTTTTTTAAATTCTATGGTTCAACTATAAAAATTAGAACAAAAATATTAATTATGCGCCAAGACCCCTACATATTAGCAAACCCGCCAAAGCGAGAACCCATAGCCAACCAGAAAACATATCAAGTAGCAATTAAAACAAAAATAACAGGAATGTCTAAACCTGTAGATAGTGCAATAACCTACAGTTTAAACATAACCTACGACAATCATTTTTTTATATTTAACAAAAGCAATGTTGTAATTAATGGCAAGCCCATACCATCAAAAATAAACGAGTTTTATTTAAAAACAGCAGTACCATTACACCATATAGAGTTTAAAGGCGATAAGCAAGGCGGTATAAAAACACTATATAAACACGATAAACTTTTAAAAACCTGGCAGCAAACCAAAAGAAAAGTACAATACGAGTTTACAGGAGAACCCGTAACGCAATTAATAAAGCACCTCGATACAAGTTACGCCAATAAAAAAGAGCTAATTAATACATTAAACAAAGATTATGTATTGCAACTATTTTACCGCTCGTTTATTACAGACTATTTGGTATACTATGGGCAAAGTAATACCACATACACAAGTGTAGGCCTTTTAGGGGCAATTCCCTTAACGTTTACAGGCGCATCCACACTAGGGTTAAAAAACGAGCAACTGCATTTACAAATAAACAGCAGTTTAAATAACAAACACGCCAACACGAAACAATTAGAGCAGTATTTTAAACATAACGCAGTACCCTTTAATAGTAACGATTTGCAAATAAGCCAACACTACCGTACACTTTTAGATTACGAAACCGTTTGGATAAACCATAGCACGTTTACGCAAATCGTGCAATTAGGCAATTATAAAAAGGAAATAATAGTAACTTTACAATAGTATTAAAAGTTATGGAAGACCCAATAAAACATACCATTACTAGAAATTTAGACTACCAAAGAGAGAATCGAAGCAATTTGGTAGATAAGTATCTTAACATGTATAACTTACAACATCCAGGGACCAAATACGAAACCTTCGATAACCGAATAAAAGCAGTAAACCCAGATGTAGTTTGGAGCAAGCTAAAATTAGGGCAAGTGGTTAATATACCAATGGATATAGCAAAAAAAACCACCATAGAGCAACCTCCTTTACAAGAAAACCCAACACAAGCAGCACCCCAAACCACTAATACTACCCCAAGCAATAGTAATACTACAAAAAAAGAAGAAGAAGAACCAGCAACCCAACAAAGCTCAGGCAAGCCCAATAAAGCAGGCGTATACCCTATATGCCATGGCGCTATGTGCAAGTGCGACCAAGGGAAAATACCCAATACCCTAGCAGCACTAAAAGTAAGCAGCCACAATGCCCTATACGTAAACGATAAAGCAGGAGCAACAAAGCTACTGGCCACCAATAAAGAGCTGCCCCTCCCGTTCGAGAAAACAAGCGCCACCTTTAGCGATTGCAAAATGCAACCCACAGGCCCAGGTAGCCACAAGCCCTGTGTGCCCAATATAATGCAATGGGAGAAAACCTACGATGCCATAAAAATAGAACAAGCAGGAGGCGCTACCGCCCTAATAGAAGAAAGCGAAGGTATATGCAGTTTTGGAGGTAAAATAACCTTCGAAACCCACGGGCAAACCCAAAGCGTTAGCCAAGCCAATGTAAAAGAAACCAGTGTAGAGACAGCAACACTAATAAACCCAGCAGTAAACCAAGAGGTGGTGCGCCAGTTGCAAGAAGGCACTTTTATAGACCAAGACGACAAACGCTGTGGTGTAAAAAAAATAACCAAAACAAAAGGCAATTTAGTATCTGGAACGCTAATCCATCCAGACCAAAAAGACATACATTATAAAGTTAGCCAATACAGTAAAAGTAACCCCACAGAAGCCGATAAAGCAGCAGTAAACTGGTCGGTGTACTACAGAGCAAACCCAAATAAACCCTACAAAAAACACTACACCTTTGTAGACCATGGCGAAACCTTTGCCTTTCCTTACCGTACCATAGGGCAGTATAAAATAGAAGCCTGGGGAAAAACCTCGGACCTTAAAAACAATCCAGAAGCCACGGGCAGGCATATAACAACCCTAGAAGTTAAGTTCCAAGGCATTAATACAAACAAAGCGCTTGTAGTAAACGTAGGCAACCAACAACGTACACGGGTACGCCCAACCGAAACGGCCATAGTAAGTGTAGCCATGCAATTTAACGGTATAGCCCCCATAAAATACTTGCTCTGGGAAGTAAAACACGAGGGGCAAGACATTACAAAAATCTGTAAAGCCCCCAAAAATGGAACGCACATAGAAATACCCCCATTAACCAAAGGAAAAGTAACCATTAGTGTAACCAACACTAAAAGCGAAAACAAAGTAAGTGGCAGCTATACCGTGGGCAATAATTACGTAAAAAGCATAACACAAAATAAAAGTACCATAAGCATACTAAATCCAGGCGAAACCGAAAAAGAACGGCATAACGTAACATTTACAGTAAGCCACTATGCCATAGAGCCAGCAACAACAGCCGAAAAAGCAAGCGTAAAGTGGATAGCCTACCACGATGCAGTAAATACAAACAATGCCATAGGTACAGGGCACAGCCTTTGTAAAACCAGTGCAATAACAGGCAAATGGTATGTAGAAGCCTATGTAAACACCCCCGAAGGCAAAGGTAAAGCATCCACAAAACAGCTTACCGCCATAGCACCAGAAATAACCGAAGCCTACTGGGCAGATGCCCAAGGCAATAGCCTAAATAGAAGTGGGTTTAAACACACAGTATACATACACTTAAAAACCAAAGGCATGCATGGCGAGTCTCTGCAACTTAACCTATGGTATGCCCAGTACGGCAGCAGCAATTATAAAAAACAAAAAGGCCCAGTACTAAACATAAATAATGAGAAAGGCATAGTAAACCAAGCTTACCAACTGCCCGAATACAGTGGGATACAAAAAGCAAGTTATTTTTTTACAGTAGAGGCCTTAAACTACAAGGTAAAAGGTGTTACAGCCTACCCCAGTGCCAATAATGAGTACATAATAGCAGCCAATAACACCCCAAAACTATTGCTAGTAACCAGCGCAAAAAACATAATAAGCCTTAAAATTTACGAAAGCAATGGCAACCAACACACCGGCATTGTAAAGTATGGCGATACAGTAACCATAAAATTAGATACACGCAACTATGTCGATAAAGAATTAGAATTTGAAGTTTGGAAGGACGTAAAAATGGATAACCACACTGATGATTATAGTACTTACGATACTTTAGACGATGAAAACACCAATGAAAGCTTTAAAATAAAAATTGATAATGAGGGTTATGGAGAACATACTTTTACGATACCAAAAGATTGGGAAAGTAAGCATAAAGCATTACCCCAACAACCCTATTATTATTACTTAAAAGAAACAGAAAGCGGCGAAGAGTTTCCAAGAGCCTATTACGTAGCCAACCCTAATAAAACAGAAGAAGAAAACAAAACCAACAGCAGGCGTATACAAGCCCTAATGCTAAAAGTAGCCAAGGAAGATGTGCGTGATGGACATGAAGAAGCTGTTAGTGCTGTAGTTTTAGGGGAAGAGTTAATAGCTGAACAACAACAAGAGGAAGGCAAAGTATGTGAATGCGAAGCAAGGATAAGAGCTTTTATGCGAATGATACGTATTGGTGAAGGAACTTCTGATGAAAAAGGATATACTAGAATCGTTGGTGGTAATGTTAAAAATGATAGCCAATTCAGCGATTTTGGGAAAGATATGAGTGGTCACCCAAAAGTTGTTGTAAAAGTACGAGAAAGTCTTTATTCATCTGCATCTGGGGCGTATCAAATCACTAAAACTAACTGGGACGATTTACCTTTTGTAAATTGGAGAAAGGCTCAAAAATTGAGTGATTTTTCTGAAAGGAGTCAAGATTTATATTGTGCTTACCTTATAATAATTAAAAGAAGTGGATTTAAATTTATTAAAGAAGGGAAGATTGAGGATGCGATATATAAATGTAGGCAAGAGTGGGCAAGTTTTCCAAATTCAGGATATGGTCAAAGAGAAGAAAAATTAGAAAAATATCTAAAAGAATATAAAAAATTCTTAGACGAAGAATTAAACAGAACGACAACACTACATGTTGAAGAAGGCTTTTTGAAAAAAGTTTTTGGAAGAATGTGTTGTAATGAAAAATTAGGTGAACTAAAAAAAATGAAAACTAAAGAAGGGTATGATATTGATAAGGCTGTAGCTAAACTAATAGAGAATGCAAAATCGAAATCAGTAAGTGAATGTGGAAAGTATGTTAGGTTTGCGATAGAGGCAGGAGGAATAAATACAAGTGATAGACCCAATACAACAGCTCATGCTAAGGGCTACAAATCATATCTCCCAAAAAAGGGGTTTGTAGAAATAAATTCAAATAATTACACACCTATTAAAGGAGATATAGCAGTTTTTGAAGCATTTCAAGGAGAAATAAAATACCATAGTTCAGGGCATATTCAAATGTACTCAGGAGAAAAGTGGATATCTGATTTTGTTCAATCAGGATTTTGGGCAGGAAGTGACTATAGAAAAGCAAAAACTAATTATATTATTTTAAGATGGGAATAATGAGGATACTTTTTTTTATTTTAATATTGATAAACTATAGCTGCTCAAAAAGAGCAACAATTAGCTACAAAGATTATTTAAAAGATAAGACATATTTACAAGTAAATGAAAACTCCGAGGGTTATAGTTTTTTTGACCCATGCGATTCTAAAATATTTAAATATAAATTTAATAATACTCTTTATATTGATTATGGACAGGATAATTTAGAATATAGTGAATGGAATATAAAAAGAATCAATAATGATAGTGTTTATATAGAGGTTTATGAAAAACCAATATGGAAAGAATTATTAAAACTGAAGTTAGACACAACAAATCATTTAATCTACAATCAGGATTTTATTTTTATTGATAGTCTTAAAAGCACTGGTATTCCTTACATTAAAGAACCTTGTGAAAATTGCTGGGATAAAGAAATATGTGAAAGATTAACAAAGCAAGAAATAAAAATATTTCATGCAGAATGGAAGTCAGATTGCACAAAAGATTTTCAAGGAATAATAGGGTTAAGCCCAATATCTGAGTTTTATATGGATTTTATATTTCCAGATCATAGTAGAGCAAGAATCATAACTGAAGTAGCTAAGAGTTTAAAAAATGAAAAGTTATATAACTTGAAATACGATATGTTAACAAGTATCACTCGGTATAATGAAAATTTAGAATGGCAAAATTTTTCGAGAGATAGTATAATAGCACATATTTCCTTAAAAAGCTCTAGTGAGTTAGAGTTTACGTGGAATGGTTTTTATAACACAAAAACTAAACAATGGGAGTCTAAAGATTATGTTTTTGCAAGTAATTATGAAAATCCTATCACATTAAATAAATGTGAAAAATAAGTTCATTAACATTTTAATAATTTACCCGCAACATATTCTAAAATTAGATACACGCAACTATGCAAACCAAATTCTAAAATTTAATTTTTACGAAGCAGTTTTTGGTTTTGACAGAAAATTAAGCGAAACCATTAGCATAGCTATAGATACGCATGGCAAAGGGGAAACCACATTTACCATACCCGAAGGTTGGAAAAACTATGGCGATCCCTGTACTGTAAGGCGCTATTATTTAAAAGAAACAGAAAGCGGCGAGGAGTTTCCAAGAGCCTATTACGTAGCCAACCCCAATAAAACCGAGGAAGACAATAAACAAAACAGCCAGCGCATACAAGCCCTAATGCTAAAAGTAACCGACGATGAAGCGCTAGATGCAGAGATCGAAGCAGAAAGCGCTGTAGTACTTGGTGAGGAGTTAGACTTTGAAGAGAATTTAAAGAATAAGAAGAAAGATATTATTTTTCCATTATTAATAAAGCCTAGAAATGACTTAGGAAATAAATGGGGAGATGATTTTTATTGGGCGGCTGAAAAGAATGATAACATGGCTACTTTTCAATATAATAGAAAAACTAATAGGTGTGGGAGTTGGCAAAGAAAGCATGCTGCTAGAGATCTATATACACTTCCTAGAGCATCTGTTGTTGCTGTTTGCAAAGGAGAAGTTTTAGAAGTAAAAGAATTTTATGCAAGAACTGATCAAATAACAATATTGCATAAAACAGATGATGGTAGAGAATTTATAATTAGATATGGCGAATTAGCCCCTAATAGCATTAAACTGAAAAAAGGAGATGAGGTAACTCAAAGACAATTATTAGGTTTTACAGGAAAGCTTTTGAAGAAAAATAATAACCCAGTTCTGAAAATTGATGGACAAATTGTATATATGTTGCACTTTGAATATTACACAGGCGACTTAGGATATGATTTAAGTAAAAGTTTATCAAATTGTGAACAACCTTTTGCTAGACGAGGTGACTTGTCAGATCCTTTAGATCTTTTAAAGGAAGGATATGATAATGTTTTTAAGGTTGTAGAAGAGACTAATGATACGCGAGTAGCTCCAATAACATTAAAGACAAGTACTAAAGGAATTGAGTTTATAAAAGGATGGGAATCAGAAAAAAAACAAAAAGGAAAACATGTTTTATATGATGATGATGCCGGGTATTGTACAATTGGATGGGGGCATTTAGTTTCTGGAAAAAATAGTTGTAACTCAATCAGTAATATTTCTCAAGACTTCAAGAATGGTTTAACAGATGATGAAGCTAAAGAATTATTAAAGAAAGATGTAAAGGTTTTTGAAAATTTTATAAGAAAAAATGTAAGTGTAAATCTGTATCAGCATGAATTCGATGCTCTGGTTAGTTTTGCATTTAATTTAGGAGGTTCTAATTTTAAAAGCTCAACTTTATTAAAAAAATTAAATGCCAAAAAATATGATGAAGTTCCTTTAGAGTTTGCAAAATGGAATAAATCAGGAGGTGTTATTATGACAGGTTTAACAACAAGAAGAAAAAGAGAAGCTAATATTTTTAAAAATAACACATATGATTCTACACATTAGATATATTATAATAAGTTTACTTTTAGTTTTTAATTGTAAACAAGATGAAACATTAAAGCAACAACAGCAGAAGTTAATTCCTGTTGGAGTATCTAAAAGTGTTGAAAAAGAAAATTTCATTTTTTTTAAAAGCTTTCAGTTTTGCAATAGTCCTTATGCAGCACTTACTTCTGAAGAAGCTGATAAAATTTATTTGAAAAAAGAAGTGTTGTTAAATAAGGAAGAAAAAAGAGAAGTTATAGATTGGAATTCTTTTTTCTTTGAAGGGGCGAAGAAATGCGTTGAAAGTGTATTAAAACAAAAAATTAATACAGCTTTTTTGTATTCTTCAAATGAAAACTTCCCATTTGACACTATGGTTTATTTAAATGAGGAGTATTTGTTAACGGCGCAAGATGGTTTCTTTTTCGTTTTTGAAGAACAGAAAGAATCATCGAAATTAACTTCTAAGCAAACTAAAGAATACACTTGTAAAGAAATAGATGTTAGTAATTCTTATGAGGAACCTCTATATAAAGAATGTCATTGTAATAGTGACTTTAATAAGTGTTACTCCCTATTTTATAAAAATATAGAGGCAGGCTATAAAGAGTTCTTATTAGAAAAACTCTCTAGAAAAGATACGGTATTTTTTCGTAAAGGAAATAAAGTTGAATTCAAGTTTTATAGAGGAGATTCACTAAGAATTTCTATTATTGAAGAAGTAGGGGAAGAATTCTTATTCAAGAATGAAAAAAACAAAACTGTAATAGAATTTTATTCTTATCTACCATAAAATTAAGTTCTTTATTTAATAACCATATCAATAATCAGAAAATAGAAACACCTTCGGATGGTTCTAAGATATTTACAATAACTCAGCTCAAGATGCGATATATAAATGTAGGCAAGAGTGGGCAAGTTTTCCAAATTCAGGATATGGTCAAAGAGAAGAAAAATTAGAAAAATATCTAAAAAGAATATAAAAAATTCTTAGATGAAGAATTGAATAGGACAACAACATGTAAGCTTATATTATGATTTAAGTAAAAGTTTATCAAATTGTGAACAACCTTTTGCTAGACGAGGTGACTTGACAGATCCTTTAGACCTTTTAAAGGAAGGATATGATAATGTTTTTAAGGTTGGAGAAGAAACTAATGGTACACGAGTAGCTACAATAACATTAAAGACAAGTACTAAAGGAATTGAGTTTATAAAGGACTGGGAGAAATTTAAATCAGAAGTGTATGATGATTCAGAAGGTTATGCTACAATAGGTTACGGGCATTTAATAGACTATAAGAGTAAAAATGATATAGTTATACCAAAAGAATTTGAAAATGGAATTACAGAAGAAGAAGCTACTGTTTTATTTAAAAAAGACTTAGAAAAATTTGAAAAAGCGCTGCAAAGAGATATTACAGTCAATTTGTATCAATATGAATTTGATGCGTTGGTCAGTTTATTATTTAATACGGGAGAACAGTTTTTAAATATAGGAGGAGCAAACAAAGGCGAAACAAAGATAAAAACCAATATTAATAATAAGCAGTATGAGAAAGGTGCAGATGAATTTGTAGATGTTACAAATGGAGGTGTAAGAGGTTTAGAAATAAGACGAAAAGCAGAAATTAACATGTTTAAAAATAATGTATATGACACGACACATTAAGTTTATTTATTTACTTATTTATTTATTTGCCTGTTTTGGATGTAATAAGAAAAAAAGTACTCAAAAAGAGAAGAATCTTAATGAAGGAGTATGGTATTGTGCAAAATATGATATAGAAAATAGAGTAAGTAGAAAATTTACTATTGATTATGCTGAAGAAATAAAGAAACATTCATATTTCAAAATTGTAAAAGACACTGTTTTTTTAAAAGGTTGCAAATATAATTATGAAAAAGTGTCTTATGACAATATTAAAAAATATAGTAATGAAGAATTAGTTATTTCTTTTTCAAAGAAAAATAAACCTCCATATAGTTTTATTAAATTAATTCCATCATCCAAATATTGTAATAATTTAGAACACAGTTTTCTTTTTATTAAAAACAAAGACACTCTCTTGTTGTTTAGTGATGGTTATTATTTTAGTTATACAAAAGATAAAAGATATAAATCTAATTACAATGTTGAAGGATTTCCATGTGATTATAAAAATCCTTTGTCAATATCTGGGACTTTTGGAGAAGTTCATATTCAAACAGGATTTGATAAGTTTAAAAAAGAATTTCCTTTTGGTTCAGAAAACTTATTAGATAAGTTACCTAAAAACAACTTTATTGACACTATAAATTACATTTCTTATAACAGAAAAGATAGTTTATATACTATCAATAAAGAGGTGTCTGCAGGTAATATTGTTATTACTTTCACAAAAAGTAATGGAAAAATAAATTTCACATATAGATTAGATTATCCTGAATACTAATCTTAACAACGTATTAACAAAGCAGCGAAGAGTTTCCAAGAGCCTATTACGTAGCCAACCCTAATAAAACAGAAGAAGAAAACAAAACCAACAGCAGGCGTATACAGGCCCTAATGCTAAAAGTAGCCAAGGAAGATGTGCGTGATGGGCATGAAGAAGCTGTTAGTGCTGTAGTTTTAGGGGAAGAGTTAATATTGAAGCAAGATAATAGAGAAACATGCGAGTCATTAATTTGGGGGAAAAAATTACCTTGTGATGAAAGGGAAAAAGTAATAGAAATAGCAGCCGAACTTTGGGGGGAGACAAAAAAATAAAAATGGCAAATAACCTGATGGCAGTATTTGCGTGGGAAAGTGGAGAGACTTTCAAAACCAATGCCCCCAACATGGGCAATTCAGGCGGTACAGGACTTATACAGTTTATGCCCAAAACAGCCGCTTCTTTATTAGGCTATGGAAAAGATACAAGTAAAATAACTATAGAGTATGTAGAAAATTACTGGGGTCAAGGCAAAACACTAAAACGAGTAAAGGAATTTGCAGATATGACTGTTTTAGATCAGTTAGATTACGTTAAACAATATTTTAATCCAAAAGCTGGCAAAGATATGGAGTTTGTTGATTTTTATCTACATGTATTGTTCCCAGTCTCAAGTGGTAAAAAAGATCATGTTGTATTTAGTAAAGATGGAGAGGGGTTAGATGTAAACGACCCTAACTTTAAAAAACGTATAACGGCATATGCTCAAAATAAAGGTATGGATGCCGATAAAAATGGTAAATTAATGAAAAATGAAATAGCCTTAGCGGTACAAAAATATATTACCAAAGGCAAGCCTTATGCCAACGACTGCACCGATGCTAGTTGTACTTTATCTACTAAACAGCATGATGGCAAAGTAAAAGAAGGTTATGATATTGATAAAGCAGTTTCTTATATAATTTCTAATGCTGAACCTAATTCAGTAGCTAGGTGTGGTAAATATGTTAGGTTGGCAATACGAGCAGGAGGTATTGACACAAAAGATAGGCCCGGTTCTACTTATCATGCTAAAGCATATAAAGATTATCTTCCCAAAAAAGGGTTTTCAATTGTAAGTACTGACAATTATCTTAAGGGTGATATAGCAGTTTTTGAAGCATTTCAAGGCGAAAGAAAATACCATGAATCAGGACATATACAAATGTATACTGGTAGTCAATGGGTTTCAGATTTTAAGCAAAAAAGTTTTTGGGCGGGTTCTGATTATAGAAAAGCAAAGCCAAATTATGTTATTTTAAGATGGAAATAATGAGAGTATTTTTTTTGATTTTAATATTAGTAAACTTTAGTTGCTCAAAAAGAACAACTATTAGTTACAAAGATTATTTAAAAGGTAAGACATATATTCAGATAGTTAAAAACTCTGATAAAGAACGTGTCATATTCGACCCATGTGACACAAATATTTTAAAATATAAGTTTGATAACAATCTTTATATTGATTTAGGTCAAGATGATATAAGTTACAGTAAATGGGATATTGAAAAAATTCACAATGATAGTGTATATATAAAGGTTTATGAAAAGCCCATATGGAAAGAATTGTTAAAATTGAAATTGGACACAACAAATAATTTACTTTATAATCAAAGCTTCGTTTTTATTGATAGTATGAAAGCAATTAATATTCCTTATGTTAAAGAGCCTTGCGAAAATTGTTGGGATAAAGAAGTTTGTGATGAATGGGAGAAGAAAGAGCAAATAAAAAATAACACATTTAGCTCTAAATGGTATGGTAAATACTCTCATAAAACAGAGCCATATAAGGTAGATTCATTATCTAGTATTTCTATTTATTATGATATATCAATAACAAAAGATTCCATTGCTTTTTTAGGTACTGGTTATAGAACACATTTTATAGATTTATGCTACGCACAAGAAAAAGCAGACACTTTAGAGATTTATTACAATAAAACTTTGGAGGGTACAGATTACAACAAAGATAATAAGGGAGTAATAGCAAAGTTGTTTAAAAACAAAGCCGATTATTATATTATAAGCCCTGTTATTGAAGATGGTGAAATCCAAAAAGATATTCCTGTATTAATCCAAAAAGATTGATTGATATATCATTCTTTAGAATCCATAAGACAATTTTAAAAAACTCATCAACACCTACTAATTGCATAGCTACATGTAAAATTGATAGTGGGGTTGAAAAAAGGCATGTAACAGGTATAAAAACAGCAAGTAAAAATCATAAAGGAATAGATATTAATTTTTCTGGAGGAGGTAATACAGACAGAGGTGCCCCAGTTTTTGCTACTCATGATGGTATAGCCTTTGTTAAAGACGATACTTTAGGTTCAGGAGGAAGATATATTGAAATCACTTCAACAAACAAAAACTTTATGACGAGGTATTTGCATCTAAATAAAGCTATAATTAAACAAGGGCAGCAGATTGTAAAAGGACAACAAATTGGAGAGCTTGGAGGGTCATATTATGGGAAAGAAATTCATGACAAAATGAAAGCTCATTTGCATTATGAAATACGAACAGTAAAAAATAGCACCTATGACAAAGTTATTGACCCATAAGAAGGCAAAAGTTATAAACCTACACCAAATGAACTATTAGATCCCCAAGAATGGATTGATAACCCTTCTTCATTTAAATATTAATTTAAAATGAATAACTATGAATAAAGTGTGTTTTTTTATAATTATTTTATTTTGCTCTTGTAAGGGAAAGCTTAATACTGCTCCCAAGGAGAACAAAAAAATAGAAAAGAAAGTTATATCAGATTCATTCGCAAAAAACTATAATGCTTTTTTTAAAAAATTTAGTACGGATAGTATGTTTCAACGAAAGCGATTAAAAGACACTATTGCTTTTTGCACTAATGAAAATGAGATAGATAGTAAGCTAAAAGTAGTGTATTATACTAAAGATGATTTTCAATTTGCAAACTATATAAAAGAAGATAGTCTAGCTTACATTAGAGATTATGATAGGTATAAAACTGAAACTATTATAAGAATTGATTCAGCTATGCGCTATAACTATGGTGTTGATAATGGTATTTATAGATTTTATGTTTTTAAACAAGATGGTTTGAATAATTGGTATTTAACATCAATACATGATTATTCTAACTAATAAAAATGGCAAACTTACCAAAAGCGAAATTGTGTTAGCCGTACAAAAATATCTCACCAAAGGTAAATTATATAAAATGACTGCGCCGATGCTAGTTGTACTTTATCTACTAAACAGCATGATGGCAAAGTAAAAGAAGGTTATGATATTGATAAAGCAGGGAGTCGCAAGTGGGGTCATGTTGCCATGTGGACGGGAGATCAATGGGTTTCAGATTTTAAACAACGGACTATAATAGTACATGATGATTATACAGGTAAAGATTATCATGTTTTTAGATGGCAGTAAATTTAATTTTTATGAAAAATATAATACTATATTCAATACTTATCTTAATAATAAGTTGTAAGCAATCTACTCAAAATCAGGTTCAAGGACACAACTCTAATCTTAATCAAGAGCAAGTTAATAATAATGAGCAAATAGGAACTATCAAAGAGTTTTATTTAACACTTTATGGTTTAGAGGATAATATAACTAATTATGAATTAAGAAATAAATATGTTTCTAAGCGTATATTAAAAAGAATTGATAGTTTAAGTTCTGAAACTAATTTAATACTAGATTATGATCCCTTTATACAAGGACAAGATTGGGATATAGAACAACTAGTAAAAACATTAACAATTAAACCATTAAAAAATAAAAATGAATTTAGAGTTAGTTTTTATCAGTTTGATAAAGAGCTTTCGGAACATCCTACTAATGTTGATTTGTTATTAAAAGAAAACGATAAAGGAGAATATTTAATTCATAGCATTTTAAATGACGATTATCTAAATTTTGAAGAAAATAATAAGGATAGAGATAAAATGCCAAAATATATTTCTAATTTTAGTAATATATGGTATAGCAAATATTCATATAAAACCGAACCATATAAACTAGATTCATTGTCTAGTGTTTCTATTTACTATAACATTAACATCAAAAAAGATAGTATTACTTTTTCAGGGCAAGGTTACAAAACAAATTTTCACGATTTATGCTATGGAAAAGAAAATGCGGATACTTTAGAAATTTATTACAATAAAACTTTAGAGGGTACAGATTACAACAAAGATAATAAGGGAGTAATAGCAAAGTTGTTTAAAAACAAAGCCGATTATTATATTATAAGCCCTGTTATTGAAGATGGTGAAATCCAAAAAGATATTCCTGTATTAATCCAAAAAGATTGATTGATATATCATTCTTTAGAATCCATAAGACAATTTTAAAAAACTCATAAACACCTATAGGTATGTTTTCAGGCATCTGGAAAAACTATGGCGCCCCCTGTACTGTAAGGCGCTATTATTTAAAAGAAACAGAAAGCAGCGAGGAGTTTCCAAGAGCCTATTACGTAGCCAACCCCAATAAAACAGAAGAAGAAAACAAAACCAACAGCAGGTGTATTACAAGCCCTAGCTGCATTAGTGATACTGTTTGGAGTGTATCTGGCTAACAAAAGAAGCGCTTAATCGGTCTTTTGTGTGCTCTTAAATTTGGTGTATTAACAGGTGTGGTACTAATGGCCTACTTCTTATTGTTGTCTTTGTTTGGAAACCATATCGATCCAGCATACAGTTTGCTTAATGCACCAATAACATTACTTGGTATATATAAAGTTGTAAAACACTTTTACAGAGACTTTACGTATGCCGAGGGATTTAAAGTTGTGTGGCTACTGGTTTTGTATCTACCATAGTATTTACCTCTTTTTTTCTTCTCTACGCCACAGAAATTAACCCGTATTATTTGCCAGAACTACTGGATAATATGCACTGGGGATTTAAATCTCATGTTGGCTTAATAAGCTTTATAGTTGCAATAATGGGCTTCTGTACATCCTTAGTATCGTCCTTAACGGTTATGCAATTGTTTAAAACAAGTAATAATTATGTCGAAAACTAGTAAAACGTTTGTAGATTAATTAATTAGAATTATATTTGCACCCGCTTTATATAACAATAAAGTTCAATTAATATAAATTATAATTAATAAAACGTTACGCTATGTACGCAATTGTAGAGATAGCAGGGCATCAATTTAAAGTTGAAAAAGACCAGAAAGTTTTTGTTAATCGTTTGCAAACAGAAGAAGGAAAGCAAGTTGCTTTCGATAATGTTCTTCTAATTGGAGACGGAGACAACATAACTGTAGGCGCCCCAGCTATAGACGGCGCTCAAGTAGGAGCAAAAGTCGTGAAACACCTTAAAGGAGATAAGGTAATAGTTTTCAAAAAGAAAAGACGTAAAGGATACCGTGTAAAAAATGGTCACCGTCAATCTTTAACAGAAATTGTAATAGAAAGTATTGCAACTTCTGGAGCTAAGAAAGCTGCTCCTAAAAAAGAAGCTGTAAAAGCTGCACCTAAGGCAGAAACTAAAAAGACTGCACCAAAAGCAAAAGCAGACGATTTAAAGAAAGTTGAAGGTATTGGGCCAAAAATAGCTGCTACATTAGCAGAGGCTGGCATTACAACATTTGCAGAATTGGCAAATACAGAAGCTTCTAAAATCGCTGAAATTATTGCGGATGTTCGTGGTAACCACGTTACAGACACATGGCCTGCGCAAGCTAAATTAGCTGCAGAAGGTAAGTGGGATGAGCTTAAAAAATGGCAAGACGAGTTAGATGGTGGTAAAGCGTAAGCTTTAGCATTAAGTTTAAAACATAAAATCGAAATAAAATGGCACATAAAAAAGGAGTCGGAAGTTCGAAAAACGGTAGAGAATCAGAATCGAAACGTCTAGGTGTTAAGATTTTTGGTGGTCAAGCTGCGATAGCAGGAAACATTATCGTTAGACAAAGAGGCAACACACATCACCCAGGTGAAAATGTGTATTCTTCTAAAGATCATACATTACACGCCAAAGTTGATGGCCTTGTAAAATTTACTAAGAAAAAAGACAATAAGTCTTATGTATCTATAGAGCCTTTCGAAGCTTAAAAGAACATTGTTTCTTAGTTTAAAAATCTTAAACCCTTTCTATAATATATAGTTAGGGTTTTTTGGTTTTTAGCATATCGTAAATGATTTTTAAATGATGTCTGGTATGTATTTTTAGAAACAGCAACGTACGTTTTTTTGATAGGCAACCAAAAATAAAATGGTTAAAATGGCAATTCTTAGGCAAATGCTTAGCTTTTTCAAGAGCATTTCTAACCTCAATTAGTTGTTTCGTTAAATCTTCTTCTGTAATTGCTTCTGTTGGCAATACAACCTTTGGAGCTTTACCCTTGCCTCTTGGTATGTATTTTAAGGTGAACAGTGACATCCTCATAAAATTGAGTTTGTAGCGGTAAGCCTTTGGTTCAGATTGTTCTAAAGCATCTATTATTTTACATATAACCTTAAGAGCATGGTCGAGATGCCAACCCACAGAAACGGTCGATACGTTTTTATTTTGGTAAGACAAATTAGGAACAAGATCCATTATTTCATCTAGCATGTAATCCAGAGCATTATGTGATTGAGGTGTCATTTTCTTAAAATTTCAAAAAAGATATATACAAATTGCACGATTTTAGGTAAATTACATAAATATATTGCAATAGTGTTTAATTTTAAAACGCAAATTATGTTACCATTTAGATCAGAAATTAGAAACGCTCCTCAAAAAGCAACTATAAAAATTTTTTTAAGCGATGCATCTTTAGTCCAGCATGTTAAAACCGAACTGCAACGATTTAATGAGGTTGAAATGATAGAACTAAGAGAAAGTGTTGGGAGAAATAGAGTAAAAGAAAACATCACTATCTTTTTTAAGGACGATGTGGACATTAATAGAATGAAAACTTTGATTGATAATAGTTTAGCTAATTATTTCGAAAACGGCCTTGTGAAATAAGAATCTACAGCGTAAAATCCTTAATTATTTACTATATTGCCCCTCATTTTGTAGTTAAAAACATATTCATGTTTTCGGCAACCAAATCAAATAATAGTAAATATCATGAACACAAAAATCCCGCTAGTTTATTCATTTCTTTTAGTAACAAGTTTAATGTTAGCGCAAACACCAAAAGAAGGCGTAAACTATAAGAACATAATTAATATTTCTGGTAAGCAAAGAATGCTAACACAGAAAATGACTAAAGCTTTTCTTCTACAAGTTAAAGATATAAAAGGCAGTAAGGTAGAGAATGAGCTAAATTTTAGTAAAATTATTTTCGAAAAACAACTGTCTATATTAAAGAAAGACCCAACCAGCGCTGTAACCAAACCTAATTTAGACAAGGTAGATGCGCTTTGGGCAGATTTTAAGAGTAGTATAACAAAAGGTATTTCTAATGAGAATGCCTTAAATCTTGTAAAAATGAATACTGCCTTATTAAAAGCTTGTAACAGTGTGGTTACAGTTATCGAGGCAGAAGCACAAAAAAGTGCTAATGCAGATGCTAATTTGAAAGCTTTAGCAAGCATTATTAATATTTCTGGTAAGCAACGCATGTTATCTCAACGTATGTGTTTATACTTTATGGCGTCAAAGAATTATCCAGAGCAGCAAGCCGAGTTTAAAGGCGTGCTAAAGAAGGTTTTCGAACAATTTAGTGGAGCAATACAAACACTTTCGGCAAGTACTTTAAATAATACGGCTATTAAAAGTGAATTGAGTGCTATTGTAAATATTTGGAGCAATTATAAGGCAGACAAAGCTCAAATTTTAGACGTTAGAGAAGACATAGAAAAAATGTATGCACTAACTAATGATTTAACGAAGCGCTTTGATAAGATAACAACACTTTATGAGCTAAGTGGTACCGAAAATCAGTAATACTTAGTAAGCATTTATTCTTTTGATAAGTGCTGCTAGAAAATAGAAAACCGTTAAGGAAACATTATTAAGTTTTCCATAACGGTTTTTTTGGTTCATAGTGTTGTTACTACTTATTTTTTAACACCAAATTAAGTACTAATACTTAATTTGGTGTTAAAATCACCTATTTTTCCATTTTTGCAGTTTCTCCAAAATAAAGATTTATTTTTATCATTTTAACGATTCTAAGCGCTTAAATTGTATGTTATATAATTAATGTAGAGGTATTTAAGTAGTTAAAGCTGTTTTTTTGATGTTTAAGCGCTGTTTTTAAGATTTGCATTTCATCGATATTTTGATACGTTTCATGGAATACTTACTTTTGTCTTAACAGCCTAATCTATAAAAAGACAACACATGAAAAAAACAGTCACAATCTACAGTATTATCGTACTAATGTTATTTGTAAACACAAGTTATGCACAAACTCAAAAATATGGAGACATAGATTATAATAAAGCCATTAACATTTCAGGAAAACAACGCATGTTATCCCAAAAAATGTCTAAGGCATATTTGTTAATGTCTCAAGGTATAGAAAATGATAAAATTAAGAAAGAGCTTAATTCGAGTAAATTTATTTTTGAAAAGCAATTACAAATTCTAAAAGCTAATGCCAGCAGCTCCTCAACAAAATTATATATAAAACAAGTTTACAAAATTTGGGACGACTTTAAGAAAATTATAAGTCAAGATGCCAGTAATGCTAATGCATTACGTATCATGGATATTAATACGGATTTATTAAAAAACTGCCATCAAGTTGTATTGAGCATTGAGAGAAGCTCAAACTATAACAATAAGTTTTTTGAGAATAACGATCAGGAACTTATAAATACCATCAACGTATCAGGAAAACAACGTATGCTATCCCAACGCATGTGTTTGTACTTTGCAGCCATAAAAGCCTATCCTAAAAATAAGGCAGAGTACAGAGATACTTTAAGAGCCGTTTTCGAAGAGTTCTCTTTAGTAATTGGCGATTTGTTAATCAGCACGTTTAATACTACAGAAATTGAAGAAGAAATAGGTGTTATTATGGCTTTATGGGAGAAGTTTCAGTCTAATAAAGGCAAGTTTTTAGATGGAGATTTTGAACTTATAGAAGTGTATAATACTACAAATGATATGACTCGAAGTTTTAATAAGATTACAGGAGCTTATGAGTTAGTTAGTAAGAAGAAATAATTAAAGTATAGTAGTTAACCAACTGCCTTTTACCCTCAATAATTCAGATAAAAAAAGTCCCAAAGTACTAAGACTTTGGGACTTTTTTGTAAATGTATTTTAAAGCGTAATGCTTAATTTAATAGATATTAATATCTGTAATGCTCAGGTTTGTATGGTCCATCTACAGTAACACCAATATATTGAGCTTGGTCTTCTTCTAAAACAGTTAATTCAACACCAATTTTTTCAAGGTGTAATTTAGCCACTTTTTCATCTAAATGCTTAGGCAACATATACACTTCGTTTTCGTAAGCATCAGCATTGTTCCAAAGCTCTATCTGTGCTAAAGTTTGGTTTGTAAACGAATTACTCATAACAAAACTAGGGTGTCCTGTAGCACAACCTAAATTAACTAATCTACCTTCAGCAAGAATGATAATATCTTTACCATCCACAGTGTATTTATCAACTTGAGGTTTAATCGTATTTTTAGTATTGCCGTAGTTGTCGTTTAACCAAGCCATTTGTATTTCGTTATCGAAATGTCCAATGTTACATACAATGGTTTTGTCCTTCATGGCTTTAAAATGTTCAGCACGAACAATGTCTTTATTTCCTGTTGTTGTAATTACAATATCAGAATTAGCAACTACGGTTTCTAGTTTTTTAACCTCGAACCCATCCATAGCAGCTTGTAAAGCACATATAGGATCTATTTCTGTTACTGTAACTATACTTCCAGCACCTTGAAAAGAAGCAGCAGTACCTTTACCAACGTCGCCATAACCACAAACAGTTACACGTTTTCCAGCTAACATAATATCTGTTGCGCGACGCACAGCATCAACCGCACTTTCTTTACAGCCGTATTTATTATCAAATTTAGATTTAGTAACAGAGTCGTTAACATTAATGGCAGGCATGGTTAAAGTACCATTCTTAACACGCTCGTAAAGTCTATGTACACCAGTAGTAGTTTCTTCAGACAAACCATTGATACCAGCAGCCAATTCTGGGTAACGGTCTAATACCATATTTGTTAAATCGCCACCATCATCAAGAATCATGTTTAAAGGCTTGCGATCTTCACCGAAAAATAAAGTTTGCTCAATACACCAGTCAAATTCTTCTTCAGTCATATCTTTCCAAGCATAAACGGATGTGCCAACAGCAGCAATGGCCGCAGCAGCCTGATCTTGCGTAGAGAAAATGTTACAAGAACTCCAAGTTACTTCAGCACCTAAAGCTTGTAGTGTTTCTATTAAAACAGCAGTTTGAATCGTCATGTGTAAACAACCCGCAATACGAGCACCCTTTAAAGGTTGAGCATCTTTGTATTCTTCACGTAAGCTCATTAATCCAGGCATTTCTGCTTCTGCCAATTCAATCTCTTTTCGCCCCCAATCTGCTAATGAAATGTCTTTAACTTTACTTGCAACATAAGGAATTGTTTTTGTACTCATATCAATATTCTTTTTGTTTTTAAATACTTTAGCTCTTTATGTTTGGTGTTTAAAAATACTTAAATTCGCCTCTGGAAACACCACCACATTTAGAAAGTGCAAAGATAACCATTAAGTTTCAAATTATTAAATGCCGTTATATAAAACCATAAACCCCAATTCACAAACTGTTGTTAAAATATGGAAAATAACAGAGACCTATACCGCACTAATGGATGGTGTAAGTTTGGAGACTACTTCTCTTAATCGAGTTTTAGGCATGAAAAGCGAATTACACCAACGCGGTTTTTTAGCAGTAAGATGGCTCTTAGCTACATTTGGTTATAGCGATAAAGATGTGTTTTACGATACCTTTGGAAAGCCACACTTGGCCGATGGTAAATATATTTCTATAACGCATTCTTTTAACTTTGCAGCTGTAGTTGTTAGCGAAAATACTGTAGGTTTAGACCTAGAAAAACAAAGGGAAAAAATAAAGGTAATAGCGCACAAATTTATAGATTATGAATTTAACTATTTGGAGAATAATGCAAACGACTACATAAGAAAACTTACGGTTGTATGGTGCATTAAAGAGTCTTTGTATAAACTTTTTGGCACACCAGGCCTAAGTTTTAAAGCAAATTGCTTAGCAATTCCTTTTAATTTGGAAGATGAAGCAACTGTAGCTTGGATAGATTACAATACTAAAAAATACAGGTATAAAATATCATTTCTAGAATTTGAAGGCTTTACCTGTGCTTACGCCCTAACTTAATGCGTATTTATAACGACATACTTGAGGCGAGAACTAGAGGCGAAAAATTACTGGCAGTTTTAATAGACCCAGATAAATTCGATCTCACAACTGCTGAAGCTTTTATAACTAAAGTAAATGCCTCAATAGCTAATTATATATTTGTTGGAGGCAGTATTGTAGGTGTTAATGCAACCGAGCAGTTGGTAGAGCAAATAAAAACACTTACCAATTTACCTATAATTCTATTTCCGGGAGATGTTACTCAAATTACAAATAGCGCAAACGCCATTTTATTTTTGTCGCTATTATCGGGTAGAAATGCCGAATATTTAATCGGGCAACACGTGGCAGCAGCCCCTAAGCTTAAAACAACCAATTTAGAAATTATACCAACAGGTTATGTGCTTGTAGAGAGCGGAGCAGCCACTGCGGTACAAAAGGTAACAAAAACAAAACCCTTACCCAGAAACAATGCGGAAGCTATTGTAAATACAGCTTTAGCAGGAGCATTACTAGGCTTAAAAATAATATATCTAGAAGCAGGTAGTGGCGCTAAAGTTGCAATATCCAAAGACATTATAAGTGCAGTAAAAGCAGCACTAGAAATTCCATTAATAGTTGGTGGAGGCATTTGCACTAAAGCAGCTTTAGAGAACGCGTATGCGGGAGGGGCAGACCTCGTAGTTATAGGAACAGCTTTTGAAAAAGACGAATCTTTTTTTGATGTATTAAAACCATAGTTCTATAAACATGTAGTTATTAGGAGTTTCTCTACATTTCGACGAAAAAAAGACTAGTATGACTATAATTATTGTGTTCAAGTATCTTGTTTGTTTCTTTTGTGCAACGTTTTAAATAAGCAATATTAATTGAGATACTTTAGCAGTACTCTTAAATTCAAATTATAGATTATACAAATGTTTACCGAAAAAGACATCAATCAAATACACGATAAAGGCATAACTTTAGATCAAGTGAATGCACAAATAAGCCGTTTAAAAAACGGTATGACACATTCACACTTGTTATTTGCAGCAACAATAGGCAAAGGGATACATGCTTATAATGCTGAAGAAACACAAAATCTTATCGCTTTATACGAGACCAGTAAAGAAGATTTAGATATTTTAAAATTTGTGCCAGCATCTGGTGCAGCAACCAGAATGTTTAAATTTTTATTTAAATTTTTAAAAGGTTATACATTATCTAAAGGTAATATTAAAGCTTACGCCCAAGCAGAAGGCGATGACTTAATATTAGCATTTACATCGCAATTAAAAGCATTTCCATTTTATACGGAAGTTTACAGCAAATTAAAAGATGCAGTAGTGGGTTACGAGACCTTATCTGAAGATGAGCAGTATTACGAATTTGTTAAGATGATGTTGGCTGAAGAAGGATTTAATTATAGTTTTTTTCCAAAAGGTCTGTTACCGTTTCATAAATATGGGGCAGCATACATCACTGCGTTTCAAGAACATTTATACGAAGCTTCACTTTATGCAAGTTCTAAAAAGCAAGCAAATTTACATTTTACAGTTTCGGAGAAACACCAACCTTACTTTTTAAAAGAGCTAGAAGGAATAAAACCTAAGCTGGAAAAAGAAACAGGAGTTTCGTTTAAAGTGTCCTTCTCTTACCAAAAAGAGGCTACCGAAACTCTAGCATTAACAAAAGAAGACCAGGTTTATAGAAAAGAAGATGGCAGCATTTTATTTAGACCAGGAGGTCATGGCGCATTAATTGAAAATCTAAATGACTTAGATAGCGATATTATATTTATTAAAAACATAGATAATATTGTTGTAGCAGAAAAAAACAAGGAATGTTCTGAATATAAAAAACTGTTGGCAGGCGCTTTATTAAAAGCACAAAAACAGGTTTTTAAATATATGGCGCAGTTAGAGGCTAACACTCTAGATGATGCCGATGTTACAGCTATGGCTTATTTTCTAAGAAAACAACTTAGTGTCCATATCGATGAAAATTTTGGAGCCTTTACTTTCGAAGCTAAAGTAAACTATTTGAAAGATAAACTTAACCGCCCAATACGTGCCTGTGGTATGGTAAAGAATGAAGGCGAACCAGGAGGTGGCCCGTTTTGGGTAAAAGATGAAAATGGGGACATATCTTTACAGATTGTAGAATTTGCTCAGATAGATTTTAGTAATAAACGCCAGCAATCTATTGTATACAAAGCAACGCACTTTAATCCAACCGATTTGGTGTGCGGTGTTAAAAATTATAAAGGCGAAAAGTTCGACCTTATGAAATACGTAGATCCAGAGGCAGCATTTATTACCACAAAAACTCAAAACGGTACAGACATTCAAGCTTTAGAACTGCCTGGATTATGGAATGGTAGTATGGCGCATTGGAATTCTATTTTTGTAGAAGTACCTGTGGAAACCTTTAACCCCGTAAAAACCGTAAACGATTTGTTAAAACCAGTGCATCAGGCTTAAGAACTATTAAGAAACAACGTTACAAGACGTGGAATGGGTATTGCTTATTTCCAATAAAAGAAGAGTAATATCCGTTTCGTTTTTACGCAAGAATAGTAGAAAAAGAAATCGCATATGTGCGAATTTTTTTGTTCGTAAAATGAATTGTGTTGTAAAATGGATAAAGAAAACTATGGAGATACTGAGTCTTATACATATTATATGCTTACTAACTCGAGCTTGGTAATAGTTGTAAATCAATAATATATCAAGATGTTCTGTTTTTACATAGGGACTCTTGTTAATGTTACGTTTGTAGGAATACTAAATTCCTTAGTATTTTCAACAGAATCGAAAAAACTAATATTAGGATATGCATCCCCTAAACGCCAACTTGCCTGTTCAGAAGAAATAAGTTTAAAAAAGGCTTTGCCGTATTTACCTGTTTTATTATCTTTAAGATAGATTTTAATTAAATCTTCAGTTAGACGAGTATTAATACCAAGGTCTATAAAACTTACATTATCATCTTCGGGATTTAAAAAACAGGAAGTGTTTTCATCAAAACAATAACTCGCGATTAATTTATCACTGTAAGATTCAGTTTGTGGATCAAAAACTCTATTTTCAATATCAATTCTAACTTTAAAAATTACTATGTTGTTTTTCTTATAAGCCCAAATACCTTTAAACTTATTTAACTCTTCTTGTGATAAAGCAAAATGTTCACCTTTAAGACTAAAATCTTCTGATTCTATTACGTCTGTATCTATAGTTTGTGCAAAGCTTCCCACTTTAATTAATAGCATTAATGCTATGATATATATATTCTTCATGTTATATTATCTGCAATTACGTCTTCTTATTCTATTAGTATTAGTATTAGGATTTGGTTTTGTTAAAATTTTCCATTTACCATTATCTTTTTCTTTTGTAAGAGTTAAACCTGCATTCCTTATAAAATCAAGAAGTACAATTTCATTAGCTTTTATAAAAGATTCATTTATTGAGAGTCCATCTCTAATAAACATTCTATGTATTCTATTTCGCCATTCCAAAAAAGGAGCTGAGTTAGCTTCTATTTCAGCGCTACTATTTAAACTATCACTAAAGGCAACAAGCGTTCCAAAGTCCTCTATTAATAAAGAATAAGTTGTTCCAAGACCTGTGGTCACTGTAAAAACGAAATTTTCACCATTGGAAATCAAATTGTTGGCAGCTAATATGCCCAATACAGCCACGTCTGATATACTAAATATGGGATTTGCATTCTCTGAATGAGTATGGGCAAAACCACTAATTGGTCGACCATTATTATTTAGAGGGTCAAATATTATATCAAAAAGCTGAATCTCACTTAACGCCGAATTTATTGCATTTGGTTGCCCTGAAACAGGAAACCCATTATCAGGGCCAATATTAACAGAGCCTGATTCAAAATTATTGTTTACTACACGCTTTAACCTGTTTAACTCATTAATAAAATTTGGGTTATTCCTAAATAGTCTGTTTGATCTATCACAAGGACTTTCTTCTTCTATAGGTAGACAGTTGTTATTAGGATCATGTTTTGTATCATCACAATCTTCTCCAAGTGTTTTAGTGAACCATTGATTAGTTTGCCCAGGGTGTTCAATAGATTAGACAACTCTAGAGTGGTAACTATCGCCATCGCCATCGAAGTACCAGTTATAAGCTATAGGGCAGCCAGTAGGACCATCGCCAATTTAAAGTTCAACTGTTACTAGCGCAACTATTCCTGTGACATACTATACCACAACAGGGTTTTTTTACTCATAACGGCACTAGTAAATACCAGCGCCAGCACAGTATACTTTACTGCCTAATAAAACTAACCCCATTTTCAGGTAATATTTGCCCAACATAGCCCGTTGGACAACGTTTTCTATCCACATAAACTTCAGGATCGAAATCTACATCTAAAGTATTTTGATCTGGTGTAGTTAACGTTATAAAAATTTGTCCAAATTGCCCACAAAAGCTTTTTCTACCTCCATAAAGTAGAACATATGTATTATTTAAAAAATAATCGCCGTGTATTATTAGAGAGTCAGTATTGCCCGAAATATTAAAAGTGTTTTCTATAATATTACCAGAACTATCTGTTATCTTGTAGCGTATAGACAATCCTTCTTTCTTAAAAAAGTCATGATCCTGAAAATCTTTTGTTATTCTAAATTCATATAAGGTACCTGTATCGCTCGTGTAATTCCAATTACCTACGAATTTGTCTAGTGAATTATTAATGTCTTTTACTTCTTCTATATCATCCTCAAATACACTTTTTTTGCCAGCTACATATTCTGTAGAATAGGTTTCTAGGGAAATAGTTTGTGCATTACAGGTTAGGTGTAACATTAGTAAACCTAATGCAAATAATAGTTTTTTCATGTTTTCTTTATTTAGTTTTACGCATTTGCACATTGTATTTTTCTCTTCTTTTATTATTACCTTCTTTTAATCTATGCTCTATTTTATAAAATATCCGAACAAGACAGAGGTTTTATCTTTAAAGCCCTTGATGCACTACTTAGAGATTATAAAACACAAAAGCGTATTATTTACTTTTAAAAAAAACACCTTTACGTAAACGTAAAAGTGTTTCTTATACAATATTATTTTTCTTGCTTACTCAAGATCGATACTAGTTACAAACTAGCACCAGCATGGGCTAGTAAAAATTTAATACCTGCAATAGGCAATACTAAAGCTCTAATGTTACAAACTAGCACCAGTGCAGTGGGTAAAAACTTATTGTTTAGTTAGCGCAATAGGTGTTGTTGGCAATATCTGTTCTGCTGGTTTTGTGCATACATTACCATTAATAAAACCTCTGTGGGGCAATAAAACTAAATTCATCTGAGAATTGCTCAACAGCGATACAAAAACCTCGCCCCTCTGACCGCAGCGCCCTTCTCGACCTGAATAAGTAAACATATAAGTACTATCACTATTCATATAATTACCTATAATAATCAAAGGTTCATCTAAACCCAATTGAAGTGTATTTTCTATATCTCCTGAAGCATTAGAGAGCTTATATCTCATTACCAGATTATCCTTCTTAAAATCTATAAGAGGTTCTTCGTTTAAATACTCTTCTATTCTAAACTCATAGGTTATACCATCTTGTTGCCCCTTCCATGTTCCTGTAAACTTGGGTAATTTATTATTAACATCCTTAATGTAGTTTATGCCATCATCGAACATACTAGGATCGTTTTCGTTAAAAACATAAGCATCCTTAAAATCTTCAACTGGTAAAATTTGGCTGTAGCTATTACAATACCAAAGTATTGTTACAAAGCTCGTAATAAATAATTTTCTCATAATGTTTTATTTTTTAAGGACATTCTGTTGGTCTGTCCAGTTTTCTTAAGTTATCTTCTTTTAGTTTGTGTTCAAGAATTTTTCCATTTCTATCTATCTCGTATAGGGATATCCCTCTTATCTGCATCTTAAATCTCATAAATCTTAATAGACCAGCTTCATCTTTACCATTACTTAAATAATCCATAAAAGATTGCTGTAGCGCAATATCACCGTCAGTAGCTTTTCTTCTAATAGTAAGTCGTGTAGCCCCTCTGTTATGTGCTAGATCGTCACTATCGCCCGTAAACTTCAATATATATGTATGTCTTTTTACAACAACGGCTGCATACATCTCTGAAATATCATTCTCAGAATTATTACCTACATGATCCAACATATCAAGAAATAGGCCAACATCGTCTGGAGAAAAAATAGGTATTAAAGTACTCTTTGAGGAACTTCCATCATCAAAAATCGTGACAATGGGGTTGAAATGGGTGTGAACATAGCCTTTTGTATGTTGGGTGTACCTAACATTTAGCTGTCTGGATATTGGATTTCCATTTGCATCTCTGTATAAGTCTAATTCTTTATATTGTTCGTTTTCTGGGGCGTTGAAATCTCTTCTAAAACCAAATTCGCGCTCTTCGTCCAATTTACCTTTTAAGCCTGTGATTATTTCATTTAAACCTTCTTGTTGGAGTGTGTTTTTTATTTGTTCACAAGGATCATCTTGCGTTTGGTCACAATTATTACTTGGGTCATGTTTCGTATCATCACAATCTTCTGCAATACTCTCACTTATTTTTATATAATCGTCTATAAAACTACTTTGATCTCTCCAGTTAGAACATTCTTGGCGTTCGCTGCCACTTCTATGGTAGCCATCTGCATCTTTGTCTAGAACCCAAGTTATCGTCTCTCTACATGTATCTTGAGGATTAATAGCTTGGGTTAAAGCTAAAACATCTAGGCCATCTGCAAGCAAGTTAAGTACGATTATAAAACACAAAAAGCGTATTATTTACTTTTAAAAAAAACACCTTTACGTAAACGCAAAAGTGTTTCTTATACAAATCTTATTTACCTGCTTACTCAGGTTCGGTACTAGTTACAAACTAGTACTAGCGCCACTGTGACATACTATACCACAACAGCTTTTTTTACTCATAACGGCACTAGTAAATACCAGCGCCAGCACAGTATACTTTACTGCCTAATAAAACTAACCCCATTTTCAGGTAATATTTGCCCAACATAGCCAGATGGACAGCGTTCTCTATCTACACGAATTTCGGGGCGATAATGCATTCTAAGGAGGTTTTGATCTGGAGTGGTTAACGTAATGAAAATTTGTCCAAATTGGCCGCAAAAAGCTTCTCTACCACCATAGAGTAAAACATAGGTGTCATTTAAAAAATAATCGCCGTGTATTATTAGAGAGTCAGTATTGCCCGAAATATTAAAAGTGTTTTCTATAATATTACCAGAACTATCTGTTATCTTGTAGCGTATAGACAATCCTTCTTTCTTAAAAAAGTCATGATCCTGAAAATCTTTTGTTATCCTAAATTCATATAAGGTACCTGTATCGCTCGTGTAATTCCAATTACCTACGAATTTGTCTAGTGAATTATTAATGTCTTTTACTTCTTCTATATCATCCTCAAATACACTTTTTTCGCCAGCTACATATTCTGTAGAATAGGTTTCTAGGGAAATAGTTTGTGCATTACAGGTTAGGTGTAACATTAGTAAACCTAATGCAAATAATAGTTTTTTCATGTTTTCTTTATTTAGTTTTACGCATTTACGCATTTACGCATTGTATTTTTCTCTTCTTTTATTATTACCTTCTTTTAATCTATGCTCTATTTTATAAAATATCCGAACAAGACAGAGATTTTATCTTTAAAGCCCTTGATGCACTACTTAGAGATTATAAAACACAAAAGCGTATTATTTACTTTTAAAAAAAACACCTTTACGTAAACGTAAAAGTGTTTCTTATACAAATCTTATTTACCTGCTTACTCAGGTTCGGTACTAGTTACAAACTAGCACCAGTGGGTTCTTACTCGTAACAGCACTAGTAAATGCTAGCGCCATCTGGGCAAACCAGAAAACATTATCGCTTATTCAAAATAATTCTTTTACCATTAGGTAATACATCTTCGGCGGGTCGTGGACATAAACGACCATCTAGAGCGTGTCCGCTTCGTGTATATAAGAAATTCATCGTATTAGTATTGGATAACGAGACAAATATATAGCCTTTCTGTCCACATCGTCTCTGCTCACCTAAGTAAATAAACATGTACGAAGTGTCATTGTTAAGATAATACCCTTTATTAACTAAAACGTTACTATTTGGTAATTGGATTGTACTCAAAATAATAGAAGACCCTGTAGACATTTCATAACGCATGATCAGTTTATCATGCCTTATGTTTGAATCTTCATTTTGCTTGGTGTATTTATCTATCTTAACTTTATAGTCAATACCTTCGAATGTTCCATTCCAAATACCTACAAATTTATCCAATTTATTATTTACATCTTTCACATAAGTAATACCATCGTCTAAAAGACCTCTGTTTTCAAAAATATAATTGTCTTTTAATTCTTCTACGGGTAAAACTTGGCTAAAAGTATTTAACGTAGTAATGAGTGCTAAACTTAAAAAAGGTAGTATTTTAAACATAGAAAAAAGTTCTCATTTTTCTCTTATTGCCTAGTGTATATTACATATTCTTCAGGAAAGACAATAAAGGGTGTTTGAGATGGACAAGTATATTGATATTCACCTTTAGGAGATAAAAACACTTTTAAGTTACTATTAGGTAATGCTTCCACAAATAAATAGCCATCTAAACCACAATCTGTCTTGCCTCCTCCAAAATTAAAAATATAAGTTCCGTTTTCACTGATATAATGTCCTAGTACAACGTATGGAGAGTTATCAGCATCATTTATAGTACTTTCAATTATATTATCATTATTCCTAATTAAATATTTAATTACTAGGAAGTCTTCTTGAATGCCGAATGAATTTTCTAAAGCTTTCATTATTCTAATTTCATAATTTTTACTATCTAAACTACCTTTCCATGTTCCAATAAATTTCTCAAAAACACCATTTATGTCTTTCACGTAAGTAATTCCAGCTCCTTCAAGACCTTCTTCTGAGTTTATGTATCTGTACTTTTGTTCAACGGGAAGTATTTGTGCAAAACAACTCGTTAAGCTTAATAGTTGTATTGCGAGAATCAATTTTATGTTTTTCATAATTACTTTTAAATTTTAACAATCTCTTTTTTCTACTCTTCTTCCATTCGAGTTTAATGATCTTTCTTGAAGCTTAATATTATTTAAATCACTCCTTTTAACTTTAAATAATTTTATACCTCTTAAATTAAATTCGTTTCTAAGGAAATTAAGAAAGCCTTTTTCTAACCCCAATTTATTAACAAGACTAACAAATTTATTATCTAAAACTCTAATTTCTTGTCGTGAAGGGTTTAAATTCACACTATTAATTTCAGAAACATTTCCTGAAAATCGTAAGAAGTAATTATTATTACTAGTCACTAAACCAGAGAAAGCATCTTCAGGATTCGCAATGATGTTAGAGTTATCAGTATTTTTTACTAATTGCAAGAATGTTAAAACATCCCTAGGAGAAAAAATCTTTATAGGCCTTATGATCTGTTCTTGCCCTAAGGCGTCTACTTTACCAGTTTCAAAAGGATCGAGATGTACATGTACAGATCCTCTTACTTGTGGACCACTTGGTAATTGTAGTTCGTGTCCTCCACTATTAGGATTGACATTCAAATCTATAATTTGATTATTGTTATTTAATGAAAACCCAGATTCTTCTTTAAGATTTGTTTTATTGCTCAATGCCCTGAACCTTGAATTAAAAGCTGGGTTTTCCAATAATTTTCTATTTTCTTCACAAGGGTCTTTTTCTTCTTGTGTACAATCCACATTCTTACTGGAATCATTATCATCACAATCTTCTGCAATACTCTCACTTATTTTTATATAATCGTCTATAAAACTACTTTGATCTCTCCAGTTAGAACATTCTTGGCGTTCGCTGCCACTTCTATGGTAGCCATCTGCATCTTTGTCTAGAACCCAAGTTATCGTCTCTCTACATGTATCTTGAGGATTAATAGCTTGGGTTAAAGCTAAAACATCTAGGCCATCTGCAAGCAAGTTAAGTACAGCTTGAGAGATCACGCGTAAATTAGTCCATTCGGGGTGTTCTATACGCAATCGCTCAATTTCTAATGTAAAGTGTCCGCTTAAATTTCTTCTAGCAGTCGAGCCAAAAACACCATCGCCAGGAGCCGAAAAACCAGCGAGCATTTCTTCTCTTATTACGCTATTTAATTCGTTTAGCAAGTTAATATAATTTGGAGAATTATTGTTAGCAAAAATAGATTGATGCATTGCAATGCCAACTTCTGGATGATTAAAAAATAATGGCACTAAAACATTGTTAAGATTAAGTCTTCTGTTAAGGGCGTTAAAGATAGAGTTTCTTAAAAGCGATTCCAAAGATATGTTGTGGTTTAGGTAATTAGAGCCTAAATTATTTTCGTAGTTAATACGTATAGAATTATTGCCAGGACCAAAAGCAAAGGTGCGGCCTAATGTTTCGTTGGTAATTAAAGGGTCTATATTGTTAAAACCATTAGCATTTAAGATGCGTCTTATTATAAAGCCTTCGAAATCCGGAGCCCTGTTGTTTTTTAAGGCCTCTGTTAACACATTGCTAAAGTTGGTAAACCCTTGCGCTCTTGCGGTATTGCTCAATCTGGTCTCTAAAGCCCTATTGGGAGCAGAGGGAGTTTGCTCCAATGGTGTAGAGGCCGCCCTATATAAATTAGTGTCAGGGTCGAAGTTTTGGAAACTTGAGAGTTGGTTTAATAAATAGTTAACACAATCGTGGGAAACTTGGGTATAACGGTTGGCTTTAAAATAATTTAATACCGCCGTGTGTAATCCACTATTGTTTCTTATCTCATTTATATTAGTTAGGTTAATTGTTAAATGTCTCCCAAATATATCGTCATGTACACCTTCAACTAAATCGTTTATAATATCTTGTATTTCTTGAGGCGTTCTGCTGTTATTTCTCGGATGGAATATAGATGAGCTTTCAGAAGGCGCTTCCCTTTCTATGGCGTCTTTCAGGTCAGCGAAAGAAGGAGGAGCTAAATCTAAAAATTCTCTAGGCGCTTGCAATGGTACTCTAACAACATTAGAAGATCGGTTAATTAAATTTAAATAAAGCTCTAACAACACGTATTGGTCTCTGGTGTTTTTGCGGTTGAAGAAACTCTCATGGCGCTCTCTAATACGATCTATATCTCTGCTAAAATCGTCTCGAAATGAGTCGAAATTCGATGCGAAACCTAAAATACCGTTATCGTGTTGCATTTGCCATTCGTTAGTTGAAAACAACTGGTTTTGCGCGTTACTCAAACTGGATACTTGAGGTATAGATGTTAAATTTCTTAAAGGAGTAGCTGTACTGCCTTCTAGTGCAAGGTTTCCAGAACTAAAAAATTTTCCTGGCTCGTTTAACTCATTATTTCTGTAGCTTAACAAAGCTAAGTTTTCTAAGGTTTTCGAGCGTGTTTGATTTCTTTCAAAAATACGAGAGCGAAATGTAGATTTGATGGTTTCCAAATTTCTGTTAATATCTCTTGTAGCTATTCGTCTTGTTAAATTTTCTATTGCTACCTCGTAAATATTTGGTACCCATCCTATAGGCAGGTTAATCACTTTGTTTATTTCTCTTACAAAAATACTTTCTTTATTATCTTCAAGATGACGTGATACAGAGAGTGCGATAAAATTCGCATTATTTATAAACCCATTATTGGTAAAGCTAACACGAAAATTGGAATTTGTGTCTTGGCAGCAGGTTAAGGTACTTAAGGCGCTTGATTGAATGGTTTGCGTATCATCAAGCTCGTTGAATTGTTGTGCAAAACTACTTGTAATACAGAGTAATGTAAACGCAAAATGTATAAAAAATTTGCGTTGTAATGTGTTATTTAAAGCCATGTATAGCGTTTTTTTAGTTTTTTATGTCTTTTATTAGCATTCTGGTGTGTAATGTGCCACCAGCATTAAGGCGTACAATGTAAAGCCCTTCTGGCAGAGCAGTATTAACGGGTATGGTATAAGTATAATCTCCTGCAGACTGTTTGGTGGGTGCTAAAATGGGGATAGACTCTGTACCATTTAGCCTTACTAGTTCTGCACTAACAGTGGCAGCTGTTTCGAGCTGGTACTGTACAGTAAGCTGGGCGTTAAAGGGTACAGGGTAGAGTTTTATAAACTGATCTTTTTGAGCAGCCAGCGACAGTAAGGCTGCCTCGCTTAAACTGCTTGTAGTGCCAATAGGTTTTAATACTAGCCCCATAGGTTTGCCATATTCTTTCCAACTAGGTATGTAAGCATCTAAAGCGCCCATTAAGTAGGTAACACCGTTATAGGAATACTGCTGTAAGCTAGTAGAAAAGAAATTGTAATCTAAAGTGTTTTTTTCTGGTTGCTCTGGGTAAAGCCTGTTAAGCGTTACTGTTTGTTGTAAATTTTTAAAATACAGCGTTTCGTCTTGCCATAAAGCAGTTGTAGCTATGGTTTGTTGCTCTAAAAAAGCCTTTACAGCAACCGTATTGCTGCTGTCTTTTTTTGTTAGAGACACTGTTATAGGCATAACGCGTTGTATGTGTTTGCCAGACCAGTCGTACTCAATAAGCTTACCTTCCCATTGCCCTAAAATGGTTTGTAGAGTTAAAGCATCTTCAGGGTAGTACTGCAGTTCGTTGGCAGTTTCCATAAGCACCTCTTTTTTTATAGGTTTGGCCTCTGGAGCTTGGGTTTCTATAGCTGTAGTAGCGTTTTGTGCAATTTTAGCTTTTTGTTCTGCATATATGGCGGCCACAAGCGCTTTACTGTTAGGGGCAGGATTGTCTAGAAGCACCTCTAAGGCTTTAGCTTCGTTAGCAGGCACCCCATAGCCCAAGTAGTTCGCTAAACCTAAATAATGCTTGGCCATAGGATCTTCGCTTTGTTCTAGCCATTGCAGCGCCTTAGAGTAATTTTGAGGCACCCCAAAGCCTTTGTAATACATATACCCTAAAGCATAGGCTGCTTTAGAACTGCCGTGCGTAGCTCCCTTTTCGAACCAGCGCACTGCCGTTTCGAAATTAATAGTGCAGCCTAAACCGTATTTATACATGCGGCCTAAATTGTACTGCGCGCTGGCATGGCCTTTTTGTGCAGCACTAGAAATGAGTTTAAAAGCTTCTTTTTCGTTTTTAGCAGTGCCAATGCTATTTAAGTAAAATAGACCCAAATAATTTTCAGCCTTTGCATGCCCCTCAAGAGCACAAGGGCTAACGGCGTTAAAAAGTATTTTACCATCATTAAAAGGGGAATGGTTTTGCAATAAGGTCTCTATATGTTCGAGTTGGGCATCGCATGGTGTTTGCGCATAGGCACATGCCAATGGGGCACAACAAAGTAGTGCAATTAATTTATAAAAAGTCATATGTGTTTTTTTTATTTTAAATGGTATAAGCTACACGCAATTACCACTCGTATTTACCAGATTTGTTTTTCTTCGCATTGTCTATGTCTATACCGTAGCCAGCCATAAGTGTTTTGTAATCTTTTTCAAAATAAAACAGCAGTACGCTAAGTTTTTGGTTTAGCTTTTTCTTGTTGCGTTTGTAGTAGTAACTGTAGGCATATTTATTGTAGTAATAATCTTTAATACTACCCAATACTGCCTGTTGCTGTGTATCGTCTAGCTTGTGTTCTTTTAAAATAAGAGCTAATTGATTGTTTGCCGCTTCTATGGCTTTAGGTTGTAGTTTATCTCCTAACATACTAGAGAACTCCTCTATACTTAGCAGTGCGGTAACAGCATTTTGAAATTCGATACCAATTTCAGCAGGTGTTTTAACGCCAATATTTTCTACCAAAGCATACTCATCGTTACCGGCTCTAATATGGTTGCGATAGGCTTTAATAGCAGTACGCCGTTGGGTAATAAGTTGCCAAAGCGTTTGGGTTTTGTCTTTAGTTATTCCAGCTTTTTTAGCTTTATCGTAAAATGCAGCTTCTGCGGCATCCTGTTTGTTGTGCTTATTCGTGTCTACAAGCGTTTTAGCAATGGCTTGTAAATTGAGCTCTGCCATATCGACCTCTAAAGGCAAACGATGGCTTAATTTGGAATGGAGCGTTGTTGTAATTACAGAAATAAAACTATCTCTAACTTGTGTTTTAACTTCTGGAGTTACCTGTTTTAATGCACCCATTCTATCGCTTGCGCTTGAGGCACTACAAACCGCCAACCCAGATATTAAATCTGCAAGGTCTGGTGTGTTTGCTAAAGTGGTTAAAGTAGTTTCAAAATGTGCTTTATCTTCTATAAAAGAATAGAAGTTGTACTTTGTGTATAGGTGCTTTTTATCATCTTGCAACTGGCACTTGCCTGCCATATACCGCCACTTACTATCTATTTGCCTTAGTCTGGATTTTGCCTTGCTTATTGCCGATTTAAGAGTTTCTATATTTTCATCTGGCGTTGCTCTTGCAGCTCGTTTAGCTTCTGCGTGGAAAGGAAATCTATTATTTGCTATGGCCTGCGCTTTAAAATTAGTGAAAAGTTGTGCTTGCAAATCTTGCAAATAAGCTTTTGGTAAAGCGTTTAATTGGCGACCTTCGCTAAAGGTGGTCACACGTTTCCATAGCCTGGGATCAAGTCCAAAAGTTGTGTGTGAAATGATATAAAATTTTGATTTTTGCAAAAACGTTGCACATTGGAATTAACC
>CANLCJ010000017.1 GCA_947489085.1 uncultured Flavobacteriaceae bacterium
AAAAAGAATTAGAAATTAAAATCAATAACTATAGAAAAGTCGCTTAACTATTTATACCAAATTTACTAGGTAGTCCATTCTGATCCCAAATAATAAATGTCATTTTCTGGATTGATATCTTTTGATATTATCATAATTAAATAGGTTCTTCTAATATTTTACACCTCATGAATGCATCAACCATAATTATAGAAATACCGTAGACAATATCTTCATGATAAAATTCTCCATCTTGTTTAACTAAATTAAATAGTTCATTTTCTATGTCTTCGAAAATGTTATCTGCATTTTCTCTAATTTGTTCAATTAAGTTTTGATTACCATTAAGATATTCACCTTTTTTTCTAAGATATAAATTATTAATATTTCTAAGTAATTTATCTTTTTTAAAACTTCCTTGAGCTTCCAGTTCTCGATAAAGGCTATTTACTTTTGGATAAAAAACTTTATACTCATTAATAATGTACTTGTTTCTTTTTATATCATTATAATGAATTTTTACATCAATATCAAAAGGTTTTGTTTTAATATCATCACCCTCATCAATTTCGAATTCTAAATCAGAAATTGCATCAATAGCAGTTTTTAACAAGCTACTATTTCTGAGCTTATACAACATTTTCGATTCATGATTAGATTTCCATTCTTTTAATAATTCAACAGGAAACTTTAATTCATTCTCTTTATTATCAATAATGGTATGGTGTTCATCGCATAACAAAATTAAATTATTGTAATGCCTTCTTTCATCATCAGTCATGTCATCACTCCATCTAGGGCCATTTTCACTGGCAGCTTCTATATGACAGATTTTACTAACAATTGATTTTCCATCTTCTGCAATTAAAGATTTTTTACAAGTTGGTTCTGCACACTCATTTCCAGACAAGGTATCTAACCTTCTAACTGTACTAGGTTTGTACTGTCTTGCTTTATCACCCATGCGGCTAAATTAATATTTTTGATATTCTTAATTAACAAGATTATAAAGAATATAAAATTGTTTTTTACGGATATCCGTATTGCAAATAACAAATTATAAAGAGAATTGTAAATATACGATTTGCAATGAAAATAAGAAATGAATTACAAAACATTCTATTTTTTTAGAATTATTATGTTAAGGAAATGAATTAAAAATGCTTAATAGTTGTAATCATGGAACGAAGCAAACCTCATCAATTCTTCATTAAATTGGTTGGACATTATAATATTTAGAGGAGCAAAAAAAGTCTAACAGAAATGTTAGACTTTTTTGTTTATAGACATTAAGTTTAATTGCTTTGGCTCTTCTAACGTTTATCTGAAAAAGACGTATTGCTTACATATATTTCGGCAACTCCAGATGTAATACCATAGGCACCGTATCTTATAGCTGTTTCTAGGGCTAGTTCAGGTTGTGGTACATTCCAATTGTATATTTTATCTTTAACTTTTAAATGCACGTAATGGGTGTTTACAGGCGTGCCTATAAAGCCTGTTTCTAACTCCAAGTTAAAAGCTTCTCCTTTTTTTACACGCGTTAGGTAAACGTCTTTTCTTCCATTGTTGGAAAATCTACCATCTCGTTTAGTAATTTGTTCACTGTAGATGTAAAAGTAAATACCATCTTCTTGTTTTACTTTTTTAGCTATTATCAGGCAAATCGCGGGGTCTGGATTTGTGTGACCTTGATGTTTGCCTTTAACCTGTATAAAATAGGTGCCGCGACCACCACTAACGCTTTCTATACGGAATGTTCCAGAAAACTTCTGGTAATTGCCGTCTTTTGCCTTGGGTCTAGGTCTAAACTTACGCTCCATTCGGGGAGAAAGTCCATTTTTATCGGCGTTATTAGAGCCTGCTGCAATTTGGTATGCACCCCAAGTAGTGGTACTGCCTTTAAAGGTAACTTCTTTATAATTATAAGCGCAAGTTCTATCGTCTAGTTCTCCTAAATTAACGGGCTTCGCCACATCGACGTTTGTTATCCCTTTTCTATTGCAATTTTTGGGTTTGGCAATTTTATGTGTTTTTTTGGTTTGCGCATTTGTAACACTAGGAGATAAACTGCTTATTAGCATTGCGAAAAGACCCAAAGAGGTTGTTTTAACAGTAAAAGAAGAAAATAAAGGCATAAGATTAGAGTGTTAATTTAAAAGGTAATAAATAGCAAAAACAAGACCAAAGTTTATTTTTTTAAAATGGTGTAAACAGGAAAATGATCGCTGTATCCGCCTTTGTATTTTTTACCAGCATAAGTTCTAAACGGTGCGCCTTTGTAGTGGCCTTTATATTGCTTTAAAAAATCGGCATCGAAAATCTCTGCTTTAAAAAATTCGAAATCGGTTTTAGAGCTTTTAAAAAATATATTGGATAGTAATATTTGGTCGAATAAAAACCATTGACGTCTATGCTTAACAGTGCCTCTAGAAAAGGAGCGTAAAGTCTCATAAGGATTGTATATGCTGTGCGCTTCCACCAGTTGTTTTAAACTGTTATTTTGTGGGTTATCGTTAAAATCCCCCATAATCATAATTTTTGCATTCTCGTCTTCGGTACATAGAGACGCTATTATTTCGCTTACTTTATTGGAGGAGGCTAAACGTTTAAACTCAGATTCTTTTTGACCTTCTCTTCTCGAAGACCAATGGTTTACAATAAAGTGTATAGTTTCCCCATCTAAAATACCTGAAACTAATAAAATATCTCTAGTGTAATCTGGTGTGCCATCATCATCAGTTAAGCTTATGGTGTAAGTTTCAGAATTTAAAACCTCGAAGGCTGTAGTATCGTATAGTAAAGCAACATCTATACCGCGCTCGTCCAGAGAGTCGAAATGTACATAATCGTAATTGCAATATTCTAAAGGTTTAGAGGCTATTAAATCTTCTAATACAGTACTGTTCTCTACCTCTGCTAGACCAACAATGGCAGGGTGTTTTCCTGTTTCTTCTTGGCCTATTTTAGAAATGGCATGCCCAAGTTTAAGCAGTTTATTGTCGTAGCGTTTTTGGGTCCACCGTCTTATAGCGTTTGGTAAAAAATCGCTATCGTGGGTATATTTACTGTCTTCTAGATCGAAAAGATTTTCTACATTATAAAATGCCACGGTTTGCATATTGTGGCGTATACTGGGTGCATTAAAATTTTGTGTCATATTTCAAAAATATGAAAATAACACTCAACGCAATTACTTAACTTTGTACAGATATATTTCTTTTTATAAGAATGCTGCTAATTCCTGCTAATGTTATTGCTTTTTTAGGGATTAAGGTCTTAATAATCAGAAATAATACTTATTTTACATGTATAGTGAATTTTTATGATAGAAAAGAAAGATGTTGCTTTAGAGAAAGTCGTTTTAATTGGTATAATTACTAAGGAACAGAACGAAGATAAATTAAAAGAGTATTTGGATGAGTTGGAGTTTTTAACATTTACTGCAGGAGGTTATGCTGTAAAACGGTTTACTCAAAAAATGGACATGCCCAATCCTAAAACATTTATTGGAACGGGTAAAATGGAGGATGTTAGAGATTATGTGGAAACACATAAGATTAGCACTGCGATTTTCGATGATGAGCTTTCGGCCACCCAAGAACGTAACATAAGCAAAATACTAGGCTGCAAGGTTTTAGATCGTACAAATTTAATTTTAGATATTTTTGCGCAACGCGCACAAACAAGCTATGCAAGAACTCAGGTAGAACTGGCGCAATACGAATATTTATTGCCTAGATTACGTGGTATGTGGACGCACTTAGAGCGCCAGCGTGGTGGTATTGGTATGCGTGGTCCTGGTGAAACCGAAATTGAGACAGATAGACGTATTGTTCGTGATAAAATTGCACTTTTAAAGGCTCGAATAAAAACTATAGACAAGCAGATGGCCGTGCAACGGGGTAACCGTGGCAAAATGGTACGAGTAGCCTTGGTTGGGTATACCAACGTGGGTAAATCTACATTAATGAATGTAATTAGTAAGAGCCAAGTCTTTGCGGAAAATAAATTGTTTGCTACTCTAGATACAACTGTGCGCAAAGTGGTAATTCAAAACTTACCGTTTTTGCTAAGTGATACTGTTGGTTTTATTAGAAAGTTGCCTACGCAGCTTGTAGAAAGTTTTAAAAGTACTTTAGATGAAGTTAGAGAGGCCGACTTGTTATTGCATGTTGTAGACATATCTCATGCCAATTTCGAAGAACATATCGATTCGGTTAATAAAATACTGGGCGAAATAGAAAGTAGCGATAAGCCTACCATTATGGTTTTTAATAAGATTGATGCTTATGAGGCTGAAACGCTTGAAGAGGATGATTTAGAGACCGAAAAAACAAAAAAACATTACACTTTAGAAGAGTGGAAGAGTACGTGGATGCATAAAATAGGTAACAATGCACTTTTTATCTCTGCAATAAATAAGAGTAATATTGAAGATTTTAAAAAACGTGTTTACGATGAGGTGCGTGAGATACATGTAACGCGTTTTCCTTATAATCACTTTTTGTATCCAGATTATACTTATGAGGATATCGAGTAAGTATACTAGAATTGGTAGCCTCACTCTAGTTGCGTAAAGCGTAATAAGTAAAAACAAAAGCGTATCTGTTGTAGATACGCTTTTGTTTCGTGTTTTTTTTATGAGCTAAGCTGCTGGATTTGGAATGTCGTTATGTACGGCATCTATAGCCTCTAATATCTCGTTGCTAAGCGTTACATCTATACTTGATATATTTTCTTCTAGTTGGTGCATTTTGGTAGCACCAACAATAGTACTGGTTACAAAGGGTTGTTGGTTTACAAAAGCTAAAGATAGCGCTGCAAGGCTTAGGTTATGAGCTTCTGCAATTTCCATATAGCGCTTTGTGGCTTCTGTGGCTTGTTCGCTGCTGTAGCGCGCAAATCTAGGGAATAGTGTTAAACGGGCATCATCTTCTGCTTTACCTTTTATGTATTTTCCAGAAAGGACACCAAATGCCATTGGTGAGTAGGCTAATAAACCAATGTTTTCGCGCAAGGCAACTTCCGCCAAATCGGTTTCGAAGGTTCTGCACAGCATAGAGTAGGCATTCTGTATGGTAAGCATGCGGGGTAGGTTATGGTTTTTATGCTCTTCTAGATAGCGCATGGTACCCCATGAGTTTTCGTTAGAAATGCCTACATGGCGTATGCGCCCTGCTTTTACTTCTTGATCTAAACTGTGGAGTATGCTGTTAAAGTTATCTTCCCATTGTGCATCGTATTTGTACAGACGTTGCCCAAAACGGTTTGTATTGCGTTCTGGCCAATGCAATTGGTATAGATCGATGTAATCTGTTTGTAAGCGTTTTAACTCTTTGCTAATGGCTGCTTTAATGGCTTCTGGACTAAATCCATTTGTTCTTATGTGTGCTGTATAATCGCCAGTACCAGCTATTTTAGAGGCGAGTATTACTTTATCTCTATGCCCTGTTTTTTTTAGCCAACTGCCTATAATCTCGCTGGTTTTTCCTTGAGTTTCAGCATTAGCGGGTACGGGATATAACTCTGCACTATCAATAAAATTTACACCTTTATCTAAGGCATAGTTTAGTTGTTCGTGGCCTTCGGCTTCGGTATTTTGGTTGCCCCATGTCATAGAACCAAGGCATATTTTACTCACTTTTATATCGGTATGTGGTAACGTTGTGTATTTCATAGTTTTTTTGTGTTGCAGTAAATTGCTTCTTTTCTGTAAAGATAAAAAACCGTTAAATGCCTTCTTAGCTTTAAACGGTTTTTTTGCGTTAGCGATTGAACGGTGTGTTTAAGCTCCCCGCCTAAGCGGGAAGCGAGTAGTGAAAGCGCGACCCTTGGGTAACGCCCTAGTTATTATTGCGTGTTTAATAACCTAGATAACTCGTCTAGTTTTGGGGTTAATATAACTTCTATACGGCGGTTTTTGGCGCGACCGGTTTCGGTGTCGTTTGTTGCTATTGGAGCGTATTCGCCTCGACCTGCTGCGGTTAGGTTTTCGGGGTTTATTGCGGTGTTTTCTCTAAGTATATTTACTATGGCTGTGGCACGTTTTGTAGAGAGGTCCCAGTTGCTGGTTAATGCGCCGCTACCTGAGTAGGGGATGTTGTCTGTATGCCCCTCTATAAGCACAGCTATATCTGGATTTTCTGCTAAAACATTGCCTAGGCTACGTACAGCGGTTTTACCATCTGTACCTATGGCCCAGCTTCCAGATTGAAAGAGTAACTTGTTTTCCATAGAAACGTACACCTTGCCACCGCGCTGCTCTACGGTTAGCCCCTTGCCTTCAAAATCGGTTAATGCGCGGGATATGGCATTTTTTAGCTGCGTCATTGCAGCGTCTTTTGTGGCGATAACGTTTTCTAATTCGGCTATTCTGCTAGAACGTGCTTCCAACTCTCGCTTTAGCTGCTCTAAGCGCGCGTTTTCTGTTGCTAAAGCTTGTTCTTTGGCTTCTAACTGCGCTAAAAGCTCTCGGTTTTTCTTAGAGTTTTTGGCTATGGATGCCGAGCTGTTTTTTTCTAAAGCGGCGTAAGAAGATTTTAGGTTTTTTAAGTTAGCACTGGCTGCATTAAAATCGTTTTGCAATTTATCGCGCTCTGCAATAGCATCGTTATAAGCTGCTTTAAGTTGGCTTAGATCGTTTTCAAGATCGTTTTTGCTTTTTAACAGGCTTTCGTTTTCTTGACCAAGTTTTCTGTTTTCTTGTTTTAAGGAGGCGTATTTACTCTCTAAATCTTTGTATATTTTTGGAGATACGCACGAGGTTAAGCATACTATTGCGCTTGTTATTAATATACTGTTTTTTATCATGATGTTGGGGATTTAAGATTCTATTTCTACCAAAACTGGACAATGATCGCTATGTACAGCTTCTGTAAGTATTACGGCACGTTGTATTTGGGGTTGTAATGGTTGCGATACCATGGTGTAGTCTAAACGCCAGCCTTTGTTGTTTGCTCTTGCATTTGCACGGTAGCTCCACCAGCTAAATTCTTGGCGTTCTGGATGCATGTGCCTAAAAGCATCTGTAAATCCGCTGGCTATAAAATTGCCTATCCATTCGCGTTCTACAGGTAAAAAACCAGAGACGCCTTTCATTTTTGGGTTGTGTATGTCTATGGCGTCGTGACAAATATTATAATCGCCACACACTACCAAGTTAGGAATGTCTTGTTTTAATTGGTTTATGTAATTTTGAAACATGTCCATGTATTCCAATTTATGGTCTAGACGCGCCGCGTTGGTACCAGAGGGTAGGTAAAGGCTCATTACCGAGATGCCATTAAAGTCGGCTCTAATGTTTCTACCTTCGCTATCCATAGAAGCAATTCCTGTACCGTATTCTACATGTTGAGGTTCTGTTTTACTTAATATGGCAACGCCACTGTAGCCTTTTTTTTCTGCACTAAACCAATAGTTGTACTTGTAGCCTGCATCTTCGAACAATTGCAGGTCTAATTGGCTTTCCATAGCTTTTATTTCTTGTAGGCAAATTACATCTGGGTTTGCACTTTTTAGCCAATCGATAAAGCCTTTATTTATTGCGGCGCGTATGCCGTTTACGTTATATGATATTATTTTCATACGGGTGAATAAGGTGTTTTAGCTAAAATAAATAATACGTTACTTTTACACTATTAACTGGTTTAATCTTTTTATGTTTTATATACATTTAAGGTTTTTGCAATGGTTTTGTATACCGCTTGGTTGCGTTAGTCTTAATTTTTCCTTAAAAAACGGCTGTTTTGTGTAAAGTTGCGCCTTGTTGCATTTAATTGCGATATTTTAAGCGTATTAAGATAGTTTTAACGTCGTTATTTGTAAAATATTTTAAGCGATTTTTAGTTTAAATAACTGGATGAAGTACTTATTGTTTTGTAGCGTTGTGTTATTTGGATACTTTGGTTTCTCTCAAAACCAATACAGCCAATATAAAACCAAAAAAGTGATCTATAGAGATTCTGTTTTGGTGGACAGTGTGAGTATTAATTCAAGCTTATTTTCGGTAAAAATAACGCGAGATAAGGTTTTAGACAGCTCTTACTATAACATAGATTTTGCTAAGGCTTTACTAACGTTTAAAAAGCAAGTAGAGACCGACTCTATCATTATAGATTATTTAAGGTTTCCTGAGTTTCTTACTAAAACTTACAAGCAATTGGACGAACGTATTATTGTTAAAAATAATGCAGGGAACAGAAGGTTATACAAATTAACACAAACAAATATTAAGCGTAATTTTATTCCCTTCGATGGGTTAACAACTACAGGTAGTATTTCCAGAGGCGTTACTATTGGTAGTAATCAAAATTCGGTGTTAAATAGCGAATTGGATCTACAAATTACGGGTAAGCTTAATGATAAGGTCTCTTTAAGGGCTTCCATACAAGATGCTAATATTCCCTTGCAGGAAAGTGGTTTTAGCCAAAGGCTTGATGAGTTCGATCAAGTATTTATAGAGTTATTTAGCGATAAATGGAACATTCGTGCTGGAGATATTGATTTGCAGAACAACAGTTCTTTTTTTGGCGCTTTTTCGAAACGCGTACAAGGTTTAGCGGTAAATGCTAATCTGGGAGAAGAGGCGTCTAGAACTAATTTATTTGCTTCTGGAGCATTGGTAAGAGGACAGTTTACGACTAGCCAGTTTGTAGGGCAGGAGGGCAATCAAGGGCCGTATAAATTACAAGGCCAAAACGGAGAGTTATTTGTGCTTATTGTATCTGGTAGCGAAACGGTTTATGCTAATGGTATTGCGTTAGAGCGAGGGGAAGACAAGGATTATATTATAGATTACAATGCTGGAGAAATTATTTTTAATACAACATTTCCTATCACTTCAGAAATGCGTATTACGGTAGATTATCAATTTAGCGAGCGTAATTTTTCGCGTATCGTAGCCTATGGTGGCACTAATTATTCCAGCAATGCGTTTAAAATTGGATTTTCGGTGTATTCTGAAAACGATTCGAGAAACCAACCTTTACAACAAAACCTTTCTGAAGCTCAAGTTGATATTTTAGAGGCGGCTGGAGACGATAGGGCGTTAATGGTAGCACCCTCTGCAGTAGAAGACAGCTTTAGCGATAACCGTATTTTATACAGGCGTATTTTTATTGATGGTAATGAGGTGTTCGAGTTTTCTAACAATCCTGAGGACGAGCTTTTTCGTGTTGCTTTTACTTTGGTGGGAGCCAATCAAGGTGATTATGTGCTAAGCACTACTAATGCTATTAGCAATATTTTTGAATTCGTTGGTGTTGGTCAAGGTAATTACGCACCAATAATACAGCTTATTGCGCCTACCAAATTACAGGTTGCTGTAGTAAATGGGAGTTACACGCCCTCTGATAAGACCACTGTGGCTTTTGAGTTGGCGGGAAGTAAGAATGATTTAAATTTGTTTTCTGATAGAGATGATGAAGACAACGACGGATTTGCGGGCAGGCTTAAAGCACAGCACGCTTTTATTAAATCGGATAGTCTGTGGAATCTTAATGCCTACGTGCATACAGATGTTATACAGGATAATTTTAGAAGTATAGAAATTTTGTACAACGCAGAGTTTAACAGGGATTGGAATTTAGAGCAGCCCAGAGGTAACCAACGTGTGGGAGATCTAGGTACGCAAACTACTGTAAATTCTGGATTGGATATTTTTCACCCTAAAAAGGGGCGTATTAACTATCAATTTGAGTATTTAAATTTTGCCAACGGTTTTAACGGTAATAGACATATTGCCAATGCCGATTTGTTTTTAAAGCGATTCAGTCTGTACTCGCATTCTAGTTTTTTAAATGCCAGTTCTAGTGTAAACCGATCTACTTTTTTAAGATCGCATAACAATGTAGTTTATAATTTGAAAAAAAAATGGGTAGGGGCCAAATTTTCTATAGAGGATAACCAGCAGAATGAGGTGGAAACAGATGCTTTAACACCTTTAAGCCAAAGATTTGTGGCTTATGAAGGGTTTGCAGGTATAGGCGATAGTACTAAGGTGTTTGCTCAGTTAGGTTACAGACACCGTGTTAACGACAGTATACGCAATGCCGCTCTAGAAACGGTAAATACTTCTAATACGTTTTATTTGGATTCGCGATTGATACAAAACAAAAATACACGTTTGGCATTTTTTGCAAATTACAGAACCTTGCGTTTTACAGATAATACGACACCAGCCGAGAATGCTTTAAACTCCAGATTGCAGTATAACCAAAAGCTATTTAAACGTATTGTACAGAGCAATACCGTGTTCGAAACAAACTCTGGAAGTTTACCACGACAAGATTTTACCTTTGTAGAGGTAGAGCCCGGACAAGGCACTTTTACTTGGAACGATTATAATAATAATGGCATACAAGAACTGGAAGAATTTGAAACAGCATTATTCCAAGATCAAGGGCTTTACATTCGTGTGTTATTGCCCAATCGTGTATTTATAAAAACGCATCAAAACAGGTTTAGCCAAACGCTAACGATTAACCCTTCGCAATGGCGTAAAGCTAAGCCTAAAACAAAACAATTTTTTGCTCATTTTTACAACCAAACAAGTTATTTAATAGATCGTAAGGTCGAACAAGATGGCAGTAATTTTAATTTGAATCCTTTTGAAAGCAATGCCGATAATCAGTTAGACTTGCAGCTCAATTTGCGAAATGTGCTTTTCTTTAATAGGGGTAAACAGCATTACACCACGTCTTACACTTATTTGTCAAATAAAGCGACTAATAGTTTATCAGTCGGGCTTGTTGAGAATAATGTAACGAGTCATCAATTTAACTTTAATCATAAAGTAAAAGAGAACTGGTTAATCACGCTACAATCTGCGTTGGGTACCACCGAGAGTGCCAGCGAAAACTTTAGCAGTAGAAATTTTAATTTAGATGAGGTTTCTGCTAGTCCTAAATTATCCTATTTATTTAATGAAAATAGTCGTTTCGATGTGTTTTATAACTACACGACTAAAGACAATACTATCGGTGATTTTGAAAGTCTAGTACAACAAAATTTCGGGCTAGGCTTCAACGTTTCTAAAAACGAAAAGGCAGCTGTAAATTTAGAGGTTAATTATTTTGAAAATAATTTTAATGGCAATTCCAATACTCCAGTTGGGTTTCAACTTCTAGAGGGCTTACAACCAGGAAATAATTTTACTTGGACGGTTTTAGCACAAAAAAAATTAACTAAGTTTTTAGATTTAAACATTAGTTACTTTGGCCGTAAAACAGAGACCAGTAATGCCATACATACTGGTAATATACAGTTAAAGGCTTATTTTTAAGGTAACCGTCTGGCTTAAGGTAGTATTAAAACAAAATGTCTCGCAAAGGCGAGACATTTTTTGAATTTTATAGAGATAACGGAACTCTTAATGTTCGTTCAATCTAAAGTCAGGATAAGCATCCATTCCATGCTCATGAGCATCTAAACCTTCTAGTTCTTCACGTTCAGAAACTCTAATACCTACAGTTTTCTTAAGCGTAAATATAATAAGGAAAGCAGAAACCAAACAAAATGCAGCATAGCATGCAACACCTGTTAATTGGATTAAGAATGTGTGATCTGGATTAGTAGAGAAGATACCAACAGCTAATGTGCCCCAGACACCACAAATAAGGTGTACTGCAATAGCACCAACAGGATCGTCTAATTTAATAGCATCTACAAAAGCAACAGCAAATACTATTAGAACACCTGCTATGGCTCCAATTATAATAGCGCTCTCTGGCGTCATAACATCTGCACCTGCAGTAATACCTACTAAACCACCTAAAATACCGTTTAAAAACATAGTTAAATCTAAGTTTTTAAATTTTAAAAATGATACAAAAGCAGCAACAACGCCACCAGCAGCGGCAGCTAAACACGTTGTTACTAAAGTTAAAGACGTTAGTTCTGGATCTGCAGATAGTACAGAACCACCGTTAAAACCAAACCAACCTAACCAAAGGATAAGAACACCAGCAGTAGCTAAAGGAATGCTGTGCCCTGGAATAGCTTGCGGCTTTCCGTTTTTAAATTTACCAATACGCGCGCCTAGTAACCAAACAGCAACTAAAGCAGCCCAACCACCAACGGAGTGTACCAAGGTAGAACCAGCAAAATCATAAAATCCCATTTGGTCTAAAAAACCACCACCCCATTTCCATGAACCAGCTATCGGGTATACAAGACCTACATATATTACTGTAAAGATCATAAAAGGTCCTATTTTCATACGTTCTGCAACTGCACCAGATACTATTGTAGCAGCTGTAGCGGCAAACATACCTTGAAATAAAAAGTCTGTCCACCATGTGTAGCCACCATCTGCATATTCTGGAGTCATGCCATTTTCAGGAGGTGTAATGCCAAAACCAGCGAAATCGATAATACCCGCAGAGCCTTCTGCAAATCCGGGATACATTAAATTGAACCCAGCAATGTAGTACAGCAAAAGCCCTACAGTAATAATAAATATGTTTTTAAATAAAATGTTAATAGTGTTTTTTTGTCTAGTAAGTCCAATCTCTAAAAAGGCAAACCCTGTATGCATAAAGAAGACAAGTGCCGTACAGATCATCATCCATACATTATTGGTTGTTAATAATTCCATAATAAATGTAATATGTTATAAATAGTTTGTGTTTATTTTAAAGTGTCTGCACCTTTTTCCCCAGTTCGTATACGGTAACATTCATTAATGTCTGAAACGAAAATTTTACCATCTCCAACCTCTCCAGTAGAAGCGGCGTCCATTAATGTTTTAATGGTAACTTCTTCAAAATCGTCATTAACAACAATAGATAAGTGTCTGCGTTGTATATCGCTTGTACTGTAAGACACACCTCTGTATACGTGGCCTTCTTTTTCGTTACCTAAACCTGTAACATCCCAGTAAGAGAAAAAGTTAACGCCCACATTATGCAATGCATCTCTAACGGCACTGTATTTAGATTTTCTAATAATTGCTTCTATTTTTTTCATCGTTTTTTTATGTGTTTATTTTGGTTAATAAGAATTAGGTGGTATTCTAAAATTATACCTTTTTATAGAAAGAACAGCGTATTCCTATATAATAAAAGAATGCCTTAAGATATAAATCTAAGGCATTCCTAATGCTAAATTAAACTTAAAATATATGTAAGCTTAATCTTCCATTTCTCTTTGTCTCTTTCCAGGGTAAGCAAGAGCACCGTGTTCTGAAAGATCTAAACCTTCTATTTCTTCTTTTTCTGAAACTCTTAATCCTAATGTTTTCTTAAGTATCATTAAGAAAATATAAGACGTTACTACGGCCCAAATAGCATAAGCTAATGTACCTATTAATTGTGCTAAAAATTGGTTAGCACCACCACCGTTTAACAAACCGATAGGGCTATCTCCATCAATACCCCAAAGACCGATAACTAAAGTACCCCATGCACCACATATACCGTGTACAGAAAAAGCACCTACAGCATCATCAACCTTAAGTTTTTGTTCTACAAATTCCATAGCGAATACTACGATGATACCACCGATAAAACCAGCTAATATAGAGCCACCTTCTGTAATGTTACCACAACCAGCAGTAATACTTACTAAACCAGCTAAAGCACCATTTAAAGTCATATCTAAATTTGGCTTACCATATTTTACCCAAGATAAAATTAAGGCACCAATAGCACCAGCAGATGCAGCAAGGTTGGTAACTAAAACTACCATAGAAGCACCTACAGCATCGTCTCCACCCCAAGCTAATTGAGAACCACCGTTAAAACCAAACCATCCAAACCAAAGGATAAAAACCCCTATAGTTGCTAATAATTTGTTGTGTCCAGGTATAGACACTGCTTTACCGTCTATATACTTTCCTAATCTAGGTCCTACTAAAATTGCAGCAACTAATGCAGCCCAACCCCCTACGGCGTGTACTACAGACGATCCTGCAAAATCAATAAACTCAGCTGGCATAATACCATCGGTATTGTTTAACCAACCACCGTTCCACTCCCAACCACCTGCGATTGGATAAATGAAAGCTGTTAAGATAACAGAAAAAATAATGTATGTTGTATATTTTGTTCTACCAGCTATAGCTCCAGAAACAATAGTTGCAGCTGTTGCACAGAATACGGTTTGGAAAAATAAATCGGCAGGGCCTTGGTTAAACATAAAACCACTCCAGCCTATCCAACCACTAGCAGATTCGCCATACATAAGAGAGTACCCTACAAACCAAAATACTAAGGATCCTACAGCGATATCTAAAACGTTTTTCATCGCGATGTTTACCACGTTTTTAGAACGTGTCATACCAGATTCTACTAATGTGAATCCTGCTTGCATTAAGAATACTAGAATACCAGAAATAAGCATCCATAACATTCCCATGTCGCCTTCTATTGCGGCGGTATCTTGAATTAAAAGGGGCATATTATATATAGACATAATAAATAAATTAACGGTTAATAATTAAAGGGAGAAAAGAGCAAGTTCTTTTAAGCAAAGTACTTGCTCATTCTTTTATTTGTTGTGTTGTGTGTTGTTTTGTGTTATTATAACAACTTAGAAAGAATAAATAGCAGCCAAAGTAAATGAAGCTAAGCTACTAGTTGGGTCTAAATCGTTATCCAAGAAAGGCTCAACATCGTTACCAAAAGTGTCTAATCTAATTTCAGGCTTGATAGTTAAGTTTTCAATAGAAAAGCTTCCTGTTAAAGTAGTAGCAAAAGTTGTAATGTCATCTGTTTCGTCTATATCATCATTCAAACCAAAGAATTCACCTCTAAGACCAAGAGAAAAACTGTCTGATAATGCATATTGAGGATATAATGCCGCTCCATAAAAACTTACTGCATCGTCGTTTTCACTGTTATATGCAGCATTGATACCTAAGTAAAATTTTTCAGATAAATCAAATCCACCTGTGTAATCTACTTCAAATCCTAAACCTACATCAGGATCTGCACCGTCGTAGTAAAAATTTAAGAATTGACCTTTATACCCTAATTGAGCTCCAAATGCATAATCTCCAGTGATATTGTTGTTAGTGTCTGTAACATTCATCACAGCAAGCATTAAGCTAAAATCATCAGATAAAGCGAAATCTGCTTTTAAACCTACGTGAGAGAAAGGTCCGCTAGAGAATAAATAAGAAGTACTGTAGTTGAAGTTTCCAACAGGAGAAATTACTTCATAACCTAAATACGTATTAAAACGACCTAATGTTAAAGTTGTTTTGTCAGACACATTCCAGTAAGCATACAATTGGTTGATAAATATATCTGTATCACCGCCTACAGATTGAAAAGCTCTAGTACCAAAAGCTAAATCTGCAACAGCACCTGTCTTTTCGCCTTCGTAAGAAGCAATTAAGTTAGCAAATCCTAATGCAAAACCAGTTTGGTTAGCAAAAGATGTACCTGGAGCCTGAGCAGCAAATTCACCTGTAGGCAAATTATCGTCTCCAAATACAGGAAGCGCTACATCAGTAGATGTTATGTTCGTTCTATAATACGTATCTACAGACCCACTTATAGATAATTTTTTGTCCTCTTGAGCAAATAAAGCAGTTGCTGCAAAAAGCATAGTTAAAGTAAATAGTTTTTTCATAATGTTTTAAATTTTTGGTTATTAAATTTTAAAATTTATTTTTAAGACGGTGGCTAAACTATTTAAAAAAGCCTAACCCCCCTAAAAAAATAGGGGTAATTGAGCCATTTTTATGATTTTTTAAGTTTTAACCTTATTTTTTTAGGGGTAATTCGTTTTTATTTAAATTTTATGAATTTTTAACAACCTCGTTATTTGAATTTTTATCAGTTTTTAGGGGTTTTGGATACAGTTTTTTTTGACAAAAACATAAAAAAGACACAAATATTCAGAGATATACATATAATTTTGATTTTTTAACATTGAATTTTTAACAATATATGTCTGTATTATTGATAGAAAATGATTTTTAGCTTTACTTCTATTAAAAAATCGAAATAATGGAAAGCGATTTATTATAAATCTAAAACCAATGCCTACCTTTGTATTTCGACGCTTTTTAATTTAAACTTATCGTTGATTATGCTGAAGAAACAAGGATTATATTCCCCGGAATTTGAACATGAAAACTGCGGTGCTGGATTTATTTGTAATCTTAAAGGAGAGAAAACAAATCAAATTATACACGATGCTTTAGAGATTTTAGTAAAACTAGAACATCGTGGTGGTGTAAGTGCAGATGGTAGAACAGGAGATGGCGCAGGACTCCTAATTGATATTCCTCACGACTATTTTAAACGTGTATGCGATTTTAGCATACCCGAGCAAAGAGAGTACGCTGTTGGTATGGTGTTTTTACCAAAAAATAGCAACCAGTATAAGTTTTGTAAAACAACATTTGAACGTCAAGTAGAAGCACAAGGCCTAACCATTTTAGGATGGCGAAAAGTTCCTGTAGATTCCTCTCAATTGGGACAAATTGCCCTAGCGTCAGAGCCTATAATAGAACAATTATTTATAGGTAAAAGCGAAACTATAGATGAGGCTACATTTAAGGCGAAGTTGTATGCAGCACGAAAAATCGCAGAACATGAAGTTACCGTTTCTAAAATTTCTGAAAGCTCTTATTTTTATGTGCCAAGCTTATCAACAACAACATTAATATATAAAGGTATTATAATGCCTGAAGATATAGGGCCATACTATACCGATTTACAACAAGAAGATTTGGTAACACGTTTGGCACTTGTACACCAGCGTTTTTCTACCAATACAATGCCAACATGGGAATTGGCGCAGCCATTCCGTTTTATGTGTCAAAATGGAGAGATTAACACATTACGTGGTAACGTAAGCCGCATGCGTGTTCGTGAAGAAATCATGAAAAGCGATGTGTTTGGTCCTCAAATAGATAAATTATTTCCAATTATCCTACCAGGTAAATCCGATTCAGCATCTATGGATATGGTAGTAGAATTGTTAACGCACACAGATCGTTCACTTCCAGAAATCATGATGATGATGATTCCTGAAGCATGGGAGAAACACGCCACCATGTCTGAAGATCGAAAAGCATTTTACGAATACAATGCTTGCATTATGGAGCCTTGGGATGGTCCTGCTTCTGTACCATTTACAGATGGGGATTATATTGGGGCGTTATTAGACCGTAATGGATTAAGACCTTCGCGTTACACAGTAACCAAAAGTGGTAAATTGATTATGGCATCTGAGGTTGGTGTTGTAGAAGTAGCACCAGAAGATGTAGAAATGCACGGTAGGTTAGAGCCAGGAAAAATGTTTTTAGTAGACATGAACGAAGGCCGTATTATCGATGACGAAGAAATTAAAACAAAAGTGGTGTCTCAACGACCATACAAAGCATGGTTAGACAAAACGCGTCTGCATTTAAAAGACGTACCGTACACAAACGAAACCTGTCCTATAGAGACTATAGATGTTAAAACCAGACAACGTCTGTTTAACTATACATTCGAAGATATACAAGAAGTAATTACACCAATGGCTCAAAATGCTAAAGAAGCATTAGGATCTATGGGTATTGATACGCCGTTAGCTGTATTGTCAGACAGACCACAATTAATATCTAACTATTTCAAACAATTATTTGCGCAGGTAACCAACCCACCTTTAGATGGTATTCGCGAAGAGATTGTAACAGATATTAGCTTAAATCTAGGTAAAGATCGCAACATCTTTAGCATTACAGAACAGCAGTGTAGAAAACTAAGAATCCAAAACCCTGTAATATCTAATGGCGATTTAGAAAAAATAAGAACCATAAATATAGAAAGTTTCAAGGCTGAAACTATCCAAATGCTTTACCCAAAAGCACAAGGCATGAATGGTCTTGAAGATGCTTTAGACGCTATTGTTATCCAGATAGAAAAAGCACTAGAGCGTGAAACAAACATCATTATCTTATCAGATAGAGGTGTTAACGAAGATAATGCACCGATACCATCATTATTAGCATGTTCTTATGTAAACCACCAATTAAACCGTTTGCGTAAGCGTTCTTATTTCGATATTATTATCGAATCTGCAGAACCTCGCGAACCACACCATTTTGCAACCTTATTCGGTTATGGCGCCAGTGCCATAAACCCTTATATGGTTAACGAAATTATCAGGATGCAAGTTAAAGGTGGCTTTATTACTGGTATGGACGAGCAGAAAGCCGTAGATAACTTTAATAAAGCTATTGGTAAAGGACTATTGAAAGTAATGAACAAAATCGGAATTTCGACATTACATTCTTATAGAGGTTCTCAAATTTTCGAAATAGTTGGTTTCAATTCGCAATTTGTTGAAAAATACTTCCCATACACAGCCTCTAGAATAGAGGGTATAGGGCTTTACGAAATAGAAAAAGAAATTAGCCAACGTTACAAGTTGGCATACCCAGATAAAGCTATAGATAAAAAATTAGGCTTAAATATAGGTGGCGATTACCGTTGGAGACGTAATGGCGAGCGCCATATGTTTAACCCAACTACTGTATCTAAATTGCAACAAGCAGTTAGGTTGAGCGACCAAAAGAGTTACGATGTATATTCTAACACTATTAATGAGCAATCTAAAAACTTAATGACCATTCGTGGTTTATTTGAGTTCGATAATTTAGATCCTATTCCTTTAGATGAAGTAGAGCCATGGACCGAAATCGTGAAGCGCTTTAAAACAGGTGCTATGTCTTATGGATCTATCTCTAGAGAAGCACACGAAAATTTAGCCATTGCAATGAACCGAATTGGAGGAAAATCTAATTCTGGTGAAGGTGGAGAAGACAGAAACCGTTTCCAACCAGATGTAAATGGAGACAGCCGTAATTCTGCCATTAAGCAGGTGGCATCTGGACGTTTTGGAGTAACATCACACTACTTAACAAACGCCAGAGAGATTCAAATTAAAATGGCGCAAGGTGCTAAGCCAGGTGAAGGTGGACAACTACCTGGAGAAAAAGTATTGCCATGGATTGCAAATGCTCGTAATTCTACGCCTTTTGTAGGTTTAATTTCGCCACCACCGCACCACGATATTTATTCTATTGAAGATTTAGCGCAGCTTATCTACGATTTAAAAAATGCCAATCGTGAAGCCAGAATTAACGTGAAATTAGTGTCTGAAGTAGGTGTAGGAACGATCGCTGCTGGTGTTGCAAAAGCAAAAGCAGACGTTGTACTTATATCTGGTTACGATGGTGGTACAGGAGCATCGCCATTAACATCTTTAAAACATGCAGGTTTACCATGGGAACTGGGGTTATCTGAAGCACAACAAACTCTGGTATTAAATAATTTAAGAAGTCGAATTGTTGTAGAATGCGATGGGCAACTTAAAACAGGACGCGACGTTGCTATCGCTGCGTTATTAGGTGCCGAAGAATTTGGATTTGCAACAGCACCGCTTGTAGCTTCTGGTTGTATCATGATGCGTAAGTGCCATTTAAATACATGTCCAGTAGGTATTGCTACTCAAGATAAAGAATTACGTAAAAACTTTAAAGGTACACCAGAACACGTTATTAATTTCTTCTATTATATAGCCGAAGAATTAAGAGGTATTATGGCACAATTAGGGTTTAGAACGCTTGAAGAAATGGTAGGGCAAACGCATAAAATAAATGCGAATAAAGCCATTACACATTATAAAGCAAAAGGTTTAGACTTGTCTAGCATATTACACAGGCCATCTGCTTACAGCGATTTACCAGTTAGAAATTCAGAAAAGCAAGACCACAACCTAGAAAAAGTTTTAGACTTTACAATCTTAAAAGATGCACACCGTGCCTTATATAGAAAAGAGAAAACAACCTTAAGTTATCCTATAACAAACATAGATAGAACAGTAGGTGCTATTGTAAGTAACGAAATTTCTAAAATCTACGGACACTTAGGATTGCCAGAAGATACCCTAAACTTAAACTTTACAGGTTCGGCAGGACAAAGTTTTGGAGCTTTTGGAGCCTTTGGGTTAACGTTTAGTTTAGAAGGTAATACTAACGATTACTTAGGTAAAGGCCTTTCTGGAGCAAAACTTATTGTAAAGAAACCAAAAGAAGCAGATTTCGAAGCTAACGAAAACATTATAGTAGGTAATGTGTGTTTATTTGGTGCCGTAAATGGAGAAGCATACATAAACGGTATTGCAGGAGAGCGTTTTGCTGTTCGTAACTCTGGAGCTACTACAGTAGTTGAAGGTGTTGGAGACCATTGTTGTGAGTACATGACAGGTGGACGCGTTATCGTATTAGGAAGTACAGGACGTAATTTTGCTGCTGGAATGAGTGGCGGTATTGCATACGTTTACGATCCTGAAAATAAATTTACAAATGGTTTATGTAATACAGAAACCATAGAATTTGAAGACATTTCTAAAGACGACGCAAACGAATTAAAAAGCACTATAGAAAAACACGCATTATATACAGACAGTGCTATAGCAAAAACATTATTGGACGATTGGGATACAAGCTTAGGTAACTTTATAAAAGTAATGCCTATAGAATACAAACGTGCCTTAAAGCGTTTAGAGACTGAAGAACAAATGGTAGAAGAATTAACAGCTTAGAATCATGGGAAAAGTAACAGGTTTTAAAGAATTTGAAAGACAAGATGAAACGTACACGCCTGTAAAAGACCGTGTAAAACATTATAAAGAATTTACAGTTCCACTTTCTGAGACGGAATTAACAACACAAGGATCACGCTGTATGGACTGTGGCATTCCTTTTTGCCATAGTGGTTGTCCACTAGGAAATCTAATTCCAGATTTTAACCATATGGTACACCAAGGAGAGTGGCAAAAAGCATCGTGGATATTACACTCTACAAATAACTTTCCTGAATTTACAGGACGTTTATGCCCTGCGCCTTGCGAGAAATCGTGTGTACTAGGTATTATCGAAGATCCAGTATCTATAGAAAACATAGAGAAAAATATTGTCGAACGTGCTTTTAAAGAAGGATGGATTAAACCACAGCCGCCAAAAACAAGAACTGGTAAAACAGCAGCCGTTGTAGGTTCTGGACCAGCAGGATTAGCGGCAGCACAGCAATTAAATAGAGCAGGACACACTGTAACTGTTTTCGAGCGTGACGACGAAATCGGAGGGTTATTACGATACGGTATTCCTAATTTTAAAATGGAAAAAGAAATTATAGACCGTCGTGTTGCCATTTTAGAAGCAGAAGGTATTACCTTTAAAACAAACGTAAATGTAGGTGTAAACTATGATACTGAAGATTTAAAGGCTTTTGATGCTGTAGTGCTATGTGGTGGAGCTACAGAAAGACGTAGTTTGCCAACACCAGGTATCGATGCAGATGGGGTAGTACAGGCTATGGATTTCTTAACGCAACAAACCAAAGTATTATTTGGCAAAAAAGTAGAAAATCAAGTACTGGCAACAGGTAAAAATGTAATTGTAATTGGTGGTGGAGATACAGGATCGGATTGTATAGGAACATCTAACCGTCAAGGCGCAACATCTGTTGTAAACTTCGAAATTATGCCAAAACCACCAGGACACCGCTCACCAACAACACCTTGGCCATTCTGGCCATTGCAGTTAAAAACATCATCTTCTCACGAAGAAGGTGTAGAACGCAACTGGTTGATAAACACTAAAGAGTTTGTTACAGACGAAAACAACAAGCTAGTAGCACTTAAAACAGTTCATGTAGAGTGGAAGATGGTACCGGGACAACGCCCACAGTTAGTAGAAATTGAAGGTACAGAAAAGACTTGGCCATGCGATTTAGCACTTCTAGCTTTAGGGTTTACAGGTCCAGAAAAAACATTAGCAGAAAAATTAGGCTTAGATACAGATCCTAGATCCAATTACAAAGCTGAATATGGAAAGTACCAAACAAATATTCCTAATATTTTTACAGCAGGAGATATGAGAAGAGGGCAATCTCTTATAGTTTGGGCTATTTCAGAAGGAAGAGAAGCTGCAAGACAAGTAGATATCTATTTAATGGGAAAATCAGACTTGCCTTCTAAAGATATTGCAGGAGATTTGGTACCACTACACTAAATTTTCTATCATATATATACAGAATTTAAAGCGGTAAATCTTATTGGATTTACCGCTTTTTTCTTTTATAGACATTTCACATTAGCATATACTTGTGCATAATCTATCTTTAATCAAGGTCTATATTAACGCTTTTTCTATATTTTGTGAACTCCTTTTGATTCATAATCAAGGTTAAATGAGTTAAAACAGACTTAAAATTACAAGTTTTTGTCGTATTTTATGTTAAATTCAGTTGAATTTAACAACAAGTTCAAAACTTTAACATGTTAAAGTTTTGGGACTAAATCTAAAATACCAATGCTTTATTTTAGTTGTAAATTTAGACAAACATAAAGGATAAAGATTATATAAAAACCATAAAATCAGAATAATAATACAAAAATAACAGGTATTGCAAGTACTTCTTTAGGCCTCTTAAGTCTTTTTTTAAAACAACTTTATAAGCATAAATAGGACAAAAAACAAGAACAGACCAGAACAGAACAGTGTATAACAGGATGGTAGGCGTAGTATAATTCCGAATCTTTGGATCATAACTAAAAATTAATAATTATGAAAATTAAAAGAAATTTGGGGAGGCTATCTCTATCAGTGTTAATGTTGACCGCATTTGCTTGTTCTGAAAACGAATCCCTATCAGAAGATTTTGAACCTTTAGAGCGTGTAGAAGCAAGTCTTGCCGTTGTGGCAGACAATTGTGGAAACAATGTGTTTCGAAGAAGCCTAGGAAGTGCTGCTGCAGTTCAAGGGAATCGTTGTACCGATTCAAGTATAAGTTTAACGGAGGATAACCCTGGTGGGCTAGACTGTAGAGCTTTAAACCAAGGTAGCCATACACGAGAAGGCTCTTGGTTCCTTTACAACATTGTACAAGGCTTTAAAGACGCAAATAACGGTACAGCTGTTAGAATAGAGCGTGCATTCGCCAATTTTAACAACCCACCATCTGGTATGCAAAGAATGATGGCCTTTAATGGTCGTGTTAGGGTAGATAGACTCCCAAACGATCCTGGTATAAATTCGCCTAGAAATAATAGAGGTCCAAGAGACGAATTTAGAGAAGATTTTACTTACATATGCCAAATGCACGGTTCTAGAGAGGTTAGAAATATTCCTGGATCGACCACACCTCAAAATGGACAAACACACAACAGTGCCATTTGGTTATTAAGAGCGCAACGTGTAAATAATACTAATAGATTCAGGTTTGTATTAGAAATGAGTAATGGTCCTTTTACAAGCAGTAACAGACCAGGCAGAACAGAGTTTGATCTTGGAGGAGATCGTTTGATAGGAACTATGTATAGAATACGTGTAGATTATGGTTTTGTTAACCGTTGTTATCAAGGTACAATACGTATTAATAGTGAAGTATTTAATTTGCAAGATATACGTCCATATAACTTTACTACTCAAGATCAGTATTTTAGATATGGTGCTTACAGAGCTGGTAGAAATATAACGGGGAACGCCAATGCAACACCTAACTTTGCACAGCAGGCTATTGTTGCTTGGGAAGATAATACAACATATTGTATTGGACCAATAACTGCAGCGACGCCAAAGTAGAAGAAGAGACTAATAAGTAGTGTTCAATACGTCGAGACCATTTCTTTTTAGCAGTATTAAAGCAAAGGCTTAATATCTTGGTTGAACGGGTTTCAATCCCTATATTATTACATACTAATTTTAGTATATGTTAGTACAACCTTATGCTTATTTTCAACTTAAAAAGTCTATGTGATTTTTCGAGATTAACACTTCGCAGAAATACCCAAAAAGGTCGTCTTATAACCATGTAAGACGACCTTTTAATATACTACTTTACACTTGCAAATTAAGTGTGTACGATTCTCTATAATCTGCCTTAGGTTACTAATTTATAGCGTTTCGGTTTTTGAGGAAATAAAAAAGCCATTTAAAATTGGTTTAAACGGCTTTTATTATTTTGTTAGAAGAAAGACAAAACGTTAGGCTTTGGCTTTCTGCATAAATTCTTCTGCTTTGTCTACCATATTTTTACTCCCACAAATAAATGGAACACGCTGGTGCAGCTCGGTAGGTTCAATATCCATAATACGTGTAAAACCATCACTAGCCTTTCCATTAGCTTGTTCGGCCAAAAAAGCAACAGGATTACATTCATACAACAAACGCAGCTTTCCGTTAGGATTTTTAGAGCTTTGTGGATACAAATAAATACCTCCTTTAATCATATTTCTATGAAAATCTGAAACAAGAGAACCAATATACCTAGAGGTATAAGGACGATCACCTTCTTCCTCTTGGCAGTATTTTATATAATTTTTTATACCTTTTGGAAAGTGAATGTAGTTCCCCTCATTTACAGAATATATGTTGCCATCTTCTGGAAATTGCATGTCTGGATGCGAAAGGTAAAAAGAACCTATAGCTGGGTTAAGCGTAAAACCGTTTACGCCAACTCCAGTGGTATATACTAACATAGTTGAAGTGCCATAAACGACATAGCCAGCAGCAACTTGAGCACTACCTTTTTGTAAAAAATCTTCCATTTGTACAGGCGTACCAATTGGAGTAACGCGTCTATATATAGAAAAAATTGTACCTACAGAAACATTAACATCTATGTTCGAAGAGCCATCCAGAGGGTCGATAAGTACCACGTATTTATTCTGGTGGTTTTCATCTTGACTGTTAATGGTAATGTAATCATCTTCTTCCTCGCTTGCTATACCACAAACTATGTTTCGCTTTGTTAGGGTTTGTATAAATTTATTATTCGCATAAACGTCTAATTTTTGCTGGTCTTCACCTTGAATGTTAGTGTCTCCAGCAGCTCCAATTATATCCACTAACCCCGCCTTATTTACTTCATGATTTACTATTTTAGCCGCCAACCGTATAGAGTTGAGTAAGCTGGATAATTCACCAGAGGAATATTTAAAAGAAGTTTGATTTTCAATAATAAATTCACCTAGTGTTTGTTTTTTATGAGCCATGTTAAATTGTTTATGCTAACAAATATCTGTAAAATTTATGTAACTACAACGTTTTCGATACTTAGAAATATAATGTAATATCAAACTTTTAGTACATTTAATAGAAATTTAATAAAATGAACGTTTTTATAAGAACAGCACAAATTAAAGATATGCCAGAGGTTTTAAAATTAATAAAACAATTGGCAGTTTTTGAAAATGAACCTGATGCTGTAGAAATTACCGTAAAAGATTTAGAACGAGACGGTTTTGGGGAAATTCCACAGTTTCATTGTTTTGTAGCAGAAGTTGAAGGTGCGATAGAAGGCATTGCATTGCTTTATAACCGATACTCTACATGGAAAGGCCGTGTAATCCATTTGGAAGACCTTATTGTAAACAAAGCAAAAAGAGGGCATGGCATCGGAACAAAATTATTGGATGAAGTTATACGCTATGGCTATAACCGAGGTGTACAACGCATCCATTGGGAGGTTTTAAATTGGAATGCACCAGCGATAGCATTTTATGAGAAAAATGGAGCGACCATTATGCGAGATTGGAATGTGGTACAAATGGATAGCGTAGGTATAAAAAACTATGTGTCTAAATTGTAAATAAGCTAATAATAGTTTAAGACGTATTTATATTATGATAATTTACTTGGCAACATATTTGTTTTTACGAGCATGACCCAAAGTGATACAGATGTATTAGTAACAACCAAAACACTAGCTAAAGCTATTCGATTGCACAAATATGGTTATGCAGGGAAACTGCTAGCTTGGGTACTGATGCATGTGTTACGTTTGCCTGTACTTAACAGTATTTATAAACGTAACAAGCATTTAAAAGGGCGTCTTTTTCTAGATGGTATCTTAGGCGATTTTAAGGTTCGTTATTACATTCCAAAAACAGATTTAAAACGACTGCCCAAAGACGGGGCATTTATTACGATTTCCAACCACCCTTTAGGAGGAATAGATGGCATCCTCCTGCTTAAATTGGTGTTAGAGCAGCGGAAAGATTTTAAAATCATGGGTAATTTTCTTTTACACAAAATTTTGCCTTTACAACCCTATATTATACCTGTAAACCCTTTTGAAGATAGGAAGGATTTAAAATCGAGCGTAGCAGGTTTTAAAGCAGCAATGTCGCATCTAAAATCTGGTAAACCATTGGGTGTTTTTCCAGCAGGAGAAGTGTCAACATCTAAACAAAATATAGATATAGTGGATAAGCCTTGGGCGCCAACAGCAATGAAGCTTATAAAGAAGGCAGAAGCTCCCGTAGTGCCTATTTATTTTAAGGCTAAAAATAGTGCGCTTTTTTATCTGTTATCGCGAATAAGCAGCACGTTACGTACGGCCAAATTACCATCTGAGTTGTTAAACCAAAAACGACGGCTTATACAAATACGTATAGGACAGCCCATAACAGTTAAAACCCAAGCCGAATACAAGTCCTTAGAAGCTTACACAAGTTTTTTAAGGTATAAAACCTACATGTTGTCCAAACCATTTAAAGTAAAGACAAAACTTCAGGATTATAGCCCATCTTTTTTTAAAACGGGCATTAGCCCTAAAGCAATAGTGCAACCAGTAGATGATTTACTTATTTTACAGGAGATTACTTTGTTAAGAGATGGTAAGAACAGGCTTTTTGAAAGTAAGAATTACGAAGTTTATCTTACGCCAGCCCATAAAATACCTAACATACTAAAAGAAATAGGGCGGCTTAGAGAAATTACGTTTAGAGCTATAGGCGAAGGCTCCTTAAAAGCGATCGATTTGGACGCTTTCGACAATTATTACCACCATATGTTTTTATGGGATACCACTAGCAAATGCATTGTTGGGGCCTACAGAATAGGCTTAGGAGCACAAGTATATAAGGCTTATGGCATAAAGGGCTTTTACTTGCATGATCTTTTCCGTTTCGAACCAGAATTGCATGGTATGATGCGTAAGTCTATCGAAATGGGTAGAGCATTTGTAATTAGAGCATACCAACAAAAACCAATGCCTCTATTTTTATTATGGAAGGGTGTTGTGCATACACTATTGCGTTACCCAGAACATAAATATCTTATAGGAGGAGTAAGCATTAGCAATCAATTTTCTCATTTTTCGAAGTCATTAATGGTAGAATACATGATGACCAACTACTACGATGCGGAGATTGCCAAATATATCAAGCCTAAGAAGGCGTTTAAAGCTGAGTTGCAAGCTAGAGACAAAGCTTATATTTTTAACGAACTTATAGCTAACGATTTGAATAAATTAGATAGGCTTATTGATGAGTTAGAGTCTGGCAAATTGAGAATGCCTGTACTTTTAAAAAAATACATTAAACAGAACGCTAAGTTAGTTGCTTTTAACGTAGATCCCTTATTTAATAACGCTATAGATGGTTTAATGTATATTAAAATTGATAACTTACCAGAAGCAACGGTTAAACCAGTAGCGGAAGAGTTTGCAAAACAACAGTAGAATAGCACCACACCACATACAAAACTTTAATATTGACCATAATAAACAAAGGCTTGAATATTTAAATTCAAGCCTTTTCTATAAGTTGAGGGCTTCTTGTATTATACAGAAGCTTTCATAAGTTCTCTGTTCATTCTTGCAATGTTATCTAAAGAAATACCTTTAGGGCATTCTACTTCGCAAGCGCCGGTATTGGTACAATTACCAAAACCTTCTAAATCCATTTGGTTTACCATGTTTTTAACACGATCTGCTGCCTCTACTTGACCTTGAGGTAATAACGCATATTGAGATACTTTTGCACCTACAAACAGCATAGCAGAAGAGTTTTTACATGTAGCCACACAAGCACCACAACCAATACAAGTTGCCGCATCCATTGCTAAATCTGCATCTTCTTTAGGAATAGGAATGGCGTTAGCATCTTGGGTGTTACCAGATGTGTTTACAGAAATGTAACCACCAGCATGTTGAATTCTATCGAAAGCACTTCTGTCTACCGCTAAATCTTTTATTACAGGAAAAGCAGCAGCTCTAAAAGGTTCTATAGTTATGGTGTCTCCATCTTTAAACATACGCATGTGCAGTTGGCATGTTGTAACACCTCTATCTGGCCCATGTGCTTCACCATTAATATACATAGAGCACATACCGCATATACCTTCTCTACAATCGTGATCGAAAGCAACAGGATCTTCTCCAGAAGCTATTAACTGTTCATTTAGAACATCCATCATTTCGAGAAAAGACATGTGTTCTGAAATCTCTGTTACTTTATAATCGACCATTTGACCCTTTGTATTTGAGTCTTTCTGTCTCCAAATTTTAAGTGTTAAATTCATAATGTCAATTCTATTTATATGAACGTTGTTTCAGTTCAATATCGTTAAATTCTAATTCTTCTTTATGTAAAACGGCATCTGCAGGTTCTCCTTTATATTCCCAAGCGGAAACAAAAGCAAACTCTTCATCGTTACGTTTAGCTTCTCCTTTTTGAGGGCCAGATTCTTCAGCAGATTCTTCTCTAAAGTGCCCACCACAAGATTCTTCTCGTGTTAAAGCATCTTTAGCAAATAATTCGCCAAGTTCAAGGAAATCTGCCACACGGCCAGCTTTCTCTAACTCAGGGTTCATTTCGTTAGCCCCACCAGGTACAGAAACTTCTTTCCAGAACTCTTCGCGTATTGCTTTGATTTCTGCCATGGCTTCTTTTAGGCCTTTTTCGTTACGAGACATACCGCATTTGTCCCACATTACTTTTCCTAAGCGTTTGTGGAAGTAATCTACAGATTTTGTACCCTTATTGTTTACAAAGAAATCTATACGTGATTTGACTTCTTTTTCAGCATCTTCAAATTCCTTAGTATCGGTAGATATTTTACCTGTTCTAATATCATCTGCCAAGTAATCACCAATAGTATAAGGTAATACAAAATAACCATCGGCTAAACCTTGCATTAAAGCAGAAGCCCCAAGCCTGTTGGCACCGTGGTCAGAGAAGTTTGCTTCTCCAATACAGTAGAGTCCCGGAACAGTAGTCATTAAGTTATAATCTACCCATACACCACCCATGGTATAGTGTACAGCAGGATAAATCATCATTGGAGTTTCATAAGGATTCTCATCTACGATTTTCTCGTACATTTGGAATAAGTTTCCATATTTAGCCTCTACAATCTTTTTTCCTAAGTCTTTTATTTCGGCATCACTGGCATTAGCAATGTTTTTTACTTTAGCCTGTTCTTCGCCATATCTTATAATTGCAGATGCAAAATCTAAATATACAGCTTCTCCAGTAGCATTAACACCATATCCAGCATCACAACGCTCTTTTGCAGCCCTAGAAGCCACATCTCGAGGTACTAAGTTACCAAATGCAGGGTATCTGCGCTCTAAGTAATAATCTCTTTCGTCTTCAGATAAATCGGTTGGTTTTTTTCTACCTTCACGAATTGCTTTTACGTCTTCTATATTTTTTGGCACCCATATACGGCCATCGTTACGTAAAGATTCCGACATTAAAGTTAACTTAGATTGGTAATCTCCAGAACGTGGAATACAAGTAGGGTGAATTTGTGTGTAACATGGGTTAGCGAAAAATGCACCTTTTTTATGTATTTTCCAACCAGCAGAAACATTAGAACCCATAGCGTTAGTGGATAGGAAGTAAACATTTCCATAACCACCAGAAGCTACAACCACAGCGTGTGCAGAGTGGCGCTCTATTTCTCCTGTAGTAAGATTTCTTGCTATAATACCTCTTGCTTTACCATCTACTTTTACTAAATCTAGCATTTCATGACGGTTAAACATTTCAATTTTACCGCGAGCAATTTGGCGGTTCATTGCAGAATAGGCTCCCAACAATAATTGCTGTCCAGTTTGGCCTTTAGCATAAAAAGTTCTAGATACTAATACACCACCAAAAGAACGGTTATCTAATAAACCACCATAGTCTCTTGCAAAGGGAACACCTTGCGCAACACACTGGTCTATAATATTGGTAGATACTTCTGCTAATCGGTGTACATTTGCTTCTCTAGAGCGGTAATCTCCACCTTTTACAGTATCGTAAAATAAACGGTAAGTAGAATCCCCATCGCCTTGATAATTTTTTGCGGCATTGATACCACCTTGTGCAGCAATAGAGTGTGCACGTCTAGGTGAATCTTGATATGCAAATGCTTTTACATTATAACCAAGCTCTGCCAAGGTAGCACAAGCAGATCCTCCTGCAAGACCAGTACCAACAACAATAATGTCGATATGCCTTTTATTAGCTGGGTTAACAAGGTTAATTTTGTTTTTATAATTAGTCCATTTATCTTTAATTGGACCTTCAGGTACTCTTGAATTTAAAGCCATAGTAATATTAAGATTAATGGTTTTGAGTTAAAAAATGAAAAACAGCTACAGCAACAAAACCTAAAGGCACGATAACTGAATATACTTTACCTACAGTTAGCATTGTTTTTTTGCGTCCAACGGATGCTCCAACAGATTGAAATGCTGAATTGAAACCATGAGCTAAGTGTAAACCTAAAAGCACGAAAGCAACAACATAAGCAATAACTCTTGCTGGATTATGAAATTTTTCTACAAGTTCATGGTAGTATCTAAACTCTCCATTGTGTAACCCAGAGATGTCTCCTAAAACATATTTGGTGTTAATTTCGGGAAACCAAAAATCGATAAAATGAAGTACAATAAATGCTAAAATTACCAAACCACTGTATATCATGTTTCGGCTTACCCAAGCAGAGTTTGCGGCACCGTTATTTTTGGCATAGGCTGTGCCGTTTGCTTTTTTGTTTTTTAATTCTAAAATAAAACCCATTACAAAATGGAAGACAACAGCAAAGATTAAAATTGGCTGAAGTAGAAACTGAACAACTGGGTTTGTACCCATAAAGTGAGATACTTCATTAAAAGCATCTGGACTAAAAATTGATAGTATATTAATTGCTAAATGTTGCAGCAAAAAAAACATGAGGAAAAATGCGGAAAGTGCCATAGCTACTTTCCTTCCGATTGAAGATTTAAAAAATCCGGCCATTGTATTAGTTATAATTAATTTTTATTATAGCAAATATAACTTACAATGTGTTTAACTCAAAACAAAGATGTCTTAAAGTCCTTATTAAGAATCATTACATAAAAGCTGTGTTTTTCAGGCTTAAACAATTGATCTTTAGTGCTTAAACTGCTTTTTATATTTGTTAGAAGCTAAAGTTATTCTATAATAATTTTTAAAGTACTGCTTTTAGTATTTCCAGTAAGCTTTAAAAGGTAAAGTCCAGAAGCAATATTTTCAACATTTATTGCAGTATCGGCACTAAATTTATCTGTTAAAGCTAGACTACGTACCAGCTTGCCAGATAGGTCACGAATTTCTATAGTTTTAAGCTGTTGTGTTGAATTATTCTTTACAAAAAGAGTGCTGTTAGCAGGGTTGGGGAACACAAAAATGTTTTGGTTGAATAAAGTTTCGGAAGCAGTACTTAATACACACGAATCTTCAAAATCTGTCATACGTGTAAAGCTACAAGCAAAGTTATCTCTACCTAACGCTTGTACACTGGTTGCAGCAGTTATGTTCGAAGCATTTAAATCTCTCAATATCTCAAAATTAGAAATTGCAAAATGCATGGCATCGTCTGTGTCGATAACATGATCTAATTGGTGTGCATGTCCTAACTCGTGAAGCGCAACGCTTTCAAAATCCCATTGAAAAAATGTAATGCCATTAGGGTTTTCACCAAAATACCAAGATTCTTGAGCGGGTGTTGAAGGGTTGTTTAGATCGGAACTAAACAGAATATCAATTTCTGTAACGGGAACAGTTTGGTCGTTACAAAACGCCGTAATAGAGCTTGTTGCACCCAAAACACCTTCAGGTAAAGGGTCCTCCGTATCAAAAGCTACAACACTTATGTTGTCTACAGCTATTCTTGCTATTTGTGTTGGAGTTGCACTAAAAACCCAATTTATACGTGTTTGGCAGCGCCAGTTATTAAAAGCTCTTAAAAAAGCAGATCTTGCAGGGGCATCAGCATCAAATTCGTTGTTAAAAGACCATCTGATGTTGCCTGTATTGTTTGTGGATACGTGTTGTGTTCTTCTGCCTCGACTATCGTTAATTATAGCATAAGTAACAACTAAATCTTGAGAAGAAACACCAATGGTTCCATCGGCATTTATAATTCTTATATCTCCTGTTCCTGCGGTACTAGGTACTTCTACAACAATACTATTATCTGTCCAAGAAATTATTTGGCTGCTAAGCGCATTGGTATAATTTGGAGTGCCATCCTCACGGTTTACACCGCCAGAATCGGCATCTCTAAAACCAACACTACCTCTTGTGTCTCCAAAACCAGAACCTGATAATGTTAACCTGGAACTTGTACCTGCAGAAATTGCAGTTGGTGAAAATGTAATATTTTCTGGAGGTAAAAACACAGCCTTACGTTTTTGCTGTACTTTTAGAGATGCTGTTTGTGCTTTTCCTAAATGTATTGCAGTTTGTTGCGTAATGCCACTAATTGTAGCGTAGAAAGATTGTGAAGCAATTTGTGTTTTAGAAAATGGGTTGCTAAAGCCATCGGTAATAGCATCATAGCGATAAAACCCTTGCAGGCTACTGTAAACATTATATTTTTTGTTATTGGATGCAGTATTGGGAACTAGATGACTTGAATTAGTGTTTTCGGTTAGTATAAACACACCACTTTCTCCTATACTTAGCTTCAAATTGGGTATTATTGTTTGCTTTACACCTTCTACAATACCTCCCTTGGTAATAATATCTAAAGTATTCGCGGTTTCGCCTTTAAAAATGCTATGTATTCTAATGGTACTAAGAGTGTAAATATTGTCTCTAGTTGTATTCCATGAACTTTTTTGTGAAACAACTTCGCCTTCTACAACCAATTGCCCGGCGTTTAATTGATTTTCTAAAGGGATTTCGTATAGCATGCCACCTTGAGCATTAACACTCAAAGTTGTTAAAATCAGAATTAGTAATAAAGGAATTTGCCTTTTGGCTAAGGCAATATTGAGTTGTTTGAAAGTGCGCACAAAAAACAGTTTATTGTATAGGTTTTGCCTACAATCGATTGATATGGACAAACTTATAGCGCAAAAACTAATAAACCAATTAAATAAACTAAAATATTAACTCAGATACTAATTTGATAGAAAATAGATGAAAGCTTGTTGGAATTTACCTTATTATTATTCGAGATGTAAAATCATCGCCCTCGTAACTAATATTAATAAAATAAAGTCCAGGATTAATTTGTTGTAAGTCTACCCGTTCTGTTGGTGCTGCAGCTCTTAAATCTTTAAACATAACCCTTCTGCCACTTACATCGTATATGCTAATATCATTAAGTGCAATGCCAGAAACGTTTTGTATAAAAAGTTGATCTTCAACAGGGTTTGGGAAGATTGTTATGGCTTCACTAACCTCTACAGTATCATCACTACCATCTGTAGAACAGTTGCCAGCAAAAGCTGTCATTAAGGGGATATTTAGGCATATTTGATTGGTTGTACTTCTTAATTGTATGTTATTGGCTGCAGCTATGGAACCCGCATCAATTTCGCGATTTTTTTGTCCAGGTAAAGAGGCAAAATGCATAAGATTATCAATATCTATAACATGACCCAATTGATGGGCATGGCCCAACTCGTGCAAGACTACTTCTTCAAAGTCGAATTGACCGTTACCTATACCTTCTTCCCCAAAAAACCAATCCATATCTGTACTAAATACAATATCTAAATCGCTAACAAACCACATTAATCCAGTTGGACATAAAACTCCAGAATAGGTAGAGAATGTACTTCCAAGTATGCCTGCATCTAGAGGCTCTACTATGGTGTTATCGAAAGTTACAATATGTCCAGAACCATCTAGACCATTATCTTGCGTTGGAGAATTACTAATGATCCAATTTATACCTGTTTCACAACGCCATGTTTCTACAGAACGCTGAAAAGCACTTCTGGCGCCAGGATGGTCTGCGTCTTCTAAAAAACGAGACGACAGTTCCCAAGTATATCCACCAAAATTATTATTGTTAATGTGCTGTACTTGGAAGCTTTCGTTTTCTGGATCAGTAACCACGTTAGATTCAGAAGATGTTACCGTTAGTATTTGGGAGGATAGCGTACCTACCCGATTTACATCTCGTACAACAATTTCTCCCGTGCCAGCAGCAGATGGTACTTCGAGTCTAATCTCGGTATCGGACCAAAATAGAATTTCGCTGTTTAGAGCGTCTATAAAGCCTCTACCACCACTGTCTGCATCTCTAAACGCTACAGAGCCAACGAAATCTCCAAATTCGTTTCCTGTAATGGTTAAAATAGATTTTGTTCCTGCTGTTATGGTGGTTGGAGAAAAAGCGATATTACGTGGGGGAAATTGACTGCTTTTACTGGCGGCGGTATTTGAAGTTTTAGCGTCCGGGTTTGTCTTCATTTCAATGACAGGTTTTCCTGTTACATTTGTTATTTCTTTATAAAATGAAGACGTAATGCCTTTTCTGGCTTGTAATGTATTGGCAACTTCGTTGGTAGATAAGCTGTAGCGGTAAAAACCCTGACTGCCAGAATAGGCTTTATATTGGGGTGTGTTACTTTTATGCGCTACACTTAATTTCGTGTCGTCTTCATTTAAAGTAAAAACGCCTAGCTCTCCCATTTTTAAGTCAAGCACGTGAGATGCTACAATACCTTTATCTCCTACAAAACCACCCAGAGTTATTACTTCTACAATTTCTGTGTTGAGTTTGCCTTTAAAAACTTTATAAACTTCTACTGTATTAGCAGTATAAATCATCTTATGGTTATCATCCCAATAGGATGTCTTTGCTATAACCTTTCCTTCTAAAACAGTGCTAGACTTTTCAATTTGTTGTTCTAAAGGGATTTCCAACAATGTACTTTGAGCATTTATAACATTTATGTTTAACAGAAATGCCACAACAAATAATGCTAAATGGGAAATAATGTTTTTAGTCATAATACAATGGCGAATTGGGGTTAGAGAAATTAAGGTACTATTAATAAACGTTAAAAAGGGTTTAGAAATTGTATATTTAAGTAGGGGTAATTGGCAAAACCTTACTTAAAACCCTCATTAAAAAAGAGGAAACGAGATCTTTTACAACGAAGTGTTTGCGTGTGTTTTGAAAATGGTAAAATACATTTAGAAATATGTTGCAATTTTAACGCAGGTTTTTAAACTAGATAAAAGCAATAATCCTTTTGTAAATTTGTAAAAGAAAATTAACACATACTATGAAATACGATCCTATCGATGCAGCTCTATTTGTTAAAAACAGAGCTAACTTTACATCTAAAATGTTGCCTAATAGCTTGGCTATCTTTAATTCTAACGATATTTACCCTGTTAGTGCAGATAGCACTTTACCATTCGAGCAACACCGAGATATTTTTTACCTAAGTGGTGTAGATCAAGAAGAAAGTATTCTAGTATTGTTTCCCGATTGTCCAAAAGAAAAGCATAGAGAGCTTCTCTTTTTAAAAGAAACTAACGCACATATTGCAGTTTGGGAAGGTGAGAAACTAACCAAAGACGCTGCATATAAAACAAGTGGTATAAAAACGGTATATTGGTTGAAGGATATGGAGCGTGTGCTTTTTGAAATTTTGACGCAATGCAGTACCATCTACATTAATACTAACGAACATTACAGGTCTAATGTAGAAGTAGAAACGCGAGAAGATAGATTTACCAAATGGTTAAAAGATAAATATCCAGCACATAATGTGGCTAAAAGTAACCCGATACTACAACGGTTGCGATCTATTAAAGCGCCAACAGAAATTTCGTTGATACAAAATGCGTGCGATATTACAGAAAAAGGATTTAGACGGGTGTTGCAGTTCGTAAAACCAGATGTTATGGAGTACGAAATTGAAGCCGAATTTATTCATGAATTTATAAGACGTAAATCTAAAGGGTTTGCCTACACACCAATTATAGCTTCAGGAAATAATGCTAATGTGTTGCACTATATACAGAATAATAAAGTGTGTAAATCTGGCGATCTCATACTTATGGATGTAGCCGCAGAATATGCAAACTACTCTAGCGATATGACGCGCACAATACCTGTTTCTGGGCGTTTTACCGAACGCCAAAAAGCAGTTTATAATGCTGTATTAAGAGTGAAAAATGCGGCTACTAAAATGCTAACACCAGGGATAAATTGGGAAGATTACAATAAAGAAGTAGGAAAGGTAATGACTTCTGAGCTACTTGGTTTGGGATTACTAGATAAAACAGACGTTAAAAATGAAAACCCAGATTGGCCTGCTTATAAAACATATTTTATGCATGGCACCAGCCATCATTTAGGTTTAGATACGCACGATTATGGGCTACTTACAGAACCTTTGCAAGCAAATATGGTGCTTACAGTGGAGCCAGGTATTTACATCCCGAAAGAGGGTTTTGGCATTAGGCTAGAAGACGATGTGGTTATAAACAACTCAGGTTTACCAACAAATCTTATGAAAAACATACCAATAGAAGCAGATGAGATTGAAGCGTTAATGCATAATAATGCCTAAACAGTTTAGCTAAAATTCTGCTACAAGGTTTAGTAGGCCTGTCTTGTAGCAGATTTATAAATAATTACTCTATAATTAGTTTCTTAGTACCAGTGTTAAAACCATCTGTAAGAGATAGCAAGTACACACCAGCTTCTAAATTATCTAAACTCATTCTTGAGATTCGAGATCCTGCATTTAGTTTTTTGAGCATAACTCGTCTGCCACTCAAATCGTAAAGTGTGGCATCTATATTGCTATTTGCTGTGGTGGAATTTCTTGAGATAAAAACCTCGTCTTTAGCAGGATTAGGAAACAATTCTAAGCCATCTAAAATAGAAATGTCTTCAGTATTTAAAGTGCAATCTCCTGTAAAACTTGTCATTAAACCTACACGCAAATCGGAAGGGCAAATTTGGTTTGTTGTACTTCTAAAATGGACATTATTAGCACCTTCAATTAAATTAGAAGAAATGGTTCTCGAAATGGAGGAGGGGCCAAAAGTTGATCTAAAATGCATTAAGCTGCCTTCATCTATAACGTGATCTAGGAGGTGTGCATGCCCAAGTTCATGTAATGCTGTAGACTCGAAATCAATTTGGTTATTACGAATAGCACCTACTCCAAAATACCAATTTATGTCTCTGTTAAAAATAATATCAATACCAACTACAAACCATTGTTCGCCACTAGGGCAATTAATACCTCTGCGAAAAGTAAATGTTCTCCCTAAACCGCCAGCAGGTAATGCTTCGAATCCACCGCCATCAAAAGTAACAACATTTCCATCGCCTTGTCTTGAGGTGTCTTGGCTAGGTTGATCGCTTATTACCCAATTTACGCCTGTTTTACAACGCCATATTTCTAAGGCGTTTTCGAAAATTGCCCTAGCCCCAGGGTTATCGGTATCGTTAAAAAAACCAGGTGCAAGTTCGAAAGTGTATCCCCCTGTACCATTATCATTATAATGTTGAAGTAAGAACGCTTCTCTTCCGCTACTAGCGTTAAGCTGCGAAAAATTAACAGTTAAAATAGAAGAGGATTCTGCGCTAATGCCTCCTGTAGTAGTAATACGTATATTGCCAGTACCAGCATTTGCAGTTACGTTAACACGTATTTGTGTATCGCTCCAACTTAAAATTTCGTTAGAGACAGCATCTACAAAAGATTGTCCCCCATTATCAGCATTTCTAAATCCAACAATACCTGGAGCATCACCAAAGCCGCGGCCAGAAATGGTTAAGGTGGATTGCGTCCCAGCAGAGATAACCGATGGCGAAAACGAAATGCCTTCTGGCACAATGGCTTTGAGTGTTTGCGTTTGTACACGATCGGAAACTTCAAAACCTTTTACAGTACTAAAACGCTCTCCTGTAAGAAACATGATCTCTTTGTACAAAGACTGTTCAATATCCTTTCGCATTTTAAAAACATTAGTGGCAGTATTATTAAGTACATCGTAAACATAAAACCCTTGATTGGCACTATATGCATCAAACATATCTCTACTGTCTTTATAAGATCCATCTAATTTAGTTTTACTATCGCATAGAGTAAAAAGCCCGACATCTCCTATTTTAAGCGAAAGAGAATGGGAGGCTTCTATAGCATCAAGGCCTATACGTCCGCCTGTAGTAACAACGTTAGCGTTTCTGGTGGAGGAGCCTTTAAAAGTTTTGTATATTTCTATGGTGTTAACCGTATAAATCATAGTATGCGCCTCGTTCCAAAAACATTGTTTATGGGTAACTTTTCCTTCAACAACTAATGTTGCATTTTCAATTTGTTGCTTCAAGGGAACTTCAAAAAAAGATTGTGAAAAGATAAATTGCGAAAAGAATAATACTTTAAGTGCAAATAAGAAGGTTGCTTTTTTTAGCATAGTATTGGTTTTAGCTGGTGTTAAGTAAAGTTTATCGATTTAAAGTTATTGTATAAAGGCTCTAAATATACGATGGTATGTTGAGTTTAGATGTGCTATGGCCTTCTTACAGCGTGCCTTTAGAATAATTTAAAAGAAAGTTACTGTTCTTTATGTTTCAAATTCTTTTAAAGTTTAAACGCTCAGGTAGAACACTAAAATAGATCTTTCAAAACAAAAAAATCATAAAATGTTGTATGGTAAATATCTGATTTTAGATACTTTATTTATTTTTTTGTGTTTTTGAAACCTTTTTTTTGCATATTAATGTTAGTTTTAGCGAATCTTTACGATTAAGCTATGCATGGGTTATAATAACCTTTCTAAATTTAGTCAAGCATTTTCTGCGTATCAAGACACTGCAGGAGAGTTAACCTATGTTAAGTGCTTAACTTTGTATAATGTTAAAAAAATGAAATTATGAATTGTTCCTTATTTACCAGGCAAACGAAATTAGTTTTTTCGGCTTGCCTACTCTCAATGTTTGCCTTCTTTAACAGTTGTGAAGACTCTGAGACGATAGTTGAAGAGCTTGCAGCTCAAGAAATTGCAGACGATCTTCCAGAAGAAGAAGTTGCAGGGTTTGATGTTGATCCTGATAATTTTGTCGTGGTCAATACAGATAATGTTGTAGGGCCACTACAAAACTTTTGGTCTACAAGACCAATTATAAACCAAACACGTTTTGCTGGCGCTAACTTTAGAAATAATATAGTTGCTCCTTTGCGTGCTTATGTAGATAATTACAATATTGTGCGTTCTTTGGGTGGACGCTTAGATGATAGAAATACGTTTTTTAGAGGTGTTGACGAATTTGGTAATGTTATTACAGATTTCTCTGATTATATAAGAGATTTAAGAGGATTGTTTCTAACAGGAGTAGAGCCTAGAATTGTATTAGATAATGTGCCTTGGGAGATGTCTGGAGAGCGCATAGAGGAAACTTTTGGTAATGCAAGACCACCATTAGATTACGGTATTTGGAGACAATACATCAATGCTTTTTTACAAGCGTTAATTGACGAATTTGGTGCTTCAGAAGTAGAAACGTGGCGTTTTAGAATAGGTACAGAACCAAATTTAAATCCAGGCCATTGGTCAGGAACAATAGAAGAATATTATATTCATTACGATATTACTGTTGACGAGGTTTTAAAAGTATTGCCAAATGCAAAAGTTGGTCCAGGTAACTTATTAACCGAACGTTCTGCTACGTTTACTACAGAAATAATAGATCACTTCGCCACAGGTATTAATGCTGTAACTGGAGAGGTAGGTTCTCAAATGGATTTTTTCAGTATATCTTATTACGAACAATTAGATAGAAATTTTGTTAAGTTTAGTGGAATAGTACCTGCCTATAGAAGAGCACTAGACAGATATCCACAATTTGCAAATATTCCTTTCGATATTCAAGAATTTGGAATATTGCGAGATGAGAATGCAGTTAGAGGTGTTAGTTTAAACGATGGTGCTGAATTAGGCGCTAGTTGGTATGCTTCTATTATAAACATGGCTCTTGAAAATAGAATTAATGAAATTTACGATTGGGGTCAAGAAATATCAGATACTGGTGGCTTACCATCTGGAAGACGTCATGTAACAGAAATGTTCCTAATGATGGAAGACGGAACAAGATTACAATCTGCACAGCCTACATCAATAGATAATGCAGTTACATCTGCGGGGGTAATACCTGTACTTAAGGAAGGTAGTATCTTTTTATTAGTGTACAACCACCATGCATTAAGATCTAATAATGATGTGAGAGAACTATTCGTACAGGTAGAAGGTTCAGAAGTTAGTGCATCTCAAACATGGACAATGAATGAGTGGACTATTGACGAAAATAATGGAATCTTCTTAAATCAATTATATGATGACTTGAGAGCAGCAGGGATACAAGAAAACACAAGAGGTAGAATTTTTGGAACCAGAACCTCTGATCGTTTTGATAGCTCTTGGCAAAATGTTTTCAACGCCAATAGAGCAAGATATGAGGAGTTATCTCAGTTACCTCAAACAGTAGAGGACGAGTTAGTTACGCGATCTAGTGAAAACACTATCGATTTAACTTTAGAAATGCCAGCACACAGTGTAAGATTAATTCAATTAACACCATCTAACTTGTTAAGTACAAACGGATTTGGTAGATAAGATGCTAATACTATAAACGTATTATTACATTAATAAAAAACCTCCAAAAGTATTCAATACTTTTGGAGGTTTTTGTTTAGAATATGATCTGTTCTATTTTAAATTTAGTTTTGTGTATGATAAAATTGCTTAAAGGTTTGAGCACTACTTTAAGTAAATGAAAGACGCTAGTTGTTAATTTAATTCAGGATACATAATAAATGAATATTAAACAGTGAAATACAAAAAACGCACCCCATTTGGATGCGCTTTAGTGAAATTTAGGGGAAAATTATAACGAATTTAAACCGTAGCAAAATCGAATAAATAGCTATTTAACTTTTGTAAAGTTTTAATTTTATTAGACGTATCTACTAATAAAGAAATATTGTTATTGCTTCCACCGTAAGATATCATTCTAATTTTAACATCTCTAAGGATTTGAAATAATTTATGGGTGCCAGCGTCATTAACTATGGCATGGCCTACCAAGCACACAATACTTTGGTTTTTGTCGACCTCTATAGAAGCAAAGGTTTCTAAGTCGGATACAATTTCTTGAAGTCTGCTGTCATCATCAATCGTTAAAGACACAGCAACTTCCGAGGTTGTAATCATGTCGATAGAAGTTTCGTAGGTTTCAAAAATTTCAAAAACCTTTTTTAGAAACCCGTGCGCTTGTAACATTCTGCCAGACTTAATTTTTATAGCAGTAATAGTGTCTTTTGCGGCTATAGCCTTAATGCCTGTTTCGGTATGGTGGTGTGTTATGGACGTTCCAAGAGCTTCAGGATCCATAGTGTTTTTTAAACGTACAGGAATACCATCTTTTTTTACAGGTAAAACAGTTTGCGGATGCAATATTTTAGCTCCAAAGTATGCAAGCTCAGCAGCCTCGTCAAAAGATAAATTAGAAATTGGTTTCGTGCCTTCTACATGTCTGGGGTCGTTATTATGCATCCCATCAATATCAGTCCAAATTTGCACTTCTTCAGCCTTAATAGCAGCACCTATAATAGTAGCCGTGTAGTCGCTCCCTCCGCGTTGTAAATTAGAAACCTCTCCATTAACATCCAGGCAAATAAAGCCCTGTGTAATGTATATGTCAGCCTGTTCAGAGGTGTTTAAAATATCTGAAAGGTCTTTCGCTATAGCATCGAAATTAGGCTCTTTAACAGCATCTGTCTTCATAAAATCTAAAGCAGGTAGCAAAGTAGAAGCAATACCTTCTTGTCTTAGATAACAATTAAACATGAAAGTAGAAAGTAATTCACCCTGAGCTAAAATTTCATTTTCTAATACTTGGGTATAAGTACTACTTGTAGCAGCTTTTAAAACATCAAAACGGCTATTAACATAGTTCGTAGCTTCCGTATGTAGTGCTGCATCTGTAAGTAGCGTTTTAAGCACAGGAATATAAGTGTCTAGCAAGACGTTAACAGCATGTAAAGCGTCTGTTTTGTCTTTGTTTTCTATAGCTTTTGCAATAGCAACTAAACTATTAGTAGTGCCAGACATAGCAGAGAGCACAACGATTTTCTTTTCGCCATTATCAATTATGCTTTTAACATTGGCCATATTCTCAACAGAGCCAACAGACGTTCCTCCAAACTTTAATACTTTCATTTCTTTTAATTTTGAAGTACAAAAGTAGAATAGGAAAGGGAACTGGATGTATTTTTACAAAAAAAGATTTATTTTTGCACAAATTGTTAAATAATTAACATGAAAACAGTGTCGAACTGCGTAGAAGATATTTTAATTACACAGCCTTATTTGGAAGAAGCCCTAGCGAGAAACATTATTAATTTTAGCGCACTGGCGGTAGAATTAACCGAACCCATAAGTAAAATGCTAAAAAAGGAGGTAAAACCAGGTGCAATAATGATGGCTTTAAGGCGCTACAATCCACCTCCAACTTTGGGTAATACGATTAAAATGAAGAAAGTGATACAGAATTTGGGAGATATTACGGTACGCTCTAATCTAACAGACTTTACAGTTAAAAATTCTAAGACATTAATAGATAACCATGCTAAAATATTAGAACGCATTAATGCAGAAGATAAACTATTCTACACATTTACGCGAGGTATACATGAAAGTAATATTATTGTATCTAGCATATTAAACGACTTTATAAACACGCACCTAAAACACGAATTTTTCATTGCAATTCAAAAAAACCTTTCAGCTATAAGCATCAATTTACCGCAAGATAACTCTAAAATAGCAGGATTGTATTATCATTTTTTTAAGCGTCTGGCCTGGGAAGGTGTCGTGCTTTACGAAGTAATATCTACAACCAACGAGTTTACAATACTTGTAGAAGATGAGTATGTAGATAAAGCTTTTACAGCCATTAAAAAGGTGAAGGGGTAACTTTTTAATAGAAGTGATTTAAACTTTTTAAATTCTAGCGAAAATTCTAGATTTTTTGTTCAATTGAAATATTTTTAGAAGTTCATGGCAGCGCTATGGACTAAGAAAAAGACAAACATTGAATGAAAAAGAAGTTTTTTATAGCGAATTGAAAAAAGTTTAAATCACTTCATAAGATCACACTTAAATTTTAAAGACGCTTTTTAGCGTTTTTTATGGAGCGATTTTATCTTTGCACTTTAACAATTAGAAATGATTTTAGAGTATAAAGGCACACCTGTATTCTATACAGACGAAGGTAAAGGTGCAGTAGTAGTATTGCTACACGGGTTTCTGGAGAGTAGTTATATTTGGGCAGATGTAAAGACAAGCTTGGCCAAGCGTTACAGAGTAGTTTGTATAGATTTGTTGGGGCATGGGCAATCAGGGTGCTTAGGTTACATCCATACTATGGAACTTATGGCAGAGACTGTTTGTGCCGTCTTAAAACAGTTAAAGATTAGACGCTCTACTCTTATTGGACATTCTATGGGAGGCTATGTTGCTCTGGCATACGCCGAAAAATACCCAGACAATGTTAAAGGCTTGTGTCTGGCTAACTCTACCGCCCAAGCAGACAGTGAGGAACGAAAACTAAACAGAGATAGAGCCATAGAAGCCATAAAGACAAACCATAAAACCTTTATTAGGATGGCTATTTCTAATCTTTTTAGACCTAAGAACCGTAAGCTGTATGCAAACGAGATAAAAGCATTAAAAAAAGAAGCTTTAAAAACGCCAATACAAGGTGTTATAGCGGCTCTAGAAGGGATGAAAATAAGAATAGATAGAGAAGCACTTTTACATTTTGGCCCTTACAAAAAAATGATAATTATAGGACGAAAAGACCCTGTTTTAGACTACCAAACATTATACAGCCAAGCAAAAGAGTCTTGTGCAGAAATTTTAGTTTTTCCAGACGGACATATGAGTTTTATCGAAAATAAGGATGAATTTTTAAAAGGATTAATGCATTTCATCGAATAATTATACATCACAACGATATATTTGTATTTTTTATCTATATTTAAGATGCCTTAAAATTTGAAAATCAAAAACTTAACCCATGGAATACAAAACGACCCAACCAAAATTTATTCCCACATTGTATTGTAATCTTTTTGGACATAGTTACTATGTGTCTAAAAAGGTTACCTACCATGTTAAAGAGTACACCTGTAGCCATTGCAAAAAGCAATTAACAACCAGTAGCAATGGAAATTTGGTAGAATTAACACCTAAATTTAAAGAGATTAATGCCATTCTGGAACGCATACACCAATCTAGAAGGCAAAGATCAAAGAAGAAATCGTTAATTTCACCGATTTACTAACCGATAGCGCACAATTTTTATTTTATTTTACTACATTGTTGATTCCCTTGGTATTAATAATAGCAAAACATTAAAATGAAAAACCTCCACTGTATGCTTTTCGGGCACACTTACCAAGTGTCTAGAAATGTAACTTACCACGTAAAAGAATACGAATGTACTGTCTGCAAAAATCAACTTACTACAAATGCACAGGGAAATTTAGTGAAGTTGACGCCTAAGTTTAAAGAAATAAACGACGTTCTAGAGCGTGTACACAACAAAAAAAACAGAATAAAGTTAAAAGCTGATACGCCACCAAACAAAGACTTGCTCGTATTTAGTCATCAAAATTTTTCCAACCCTGAGCCTTGAGCTCGATTTTAGATTCTGCACGCGTTACTAAATGTTTTCCAGAAGTATGTTCTGTAATATAACCAATTACAGATAAATTTGGGTTGCCTTTAATTTTAGGGAAATCGTCTTGGCTAATTGTAAATAACAATTCGTAATCCTCGCCACCATTAAGTGCCACGGTGGTGCTATCTATATTAAATTCTTCGCAAACAGAAATAACCTGTGGATCTAAAGGTATTTTAGATTCATATAGATCACAGCCAACATTGCTATGTTTGCACAGGTGCATAATTTCAGAAGACAAGCCATCGCTTACATCGATCATAGCTGTAGGTTTAACATCTAAAGCTTCTAGTAATTCAACAATATCCTTTCGCGCTTCTGGTTTAAGTTGGCGTTCAATTATATATGTATAACCGTCAAGATCTGGCTGATTGTTAGGATTTACTTTATAGACTTCCTTTTCACGTTCCAAAACTTGTAGCCCCATATACGCAGCACCTAAATCGCCAGAGACTACCAATAAATCGTTAGGTTTAGCACCGCTTCTGTACACCGCTTTATTTGGAGCTACTTTACCAATAGCAGTAACAGATATAAGTAAACCCGTAGTAGAAGAAGTGGTATCGCCACCAACAACATCAATGTTATAAATTTTAGCCGCAGTTTCAATGCCAGCATACAATTCTTCCAGAGCCTCTAAAGGAAATCTGTTAGATACAGCAATAGACACAGTAACTTGAGTGGCTTCTGCGTTCATGGCATACACATCAGATAAATTAACAACAATAGATTTATATCCCAAATGTTTAAGAGGCGCATAACTCAAGTCGAAATGCACACCTTCAACTAAAAGATCTGTAGTAACTACAACGTTTCTATCTTCAAAATTTAAAACAGCAGCATCGTCTCCTATGCCGTGCACCGTAGACGATTGTTTAATGTTAAAGTGTTTTGTTAAATGGTCTATAAGTCCAAATTCGCCTAGGTGGCTTAAAGCTGTATGCTGTTGGTTTTTATCTTCTATCATACTGCAAAAATAAGAACCTTTTTAATTTATCGGGTACATAGGGTTACAATTCAAAAACAATTTAAGAATAAAGCTAATACACAATAACATTAGAAGAGATCTGCTTAGCAGGTAAATGTTAAAATTGCTAAGATTTTAGAATGTAATAGGGGATCAGTTACAAATTACTAGGATAATGGTTTAAATTTGTGATGCAACCCTATGCTTTTAGCAATAAATAAGCTAGGGTTATCGTTTATAAATAACTTTCTTAACAGACAAACTAAATCTAGTAACATGCGCATAATAAGAACCCAAAAAGTAGCACTTCTAGCTTATTTTATGTTAGTAGTTTTTCTAGTTTCCTGTGGCGGGAACGATGACGATGGCTCGCAGGTAGTAAATGAAATAGATGAACCTGTTACAGGGGCATGCAATCAAGGTTTAGCTTTAGGTATGTTTCCTTGCAATGGTTACGATTTAATGTTTAACATGCCATTAAGTGTTTTTGGGGCTCAAGCAGCTAACGATTCTTGGGGATGGACGGACCCAGAAACAGGTAAAGAGTATGCCATTATAGCCACAGACCGAAACACCAATTTCGTAGACATATCGAATGTTGAAAATCCAGTTTATTTAGGTAGTGTGCCAACGGCAACAATTCCTAGCCCGTGGCGAGATGTAAAAGTATATGGAAATCATGCTTATATTGTGGCAGATAATGCAATAGGAGAGGATAGCCATGGTCTGCAAGTTTTCGACTTAACGCGTTTGCGTAATGTAGAAAATCCACCTCAGGAATTCCAACCAGATACGCGTTTAGAGGAAATTGGGCGTGCGCATAATGTGGTAGTAAACCCAGAAACAGCTTTTATTTATGCTGTTGGTGGTAACAGAGCTAATGCCTTTTCTGGAGGGCCTATTTTTATAAATGTAGAAAACCCAGGAAACCCCGTAATTGTAGGTGGTTTTGGAGAAGGCGAATACTCGCACGATGCACAGGTAGTTACCTATAATGGCCCAGATACCGATTATACAGGACGAGAAATTTTAATTGGTAGTAATGAAAACGAAGTGGTTATTGCAGATGTAACGGACAAAGCCAATCCAGTAGCAATTTCTACGATAAGCTATGCAAATTTAGGATATGTACACCAAGGCTGGTTTACAGAAGACATGCGTTACTTTATAGTAGGCGACGAGCTGGACGAACAGCAAATAGGTAACAATACGCGATTAATTGTTTTAGACTTTAACGACTTAGATAACCCGCAATTTCACTTTAATTACTTTGCCGATAACGCCGCTGTAGACCATAATGGATATGTTATAGGAAACACATATTACCAAGCCAGTTACCGTGCAGGGTTACGCGTTTTAGATATATCGAATATATCAGGGCGTATGTTTACAGAAACAGGCTTTTTCGATACATTTCCAGAAGATAATAGTACCGCTTTTAACGGTGCATGGAATGTGTACCCTTTTTTTGAAAGTGGAAATATTGTGATTAGTGATATAGAACGAGGCCTTTTTGTGGTTAGAAAGAGCGAATAGTGTTACGAGTTTAAAATGAAAAAAAAGTGCCTATATAATGTTTTTATAAGTTTCGTGTGGATTTGTAGCTTAAGCTGCTCAACCAGCGAAGATACTGACACGCCTAACGAAAATATTGTTTCAAACAATAACATTCAGGTCAAAACATTTGGAGGGAGCTTAAACGATAGCGGGAAAGCTGTAATAGCGACAACAGATGGGGGTTATATTGTTTTAGGACACACCCAAAGTGCAGATGGCGATATTATAGGAAAAACAAACACATCTTTCGACTACTTGCTTCTAAAATTTAATGCCAATAGTGAGTTGCAATGGCAGAGAGCTTATGGCGGTACAGGTAACGATAGGGGGGAAGCTATTATAGAAACAACAGATGGCGGTTTTGCGGTACTGGGTTTTAGCGAAAGTGAAGACTTAGACGTAACAGCAAATGCTGGTGCCAGCGATTTTTGGCTGTTAAAACTTAATGCTTTTGGAGAAGTTCTCTGGCAAAACACTTATGGATTTCAAGGAGCAGATACAGGAATGGCATTAGTACAAACCAACGATGGCGGATTTTTAATTACGGGAAGCCTAGACGTATCCTCTTCTTTAGGCGAAGGCAATGCAGGAAAAACACGCTCCGCAAAACGCCATGCTGGTGGTAACTATTGGGTTATTAAAACAGATCCTAATGGGCAAAGAGAATGGAGCAGGTTTTATGGCGGTTCTTTTACAGATACCCCCACCGATATTATCCAATCTGAGGATAATGGCTATATTGTTATAGGGTCATCAGACAGTAATGATTTGGATATAACAGGCAACAAAGGCAGTTACGATTTTTGGGTTTTAAAACTCTCAAGTACTGGTGAGTTGCTATGGCAACGCAGCTATGGCGGTTCGCAAATAGACCAAGCACACAGTATTACCATAGCCAACGATGGCAATTATCTTATAGCGGGAGACACGCGTAGTAACGATCAAGATGTCGCAAACAACAATGGTGCGGCAGATGTTTTTCTGGTTAAAATAAGACCCAATGGCAATTTAATTTGGCAAAAAACTTTTGGAGGTAGCGGTTTCGATGCAGCACGTAGCATTATAAAAGATAGATCGGGTGGGTTTTTAATAGCTGGGAGTTCTAGAAGTTTAGATGGAGACTTGAGTAAAAATAATGGACAAAACGACGCTTGGATTTTAAAAATAAACGCTGATGGCGATTTAGAATGGCAAGATACTATAGGAGGTGCTAATATAGACCTCGCGTTTAGTGCTGCCCAACTAAACAATAATACTGTAGTAATTGTGGGCGAAACTAGCAGTGCCGATATAGATATACAACAAAACAAAGGGTTTACCGATGTTTTACTACTAAAACTAAATTAATTTGTTATGAAAAAGATAGTACCAATTTTTGCAATTCTAATCGCCTTGTTTTTTGCATGTAACGGCGAGGATTCCACCAATTTGGAGAATGTTAATAGTAGCGCAAGTCAAGTTACTTTAAATTTTGAACACACGTGGGAAGAGACACCAGTAACTAATGCAGCATTCAATACCATTCAATTTACCAATGCCAATGGAGAAGCTATGAGTATTACCAGGCTGCGTTATCTTATATCTAACATTACATTTACAAAAGCCACAGGAGAGCGTATTGTTATAGATGGTTATAATTTGGTAGATGTTACCAATACAACAAATTTAGAACAAATTATAAGTGAAGTTCCTCATGGTAACTATACTAACGTTTCGTTTACATTTGGTTTCGATAATGCGGCCAATTACAATAACAATTATCAAGATTTAAATACTGCAGTTTGGAATGTTCCTGATGTTTTAGGTGGTGGCTACCACTATATGCAGTTAGAAGGGAAATATATAGCAGATGACGCTACAGAAAAAGGCTATGTTTACCACGCTATAAGAGCCGTAGACATAACAGGAGACACCCCGAGATTTGAAGATACGTTTTTTACAGTAAATCTGGGCGCTGTAAACATTACAAAAGAAACAGAATTAACTGTAGAAATGGATGTTGCAGAATGGTTTAAAACGCCTAATACTTGGGATTTAAACGAGTTAGATACGATGCTTATGCCAAACTTTAATGCTCAGTTATTAATGTACGAGAATGGACAAAACGTATTCCGATTAAAAGACATCAATTAAGGTGAAAAAAGCAAGGTTCAAATATATTATAGGTTTATGGAGTTTTTTTACAGTTTTATCTTGTAGTACGGAAGATTCTAGCCTAGAAAATGCACCAACACCAAGCCAGCTTGATGTACCAGTACTTTTCGAGCGTAATATAATTGCACCATTATTACCTGTAGATAACCCTCTAACAGAAGAAGGCATTGCACTTGGCGAAAGGTTATTTTTCGACCCCTTGCTTTCTAAAGACAATACTATTTCTTGTGCAAGCTGCCATGCCCCTGCACAAGCGTTTTCAGATACTGTACAATTTAGCAGAGGGGTAGAAGAAAACTTAGGCGAAAGAAATGCAATGCCGCTATTTAACTTAGCATGGAATTTTAGCGAGCGTTTTTTTTGGGACGGGCAGTCCTTTAGTTTAGAACACCAAGCTTTGGCACCAGTAACAAACCCTAAAGAAATGGGAAGCACTTGGCCAGATGTAGTTGCTAAGCTTCAAGACCATGCGAGCTATCCAGATTTGTTTGAGCAGGCTTTCGGTACCACGCTCGTAGATTCTGTAACAGTTACTAAGGCTTTGGCGCAATACGAGCGTACACTAATATCCGCAAACTCCAAATTCGATAAATTCTTATTAGGCGAGGTGGCCTTAACACCAGAAGAACAAAATGGTTTCGATGTGTTTATGGACGAAGCCAGAGGCGATTGCTTTCACTGTCATGGTAGTGATAAAAACCCTTTATGGACAGATAACGATTTTCATAATAATGGCTTAGATGCCGTAATTACAGATGTTGGTCTCGGTGCTGTAACCGGAGACCCTGCAGACCACGGTAAGTTTAGATCACCCTCTTTACGTAATCTAGCTTTTACAGCCCCGTACATGCACGATGGCCGTTTTGAAACTCTAGAGCAGGTTATTAATCATTATAGCGAAGGTCTAAAAGATTCTCCAACAATAGATCCACTTATGAAAAAAGTAGCTTTAGGAGGTGTTGGGCTAACTCCAAAAGATAAGTCGGATTTAAAAGCGTTTTTATTGGCATTGAGTGATGCCACTTTTGTGGCAAATAACTAAGGTTAGTCTAAAAAAATGTTTTTGAAAAAAACTTTACAATTTTAGTAAATAGTATTATTCGAAATTTCTTAGGGAAGTACAGTGTTGATTGTAAATTTGATCCCATTTAAGTCGTTTTTACCAGATTGACGTCTATTTTTAATATCTGTAATTATCGCTTTAGGGTTAAATATGATCCTGTTTGCGAAAGGTTAAAAACCGTTTTCTATTCCTAAATTGTCAAAGTATCAAAACGAAAGAAATAAACATGAAATTGAATACAATTTGAGTTAATACTTTAAGAAAAATAAATATAAATAAAGGATTTGAGCTACAATCTGCGTTTGAAATCACTTTGTTTTCGTTAAAACCGTGTTTTTATGATAAATAACTCAAATTAGATTTTGTATTGTATACTATTTATTATTAAGTTTATACCCTGTTAGTTAGATCTAACAACACATATACAATTTAAACTAAATATTATAATTATGAGAAAAATTACATTAATTTGTTTTTTACTACTAATGGCAATTGTTGCTGATTTACAAGCTCAGGATTTTACCAGAGTTGATGGTACTTACAGAATGAGAGTTAGGGATTCGGATCCTGAAGTTTACATTACACTACCTAACAGTGACCCTATTCCCGAAGGCGATCGTATCAATCTTAATTTTGAAGAGTTAGACTTAAATAGTAATAGACAAATACTTTCCATTACAGCTAATCCTGATGGTAGATTCGTAGTTGATGATGATGGTATCAATCAGCCACTAGATTTCTTCATCCAATCTCTTATTCCTGGTCAAGGTGCATTAGTATATGCAGAACCTGAAAATGCCAGCACGCCTATAGCCGTTCAAAGTGAACAAGGTGTGGATATATTAGGGACGTCTCCAGAAGTTGGTCAGTGGTTTTTTAGAGGTGACAATCAATGGTTCAATAATCTTAGAATAGGGGAAACTTCTGCAAGAAGAGTTAATGCCTCATCAGGAATAGTTAGACTTACTGGTGGTGGTGGTACTGTATTTGATTTCGTAGAGGCAGCTTTCGATCAAACATTAAGTACAGATTCTAATGAGTTATCTTCAAACGATTTCTTTATTTCTAATCCAGTAAATAACATTTTAGAAATAAGCACTAACGTTACTAAAATTGATCAAGTTGAAGTTTACAGCTTATTAGGTAACAAAGTATTAACGCAGTCTACAGAGGCTTTATCTTCAACTAGTTTGGATGTTGCTGGTTTATCTGCAGGTGTTTATTTAGTAACAGTAGACACACCAAAAGGTGTTTTTACTACTAAGGTTATTAAGCAATAATATATGCTTTAGATCGTAGAAAGCTTCATAGTTTTTTACTCAAAATTTAATTGAACAGGCTATCTTTCTAAGGTAGCCTGTTTTTCGTTTAACCCTATAACATGTTAAAAGCCAAACAAAGATGTGTCCAGTCTGCAGAAATCTTTGTTTTTAGGAAGAAAAGCTTAAGCTTATCAAAAATTTGAGTCTATCTGAGAAACTGTAATTTTTTAGTGCTTTACAGTTGCCCTTTTAATTTTAGTAGTGGTGTCTTAAAATTTAGCTCATTAAGGATCTCTATGGCTCTAGAACTTCGTAGTCCTGATTGGCAATATACAACAAGAGGTTTGGAGGTTTTAATTTCGTGGCTACGCGTTTCTAGCTCGTCTAAAGGGATATGTTGGCCTCCTATGTGGTAGTTCTCGCGTTCCCAGAGTTCTCGAACATCTAATAGGTTATAGTCTTGAAGAGCGGCCTCTAGCGTTTCTAAGCTAATTTCATCTTTGTTAATATGGGTATGTATGCCACAGAAAAACTCATAATCAGTTTCTAGAGTTGTAAGTTGAGCATTTTCAGTTTTATCGAATTCTAAAAGTAACTGTCGGTGAGAGAGCATATCATAGGTTAACAGTTGTCCAGACAGGGGGATACCAATACCACATATAATTTTAATCGCTTCACTGGCTTGGAAACTCCCAATCACTCCTGGTAATACGCCCAAAACGCCTATATCTGAACAATTAGGGACAGCACCTGGTTGGGGCGGTGTAGGGTACAAGCAGCGGTAGGTTGGACCGTTATTATAATTAAAGACACTAACCTGACCTTCAAATTTAAAAATAGCACCGAAAACTAAAGGTTTTTTTGTGAGTACAGCAGCATCGTTAACCAAATATCGAGTTGGAAAATTATCGCTGCCATCTATAATGATATCGTAAGCTTTAAAAAGCGTTAACGCATTGCTTTTAGAAAGCATTTCGATATGGATTTTAAAATGTACAAACGGATTTAAGCGCCTGAGTTTGGTTGCAGCAACTTCGGCTTTAGGCTGGCCTATGTCGTCATGGGTATAAAGTATTTGGCGCTGTAAATTACTTTGATCTACAACATCGTTATCTATAATACCAATGGTGCCAACGCCAGCGGCCGTAAGGTATTGTAAAATAGGACAGCCTAAACCTCCAGCTCCAATAACCAGTACTTTAGCTTTTTTTAATTTTTCTTGTCCTTCAAGGCCTATTTGGTCTAAGATAAGATGACGGTTGTATTGTTTTTTTTCTTCTGTACTTAACATAGTGTTTAATGGCTAAAGTGTTCCCAGTCTTTCCACACCACTTCTAAACCTTGGCCTTTTAGCATGTCTACGATCGTTTCGGTACTGCGTTCGTCTGAGATTTCAAACTGTTCTAGAGATTGCGGAGCTACAGCATAGCCTCCTGGATTTGTTTTAGACTCTGCACTAATGGAAGTGATGCCTAAATTTACAATATTATTTCTAAAGACTTCACTTTCTCGGGTAGACATAGACAGTTCTACATCCTCATCCAGCAAGCGAAAGGCACAGATGGTTTGTACCAAATCGGCATCGGTCATTTCTACTTTAGGTTCTAAACCGCCGCTATGTGGGCGTAATCTTGGAAAAGAAATCGAGTATTTTGTTTTCCAGTAGTTCTTCTGTAAGTACTTTAAATGTAAGGCGGTAAAAAAACTATCAGCCCTCCAGTCTTCCAATCCAAAAAGCGCGCCTAAACCTATTTTATGAATGCCTGCTTTACCTAAACGGTCTGGGGTTTCTAAGCGGTAATTAAAATTAGATTTTTTCCCTTTAGGGTGGTGTTTTTTATACTCATCGCGATGGTAGGTTTCTTGATATACCAATACGGCATATAAACCGTGTGCAGCGAGGTATTCGTATTCGTCTTGGTCTAAGGGTTGTACTTCAATAGTAATGTTAGAAAAGTGCGTACGGATTAGTTGTATGGCATTCTTTATGTATGCTACGCCTACGGTTTTATTTGCTTCGCCAGTCACCAATAAAATATGATCGTAGCCTTTTGCTTTTAAAAAAGCGACTTCTTTAAGTATTTCACTATCTGTGAGCGTGCGTCGCGGAATTTTATTTGTCATACTAAATCCGCAGTAGGTACAAATGTTTTGGCATTCGTTGCTTAAATACATGGGCGCGTACATTTGCATGGTATTTCCAAAACGCTTTTTAGTGAGTAACCTGCTTTGTTGGGCCATTTGCTCTAGATAGGGTTTCGCCGCAGGAGAAATAAGTGCCTTAAAATCTTCTAAAGTTCTTTTAGAGGCTGCCAAGGCCTGTTGTACGTCTGCTTCGGTTTTATTAAAGATACTGTTTAGTGTATCGTCCCAATTATAACTGTTAAACACGTCTGTAAAGTACGTTGTGTTTAGGGGTTTATTTTTGGCTTTTGGCTCCATAAGGATCGCTTTTGTAGGGTCTAATAATTTGGATTTAGTTTAAAAAGCTTGTTAAAGGACTGCTGGCTTCTGCATGTTGTTTAACAGGTGCTAATTTGGCTTCGTAAGCCATGCGGCCAGCTGCTACTGCCATTTTAAACGCTTTAGCCATAGCTATGGGGTTTTGGGAAACTGCTATTGCGGTATTCACCAAAACAGCATCGGCACCAAGCTCCATAGCATAAGCGGCATGCGATGGTGCGCCAATACCTGCGTCTACGATTACAGGTACATTGGTCTGGTCGATTATAATTTCTAAAAAGTCCTTAGTTTTTAAGCCTTTGTTACTTCCTATTGGGGCGCCTAAAGGCATCACACATTGCGTGCCTACCTCTTCGAGGCGTTTACACAATACAGGATCGGCATGTATATAAGGCATCACAACAAATCCTAATTTTACTAATGCTTCAGCCGCTTTTAGAGTTTCTATAGGGTCTGGTAAAAGGTATTTAGGATCTGGGTGTATTTCTAATTTTACCCAATTGGTTTCTAGAGCCTCTCTAGAGAGCTGTGCTGCAAAAACAGCTTCCTCGGCGGTGCGTACACCAGAGGTGTTTGGTAGAAGGTGAATTCTATCGTGAGCGAGGTGTGTTAATATGTCGTCTTCGGTATTATCTACTTCGACACGTTTTAAAGCGACAGTGACCAGTTCACTTTCACTTTCAATTAGGGCAGCCTCCATTAAGGCAGAGGTGCTAAATTTACCTGTACCTGTAAATAACCGAGAGCTAAATGTTTTATCTGCTATGTTTAAAGTTGTATGCATGGCGTGTGTTGTTTTTTGCTACTCACTAAAAGGGAGTAGCGCTATTTTTTATCAAATGTATAACGTTGTTCTAAAGTAGAAGAAGCGTTAAGTAATTGGTTAAATGTATGTATACGATTAAAATCTTGAGTAATTGCTCCCGAAACAGCAATTCCAGAGATGCCTGTTTTTAGAATGGCTGGCACGTCTTCTAAAGTAATACCGCCTATAGCAAGTATGGGTGTTTTAGTATTTAGAGCGTCTATTAGTGCCGTATAACCATTCAATCCCAGTACAGGGCTTAGGTTTGCTTTGGTGTCTGTAAATTTAAAAGGACCTAAGCCAATGTAATCTACGTCTTTTTTAATTAGGGTCTGGCAATCGTCTAAAGTGTTTGCGGTACCTCCAATGATTTGCCAACTGTATAGTGTTTTTCTAGCATCTAGAGGGCAGGTATCGGTTTTTCCTAAATGCACACCGTCTGCTTTAACTGCTTTGGCAATTCTATAATGGTCGTTAATAATGAGGCGGGTTTGAAAATGGCTTGTAATTTCGCGTGCTTGTGTCGCTAGTTTTAAAAGTTTCTTTTCCGAACAATTTTTTAAACGTAATTGTACCAATTCGGCTCCAGAAGTACATGCTTTTTGTATGTGCTCTATATGGGCTTTAGGAGACTCGCCTTGAGATATGTAATGGAGTTTTGGTATCATCGTGATGTAAAAGAATTGGAAGCATAGGTATGATGGCCTAATAAGCTTGTATTTGAGTTTAAGAAGGCTTCGGTATACTGTTTTGCCATAAGCGCAGCATCTTCTAAGGGAAGCCCTAATAAAATTTGACTGGCCAGTGCAGAGGACAACACACAGCCACTGCCATGTTTTTCGTGAACCGTTAACGCTTTTGGAGGTATAGAAGTCATTACTATTTTATTATAGTGTAAGGTGTCCCATCCTTTTTTATCACGACGATGTCCGCCTTTTAAGTAAATATGAGTTAAGGCCGAAATGTGCTCTAAGGTGCTTTCTATGGTTAAATTGGGGTGTAACCACTGTATCTCGTTATAATTAGGTGTAATTATAAAACATTGTGCCCATATTTTATGGAGTAGGTCTTGATTTTCGTGTGTATGGAAATCGAAACCAGCCGAGGCTTTGATTATAGGGTCTAAAATGATTTTTAAATTAGCGTTTAGGGTTAATAAATGATCTAATAGATTAGAGAGTACACTCCAAGATTCTACAAGACCTATTTTAACAACGGTAATATCAAAACGCTCAAAAAGAACAGAGATTTGAGCGGTAATAAGCTCAGGCTTTAACCATTCGCAACGGCTAAAGTTAGTATCGTTTTGAACGGTAACAGCGGTACATACCGATAGGCCATAGAGTCCATGCGCTTCGAATGTCTTAATGTCGGATGTTAGTCCTGCACCGCCGCTAGGGTCATGTCCTGCTATTGTTAATATGTAGTGGTTTTGTTTCATATAGTATCAGCTAAATAAATCGGTAATACTTTCTTTAGATAAATTTTTCACAAAACTTTCGTCGGTTTGTATGATGTCGTCGGATAATTGTTTTTTTGTTTCTTGGTATTTTATGATTTTTTCTTCTATGGTATCTTTACAAATCATTTTATAAGCCATTACTTTTTTCGTTTGTCCTATACGGTAACAACGGTCAATCGCTTGCGCTTCTACTGCTGGATTCCACCAAGGGTCTACAATATAAACGTAGTCTGCTGCTGTTAAGTTAAGACCTGTACCGCCTGCTTTTAAGCTTATAAGAAAAACGCGAACGTCTGAGTTGTTTTGAAAATTAGCGACTCTAGCCTGCCTGTCTTTTGTTTTACCATCTAAGTATTCGTATTGAATATGTTTTGCGTCGAAAGCTATTTTAATAAGGTTTAGCATTTTTACAAATTGAGAAAACACTAATATTTTATGTTGTCCTGTTTGCTCTGTAACATGCTTTACGAGTTCTTGAATTTTAACAGATTCTGAGGTGTATTTTTCTTGATCGTTTAACAATTCTGGCGCATCGCAAATTTGGCGTAGCTTTGTGAGGCCTTCTAAAACATACATTTTAGATTTACCTACACCGTCTTCGTCTATTTTTTCAAGTAAATAATTTCGGTATTTGTTTTTATAGGCATCATAGAGTTTTTTTTGTTCTTTTTCCATGGTGCAGTATAAAATCTGCTCTGTTTTTTCTGGCAACTCTGTAGCTACTTGTGCTTTGGTTCTTCGCATTAAAAACGGATGTATCATTTTTCGAAGCGCTTCGGCAGCATCGGGGTCTTTATGTTTGTCTATGGGTGTGGAAAACTCGTTTTTAAAATTTGCCATAGTGCCTAGAAGTCCAGGATTTACAAAGCTCATTTGAGCATATAAATCGAAAGTATTGTTTTCAATAGGTGTGCCTGTTAAAACCAATCTATTATTTGCTTTTATAAGTTTTACAGTTTTATACCTTTTAGAATTGGGGTTTTTTATGGCTTGAGATTCGTCTAAAATACAATAGTGGAATTGGTAATCTTTTAAAAACGAAATATCGCGCATCACTACTCCGTAAGTGGAGAATACGAGATCTACAGTGCTAAAATTAGCAGTGTCTGTATCTCTGTTAGTCCCATTATGTACTAAATATTTTAATGCAGGTGCAAATTTTGTAACTTCTTCTTGCCAATTAAATATTAGTGAAGTAGGTAAGATGATTAAAGTGGCTTGTTTAGGTTTTTTTGTATTCTTTATGTGTTTTAAAAAACTAATGACTTGAAGGGTTTTACCAAGCCCCATATCGTCTGCCAAACAACCACCGAATTTATAGGTTTCTAAAAAGTTAAGCCAATTAAGGCCTTCTTTTTGGTAGTTGCGCAGGTTTGCTTTTAAGCCAGCAGGTTTTTGTATATTATTGATATTTTTAAAGCTGTCTAAGCCTTCCTTTATTTGCCTGTGGTTTTTTGCAATTTCCGACGTAATATCTATATCTTCATATAAAGTATCAATAATTGATAATTGATATTTGGATACTTTTATAGTGTCTTTTTTTACGTCTCCAGATCTAAAAACGTTACTGTATTTTTCCACCCATTGTTTGGGCAAAATACCAATGCTACCGTCTTTAAGCTTTACAAAATTATCCTTGTTTATTACAGATTTTCGTATGTCTTTTAAACTTACGAGTTGGTCTCCAAATTTAATTTCTATACCTACATCAAACCAGTCTATTTCAGAATTTACGTTTGTCTGTATTGTAGGTTTGTTTGTGTTGTACTTTAATTTAGATAATTTTTCTGAACCGTAAATTTCAATATTATGAGTTTTAAAAATTTCAAAGGCCTCTAAAAACCATCCGTTTTTAACAAAATCTTCTATGTTTAAGTAAAAAAAACCTTGGTTTTGATTTTTAAAATAAGGATGCGTACTTGCTACAGTATTGTAAAATTCTCGTTCTAGATCTAAATGGCGATTTACTTTTACATGTTTACCATTATCTTCGTAAGTTAAATAATCGTTTTTAAGTAATTCGTAGTGTTCGTTATTATATTCTAATATGGGGTTTAAAATGATAATATCTTCCTCTTCAGAACAATAAATTTGCTTTTTAAAATCTGTAGCCTTTGTAGGTCTTAATTTGTATTTTCTTTTAGATACGACAACTTCAAACTGCTTTTCTAGTGGTTTAATAAGTGCTTCATTGTAGGCCTCAAAATCGGTTTTATTGATGCGAATTTCAGGGGTTTCATTAAACTTCAAAAAAGCTTGAGCTTCATATAATGATTTATAGAAATAATAGGTGTCTTTTTTTTGAATACAGAATAGATTGTTTACATAAGCACCTTTTTTAAGTGCTATTTTTTTACCCTCGAGTTTTATATAGGCTTTTAACAGATAGAAATGTGTTTCTTCTGTAAGTTTAAAAGACAAAGAAGGATGCATTTTAGAAATAACTACAGGTTCTATATGTTTTGAGGATATATTTTGCTTAACTTCTGTAAGCCTACCTACAATTACAGTGTCGTCTATAGCGTCTACAATTGTTTTTATGTTCTGGAATTGGTACCGGTGGACTGTACTTGTAAGCTTAGAGTCGAAATTTTCTAGTTTAAAAATAGATTCTAATATAAGTTGTTCTTTTTCGGTGAACAATTGTTTTTTAGCAATATAGGTATCTGCTTCTACTATTGTAATCTTAGAGGTTAACCTACGCTTTAATTTATCGGTGTTACCCATAACAGGGTAAAATCCTAAACCATGATGTGGAGGTGCAAAAAGTAAAGCAAAGGCTTTAGGTTTTGTGTTATCTTCTACAGGTAGTTGCGAAGCAATTATGGTTTTAGGGTCTGTAAAATTTTTAGAAAAAAGATCTAAATCTTCGTTGGCATAGCTTTTAAGGATACCAGGAACTTTTGGAGTCGCTTCCAGTTTGCCGTTAACGTATTGGAAGTCGAAGTAAGTATTATAGATGTCATCTTTTAGGCTAAACCCATAAGCATTTAAAAGCACTTCTTTTTTAGCTAATATTTCTTCTTTAGATGCTAAAAACAGAGGCGCTTTTTTTGAAATATAATAAAGGGCTCTTGTTTGATGTTTGCATAAATTCTTATTGGAATTTTTACAATGGCATAAAAGTGATAACTCGGTTTCTGTTTTTTTAATTTCTAGAGAGACATAGTTTGAAGACCAATACTCATTTTCAGCGACTATAAAGTTTAAATGATTATCGCTAGCGGCCTCTAACTCTATGTCTAAGAGAATGTGTATATAGCTATTATAATTTTGCTTAGAGGCATGTGCTTTAATAAGTGCATCTAAATTTGTGTTGTACACGTTCTCTATGGGAATAGTATAAGGTGCTGTAGATGAATATTTTTTGGCGCTTTTTGGGGTAACAGCTATTGGTTTTTCTATATCTGCGACTTCTAGATTATTTTTGCTTTGATCTTGAGTTGAAAAAAAGGCTTCTGCTTCTACTGCTAAGGCGACTTCGTGTTTGCAAACATTTCCATGATCGAAGGGACAACTACAATGGCTTGAAATGTGTCCAAAAATAAGTCCTGTAAAACTTACAGTATAAGGAATGCCAGACGAGCCTTCTACAGTAGCACTTATAGTGTTTCGATCTGTAGAAAAGTCAAGATCTAATACATTACATTGGCTTGCACGACCACGAATAACAGCTGTGGTGTTTGCATGTATGTACGTTTTTAATCTTTTATTATGAAGCTCCATAGTGTCTTTATTTCGAGAAACCTTGTTGCATTTTTTTAAATGCGATAATAGGGTGTTCTGTATTCCAAATACCGCCTAATACACCAACGCCTTGAAATCCTAAGCGTTTAAAAGCATCAAGGTTATCGGGGGTAACACCACCCATACCTATAATGGTTTTATCGATATGGTTCACATCGAAACCGCGCCCTTCGTAGCCTTGTTTAGAGATAGACGCAAATACGGGGCTTAATAAATGGTAGTCAAATTCAAAATCGCATGCTGCGAGCACTTCGGGTTCATGAAACGAAGAGCTAATGGTTTTGCCAAACATATTAAGGTCTTTAAAATACTGCCCAGGATTATCGATATGGTCCTTGCGTTTTTGTTCTTGAAAATGAATGCCTTTTAGTGCAAATTCATTAATCAATTCATGATGGTAATGTACCACAATACGATCGTGATATTTGACATCTATTTTATTGAGGTAGGCACAGTGTTGCTCGTAATTTTTATGGGGCTTTCTAAAATGATAGTACTGTAAGCCTGCTTCGAACAGACGTGTTAACAGGTCTATTTCGTTAGGAATATCGTTTTCTGGTGCAATTAAAACAATCATTTTTTAGAGTGTTTGTTATAAGACCAGTTCTTAAGTATTTGCTATAAATCGTGTTTTAGCAAGTAGGAGAGAACTGGTGTTTTATAATTGAATGTTGAGGTGCGTTGCGTTAGGGATTGCAGTGAAAATCCTTTTGCTTTTTTGCAAAAGATTGTAACGGAAAGCCCGCCCACGCTTTTTTTGAAGCGTGGGGACGCCCTGAATTTTAAATTTAAAGGTATACTTCGCTTCCTTTTTCTTTAAATTCTTTAGATTTTTCGTCCATGCCTTTTTGAATGACTTCGTTATCTACAATATCATTCTCTGCGGCGAAATCACGAACTTCCTGAGATATTTTCATAGAACAGAATTTAGGCCCACACATAGAGCAGAAATGTGCAATTTTAGCACCTGCTGCTGGTAGGGTTTCGTCGTGGTATTCTCTAGCACGTTCTGGGTCTAATCCTAAATTAAATTGGTCTTCCCAACGGAATTCGAAACGCGCCATGCTTAGGGCATTATCTCTATGTTGAGACCCTGGGTGGCCTTTGGCTAAATCGGCAGCATGTGCTGCTAATTTATAAGTTACTACCCCAACGCGTACGTCTTCTTTGTTTGGTAATCCTAAGTGTTCTTTTGGTGTCACGTAGCATAACATGGCACAGCCGTACCAGCCAATCATAGCAGCACCAATACCAGAGGTAATGTGGTCGTAACCTGGTGCAATATCTGTTGTTAAAGGCCCTAAGGTGTAAAAAGGAGCCTCGTCACAAACTTCAATTTGCTTCTCCATGTTTTCTTTAATCATGTGCATTGGTACGTGACCGGGCCCTTCTATGAAACACTGTACTTCGTGCTTACGGGCTATTTGTGTAAGTTCGCCTAGGGTTTCTAATTCTGCAAATTGTGCTTCGTCGTTGGCATCGGCAACCGATCCAGGACGCAGGCCATCCCCTAAAGAAAAGGCAACATCGTAAGACTTTAAGATTTCGCAAATCTCCTCGAAGTGCGTGTACAAGAAACTTTCTTTATGGTGTGCCAAACACCATTTCGCCATGATAGAGCCGCCACGAGATACAATACCTGTAACACGTTTCGCTGTCATTGGAACATAGCGTAATAAAACCCCAGCATGAATGGTGAAGTAATCTACACCTTGTTCGGCTTGTTCTATAAGTGTATCTCTAAAAATTTCCCAAGTTAAATCTTCGGCAACACCATTCACTTTTTCTAAGGCTTGGTAAATAGGAACGGTACCAATTGGTACTGGCGAGTTGCGTACAATCCACTCGCGAGTTTCATGAATGTTTTCGCCCGTAGATAAATCCATGATATTATCGGCACCCCAACGGCAAGCCCATACGGCTTTTTCTACTTCTTCTTCTATAGATGAGGTGGTTGCAGAGTTTCCTATGTTGGCGTTTATTTTAACCAAGAAGTTACGGCCTAAAATCATAGGCTCTGCTTCTGGGTGGTTAATGTTGGAAGGGATTACGGCACGCCCTCTTGCAACTTCTTCACGTACAAATTCTGGAGTTATTTTTGCTGGAATAGACGCCCCAAAATGTTCGCCTGGGTGCTGTTTTCTAATTTCAGTCATCTCGTCGATACGTTGGTTTTCACGAATCGCAATGTATTCCATCTCTGGCGTAATAATGCCCTTTTTAGCGTAGTGTAACTGTGTTACATTTTGCCCTTTTTTAGCACGTTTTGGTTTGTGTTTTAAATCGAAACGCATATGGTCTAAACTTTTGTCGTTTAAACGCTCGTTACAATATTTTGAAGAGAAACTGTCCAATTCTTCTACATCTCCACGATCTAAAATCCACTGTTCTCTAATGCGTTCTATTCCGTTGTGCACGTTAATGGCTTTGTCAGGATCTGTGTAAGGGCCTGAAGTGTCATAAACTGTTACGGGTTCGTTAGGGGTTAATTTTCCTGTTAAAGAATCTTTTGTATCACTCAAACTTATTTCGCGCATAGCGACTTCAATTTGTGGGTGAATGGTTCCTTTTACATAAACTTTTTTAGAGTTAGGAAACGGTTTTCTTGTAATTTGTCCTTCCTTTGGTGCAGTGTCTTTTTTCTTCATGAGTTTTTATTAAACGTTAGAGATGTAAGATAGGCTTAGCCTCCTTGTGTTGATGTAATTATTAAAATGGCATCGTTTTGATGCAGTGTTTGGGTGTGCCACTCTGTTTTTTTTATCACTTTATTATTGATAGCAATGGCAATACCGTTGGTTTGTATTTCTAATTTAGAAACCAAATCATTAAGGGTAGTTTCTGGAGCGATATGGTGTGCTTTTTGGTTTACTTCTACAGAAATCATATAGTCATTTATAGTTTTTGTAGTAAACCTAGAAGTAGATGTATAGTTGTGGGCTATGTAACTATAACTTTTCCCTACGTTGGTCTTAACCAAATCAGGTTCTAAGGATATGTCTCAAGCTAAAGTTATAGCTACTCCTAAAGTTTACGTTTACAAAGATAAGCAATAGTTGCTTTAAGTTGTTGGTTTTATAGTGCTAATTAAAAATACGTAATGTACTGCCGTTTTGTTCTACACGGTAGGGTATAAGTGTGCTTAGCCGTTCGTCGCTATCGTCCAAGGGTAGACCTGTAAATAGGCTATATCTAATTGCGTTTTCGCAGGTAGATTGGCCTATTACTCCATTAATTTCAAGAATGGAACAGGGCTCGAAAGTACGGTTAGGGTCTGCTGCATCGAAAGCTACAAAGCCACTACCTGTATTTGTAATTATAATACCACCATTACCTGCATTTGCTAAAAAGACTGCGTTACTGGGGAATTGAAGTTGATTGAATTGGGGAAAATTTAAATTTATAGTTTCGTTTACTGGTATATCTAGCAAGAATTGGCTGTTCGAATTATTTCCAGAATCGTCGTCGCAATTGGTAACTAAAATTAATAAACCTAAGCTTATAAAGAAGTTAAGGAGTTTCATAGGTGTTGAAATTAGGCCGCAATTTACGACAAAATACAAACGGATTTAAATATTTTGTATATTTGTGATACTGTCTCGTGAAAGCGGGATTTTTTTATGCTGAACTTGTTTATTCTTAACTACTGTAGTGTAGATGATTTAAGAATTTTAGAGTTTCAGCATCTTTTTATTAAATAAACGATGAAGTAATGAGTAAAGTATCTTACTATACACCAGAAGGACTAAAAAAATTAAGAGATGAGCTGCAACAGCTAAAAGATGTGGAGCGTGTAAAGGCTTCTAAGGCTATTGCAGAGGCTAGAGATAAAGGCGATTTAAGTGAAAATGCAGAGTACGACGCGGCTAAGGAGGCGCAGGGCATGCTGGAGATGCGCATTTCTAAATTAGAGGATGCTTTAGCTGGGGCGCGTATTATAGACGAATCTCAATTGGATAATTCCAAAATATTGGTGCTCTCTAAAGTAAAAATAAAGAACCAAACTAATGGTATGGAGATGAATTATACCTTGGTTGCCGATGGTGAGGCAGATTTGGCTTCGGGTAAAATTTCTGTGAACTCTCCTATAGGAAAAGGGTTGCTTGGTAAATCTGTAGGTGATGTTGCTGAAATAAAAGTGCCCAATGGCGTGATGAAGTTTGATATTGTTGAAATTTCTAGATAATGGCTTCTATATTTACAAAAATTGTTAATGGTGAAATACCCTGCTATAAGGTTGCAGAGACAGACGATTTTTTAGCGTTTTTAGATGTAAACCCTAACGCACAAGGACATACGCTTTGCATTCCTAAAAAAGAGGTGGATAAGTTATTTGATTTGGATGAAGGGTTGTATGCCGATTTAATGCAATTTTCTAGAACCGTAGCCTTGGCTATTGAAAAGGCTATACCTTGCCAACGTGTTGGTTTAACTGTAATAGGTTTAGAGGTGCCACATGCTCATGTACATCTTATTCCGCTACATTCTATGGAAGATGCTCGCTTTTTAAATAAAGTAAAAATGTCTCCAGAAGATTTTAAAACAACTGCCGCAGCTATACGCGCTTACATCTAGGCGTAATTTAATTTTTACCGCGTTATTAAAACTGTGGTTATTACTGCAATACTACCAACACCACTGGAAATTAAAATAGCCCAAAACAAAGGTTTAAAACGTTTGGTTCTTGGTTTTGGTGTAAAGGCTTTTTCTTGGTAGGCAACACCCCGTTCTATATCTTCTGTCCAACGTTCTGGGTAGATAGGGCTGTTGCATATATGGCAATACATATCGTAACTTATGGTATCTGTTACAGATTTGTAGAATTTTGTTTCTATAAAGTCTTGTTTAAACGTTAAACACAACCCATCCTTGCCAAAACATTCTGGACAGTTATTTTTAAGTGTAACTTTTTTTACTGTTATGCGCTTTGTTTTAGTCATCCATTATCGCGTTTTAAACTAATTTGAATGGTAGTGCCTTGACCTACTACAGACTGTAAAACCTTAATTTTACCATCGTGAAAATCTTCTACAATACGTTTTGTTAAGGATAAGCCTAATCCCCAACCACGCTTTTTAGTAGTATAACCGGGTTCGAAAATAGCATTAAATTTTTTCTTTGGAATGCCTTTGCCAGTATCGGTTACTTTAATTTTAACTGTATGCTCTCTTTGTGTGATTTCGAGAGACAAATCGCCCCGACCTTTCATAGCATCTATGGCATTTTTTACTAGATTTTCTATAGTCCAGCTAAATAATTGCCGATTGATTTTAACTGGAATTTCTTCGTTTGGTATTTTAATATCGAAGTTAACCAGATCTGAAGAGCGCCGTTTTAAATAATCGTAAGTCGTTAAAGTCTCTGCAACAATATCTGTAGTTTCTAATTTGGGTAAAGATCCAATTTTACTAAAGCGTTCTGTAATTATTTTAAGCCTGTCTATGTCTTTTTCTATTTCTGTGATATAGTCTGGATCTACGTTTTCGGTTTTTAAAAGTTCTGTCCAACCTATTAAAGAGGATAAAGGTGTACCTATTTGGTGGGCTGTTTCTTTTGCCATGCCAGACCAGAGTTTGTTTTGGCTGGCGTTTTTATTACTCTTATAGAAAAAGAAAATTACTGCACTAAAGAGTATAAGTATTAGTAAAAGTGCTAGAGGGTAATATTTTAGCTTATTAAGTAAAGGCGAGTTGCCGTAATATATGGTGCTAAAAGGTTTTACTTCGATAGGCTCATTTTCGTCTTTAAATTTTTCTATGAGCTTTTTTACGTAAACGGAGTCGTTAATTTTACTCTCGTCAATATTATTATAAGAGTTGATGCTACCATCTTTATTAACAACAATTCTGGGTGTAGTTTTGTTACTGTTTAATATTTTTAAGGTAAGATTTAAATTGGTGTTGGTGGTAGAATTGATAAACTCGTCTTGCGCAAAGGACCAGTTTTCCATTTTTATACGCTCTTCTTCTTTAAAGTTTTGAAAAAACTCGTAAGTGTTCCATAAAATTAGAGTTACAATTAGAAATGAGATTGCAATTAAAACCCAGCGGAAGGTGCTAAAATACTTGGTAAAAATCATTTTTGTTGGTTAAATAATCTGTAATATAATGCAAATCTGTTAATATTATTGTTCTAGATGTTAGTAAATCTGTTTTTAGATGCGTTTGATATTAATTACCTTTGTATAAAGGTTGACACGCTTATTTGGTTTTTAAAATATTTGGTTTTCAATGTATTATAATCGTTAGTTGTTTTAAAAAGCTTAAACCCATTATTTTAAAAGCAGATCTGCCCTTATGTTTTACATATTTGTGAAACCAAACTATAAATAATAACAGCGAATTAAAAACAGACGAAATGGAAGTTCAAGGAAAAGTGAAAATGATTGGTGATACCCAAACTTTTGGGAGTAACGGTTTTAGAAAGAGAGAAATTGTAGTAACTACAGAAGAGCAATATCCACAGCATATTATGGTGGAGTTTGTGCAAGATAAAACAGATTTATTGAACAACTACCAAGTAGGGCAGGAAGTTAAAATAAATATCAATTTACGTGGTAGAGAATGGGTAAATCCTCAAGGCGAAACAAAATATTTTAATTCCATTCAAGGCTGGAGAATAGAAGCATTACAACAAACCGCTGCGTCTGGAGAAAATATGCCTCCAATACCGCCAGCAGATGCTTTTGAGCCTGCAGGAGATTTAAAAGAGGACGATCACGACGATTTACCGTTCTAAATGTTATAATTATCCTAATTTAATATTAGGTTTCAACGAATTAAACCTTAATGTTTATTTAAAGCATTAAGGTTTCTTATTTTTATATAAAATTGTAATTCTGTGCTGTGTTGTTTTTGTAAAATATAAATTAAAGATAAAGTGTTGTGAAATTTCTAAACGAAAAATTGTGGTTTCCTGATATCTCCGAAGCATCGGAGGAGGGTATCTTGGCTATAGGAGGCGATTTGTCTGTAGCGCGTTTGCTCTTAGCTTACCGTTCGGGCATATTCCCTTGGTTCGAGAACGACGAACCGATTTTATGGTGGGCACCAGATCCTCGTTTTGTGTTATTTCCTAAAAAATTGAAAGTATCTAAAAGTATGAAAACCATACTTCGTAAAGGTAATTTTAAGGTAACGGTAAATAAAGCTTTTAAAGCTGTTATTGCTGCGTGTGCTGTAGCCAAACGCAATGGGCAAAATGGGACTTGGATAACTAATAGCATGATTAGTGCATTTACTAAATTGCATGATTTAGGGTATGCCACATCGATAGAGGTGTGGAAAGACGAAATTTTGGTTGGAGGCCTTTATGGTATCGATCTTGGAAATGGTGTTTTTACAGGAGAGAGCATGTTTTCCAAGGTAAGTAATGCCAGTAAAGTAGGCTTTATTACATTTATTCAAAACACATCCTACCGTTTGGTAGATTGCCAAGTACACACCAGTCATTTAGAGAGTTTGGGTGCAGAGGAGGTTTCTAGAACTGATTTTATGGGGTTCTTAAAAGGTTAGAGTGATTGTTTAGAAAAGTAAATTTCATAAAAAACCTACAAAAGAAACAAGTTATTAGCGTATTTTTATAGTATTAATAACCAAAAAAATAAAATAGATGAATTTAAGAAGTATGCTTATAGCACCGAGCTTATTATTTCTTTTTGTAAGCTGTAAAAATTCTACAAAAAAAGAGGCAGTACCTGAAACGCCTGAAGTAGAAGTGGCCGAAAAAGTATTTATAAATAAGGGACACGAATTAGTGTCGAATTTGGTGGATAAAGTGGGCAACCACCAAGCACTAAGTGCAAAAAAAGATGTAATATATACTTATACCTATACTACACCAGATGGTAAGAGTGATGTTTCTACAGAAAAATATATTTTCGATGGAGAACTCTCTTATGGAAAGTACGAGAAACACCAGCGTACTTTACCTAAGTTGGAGGGCGTTATAGAACAGGGATACGACGGTTCTAATTATTGGTTAAAACATAACGGAACAATTGTAAATGATACCACAGCGCTTAAACGCGTGGCATTTAGCAGACCTACCAATTATTATTGGTTTGCCATGTTTCAAAAATTACTAGATCCAGGGTTAAATTACGAGCATTTAGGAACAGAAACAATAGACAATAAAACGTATAATATTGTAAAAGTTTCTTTCGACTCTAAAGACGATACCCCCAAAGACATTTACCAAATATACATTAATAAAGAAACAGGTTTGGTAGATCAATTTCTATTTACAGTTGCAGATTTCGGATTATTTGAAACTCCGTTATTAATGCAAGTGGATTACGAAGAAGTCGATGGGTTTTTAATACCCAATAAACGCAAGTATAAGAAATCTACTTGGAAAGCCGAGATTGACGATGCGCCCTGGACTCATGTTACATGGACAAACATTAAGTTTAACAACGGTTTAACGAAAGCCGATTTCAAGATATAAATAACAATAAGTAATAAATAGGCCTCCATGATGTTCACTTTAAGTGCGATTATGGAGGTTTTTATAGTTTAAATCACTTCGTTAAGTGGTTACTCTAATTCTAACAGTTAAAATATTTTAATACGCGTAAATCTGTTTTACAGTTATACTTCGTTGTATCTAAAACAATCAACCTCGTGGTCGTTTATCATGCCTGTAGCCTGCATGTGGGCATAGATTACTGTTGAACCCACAAATTTAAACCCTCGTTTTTTTAAATCCTTACTAACAGCATCGCTAAGTGGTGTGTTGGCTGGTGTGTCTTTATAAGATTTAAAAGCATTTTTAATGGGTGTGCCATCAACAAATTGCCAAATATAGCTGCTAAAACTACCAAACTCTTTCTGTATTTCAATAAAAGCTTGTGCGTTACTTACAGCAGCTTTTACTTTTAATTTATTTCGAATAATACCACTGTCTTGCAAAAGCAAATCGATTTTATCTTGCTCGTAGTCTGCAATTTTCTTGTAATCAAAATTATCAAAAGCAACTCTAAAATTATCGCGTTTCCGTAATATGGTAATCCAGCTTAAACCTGCCTGAAACGTTTCTAAAATTAAAAATTCAAATAATATAGCATCGTCGTAAACAGGAACACCCCATTCGTTATCATGGTAGGCTTCGTATAAAGCATCGCCTTTACACCAACCGCATCTATGTTTTTCGCTCATAATAAATTCTTGTTAAAATTTTAAACAGTTACAATGCTCTAAGGTAGCAAATGTCTGTATTTTTTGCGTAATGCTTTAAACTAATATTACGCATTGTAACATTGTCGTACGGTTTAAATACCATAAATCTAATGTTTTTTCAATTCTTGTATAGTCATCCTAAAGGTTAAATTAAAAAACATATTGTAGCGTTAGTGTTTGCAGCAGTTGGAAAGCTGTAATAGATTTTCTAGTGAATAATTTGGGTTTAAGTAAGGAAAAGCTTTGCTTAGAGACTAATAGTGTAACTTATTAAGAAATAACCATCTTATAAAATTGATTTACTATGCACCCTACAATAAAAAATAGTTTAGAAAATAGCATATCTTACGACGCTTACAGAACATTAATGCAACACTTGGTAGAAACGCAAGCAACAACAGGTGTAGACCAAAACGAGGCGTTAATTAATTATACAATGTTAAATGCGAAGCGCATGAAACGTTGGGATAAAACGGTAAAAGTATCTGAAGAAATTAAGCAAAAAATAACAGCACTAGATAAAAAAGTAACTTGGTTAATTATTACAGAAAGTTGGTGTGGAGATGCTGCTCATGTAATACCGGTATTAAATAAGCTGGCAGATTTAAACCCCAACATTACATTTCGATTAGTAGAACGCGATAAAAACTTAGACTTAATAGATATGTTTTTAACTAATGGCGGCAGAGCTATTGCTAAGTTAATAATGCTAGACGACGAAACTGGAGAAGTGCTTAATACTTTTGGTCCAAGACCAAGCGAAGCCACAGCTTTAGTTAATGCTTACAAGGCAGAACACGGCAAATTAACACCAGAGTTTAAACAAGACTTACAGGTGTGGTATAACAAAAATAAAGGACAAAATATAATTAATGATATTACAGCGATGCTATGCGAATTCCAGTCGGAAGTATGCGCCTAGAAATTAATTTGCCGTATTAATAACGGTTTATTTTCCTAAAAAGTTAAAGGTGATCGACCCAATTTGTTCATCTTTAGATAAATCTGAATTGAATTTAACCTCTTTTGCGTATTGTATGGCATGCTTTATAAGGCATGCGTTACTAGAATTGGAAGATGTGTTTAAGGAAGCCTCTGTTACAATTCCTTTGCCATTTACTAAAATAGTAATTACAATTTTACCACCACGTTCACATAAATAAATGGGTGTTTCATAATACTCTAAGGACCGATTAGTTAAAGAGAAAGACATTGTGCTGTTTGCATTGTTTGTCTTTTTCTTTTGCTTTTCAAGCAAAGCATTTACGGCATCGAATTTAGTTAACTCATCATTAGCCGTTTTTTCTAAATGCATGTTTTTGTATTTGGATTTATAGCCCTTAACGGCACTAGAGTTATCTATAGCTTGTCTTTTAGGAATGTAGTCTTCTGGCGGTTCTATAAGCTGGTAGGCTTGCGCAAAGCGACTGCTTTTTCTAGAAGCATCATAAGCCTCATTAGTCTCTGCCTTACTGTTATTACTTTTTTCTAAAACTTTTTCCTTTTCTATTTTAGCCTTATCTATTTTATTGTCAGGCTCTAATATATAATAACTTTCTGCGGTGTAATTTATCTTTTGCTTTAAGCTTAAACTAAAAATAGCAAGTATTACTGTGCCAGATAATAGCGCAGTGATTAGTAATGCCTTATGAGTATCTGAGAAGTACAACTATAAAAAATATAATTAATTACTCCAATATACGAAAAAAGATAGCATTTAGTTGTTAATGCTGTTTATGAAATTTTCGATAGAAATAGCGTCCTTTACATTAAAGTCGCCAATTTTGGTACGTCTAAGTGCAGAGAGGTGTGCGCCAGATTGTAACGCCTTTCCAAAATCGTGAGCTAAAGAACGTATATAAGTGCCTTTGCTGCAAACAATTTTAAAATCTATTTGCAATTCGTTAATCGCTGTAATTTCGAATTTTAAAACAGATACCGTTCTAGGTTTTATTTCTACAGATTCTCCAGCTCTGGCAAATTCATAAAGACGTTTGCCATCTTTTTTTAAAGCGGAAAATATTGGTGGCAGTTGCTGGATTTCTCCAATAAATTGTGCCGTAGTTTCTTGTATTAAATTTGGTGTAATGTGCGCTGTAGGGAAGGTTTGGTCTATTGCGGTTTCAAGATCGTAAGAGGGTGTTGTGCTCCCTAATACAAAAGTGCCTGTGTACTCTTTAATTTGACCTTGAAAGGTGTTAATTTCTTTTGTTTTTTTACCTGTACATATTACTAACAATCCAGTAGCCAGAGGATCTAAAGTACCCGCATGGCCTACCTTTATTTTTTTAATATTAAAAGCCTGCCTAATCTCCCAGCGCAGTTTATTAACAGCTTGAAAAGAAGTCCAATTTAAGGGCTTATCAATTAATAATACTTGTCCAGATAGAAAATCTTCAGCAGTCATGTTTTATTTAAGTGAAAAGAATATGGCAATAACACCTACAATAACACAATACAAAGCAAAGTAAGACAGCTTACTTTTTTTAACTAAAGATATCATCCAGGTGCAAGCAAAAAGGCCTGCCACAAAAGCAGCAACAAAGCCTACCGATAATGCTGTGAAATTTTGACTGTTGGAAGAAATATCGCCGCTAAGTATATCTTTGGCTATTTTCCCAAATATTAATGGCACTACCATTAAAAAAGAAAAACGGGCAGCTTTAGTTTTATCGTTACCAATAAGCACAGAGGTAGAAATAGTAGCACCAGACCTAGATATACCCGGAAGCATGGCAATGGCTTGAGATATGCCAATAACAAATGCATTTTTAAAACTTACATTCTTTGTAGTGTCTTTAGCTTTATTGGCTAAAAATAAAAGTACCGCCGTTACAATAAGCATGCAGCCTACCAGAAAAATATCTCCGCCAAACAAGGCTTCAAGCTGGTCTTCGAAAAACAAACCCACAACAACAGCAGGTAACATAGAAATAACAATCTTGGTTAAAAATTGCATGTCCTCATTCCATTTTAGTTTTAAAATACCCTTAATAATATCTAAAATGTCTTTTCTAAACACAACTAGTGTGCTTAAAGCAGTTGCAAAGTGCAATACTACAGTAAATAGAAGACTTTCTTCTGGTAAAGAATTATCGCCCAAAATGGCTTTACCTAACTCTAAATGCCCACTGGAAGACACTGGTAAAAACTCTGTTAACCCTTGAATAATACCTAAAATTATTGCATCTAAAATATCCATTTCGCAAAAGTATTAAAATAGTGTTATAAAACCTTTTTTCAATATTAAAGTTTGATTGCTTTTTTTACAATTAATAAAGGTGTTGAGAAAACTTTAAATCTATGAAGAATTGTATTTTAGAGCTACGAATAAGTTACAGAAGCTAAATGCTAATACTTGCCAAAACATTAAAAGACGAATGATGCCTCTTAAACACGCACATCAAATTAAAACAGATGAAAATTATTATCGCACCAGATAAGTTTAAAAATTCACTAACAAGTATTGAGTTTTGTAAAACAGTAAGAGAAATCCTGAAAGTAGCTTTACCAAAAGCAGAAACTCTGGAATTACCACTTGCAGATGGGGGAGACGGCACTATGGAAGTTTTGAGACACTACATGAAGGCAGAAATGGTTAAGTTAGAGGTTAATGGTCCTTTTTTTACCCCTGTTGTAGCAACATACTTATATGCAAAAAATACTAAGACAGCATTTATAGAAATGGCTGAAGCTTCTGGGTTGAAATTATTAGAAGCAGAGCAGCTTGATTGCAAGAACGCAACCACTTTGGGTACAGGAGAGCTGATACAGCACGCAATAAACATCGGGGCTACTAAAATTGTTTTAGGTATTGGAGGCAGTGCGACTAATGATTGTGGAATAGGTATGGCCACTGCTTTAGGCTACAGGTTTTTAGACGATAAACATGCTGAGGTAAAACCCATAGGTGCAAATCTCTCTAAAATCAAACATGTCGATGCCGCTAAGGTAAATGCTAAACTTAAAACAATTCGTTTTAAAATAGCTTGCGATGTAGAAAATCCGCTCTACGGGAAACACGGGGCTGCACACGTTTATGCACAGCAAAAAGGTGCAACAACTACAGAAATAGAACTGTTAGATGAGGGGCTAAGAGCGTTTTCTAAAGTAATAAATGCTTTTTTTAATGTTGAATCGCAAATGCTAAGAGGTGCAGGTGCTTCAGGAGGCATGGGGTTGGCAGCAAAAGTATTTTTAAATGGTGCTTTGCTACCAGGTATAGACCTTGTAAAGGCAATGGGTAATTTTGATAAACACATAAAAGGTGCCGATTGGATTATTACTGGAGAAGGTAAACTAGATAAGCAAACGCTATCGGGTAAAACCATAGAAGGTGTACTTACATCGGCTAAAAAAGCAAAAGTTAAAGTGGCTGCGTTTTGCGGTAGTATAGATTTAAACGAAGCATCTAGAGTACATTTAGGCTTAGATTATAGCGATGCGATACTAAATTACACTGATAATATTGACGATGCTATGGAAAACAGCACACACTATTTAGAAAAAATAACGAATAATTTTATAAAGACTATAAAAGCTGAATAAATTACTTTTTATCAGGGTTAAGTAAAATAGCATAAATCTGTATGCCAAAACCGATTAAAACTAAAGTAGGGGCTAAACGTATGCGTCTCCAGTGGAAGATATCTGGGTTAAACACGTTAGGGTCGTCGCTACCGCCACCTGCCATAAGTGCAAAACCAAGAGCTATACAAGCCAAACCAATATACATAAATTTGTAGTTTTTCTTACCAAATACAAATGTCGGTTTTGTCGATGCTTTGCGTTTCTGCTCTCCCATAATAACGTATAATAATACTTTTGTGCAAAATAAACGATTTATTTAAAATAAGCATGTTAAAGATTTTTAAATTTTACAAACCAATTTTAGAAAGTATTTTGGCAGTAAAATGCGTTACATTATGTTTAAAAGTCAAAAACTAAAACATACTAGAAACGGAATCCTAGGCCTAATTTAAAAATATTAATATTGGAGTTAAAAGTAACATCAGGCACATCTCCGTTAATATTCAGTTTTGTAAAATCGTATTGCGCATGTGCAAACAGTTTAGAGCTAATATCGTAAGCCACACCCAAATTAAAGCTAAAACCATTTTCGTTTTCACTTCTATTATTACCCACGTTGCCCGGTACAAAGGGATTTATGTTTGTAGCTTCAGAGTTTAAAAAAGAATAGCCAATACCTATAGAAGGATGAAATTTTGGGGTAGATACAATATTAAGTTCTCCAAAAACCATGGGCTGGATAAGAATTATTGTAACATCGAAAGGCTGCGTTGCATCGTTGCTATCAGGGCTTCTGTAAATACTACCATTTAAAGCAATACCAACATCAACTAAAGGTTTAGAAACAAATCGGTAATTTATGCCTAAATCGAGGATGCCATTAAAGTTTCTACCAAGGAAATTATCATCAAAAGGTACAGGGTAGCTCGCCTCTAAAGCAAATTTTGGGTTTTGCGCAGAAAGTTGTAATCCTGCTAATAACAATAAAATAAAGCTCAAACGTTTCATAACATAGCTGTTAAATGGCAATAGAACATAGGCTAATAATACAGCTCATCTGTTTTTAAATTTAAGAAACGTTGCGTAGCAAAGTGCGTGCTAATCCAAGTAATTACAATACCTAAACCAAAAATAAAAGTAAAGAGTAAAACCATAAGTACAGGATTGGCCAGTAGTTCCAATTCTGGGAAAGTACGGTTAACATAATATAGCACGATAGCCATTCCAATCATTGCTAAAACAGCACCTATAACACCAAGGCGTACACTTTTCCAAATAAAAGGACGTCTAATAAAACGTTTGGTAGCACCTACCATTTGCATGGTTTTTATGGTAAAACGTTTAGAATACACAGAAAGGCGTAACGAACTGTTTATAAGCAACACCGCAATTAGGGTAAACAGACCGCTTATAACCAGTACCCAAAAACTAATTTTCTTAACATTATCGTTCATAAGATTAACCAAATCGTTATCGTAAGTCACTTCATCCACAAACTTTTTATTTAAAGCCTCAGTAGAGATTTTCTCTAAATGCTCAGACGTTACAAAGTCTGCCTTTAAATGCACATCAATAGAATTTTGTAAAGGATTATAGCCCACAAAATCCATAAAATCCTCACCGTTTTCAGCTTTCATAAATGCTGCAGCTTCTTCCTTAGAGACGTAAGTAGTAGACTTTACATAATCTGCCAAAGCCAAACTCTTTTCAAGCTGTTTGCGCTCCACTTTTTTAGCACTATCCTTTAAGTAAATTGTAACCACAACCTGTTCTTTAAAATGATCGGAAACCCTTTTGGCATTCAAAACCAACATTCCAAGTAAGCCTAATAAAAATAAAACCAAAGCAATACTAATAACTACCGAAATATAAGACGACACCAAACGGCGTTTTTGATGATTTTCGAAAGATGAACTCATAGAATAGTGGATTAACCCTGTAAAAGTAACAAAGAAATTTATTATCGTTAGCCTTTACAACGTTTAAACTTTTAATAGTGTTATATTAAGTTTAAATTTGCCGCTTTAATAATCGGAAGAGATTAGAATAGAATGACATACAATTTTAACGCCATCGAAGCCAAATGGCAAAAATACTGGGCAGAAAACCAAACGTTTAAAGCCGAAAACACAAGCGATAAACCCAAATATTATGTTTTAGATATGTTTCCTTACCCAAGTGGTGCAGGTTTACATGTGGGGCATCCTTTAGGCTATATTGCTTCAGATATTTATGCACGTTACAAACGCCACCAAGGCTTTAACGTATTACACCCACAAGGGTATGATAGTTTTGGTTTACCAGCAGAACAATATGCCATACAAACAGGGCAACACCCTGCGGTAACAACAAAGGCAAATATAGCAACCTACCGTAGGCAGTTAGATCAAATAGGGTTTTCATTCGATTGGTCGCGAGAAGTTCGTACATCAGATCCGAGTTATTACAAATGGACACAGTGGATTTTTATTCAGTTGTTCAACTCATGGTATAATAAAAACACAGATAGAGCTGAAGATATTTCAGAATTAATCAAAATTTTTGAAGCAGAAGGCAATACAAGTGTAAATGCGATTTGCGACGCTGCAATAGATGCATTTTCAGCAGGCGAATGGCAAGGATTTACAGCGGAAGAGCAGCAACGTATTTTATTGCAATACCGATTAACTTACTTAGCAGAGACCGAGGTTAACTGGTGTCCTGCGCTAGGCACTGTTTTGGCGAACGATGAAATTGTAAATGGCGTATCCGAACGAGGTGGCCACCCCGTAATTCGTAAAAAAATGACGCAGTGGAGTATGCGCATATCTGCTTATGCAGAACGTTTACTTCAAGGCTTAGAAAAAATAGATTGGACAGACGCCCTGAAAGAAAGTCAGCGTAACTGGATTGGGAAATCTGTGGGGGCAGAGGTGTTTTTCCCCATCCTATCCTTCCCCAAAGGGGAAGCGAAAGCAGACGCATCTACTCGAGCGGGATATATGACAGGCGGAAATAATTCGGGGGCTAGGGGGATATCCGTGTTCACAACACGCCCCGATACCATTTTTGGAGTGTCTTTCATGACGTTAGCACCAGAACACGAATTGGTGTCTCAAATTACAACCGAAGCACAAAAAGAAGCCGTAGAAGCTTATGTATTAGCAACGGCAAAGCGCAGTGAGCGCGATAGAATGGCAGATGTAAAAACCATTTCAGGCGTTTTTACAGGAGCTTACGCCGAACATCCGTTTACAAAAGCGCCAATTCCTATTTGGATTGGGGATTATGTTTTAGCGGGCTACGGTACAGGGGCAGTAATGTCTGTACCATGTGGTGATGAGCGTGATTATGCCTTTGCGAAGCATTTTAATATTCCTATTCCTAATATTTTTGGAGGCGTTGATATCTCAGAAACTGCGTTTTCAGACAAATCCAATACCGTAATAGCGAACAGTGATTTTTTAAATGGTTTAAACTATAAGAAAGCGACCAAACGTGCTATTTATGAATTGGAAAAACTAGGACAAGGTGAAGGCAAAACCAATTACCGTTTAAGAGACGCCGTGTTTAGCCGTCAGCGCTATTGGGGAGAGCCTTTTCCAGTGTATTATGTAAATGGGATGCCACAAATGATCGCAACCGAACATTTGCCAATTACACTGCCAGAAGTAGAAAAATATTTACCTACCGAAACAGGTGAGCCTCCACTAGGAAATGCAACAACTTGGGCTTGGGATACCAAGACCAATACCGTTGTAGCAAACACATTGATTGATAATGAGACCATATTTCCTTTAGAATTAAACACCATGCCGGGTTGGGCGGGAAGTTCTTGGTATTTTAACCGTTATATGGATCCTACCAATACAGAAGCATTTGCAAGTAAGGAAGCCTTAGACTATTGGCAAGATGTCGATTTATATATTGGCGGAAGCGAACACGCTACAGGGCACTTATTGTATTCGCGTTTTTGGCAAAAATTCTTATTTGATAAAGGTGTTGTGCCTACCGATGAGTATGCTAAAAAACTCATCAACCAAGGTATGATTTTGGGGACGAGTGCTATTATCTATAGGGTTTCAGGTACAAATACCTACGTGTCATTAGGATTGAAAGATGCACACAACGTTGAAGAAATTCGCGTAGACGTAAGCATGGTAAATGCTTCTAATGAAATTGATGTCGATAAGTTAAAAGCGTGGCAACCTCAGTATAGCGATGCAGAATTTATCTTGGAAGACGGAAAGTATATCGTAGGACGTGAAGTTGAAAAAATGTCTAAACGTTGGTTTAATGTGGTAAACCCAGACGATATCGTGGCCGATTATGGTGCAGACAGTTTACGTCTCTATGAAATGTTTTTAGGCCCATTAGAGCAATACAAACCGTGGAATACCGCAGGGATTACTGGGGTGCATAACTTCTTGAAAAAATTATGGAAACTTTATGTGGGAGATACAGGTTTAAAGGTAGACGAGACTGCACCAACCAAAGACCATTTAAAAACACTACACAAAACGATAAAAAAGGTACAGGCAGATATTGAGAATTTCTCGTTCAACACTTCGGTATCTACATTCATGATTGCTGTAAACGAACTCACACAGCAAAAGTGTAGCTCCAAAGCGGTTTTAGAGCCTTTGTTAATACTCATTTCGCCTTATGCGCCTCATATTGCAGAAGAGTTATGGGGACAATTAGGGCACAGCACGTCTATTTCAACTGTAGCATTTCCAGAATTTGATGAAAGTCACCTAGTAGAAAGCTCTAAAAATTACCCTATTTCCTTTAACGGTAAAATGCGTTTTACCATGGAATTAGGTTTAGATTTGAATAAAGACGAGATTGAGAAAGCAGTGTTAGCACACGAAAAAACACAAGAACAATTAGGAGGCAGAACACCTAAGAAAGTGATTGTAGTACCAGGTAAAATTGTAAATATAGTAGGGTAATGAAGTTTATTTATAATGTCACCGTAAATATAGAAAGCTCAGTGCATGACGAATGGTTGTTATGGATAAAAGCTCATATTCCAAAAGTACTCGCCACAGGGAAGTTTGAAAAAGCTACCCTAACAAAGGTGTTGGTAGAAGAAGAGATGGGAGGGGAAACCTACTCCATACAATACAGAACCTATTCGCGAGAAGCTTTAGATGCGTATTACCGCGAAGATGCCGATACGTTGCGACAAGAAGGCTTGAAAAAGTTTGCAGATAAAATGCTGTCTTTTAGAACAGAATTGCAAATTGTAGATGAGTATTCGGTTACGTTTACCTAAGAGCTCTTACGCAAATAAGCTTAATAAGTAAAACAAATATAGAATAAGAATAAAACAATTATATTTGTAGCATCAATACCTCCCTGACCTCTCTACGATGTGCACTTTTGGGAGGTTTTTTGTTTTTATAATAGGATAAAACGAATATGATAAACTACAAAAGATCTTGTTTATAATTTGAACTGATGTAAAGTAAGGCTTTGTGTCGTTTATGGAAAAAGCAGAACAATTGACTAATCTATGCAGTTTAAAAGAAATTTTGGCAATTATAGAAAAGCTATTTTTATTTAAAAGGGAGATTTAAGGCATACATGCGCCAGCAAGCAAATTAACAAATACATAAGTATTAACAAACAAAACCCATCACCGTGTCAGTAAAAGCAAAAAAACATTTAGGACAGCATTTTTTAGAAGATGAGACTATAGCAGAGCAAATAGCAGACAGCTTGTCTTTAAGCGGCTATAAAAATGTCTTAGAGATTGGGCCAGGTATGGGGGTGTTAACCAAATACTTGCTTAAAAAGGCAACGACAACGTATGTAATCGAGATTGATACCGAGTCGGTAGAATACCTACAGGCTAACTACCTTAATTTAGCCCAGCGCATCATAGAAAAAGATTTTTTAAAATACGATTTAAATGAAGTGTTTAAAGGGGAACCTTTAGCCATAATAGGGAACTTTCCCTATAACATTTCGACACAAATCGTTTTTAAAACGTTAGCCATGCGCGATCAAATCCCAGAATTTTCAGGAATGTTTCAAAAAGAAGTCGCTCAACGTATTTGTTCTAAAGAGGGCAGTAAGGTGTATGGTATATTATCCGTATTGACCCAAGCCTTTTACGATGCCGAATACCTGTTTACAGTGCCCCCTTCTGTATTTAATCCGCCACCAAAAGTAGACTCTGGCGTGCTGCGTCTTACACGAAAAGAAAATTACAGTCTGCCTTGCGATGAAGCGCTTTTTTTTAAAGTTGTAAAAGCAGGATTTCAGCAACGTAGAAAGACACTTCGTAACAGTTTAAAAACATTCAATTTATCCGATAATTTAAAAGCAAATCTTATCTTTGGCAAGCGTCCAGAACAATTATCAGTTCTCGAATTTATAGAGCTTACAACTTTGATTCAGAACGATATAGTATAAATATTGCGAGTGTAGTACAATGTCTTTTTGTATTAAAAATAAAGCAGGCAATACATTATACATTGTTTTAGGGTAACAAACCGTAGTAGGTTTGGTTTTTTTTGATGAAAGAAAATACGATTACAGTTCCAGAAACAGAGGTATGGAAGAAGATAAAGACAAAATACAATTCGAACTTACCAATGCACTCTTAGAGCATATAGAACAGCTTATCGCGGCGCAGGAAGATAAGGTACTTCAAAATACTTTAGAAGCATACCACTATGCTGATATAGCAGAGATTTTAGACGAGCTCAATTTAGAGCAAGCCATTTATGTTATTAAACTTTTAGATTCTGAGCGTACTTCAGATATTCTTAAAGAATTAGACGAAGACAATCGGGAAAAGGTTTTAAAGAATTTAACCGCTCAAGAAATAGCCGATGAGGTTGAAGAACTCGATACCGATGATGCGGCAGATATTATATCTGAACTTCCAGAAGAACGACAGCAAGCCGTAATAGATCGTATAGAAGATCAAGAACACAAGGCAGAAATAGAAGAACTTTTAGCTTACGACGAGGATACGGCAGGAGGACTTATGGCAAAAGAACTTGTAAAAGTATACGAAACATGGACAGTTGCAGGCTGTTTACGCCGTATAAGAGGGCAGGCCAAAGAGGTAAGCAGAGTACATTCTGTGTATGTAGTAGATAAAGAAGAAAAACTTATAGGGCGTTTGTCTCTAAAAGATTTGGTTGTTGCAAAAAGCGAGCAAAAAATAGCAGACATCTACATCTCTAATGTAGATTGTGTAAATGTGCATGCAAACGCAGAAGAAGTAGCCAAAATTATGGCCAAATACGATTTAGAAGCCATTCCCGTGGTAGACGATACTAAAACGCTCTTAGGACGAATTACTATAGACGATATTGTAGACGTACTAAAGGAAGAGGCCGAAAAAGATTACCAGATGGCGGCGGGTATTACAGGAGATGTAGAGGCCGACGATACTATTTTAGAACTTACCCGTGCGCGCTTACCTTGGTTATTTTTAGGTTTAGTAGGAGGAATTGGAGCTTTTTTAATTATGGAAGGTTTCGAAGGCCTGTTTACAGGGAAAGCTGTAATCCTGTTTTTCTTTACACCGCTTATAGCAGCAATGGCTGGTAACGTTGGTGTACAATCTAGTGCCATTATTGTTCAAGGTTTAGCGAACGATGATGTAAAGGGAAGTGTAAATAGCCGTTTGTTAAAAGAAATGGTATTGGCCGCTTTAAATGGGGTAATATTAGCGTTATTTTTGTTTTTGTTTGTCTGGGCTTTTAAAGGAGAACCTAATACAGCATTGGCTATTTCCGTATCCTTGGTTGCTGTTATTATTGTAGCAGGACTTATAGGAACCTTTGTGCCTTTATTTTTAAATAAACGCGGTATAGATCCAGCCATTGCGACAGGACCATTTATCACAACAAGTAATGATATTCTGGGAATTTTACTCTATTTCTGGATAGCTAAAATGATTTTAGGCATCTAGCGAAGTACATTTTAAAGCAAAACCTTTTTGTAATTGGCGTAACACGTCAACAAATGCAGAGTAATGTATTAACTGCGTTTTTTCTTGCTCTTAAACTTCGCTTTATTTTTACGTTGGTTAAAAGGCACAGCATCATTAAACGTATGTTTAGCTTTGCCGGGCTTGTTTTTGCGCCATTTTTCGGTCTTTTCAGGAAGCAAAACCTTAAGTAAATCCTGTCTGCCCAATTTGTTTAAAGTCTTTTTAATCCAAGCCTTATTTTCATCCTTATACCAAAAGAAAAAGCGGTGCTGTTCGTCTTTTTCCTTACGAGTTTTAGGCGTATTTACCTTTTTTAAAGTATACGGGTGGTAGCCACTATAATAAATAACAGTAGCCACCGTCATAGGTGTTGGGGTAAACCCTTGTACCTGTTCAAGCTGGAATCCCATATCTTTAGTTTCTGCCGCTAAATTGGCCATATCTTCAGCCTCACACGCAGGGTGATTTGAAATAAAATACGGAATAAGCTGTAGTTTCAATTTATTCTTAACGTTTATCTTATCAAAACGCTCCTTAAATTTATGAAAATACGAAAACGAAGGCTTACGCATTAATTTCAATACAGGGTCGCTGGTATGCTCTGGCGCAACTTTTAAACGTCCAGAAACATGTTTCGTCATAACCTCTTCGGTATAAGCATCCAGTTCTTTAGGGTCGGCATTTTTATTAAATTCTGGCACAAGCATATCATGGCGAATACCACTACCAATAAACGATTTCTTAATTTTGGGATGACTATCAACAGCTTGGTACAAATCCGTTAAAGGTTTATGAGACGTATCTAAATTACTGCAAATAACAGGCGAAATACAAGACGGTGCCACGCACTTATCGCAAATCTCCTGCACCTTACCCTTCATTTTATACATGTTAGCACTAGGGCCACCAATATCAGACAAATAGCCCTTAAAATCTGGCATGTTTGCTACAGTATCCACTTCTTTTAAAACAGATTCTTGGCTACGAGACGCTATAAACTTTCCTTGATGCGCAGATATGGTACAAAAACTACAACCACCAAAACACCCGCGATGAATGTTAATAGAAAATTTAATCATTTCAAAAGCAGGTATAGGGCCACGCTTATTGTATTTAGGGTGCGGTAAACGCGTATAAGGCAAATCGAAGGATGCATCAATTTCATTTTCCGTCATCGTAGGGTAAGGCGGATTAATCATTAATAATTTATCCTCCACTTTTTGAAAAATACGTCTTGCCGCTAACTTATTACTCTCCTGTTCTATAGTTTTAAAATTAGAAGCGTACGCCTTCTTGTCCTTTAAACAACGCTCGTGAGACGCGATTTCTACATCCTCCCAATTACTGTTTTTAGGTACTTTGGCGTTTTTTTCTAATAAAACAGCAGTTTGTTTTACCGTAGTAATGCTAGAAAACGGCACACCCTTTTGCAATAACCTAACCACCTCCCGTAAAGGCTGCTCGCCCATACCGTAAACCAGCATATCGGCCTTAGAAGTTTCTAAAATGGTAGGCAATAATTTATCACTCCAATAGTCGTAGTGGGTAACACGGCGTAAAGACGCCTCTATACCACCAATTAAAACAGGCACATCAGGCCATTTTTCTTTTAAAATTTTAGAATATACCGTAGTAGCATAATCAGGACGAAATCCAATATCGCCATTAGGTGTATAAGCATCCTTATCCCTACGTTTCTTATTAGCGTTGTAATTGCTAATCATCGGGTCCATACACCCGCCAGTAACGCCAAAAAACAATTTAGGCGCACCAAGTTTTACAAAATCCTGTAAATTATCGTTTACATTCGGCTGAGGTACAATAGCAACCCGCAACCCATAACTTTCTAATATACGCCCAATAACTGCAGGCCCAAACGAAGGATGGTCCACATAAGCATCACCACTAAATAAGATCACGTCTAACGCATCCCATCCGCGAATTTTAGCCTCTTTGTTTGTGGTAGGCAACCAACTAGAAAGTTTTAAATCTTGCATAACTTTTGCAAAAATACGGAAAAAACACAGCATGCTCCTTAATTATTAAGGCTATTGCGAAATTTAAAGTATAAGAGAAGTACCTTATTTACTAGGTTTAGTTTGTATTTGAGTAGTGTAGATTCTTAAAAAATGAATGGCATGAATTTTAGTTATTTTTAAAAAGCAACATCACTTACGTATTCTAATGGTGTTTTGGGCGTTACCTCGCTTAAAAAAAAGCGAGGTCGGGCTTTACACTGCAAGTCCGCGCTCGTGCCTCGCTGTGGGCTTTTCGTTGCAATCCCTAACGCAACAACAAGAACGACCAGAATATTACCATCATATTTAAGTTAGAATTTTAAAATACCAGACACAACACTTTCAGTATTAATACCTAATTTTGCAATTTATTTGAGATTATGAGTATTATTTCAAAAGACATTGCTAAAGCAGCTACACTATTACGTAATAACGAATTAGTAGCAATACCTACCGAAACAGTATACGGTTTGGCAGGAAACATATATAGCGAAACCGCAATAAAAGCTATTTTTAGTACCAAGCAACGGCCGTTGTACAACCCTTTAATAGTACACATAGCTTCAGTAGCACAATTGCCCAATATAGCAAAACACATCCCCGAAAAAGCACAGCAGTTGGCTAATAACTTCTGGCCAGGAGCATTAACACTTGTGTTGCCAAAGCAAGATAACATACCAGATATAATAACTGCGGGTAAACCAACAGTAGCAGTACGAGTGCCAAACCATAGTGTAGCACAAGAACTACTAAATACCTTAGAATTTCCTTTAGCAGCACCTAGTGCAAACCCTTTTAGCTGTATAAGCCCCACAAAAGCAACACATGTAGAACGCTACTTTAAAACCAGCATAAAAATGGTGTTAGATGGAGGCGCATGCACTAAGGGTATAGAATCTACAATAGTAGGTTTCCATGGCGATACACCTGTAATATACAGATTAGGTGCTGTATCTCAAGACGCCATAGAAAGTGTGGTAGGTAAAGTTTTGGTAAAAAACACCATTAAAACCGAAAGTAATATAAGTGCGCCAGGCATGTTAAGCAAACATTATGCGCCAAGAACGCGAACGGTATTAACCAGCAATGTTATAAAAAGCATAGAAGAATACCCTAATAAAAAACTGGGTCTATTAACGTTTAAAGACACACTGCCTGCAATAGCACAACTAAAAAAGCAAATAACACTCTCTAAAACAGGAGATATGGCAGAAGCCATGTTTAAGCTTTACGATGCACTACACCAGTTAGACCATGAGGCGCTAGACCTTATTATTGTGGAAGCTTTCCCTAAAAGAGGTCTTGGCAACTCAATAAACGACCGCTTAAAAAGAGCAAGCAGTTAAAAAAAGTTATAAACAATTTTTAACAAGTTAAGCGGTATTTGCTCAAGTTTAAAATCTTCAATAAAAAATAGGCTGTTTGCAAAAACCGTATCTCTCTAAAATTCAGATAAGTTACACGCTTTAAAATATTCCAGCTTACCATTTGGTAATAAAATATATAATCGTAAATTTGCAAACTCTTTTTAAGAGAGGAATGTTTAATCAGAAAAAATTAAAAGTGTGGACACATTAAGCTACAAAACGATTTCTGCCAATAAAGCAACTGTAGATAAGCAGTGGGTTTTAGTGGATGCAGAAGATCAAACGCTTGGGCGTTTAGCTTCTAAAGTTGCAAAACTATTAAGAGGTAAACACAAGCCTAACTTCACACCACATGTTGATTGCGGAGACAATGTAATTGTTATCAATGCAGAAAAAATCAACTTAACTGGAAACAAGTGGACAGATAAATCTTATATCCGTCACACAGGTTACCCAGGTGGTCAAAGAAGTTTAACTGCGACAGAGTTATTTGGAAAAGACCCAGCTCGTATCGTAGAAAAATCAGTAAAAGGAATGCTACCTAAAAACAAATTAGGATCTGCTTTATTCCGTAACCTAACAGTTGTTGTTGGTACAGCGCATAAACACGAAGCGCAAAAGCCAAAAACAATTAACTTAAACGAATTCAAATAATGGATGTAATTCATAAAATTGGCCGTAGAAAAACGGCTGTTGCTCGTGCTTACGTTTCTCAAGGAAGCGGTAAAATTACGATTAATAAAAAAGACTTAACTGATTACTTTACAACTGGTACATTACAGTACAAAGTAAAGCAACCTTTAGTTTTGACTAACAATGACGGCAACTTTGATATTACAGTAAATGTATATGGAGGTGGTATCACTGGTCAAGCAGAAGCAGTACGTTTAGCTTTATCTCGCGCAATGTGCGAAGTAGACGAAGAAAACAGAGGCATCTTAAAACCAGAAGGTTTATTAACTAGAGATCCAAGAATGGTAGAGCGTAAGAAATTCGGACAGAAGAAAGCGCGTAAAAAATTCCAATTCTCGAAACGTTAATATACTATATCCCGAATGTGTTTCGGGAATTTTTGATGATGGTACATACACCCTATGCATCCCTTATTCAAAATATAGTGCCTAACACAAGGCAGACGCATTAATTAAGTAAATCTGAAGCATAATGTTTCAGAGTTTAAAGTTTAGCATCTAAATGAAGCCAAGGCAATAGCCAAATGGAACATTGCTAATTTAAAAGAACGTAAACGCATACAAAATGGCAGTAGAAGTCAAAGAATTATTAGAAGCAGGTGTACACTTCGGTCACCTTACACGTAAGTGGGATCCTAACATGGCACCTTACGTATATATGGAGCGTAATGGCATCCATATTATAAATTTATACAAAACAGCAGCTAAAATAGACGAAGCTGGTGCAGCATTAGCAAAAATTGCAGCATCTGGTCGTAAAATTTTATTTGTTGCTACAAAGAAGCAAGCTAAAGATATCGTTGCTGAAAAAGCAGGCGGAATTAACATGCCTTACATTACAGAAAGATGGCCAGGTGGTATGTTAACAAACTTTGTAACTATTAGAAAAGCCGTAAAGAAAATGGCTTCTATTGATAGAATGAAGAAAGATGGTACATTCATGACCTTATCTAAAAAAGAACGCTTACAAGTAGACCGTTTAAGAGCTAAATTAGAAAAGAACTTAGGTTCTATTAGCGACATGACGCGTTTACCTGGTGCTTTATTTGTAGTAGATATTAAACGTGAGCATATTGCGATTAAAGAAGCTCAAAAATTAAACATTCCAATTTTTGCAATGGTAGATACAAACTCAGATCCACGTCAAGTAGATTATGTAATACCAGCAAATGATGATGCTTCTAAATCGATAAACAAAATTTTAACTCATGTTGCAGACGCTGTATCTGGTGGATTAGCAGAACGCAAAGCGGAGAAAGCTGCGGTTGTCGCTCAAAAAGAAGCGCCTAAAGCAGAAGCTAAGCAAGCAGCACCTGTTGCCGCCGAAGAAGAAGAATAAATAACATTAATACAACACAAATAAGTCGTTTAGTTCTTTTCTTTGCAGAAAATAGATTGAACGACTTTTTTAAATTATAATACTATGAGTACTACAGTAAAAATAACAGCAGCTGAAGTAAACAAATTAAGAAAAGCTACTGGTGCAGGTATGATGGACTGCAAAAAAGCTTTAGTTGAAGCTGAAGGTGATTTTGATAAGGCTATTGAAGTTTTACGTAAAAAGGGTCAGAAAGTAGCAGCTAAAAGAGCAGACAGAGAATCTAGTGAAGGTGCAGCTGTTGCTAAAGTAAACGCAGACAATACAGCTGGTGTTGCTATTGTTTTAGGTTGTGAAACTGATTTTGTTGGTAAAAACGACAATTTCTTAGCATTGGCTAGCCAATTAGGAGATATCGCTTTAAATTCAGCATCTAAAGACGACTTTTTAGCCGCAGATTTTGGAGGTATGACTGTTGCAGAGAAGCTAGTTGAACAAACTGGTGTTATCGGAGAAAAACTAGATATAAAAGCTTTTGAAAAGATCGAAGCTGCTTACGTTGGATCTTATGTACACATTAATAAAATTGCTGCTATAGTAGGTTTTTCTAGTGTTGTAGATAATGTAGAAGCTTTAGCTAAAGATGTTGCAATGCAAATTGCGTCTATGGGTGCTACATCTTTATCTTATAAAGATTTCGATCCTGCTTATGTAGCCTCTGAAACAGAAGCTAGAATCGCTGTTATAGAAAAAGATAATGAAGAGCTAGAACGTTTAGGTAAAACACTTAAAAACGTACCTAAATACATCTCAATGTCTCAATTAACTCCTGAAGTATTGGCTCAAGCTGAGGCAGATGCGAAAGCAGAATTGCAAGCCGAAGGTAAACCAGAGAAAATTTGGGATAAAATATTACCTGGTAAAATGCAACGTTTTATCTCAGATAATACAACTTTAGATCAAGAACAGTGTCTTTTAGACCAAAACTTTATTAAAGACGAAAAGAAAACTGTAGCAGACTACGTATCTTCTTTTGGAGATGTAGAAATTACAGCTTTTAAACGTGTTACTCTAGGGTAATTTAAACGTTATAAAAATTAAAAAGGGGCTATCTTAATTGTTATAAGATGGCCTCTTTTTGTTTTCTGTTATTCCGTCCTAAATTTTAGAATACGATTTATGGCTAAGAATTTTATGCCAAAAGGTTGAATTATATTTCGCTAGTCTAAAGGCAAAAGAATAGAACTTTTCTGTAGTTGAGGTTTTTTTAACGTAGTAATAGTAGAAAAAGAAATCACATATAGGGGGAATTTTTGTTCGTAAAACGTATAATGCGCTTTAAAACATTCAAAACTTTACAGTAGAGCTGTTTTAACCTTTGGTCTTCTCATTTCTTTATACCTGGTTATCATAGGGTATAAAATAGAAACGAATTTGTTAAAGCCTCTTAGTATTGGAGGTTTACGCCTTTTCATCTTCCTCTTCAGGAATAATATTAATGGCAGGTTTCTTAAGTACAGTTTTATTGGCAATTATTCTTTCCAGAGACAATAATAAAGATGGTAATAATAAGAGGTTAGATAACATGGCAAAAAGCAACGTGGCAGAGACTAATGCTCCAAGGGCTACAGTGCCTCCAAAACTGGATATGGTAAAGACAGAAAATCCAAAAAACAAGACTATAGAGGTGTAAAACATACTTACCCCAGTCTCCCTTAAAGCGCCATATACAGAAGGTTTAATTTTCCATTTGTTAGCTTGTAATTCTTGTCTGTATTTAGCCAAAAAATGTATGGTATCGTCTACAGAAATACCAAAGGCAATGCTAAATACTAATATGGTCGAAGGCTTAATAGGTACGCCTAAATACCCCATTAATCCCGCAGTAATTAGTAGTGGAATAAGGTTTGGTATAAGAGAAACAATAATCATTCGGGCAGATCTAAACATAAAAGCCATGAAAATGGCAATAAGTAATATGGCTAAGGATAACGATATGGCCAGATTTTTAACCAAATATTTCGTGCCTTTCTCAAATACTAGAGCTTTACCTGTTACAGTAACATTGTAGCGTTCTTTAGGGAAAACTTTGTCGATTTTTTCTTGTAGGTTCTCTTGGATGCGTTCCATTCTGTCTGTACCAACATCTTTCATAAAAGTAGTAATTCGGGCTATTTGTCCCGTACTATCAACAAAATTATTAAGCAAATCTACCTTATTAGAGGAGTTTTTCGCATAGGATAGTATAAAACTATTTTCTTGAGCTGTTGGCAGTTGGTAATACTTCGGGTTGCCGTTATAATAAGCTTGTTTGGAGTATTTAACTAAACCAACTAAGGATATAGGTTTAGACAACTCTGGAGTGTCTACAATAAAGTCTTCGATCTTACTCATGCGTTTTAAAGTGGCTAGTTTCATTACGCCTTTTTTACGCTTAGTATCAATCATAATTTCTAAAGGCATAATGCCATTAAACTCTTCTTCAAAAAAACGAATATCTTTAAAAAACTGAGTTTCCTTTGGCATATCTTCTATCAAACTTCCAGAAATTTTTATTTGGTAGATTCCTATAATGCTTACAATAAGTAGAAGTACCGAAAAGCCATAAATGGCAATACGCTTGTGTCTTACCATGCGTTCCATCCAATTTACAAAACCCCCAATCCAACGTTTATTTAAGTGTTCTAAGTGGCGTTCTTTTGGAAAAGGTAAGAATGTGTATATAATAGGAATTATGAGCAAGCATAGAATAAAAATAGCGATAATACTTAAAGACGCAACAATACCAAATTCCTTTAAAAGTTTGCTTTCTGTAAGTATAAATGTTGCAAAACCAGAAGCAGTTGTTATGTTAGTCATTAAAGTGGCATTACCTACTTTGGTAATAACACGTTGCAAGGATTTTATTTTATTACCATGAAGTTTAACCTCATGTTGGTATTTGTTAATTAAGAAAATACAGTTAGGAAAACCAATAACAATTATTAAAGGCGGAATTAACGCTGTTAATACCGTGATTTCGTAATTTAGGAGCCCTATAAAACCTAAAGACCACATTACACCAATACATACTACAATAAGCGAAATAAACGTTGCTCTAAAAGACCTAAAAAAGAAAAAGAATAGAAGCGAAGTAACAGATAAAGCAGCGATAACAAATAAATTAATTTCGTCTACAATATTTTGAGAGTTTAAGGTACGTATGTACGGCATGCCAGACACTCTTACATTTAAACCAGATGCTTTACTAAAGGCTTCTATTTTTGGAATAAGAACATTTAAAATAAAATCCTTTCTTGCAGAGGTATTTACAATATCTTTATTTAGATATATAGCAGACCTAACAGTTTGGGTCTTGCTGTTAAACAAGAAATTGTCGTAAAACGGGTATTTGTTAAACAGCTCGTCTTTAAGAGATGCGATCTCCGAACTGCTAGTAATAGAATCTTTTATAAAAGGTTTTAAATCGAACTTTTCCTGAGTAGTGTTTTTTACAAGTTTTTGTAAATCTTTTATGGATATAACAGAGGCTACAGCGTTGGAAGCTTTAAAACTATCTGAAAGGTTGTTCCAAGCATTAAGTTTTTCTACAGTAAATAATGTTTCGTCTTTAACACCAATAATAATAAGGTTTCCTTCCTCTCCAAAGATTTTTAGGAAGTTGTTATAGGCAAGGTTTACCTCGTGGTCGTCAGGCAAGAGGTTTGCCTCGGTATGGGAAAATCTCATGTATTTCCATTGTGTAGCCAAAAACACAGTGGCTAATACAACGCCTAATAAAATTATAATTTTGTTACGCAATATTATGTTCGCTGTAACGTCCCAGAAATCCTTAGAAAATAGTTTAAACATCAAGTAGTTGTAAAGGAGAACAAAGGTAGAAAAAACAAAACACTAAGCAGGTTAATAGCTTTACAATGTCACGTTGAAAGTGAACTTTAACGCAATGTTGTCGTCGAAATTAGGGAGGTGATAGGCACCATAACGGTACGTACAACTCAAACCAAAACCAAACAAGAGCCTGTTTAACTCAAACCCAGATTCTGTATAGCCTTTATTAAGCCTATCGAATTCAATACCTTCATGCCTTTCTGGACTGTTTAGATCGCCAATGGCATATCTGGTAATAAGTACCATTTGCGGATTGAATTTAGTGGAAATATGAAAGGGTTTTAAAAAATGCTTTAACTGTATAGTAGTAAATTTATCTGAAAAGAACTCATTGAAAAACATGGTTTCGAAACTTGTAATCCCTGCTACGGAAAAACGTTGTAAAATTTCGTCTTTGTTAATGTTGTTAGGGTAGGCATGGTAAAGGTGTGTTAATGGCGTATTGCCTCTAGCAATGCCAGCAACCAGTGTAATCTCAGAAAAAACATTTTGCTTATATTGTATTCGTTGAATGGCTTTAAAATCTATTTTAGAAAAATTTAGATCTCCTTTAAACAAGTCTTTTACGCTATTGGTATACTGGAAAGCAAATTGGGGGTAACCAGTTTGTACTTCTTCCATTTCACCTTTAATTTCTTTAAATTTATTGAAGGGACTCCACTGAGCCGATAAGGTGTAGGTTGTAAACTGAAATTTTGTAAAGCGCTCACCGTTTAGATTGAATGTGTAATCGTAAGTAGGTTCTACATTGCTCACAGAAAATTGGGTAGTCGTGGCTAGTTTTCTGTGCAAATCGTGTTTTAAAAATACGGTTTGTGTAATATGGCGGTGGAATAAATCGATATTGATTAACCGCGGTTCGAAAAACTGGAAGAAACGCGCATCTGTTAAAAACTTAGTGCTTCCCGTTTCCTGTAAATCGTCAGTATAAGACAATCCTAGCCACGTATTGTTTTTTTTAGAAAGTTTATAACTGCCGCCAATACTGAATTTAAAGGCATCATCTGTAAAGCCATAAACAGTATACCCCATAAGTTTAAATTTATTAGAAAACTTATTGTTTGTTACCCCACCTAAGCCAGTACGTAAACCTTCAAATTGGTTAAACTTAACGAGATACCTTAGATCAAAATTAAAATATTCTAAAGGAAAAAAGCCGTTTCCCAATTGCTTGAAGAAAAGGCTTTTTTTAATAGAGTCTTTTTGTGTTTTGCTTAGCGTCTCAGATTTATCTTGAGCTTGCGCCATGCTAAAAAATAAACTGAATAATAAAACGTAATATTTTAGCATAGACCTAAGTGCAATAAATTATAAAATTGTAAAATACAGATGCGTATTACACTGTCATTATTTCTTTTTCTTTATTCTCTAAAATACCATCTACTTTCTTAACGTAAGTATTCGTCATTTCTTGCACATCTATCTCTGCATTTTTTTTAAGATCTTCAGAAACATCATCAAGTTTTTTAATGTCGTTATTGGCATCCTTTCTAGCATTTCTAATGCCTACTTTAGCATCTTCAGTTTCAGATTTAGCTTGTTTTGCCAAATCTCTTCTGCGTTCCTCTGTTAATGGAGGAACATTAATAATAATTGTGTCTCCATTATTCATAGGGTTAAACCCAAGATTGGCAATCATAATACCACGTTCAATTTCCTGTAGCATATTTTTTTCCCAAGGTTGTACAGTAATAGTTCTTCCATCTGGAGTATTAACATTGGCTACTTGGCCAAGTGGAGTTTGCGAACCATAATAATCAACCATAACACTACCAAGCATAGCAGGGCTGGCTTTACCAGCTCTAATATTAGTGAGTTGTTTTTCCAAATGCTTTAAAGCATTCTCCATAGATTCTTTTGCAGTATCTAGTATAAATTGTAATTCTTCGTTCATTATTTTTAAATTTTTAAAGCATAAATTGATTCAAAAATCAGACCATTATTATATGTTAACTTCGGTGCCAATGTTTTCTCCAGCAATAACTTTCAGTAAATTCCCAGAAGTATTCATATCGAAAACAATAATTGGTAACTTATTTTCTTGACTAAGTGTAAAGGCAGTAGTATCCATAACCTTAAGCCCTTTTTGCAGAACTTCATCAAAAGAAATGGTGTTAAATTTTACGGCCGAACTGTCTTTTTCAGGATCTGCGTTGTAAATTCCATCCACTCTAGTGCCTTTAAGTATCACATCGGCTTCTATTTCTATGGCACGTAACACAGCCGCAGAATCTGTTGTAAAATACGGATTTCCAGTACCACCTCCAAAGATAACAACTCTACCTTTCTCTAAATGGCGCATTGCTTTTCTACGGATAAATGGTTCTGCCACTTCATTAATCTTTATAGCAGTTTGTAAGCGTGTAGGTATATCTGCATCTTCTAAAGCACTTTGTAACGCCAAACCATTAATAACGGTAGCAAGCATGCCCATGTGGTCGCCTTGAACACGATCCATACCATTACTAGCGCCAGACACACCTCTAAATATATTACCACCACCAATAACTATAGCTATTTGCACACCTTTGTCGGCAATAGCTTTTATGTCTTTAGCATATTCAGCAAGGCGTTCTGGATCTATGCCATACTGTCGAGATCCCATTAAAGCTTCGCCAGATAGTTTAAGAAGTATTCTTTTGTATTTCATGGAGGTAATTTAGAGTATTAATATGTAGTTTTTTTGATTAGGCAATCTTAGTTGCCAAACCAATATTCTATTTCGACAAAATTACATAAAATTTTCAATTACTTTTAAGTGAATTAATATTGTATTGAATAGAATTTACGGCATATTTCAATTTAATGTTCCATAAGGTTATAGTGTTGAAAGTTTAATAGCTTCTATTTTTTAAATTTGAATTTCTTATTTTAGAAATAGATTTTTATTTTAAGTTGTGTTTTTTAGAAGTTTCTGGATTTGTTTCTTAGGCTGAGCACATTGGTAAATGATAGTGCTGATAAAAGGAAAATACTGGCTAAAGAAAATTAGTAAAGGTCAAATAATGGAGAGTTGAATGGTTAAATTTATCGTAAATAATAAAAGCTTAATAGCTCAAAAAGAAATAGATGATATATTATTAGATATTAATGGTTTAAAATTTGCTGAAATTTGGATTGAAGGACATGAAAAAGGAAAATTATGTGTTCTAATGAATAACACAAGAGTATTTTTTATGTATTTAAAAAGTGATGAATCTAGTTATTTGATATTTGATGAGAATGAGTCGGAAGATTATAATGAAGATTTTCTTTTATCTAATGGACAGATTGACGAATATCCTAAAAACATGACTGTAGATAGAGAAGTTGCAAATGATATAATTAGATGTTATTATTTGTCTGGTAAACGTTACGATAATATAAATTGGGTTGAAGGCTAAAACATGACCCGATGGCTCGGATAATAAATAAAAACAAACGTGCTAGCGCAGACTTTTAGTCTGTGCCGTTTAGAGTAAGAAATGTCTTGTCCTAAAATAGCGATACAAGATTTATAAGTTATAAGGTAGTGATATTTATATTGCTACCTTTTGTTTT
>CANLCJ010000018.1 GCA_947489085.1 uncultured Flavobacteriaceae bacterium
CATAGCTACAAATTTTTGTAGTGACAAAACTAAAACCTTAATCAAAAATAGTCAAGATGGGTTAGACGGAGGGATACCCTACAGAAGACACTAACAAAACACGTCTTTTACAAGCTTTCGATACCGCAGCCAAAGCTTTAGGTAATACTAGGAATGTTTGTCGAAAGTATTACGTGCATCCCGTTGTTGTGCATAAATATACCAATAATTCTATAGCGCAAGATTTTAAAAGACTAGAAACGATAAGCAGTGGCTCAGGATACCTTTCGCCTACCGAGGTCGTATTGTTAGACATGATGGAAAACTACGAACCCCAATTTATAAAGGATATAAAATCCTAAATATTAATTACAGAATTAGCCTAATCTTAGATATTTTTCGGAATACGCTTTTGTAAAATGAGCACCAAAAAACAGAATTAAACTGGTGTAAGACACCCAAAGCATGATTAATATAATAGATCCAGCGGCGCCGTAGGTAGAACCTGGTTGCATTTCTCTAAAGTAAATAGCCAACACATATTTGCCTCCTACAAATAGTAATGAGGTAAGCGCAGCACCAATGCGAACGGCGCGCCAAGGTATAGAGGCATTGGGTAATAATTTAAACATCATGGCAAATAACACATAGATAAAAGATAGCGATATCACAATATCGAAGATGTATAATGCGTCGAGAAAATAGTCGGATAAAAAGCGAGATAGGTTTTTGCCAAACGTGCTTAGAACGGATGTAAGTACAAAACTAATAAGCAGCAAAAAACCGATAATTAGAATAAAACCAAAGCTTTTAAAACGCCCTATAATAGTTGCTAAAATACCGTTTGTAGTGTTTGGTGCAGCATCCCATATTTTATCCAGCATATTTTGAATTTGAAAAAATACACCTGTAGCGCCATATACCAATGTGGCAATGCCTATACTGTTTGCAAATATAGATGTAGGCGCATCTCCTTTGTCTACTAACATAAGCCGAATGGATTCTGCCGTATCTCTGCCTATGGCTTTAGAAATTTCATCCAACAGCTCGCCACGTACAATATCTCTACCCCAAATACTGCCCACCACGTTTAAAATAATTATAATGAGTGCTGGCAGAGATAAAATGGAATAATATGCTACAATAGCACTCTTTTCGAAAGGATCATTATTAAACCAATTTTTACCAGCAGTTGCTAGTAATTCGGGAAGGTGTTTAATTTTAAAGTGGCGTTTAGATCTTGTAAGAGGCGTTTGTGTTTCCATAAGTTAAGCGTATTAAAAAGGGTAGCCAATAGCAAAATTTAGTATGGGCTTATCAACACTTACTTTAAAGCGCTCGCCGTCTTGAGCTGTAGGATCTTGAAAAGGCGCTGCAAGATCGAAACGTATTACAAAGCCCTGCACATCTACCCGCAAACCAGCCCCAGCGCCAATACCCAATTCGTTTAAAAAGTTACTGCTAAATCTCCCACCTGGCAGCGCTTCATTTTCTCGAGATAACCATATATTACCAGCATCGGCAAACAAGGCACCCTTAAAGTAACCTAAAATAGGAAAACGGTACTCAATATTAGCTTCGAGTTTTATGTTTCCTGTTTGGTCGAAAAATGTGCCGTTGTTGTTTGTACCGCCCGAAAAAGTGCCAGGGCCTAAAGTACGTATTCTAAATGCGCGCACACTGTAAGGACCGCCAGAGGAATATTGCTTTATAAACGGAAGTACGTCGGAGTTGCCATAAGCCAAACCATAGCCCGCAAATAACCGTGTTACAAGTGTTTGGTCTTTTCCTAAACCAAAATGCAAGCGCAAATCGGCATCTACTTTTGCGTATTGTGCATATTCTGCTCCTAAAAATGTTTTGGCACCGCCATCTTCTGGGGTTTGCCCTAAAAGACTTATGCTATTTCCCGCAACATCTAAAGTGGTGTTTATGTAAAATTTATGGCGTTTTTTAGAAACTAAACCATTATAGGTAAACGCATAGGTTAAGCCAGAGATAAACTCTTGTTCGAAGCTGCGTTGTAAAAAAGGGTTTTCTTCCAGTATAACATCAAAATCACGGGTTGTGTTAAAAAGCTGTGTGTAGTTTATGGATATGGGGTATACTTCGTGAGTTACATATTTGTTTGCCGTCCATATATAACCAAATTGTCCAGTACCAGAAGCTAAGGTGTAAAGTTGACTTCTGTTTAGAAATTCGGTACCTAAGCTTACTTTTGTTTTTGGTATTGTGTATTCAAACACATTATGATCTACTTTAATAGGTGAAATTAGACGCGGAAATGTAAGATCGGATTTTAAGGCCAATTCTAAGCTGCTAAGTCCGGTATTATTTCCGCTTGCAATTTGCACTTCGTAGCCAATATTGGCACTAATATTTAAGGTTTCTCCACCTTTAAAAAGGTTTTTGTTGCTAAATGTTACCCCCAAAGCGGGGCCTGCAAAATTTGTCGATTTTGTTACCGCTTGCAGTTCTGCTCTTAATGCACGTTTGTTTGGTGGCGATAAATAAATGGAGGCTTCCAAATGCTTAATGCTATCGGATGTTAAGCTGTCTATTTCCTCATACTGAATGTTAACAAATTTGTAAGCACCAATGCTGGAGAGCCTACGTGCCGTATTTTTAGAGTCTGAAGGACTGTATAAATCGCCTTCTTTTAAAGTGATGAATGGATCGAGGTATTTGGGCTTAAAAAAGTCTTTATTGTTTATAAAACTTTTGTTGTTGTAGCGTGTAACAGTTTCCTGTACGGTATCATTTTTTAAGTCGTAATTGGGATAAATGTTTATTTTAGATAATTTATAGGGTAGCGTTGCTTTTAAAGGCACATCTTTTTTTAGGTTTAAAAATAAATTAAACCGTTTGTTTTTGTATTGATTGGTGTCTATTTCGAAAATTAGAAAATCGGAATTGAAGTTGTAATAGCCCTCTTCTTTAAGATTGGCATCAATACGTGCGCGCTCTGCTTTTAGAGCATCGAGATTGTAGCGCATTTCTTTTTCTATAAGTGCCGCTTTCGAAATGGATTTAACAGCACTATATATGGGTTCTGGCAGCGTGTCTATCTGGTAGTTTTCTAAAGTATAAGGCGTGGGCAATTTTATGGTATAGCCTACTGTTGCACGTTTGCATTTATCGTTTTTAGTGGTATTCGAGGCGAGCCTGCTGTAAAAAAAACCTCTGTTCTCTAGACGATTTCTCAGAATTTTTTCTGTTTCATTTGTTTGTACATCACTTAAATACACAGGGGGTTCTCCTATTTTTTTATAAAACCATTTGTTTAAAAAGCCAGGGCGTTCTTTTTGATTTTTGTAATAGAAATATAACGCAGGACGCATACCTAGAAACTTTGAGTTGGGCTTGGGGTATAGTGCATTCTCTAAAACTGTTTTTAGAGCTGTTTCGTTTTTAATAACAGTATCTGTTTCAATATTTAAATCTGCGCCTGTATATAATAATTCGTTTTCAGGAATAAATTTTTGGATACTGCAAGACACCAGTATCAAGGTGCTAAAGCAATAGCATAATATATTATAAGTTTGTTTTAAAAACACGTTGTAATAATGGTTTTATTTTTTAGTAGTTTCTTTAGCGTCATTTGGCAAAGTATCTTCTGTTTCAGTCGCTTTACTGGCAGCCTCTTTCTTTAGTTTTTTAAAAAAGAGTGCGTTTTTAAGTTCACTAAATTTATTAAACTCTTGGGTAAATATAATAGCAATACCATTTGTAATGGTCTGTCCGTCTATAACGTTTTCGAACTCATTTCGCCTAAAGCCTTTAAGGCGATACCTGCCATCTTCAGTAAGTATGTACTCTAAACTTACATTGCCAATAACAGGAGCAGTATTGCCACCACCTTGCACACCAACTTCACTACCTACACGTACTATAAGTTTATCGTTAAATAATTTTTTTTGAGCAGCAATATCTAATTCTGTACGTTCCGTGGGGCTGTTGCCTTGGTAATCGGTGTAACTATCTAGTCCAAAATTGAGTTCTATGCCAGTGTCTCCTAAAATTTTATCAGAAAACACATTGAGTTGATCGGATAAAGCGTCGTTTAAATTGTTTCTCGCTGCAGTGGCTGCGCCTCCCGTGCTGCCATCGCTTCCAGGTTCTGGGTAAAACCGGTTAAGTACCAAGAGTGAAAACACGTGTTTGTTAAGCTCGGCTTCTTGTTGGTTAAGCTGTTGCAACCTGCCATAAACTTGGCCGCCTATAGCGCCCTGTTCGTCCTCGGGCATGTCTAAATTAAAAGTTATTTTAGGTTGAAGCAATTCACCATTTACGTTCAAGTATACATAAAAAGGAAGCACTTGCCTAAACTTACCTTTGGCAGTAGGATCTAACCCCGAGGTTTGTGCTGCCATTAATGCCGAAGCAGAGGCATCAACATTGTATAATGCCTTAACATCTAGATTGGCATCGAAAGGGTCTCCAGACCAGGATATCGTACTGCCTTCTACCAGTTTAAACGTTCTATTCACAATGTTATATAAGTTCATTTCATAGTGTCCATCTTTAATTTTATAAGTACCAACAAGATTCATTCTGCCATTGGGACGCATTGTAAAATTAAAATCGCCTAGTCCAGAAGCTTGAAAGTTGTCGTTAGTAGTTTTATCTATAATTACTTTTACCTTGGCACCCTCTCCAATTTTTACAAGCGCAGCAACATCGAAGCCAGAAACAGTGGCCACTTCTGCTTCTGTTTCAGTAAGTATAGCATTGGGATTTTCTCTATTAACAAAGGCAACTATACCATTATTCTCTTCTAAATTTACGGTTGCAGATGGCATAACATAGGTTACGTTTGTAGATGGTGTTATGGTAGCCTTAAGATTTACCTTTGGTATTTGTAAATCTCCAGTAAGTTTAGCATCTGCATCGAAAGCCGCTGTGCCATAAAGAAAATCGTTGTCCTTTTCTGTAGCATTAAGTATTTGGAAATTTTTAGCTTTAACAGCAAGATTAAAGGTTGGATTTATAAAAATTTTTGTTCCTATTGTTCCAGATAGTGTTAGTGTGTTTTTATTTTTATCTAATAGGGTAAAACGTTCCATGGAAAGCCCCTGGTTATCTACAGTAAGCGTTTCATTCTGTAAAGTAAAAGGGGTGTTGAATTTGGTAATTTCGAACGTAGCATCCTTAAAATTAAGTTCGCCTGTGTATTTAGGTGTTGCGGTAGTACCTTCTATTTTAAAGTTCCCTTTAAAAAAACCACTGGTGTTGCTAATTTCTCCTAACGAAAACCGTTCCAGTGCGTTCATGTTAAACCTAGAGATGTCTAAGTTTAAATCTACCACAGCGTCGGTGGTGTTTGCTGTATAATTTCCATTTAAATCTAATGTGATGTCTCCGCCTTTTGTGTTTGCTTTAAATGTGTATTTAGAACCGCCAAGAGCTTCGGCATCTGTTGTAAATGTACCTAGAGGAACATCCATTACCTTTAAATTATTTATAACCAAATCTGCAATTACTCCAGTATCGGTAAAAGGGTGTATAAAAATAAAGTCGCCATTTAATGTGCCATCGGCAAATCGCTGGTCTGGGTTTAGATAATCGAGTATTTCTTTTAGCTTAAAATTGTCGTAAATAATAGATATATGTTCTTTATTTAAATTAGGAAACGTGTCTGTTAGGGTTATGGATTGCTCGTTTTTCTTAATTTTAAAATTATTGAAAGCTAGTTTTTGTTCGGTATAAATAATTTCATTGTCTGTTGGGATGTCCCAAAGCGCTTTATTAAGTATGAAATCTTCTGGACGTATTCTTATTCCTAAACGCTCTTTTGTGCCTGTAATTTGAGATTGTATATGCATTAATTTCTCATTCTCATTAAACGAAAGGAATTCCAAATCCAATTCGTTATCACGTTGTAAGCCTGTTAAATTGGTTCGGTTTATAGAAATTGGACCTGCCTTAATGGCTTTAAAGCCCAAATCAAAATTAAAATCGTTTTTATTTGTAGCAATTGTAAAGGCAAGACTGTCAATTTCATTTCCAGAGTAATTGATGTGAGGTGCAGTAATATTGGCGTTTAGCCTATTTGCTTTACTATTAAAATCGACAGCCAGAGCTATGGTATCTAAATCTTCAATGTTTACAAAAAATACTTCTTTTAGCAATGGTGCTTGACTTATTTTACCGTTCATTTTAATTTGCACGGGAGTGCTAATAGAATCTCTAGCACTTTCGTCGCGGTAAAAATAACTGGCGATATGGCTTTGCAATGCATTTCCAAAGGTCTCTGGGTCTGTATTCGACTCGAGCTCTAAATCTAAAATTCTGTTTTTAACATACAACGAGGTTGTATCGGTACGCACGAAAGCAGCAGCATCTAAACGGCCTAATAAGTAGGTTTGCTTATCGTATACTACCACACCATCCTTTATACGGCCTTTTACATCATAATTTTCGGCATTGCCCTTAAAATCGGCTTCTAATTTTAATGCGGTTCTAACATCGCGTTTTACTAAGCCTAAGCCTTGAAGGTTTGCGCCTTCGAGATTAAGATCTATAGTTACTTGAGGTGCAATAGAGTCTGCAACAATGGCTGCATTTAATCCAAGGTTGAGATTCGTGTCTTTGTATGTAGATGTTACGTTACCTTTTCCATTTTCTAAGGCGCCAGAAATATTTAAATCGTTGATGGCGTAATCATTGTAAGAAAATTTAGAGACCACAGCTTTAAGATTGGCGTCTATTGTATTTAAGGAAGTGCCTTTTCCTGTACTCTCCATAGCAGCACTTAATACACCTAGCTTTTCGTTTTGTAATAGTGCACCTAAATCGTAATTTTTAATTGCAATTTTAGTATTGAAGGCTATATCTTTTTCGGTATCTACTTTTCCTTTAATAGTTGCGTTTCCTTGCGTTGTAACGACTTTAAGATTAGTGTCTATCGTGTTTAAGTTGCCCTTTAAACTGCCATAAGTTTCAATGTTTTTAGGAACATTGATGCCTGCATTTTTTAAGTCAGCAAATTTAAATAGATCTGCGCGGCTTGTTTTTATGCGAACAGTTGGTATTGAAAATTCGAGACTGTCTGGAATTGCAACGTGTTTTAAAATGCTGTTTTCTAATAGCATTTGTGTACTGTTACCCCAAGCAACAGTAGACTTAAGAATTTTTAAAGAGGCTAAGCTGCCTTTGGCGTTTAACATGCCTTGAAAATCGCTACTGGATAAACTGGTAAAAGAGGGATTGTTTTTAAGTTCTGGCTGAACTAACAAAGCATCCTTAGTATTTAGACTAAAGCTTTGTAAATTAAGCGCAAGGTCTGCTGTGTTTGGGTATGCAATAAAATTAGATAGGGTGTTATATTTAATGTTTAAATTCCCTTCCAAACGGTTTGCATTGAGTGCTATTTTTAAGTTTTCAACATTAATGTACTCATCTGTAGCAGAAATATGGGTTTCAAAGTTTTTTAGACTTAAACCAGAAACATCTTTAAAGTTTAGGGATGTTATAGCAATACCAGCGGAGCGGTTCTTTAAATATAAACTGGGCATCTCTAAGGAAATATCTTCGAGCGCAATAGCATCTGGATTAAAAGTACTTTTAGAGGTGGAAGCACCTTTAGCGGTATAGCTAAAACGGTTATGGTTTAAAGCAACATCTTTAACTGCTACATTAAAATCTGGCCATTTGAAAGCAGTTGATGGGGTGTTATTTATGTCTGGAGTTGTATCAGACGTCACATTTTTGGTGGTATTTACAGCAACACTGGAATGTGCTAAGTGAAATTGTGTTACGTTTATAGTGTTTTCAGCGAGATTTATACGGGGCAGTTTCGTATTGAAAACACCAATAGTCGTCTTAGCACTTAAACCACTTTCAAGAGCGGCATAATCTATAGTTACAGCCTCTAAGTTTATGGTGTTAAAGGCGAGATTTGGTAAAATAGTATTTTCATCTTCTTCAGATTCAATTTCGGCAATAAGGTTTTGGTGAAATTTTATATAAGAATGCTCTAACTGTGTATGGGCCACTTCAAAAATCATTTCCTGTAAATTGAAGGTGTCCACATCTAATTTCAATAGACCTATATCAAATTTACTGTCTATGCCAGTTACATCGTCTTGGTAAATAATATGTATGTCTTTAAAAGTAAGTACGCCTAGGCTTATGTTAGGTGGCGTATCACTTTCAGGTTCTGTTTGTACAGTAGAAGGTGTCGCAAAGGCATCTGCGATAAACTGAAAGTTAAAACTGTTAATGGTATCTTTTCGTGTAACTGTAGCTTTTACGCCTTGCCAGTCTATACTGGAAATGCCAATGTTACCGTTAGTAATTAAAGGCCATATTGCAATACCAGCTTCCAGAGATTTTGAGTATATAAGTGTATCTCCCTTTTTATCTTCAAAATAAACCCCATCTAATTTAAGGTTACCTTTAAAAGTTAAGAGCAATCTGTCGATACTAATTTTTGTATTGGTTTTTTCAGATAGATAACCTGTTATTTGGGTTGTAATTTTGTGTTGCACACATGGCATTCGAATAAGCAATACAAGCACAACAAATACCAGTACTAAACCAAGGAAAATCTTTTTTAATAGAGACAGCAGGTTCCAGTTTTTCTTTTTGCTTGAGTTATGTTTTGGTGCGTTATTCAAACTTTAAAGTCTAGGTGTTTAAGCGTTTTAAATGAGATGTAAAAATATAACATAGCGATAAGTAGAAGTGTTAAAAAGCCATAATGTTTTAATGCGATAGCATTAAATTTTAATGCGATTAAGCGCGGCAGTACCTTTGGGGTAAAAGAAAACTTCTTGTGCAAGTGTTACCTGATATTAAGTACAAAATATCATGTTTTTTTAGTTTGAATGTTTATAGAGAACACCTTAGAAATATTAATTGCAAAATAGAATTTGAGTCGTAATCGAAATGTTTAATAAGTTATAAACTACAAGAAAACAGTTTTTAACTTACTTAACGAGGTTTTGTTTGTGTTTTAAATAGTTGTTTTAAAGTGATTTAGATGAATAGTTACCCTGATTTGGATTATCAAGACCTCTAATAAACTTAAATTTAGTTTCCAAATTAGTATGGATGAAATCTATGATCGATTTAATTAAATTAGACGAAACGTCTAGAGTGCCTAAATACATGCAAATAATAGATTCTATTATTCATAATATAGTAGTGGGCAATGCTAAAGTGGGCGATAAGATGCCCTCTATAAATAGATTGAGCCAAGAATTTTATTTATCTAGAGACACGGTAGAAAGGGCTTATAAAGTTTTAAAAAAGCGTAAAGTTATTGTGTCTGTGCATGGCAAAGGTACATATATTGCCAGAACGCAGCTTATCGCTAAAAAGAATATATTATTTTTAGTAAATCAACTAAGTCCGTATAAGTTAAAAACATATAATTCGTTTTTAAAGCATATAGGTGAAAATCACCATGCAGATATACAAAGTTACCATAGTGATGAAGAGTTGTTTCTGGATTTAATGAGTAAGCATGAAACCGCGTACGATTATTACATTGTAGTACCACACTTTAGAAGTAACAACCTTAAACATACTAATTTTACATCAAGAGTACAAGAACGGTTAAGCAAGATACCAAAGGAGAAGTTGATATTTTTAGACAATAGAAATACTGATAATGTGGATTTCATGGAGATTTATCAAGATTTCGAAAACGATCTTTTCGAGGCGCTTTCGAGCGGTTTAGAAAAAATATCTAAATATAAAATGCTAAAACTCGTTTTTCCAACAACGTCTTTTTATCCTCATCCTACCGGAATTTTACGTGGCTTTAGGAAATTCTGTTCGCATTATAAATTCAATTTCGAAATTATAGAAGAAGTAGACCAAAACACAAAACTGGAGAAGGAGGAGTTGTACATAACCATAGAGGAAGACGATCTGGTAAATTTAGTAAACCGTTTGCGCTTTTACAATTATGGTTTAGGTAAAGATGTAGGTGTTATTTCTTATAACGACACGCCATTAAAACAACTTTTAGGTATTACGGTAGTGTCTACAAATTTTACCGATATGGGGCGAATATTGGCGGAGATGATTTTGGCCAATAAAAGAGAGCAAGTAAAAAATGACTTTGATTATATTGAGCGTACATCAATTTAAAATAATTAACAATTTCAGTACTGTTCAGGACACTTTTAGTTTTGGTAAGTGCTAATTTTACGACAGTAAAAAGCACTTTAGTAAGTAGCTTTATAAATTAGAAATTTAAATAAATTAAGATATAGAAAGCATTAGTAATTCACATTGCTAATATTTTAGTAGTTAGTTAAAAACTGTTTAGTGTGGTATCTAAACAGTTTTTTTTTTGAAATATATTTATTAAGAATACAGAAATTCATATCTTATTCTCTTGTAAAACAGTTATCGCCGTTTTATGAAATCTATTAGATAATTTTTTTCATTGCTATGAAATCCTTCTTTATAACCAGACTGTTAATTATAGTATTCTGTATTGGTGCAACACTACTACAAGCGCAAACAGATGGTTTTCATTTTAAGCATGTAACCACAGTACAAGGACTCTCCAACAACGCAATAGTAGCAATACACCAAGATAAACTCGGACACATGTGGTTTGGTACCCGAAATGGTTTAAACAGGTATAATGGGGTAGATGTAAAGGTATACCGCTCTAAACCAGAACAAAAAGAAACGATAAGTAGCGACGATATTTTATCTATACTAGAAGATAGAGACGGTGCGCTTTGGGTAGGGACTTATAACGGATTGAATAAGTTCGATCCAGAAACCGAAACGTTTAAACGCTACCAAAACCAAAAATTTCAAGATAATATCATAGTCAACAATTTTGTTATATGTAGTACCGAAATGCCTGATGGCGAATTATGGTTTGGTACAGCAAATGGAATTTCGATATACGATAAAAGTAGAGACCGCTTTATAAATACCTATAGAGGTACAATAAAAGAAAACAAAAAAGCACTTAAAAACATACAGCGTATTTTTTGCGATAGCTCTAATACAGTATGGTTAGGTACTACAACCGGTTTGGTAAAACTGGTATCAAGACAAAACCAAAATTTCAAGTTTAAAAAAATTGATTATAAGATAAACGGTAGAGAGTTATTTATTCAAGATGTTATAGAAATAGAACGTGGCGTATTTGGAATAGCCACAAAATATAATGGATTTTTACTTTTCGATACAGCTAAAGAAAAATTCTCGAGATTGCCTTTTAAAGGACTATCCGATAAAACAGATGTAAGAGGGCTGGAGCGGGCAAACGATGGAAATTTATGGTTAGGCACTACCAGTGGGGTGTATATTATTACCCCAAATGAAAAAGTTGTTCATGTTAAGGAAAATCAAAATACATTTTCTGGATTAAGTCAAAACTTTATAAAATCGATTTTTAAAGACCAAAATGGTTCTATATGGTTAGGCACTTACACAGGAGGAGCTAACATTTGGAATAAAGTTAACGAAAACTTTATTCGCTATAAAAACAATGCCTCAAATAATAATGTTGTAACCTCTATATTAGAGGATGAAGCATCGAATACCATCTATTTTGGGACAGAGGGCGGTGTTATAAATAAGTTAGATAAACATGGTAACGTAACTAAGGCGTTAGATGTTTATAACGAACGTACACAGCAAGCTTACAGTGTGCAAGCTATGATGAAAACAGCATCCAACTTGCTTTGGGTAGGTGTATTAAATCATGGTATTTGTGTTTTCGATTTAAATACCAAGCAAAAACGAAATGATATTTTTAGTGAAGAGCTAAGAGCACTTCTAGAAACTGTGGGCGTTTGTGCGATTAAAGATGGTGGTAATGGCATAGTTTGGATTGGTACTTTTGGTAAAGGACTAATTAGATACGATACAAAGCGCAAAAGTATTTTTAATATTGAGCGGCCAGCAATCAATTCGAGTTTGGTTAAAACGATGGATATAGATCGTGATGGGTTGATATGGTTAGGAGGCTTAGGCGCCATAAACAGATTTAAGTTTACGTCTGAAAAGGAATATGAAATTTCTAAATTTTTAAAGCACAAACCTTCCTTAAGGTATAATATAAAAACGGTATTTGTAGATAAGTCTAATACAGTGTGGGTAGGCACAAACTCAAGAGGACTTCAAAAATTTGATGGCGAAAAATTCGAGCCAGTTATGTTTAAGCAAGACACGTTGTATGTAAAAACAGTAAGTGCTATAATAGACGATAATGAGGGCAACCTTTGGTTAACCAGCGATAAAGGTATTATTAAATACAATGCTAAAACTAAAAAAGCCACCACGTTTAACCAAAGTAGCAAAACAAGTACAAACGAGTTTTCACCCAATGCCAGTTTACGAGCCAGAAATGGCAAAATATTTTTTGGAACTGTAGAAGGGTTAATAACGTTTAACCCCAAACGTATCTATAAAAATAACAAAGCGCCCAAGGTTTTATTGTCAGATTTCAAAGTAAAAAACAAATCTGTCTCCATAACTCCCAAAGGAAGCATTTTACCTAAAAGTATAAACCATACTCAAACTGTAAATTTAACCCACGAAAACTCTAATTTTTCAATAAGATACGCGCTACCTAATTACAAAAATCCAGAAAACAACTATTACGCTTACCGTCTCGATGGTATAGACGAAGACTGGGTATATACTAATAACACAGAAGCATTTTACACCATACAGAGCTCTGGAACTTATAAATTTCAAGTAAAAGGAGCTAATAATGATGGTGTGTGGAACGAGGTGCCAACCATACTTAATATTGTAGTAGAGCCCGCACCGTGGTTAAGCTGGTGGGCAATGGCAATGTATAGCCTTTTTATAATAGTTGTATTGTGTAGCATCTATTGGATTTTACAGTCGCGTTCCAGGCTAAGGCATAAACTACAATTAGAATACGTAGATAATAAGCGTAATGAAGAAATTAATAACGCAAAATTAGAATTTTTCACCAATATATCTCACGAATTTAGAACCCCATTAACTCTAATATTAGGCCCTTTGCAACAGATTCTAGAACATTACGATGGGTCGATAAAAACGTTTAAGAGGTTAAAAGTGATAGAGAGTAGCTCCAACCATTTGCTGCGGCTTATCAACAGGTTAATGGATTTTAGAAAGCTAGAAGAACGCCAGTTTAAACTCGAAGCTGCAGAAGGTAATTTTGTACAGTTTATACAAGAAATATTCTTATCGTTTAAAGAGCATGCCAAAATAGGGGGCTACACGTATACATTTAACAGCGCCCAAGACAATTTGCCTTTATACTTCGACAGGTATAAGTTAGAACGGGTGTTTTATAATCTAATATCCAATGCATTTCGATATACTGAAAATGGAGGAGAGATTCATGTTTCCGTTAAAAAAGCAGATAACGAAATTCTTGTAGAAATAAGAGACTCTGGTGTAGGTATAGCAGAAGAACACCTCGATAAAATTTTCGATCGTTTCTTTGAAGTAGCCATACATAACGAACCCGAAAAGCACTATAACAAAGGCTCGGGAATAGGTCTGTCTATAGCGCACAATATTGTGAAATTACATCACGGTACTATTAATGTAGAAAACTTAAAACCATGTGGCGCCTTGTTTTCTGTTAGGCTTAAATGCGGTACAGAACATTTAGCAGAAGAAGAAATTCTGCAAGATTTTAAAATGAGCGATGAGGTAACCCAGTACGTTACTCAATTAGAAAATGTTGAAAGCCTCTCTCCAGAAGAAATTCTCGAAGATTTAAGTTTGGAGAAAAAAAAATACACCCTATTAATTGTAGAAGATAACAAGTTATTGAGATCTTTTATGAAACAACTTTTAAAATCGGAATATAATATCATTCAGGCAGAGAATGGTGTAAAAGCATTAGAGCGTGCAAAAGCAGATGTGCCAGATTTGATTATAAGTGACGTTATTATGCCGGAAATGGTAGGAACTGAGCTATGTGCCAAAATTAAAGAAGACATTAAAACAAGCCATATACCTGTAATACTATTAACCTCAAGAACATCCTTAATTTACAAATTTGAAGGTCTAGAGAGCGGAGCAGACGATTATGTAAGCAAACCTTTTAATCTTAAAGAATTTCAATTGCGAATAAAAAACTTACTGGAGTCTCAGGAACGTATAAGAGCTAAATTTGTAAAAACAAATACGTTTTCTGCTGAAGATATTGCACTTACTACTGTGGATGAAGCTTTATTACAAAAAGCATTTGCAATTGTTGAAGCGAATATGGCTAACGAAGATTTTGATGTAGAAACATTTGCTGAAGAATTAGGCGTAAGCCGTTCTTTATTATTTACAAAAATTAAAGCATGGACTAATTTTACTCCTAACGAATTTGTAAGAGAGTTACGCTTAAAACGTGCGGCCAGTTTGTTAGAGCATAAAACGATAAGAATATCTGAAATATCTGCTAAAGTGGGCTTTAAAAGAGCGAAGTACTTCAGCCAGTGTTTCCAAAAAAAGTATGGTTTAACACCAACCCAATTTTCTGAAAAATTTATGGTTAATAAAGAAGTCTAAAGGGTAAATACGTATACCTACAATATTAAAACTTTAGTTTACTACAAAATTACGAGTGTTTTTAGGGTTCCACTTCTGCCAGGAAATAACCAATGGTTTAGCTACACTTAAACTTATTAGAGCCTATGAAAGGCAACCAATTGGCAATTCAAATCCTTATATTTGTTTTTCGCGTTAAAAATATAATACTCAATTAAACAAAACTCGAATGAATAAAACAGCCTTATTAGTAATTACTCTATTAATAACTACAATAACAGGAACCGTTAATGCACAAAATATTGTACCTCCTGCTGGGCGACTTGCTATTGTTGCAGACGGGAACTCTCCAGATCCAGACGATTTAGGCGCTACAGCTGTTACTCTAGCTGTGTTAAGAGCAACGGGATTGGAAGATAGGCTTGTGCATTATTCGCACAGTTGCGATTTGGTAAGAGGTAATCGTATTTCCGAAAAAGCAGAAAAGGAACGCCACCACCTTATGCAATTAAGTTGCGATGTTACTGCAAGGCGTTGGGGAGGCTTCGATAATTTGGTGTTTTACGATGCCATTTGGCAAAAAAAAGAAACAGTAAAGGATTTATGTAATGCCATAAAAGCCTCTTCTGCAGAAGACCCTCTATGGGTAATAGAAGCTGGAGAACCTGATATTATTGGGCTTGCTTTAAAAGCGTCTCCTAAAAAATACCACGAATTTGTTAAAGTTATAACGCATCATCCTGCAAATGACGATGCGGGAGATTTTTACACATGGCAGCAAATTCTAGACTTTGGTGTAGAGGAAGTGCGCATAACAGACCAAAATATAAATTTAAAAGTAGATTTGGAACAATGGGATTGGGCAAAAAATCATTCAGACTCTCGCGTACAATGGATTTGGACTATAGGTAAAATTGCAGAAGTAGACAATATTGTAAAATTTCAAAAAGGTAAATGGGACTGTTCAGATGCGGGTATGCTGTTATACTGGATTACAGGAGCTACCAACGGAGGTGCAATGGACGCTTCTGTAACTTTTGTTAAAAATATACTTTTAGATTATGTGGCTAAGTATCCAGAGCCAAAACGTAAAAAGAAGAAAAAATAGTAGATATACAATTATAAGATTCTAAAACTTTAAGGTGCATTTTAAATTTAAAATGCACCTTTTTTGTTCTCATATCCATCGTTTCTACTCCAATAGTTTGCAGTTACATTTATAGATAAGGATGTCGTGTGAATATGCTGAATTATTTTCCACTAGTCTAAGGCAAAAAAATAAAGTTAAGCCGTAGTTGAGGTTTACTTTTTTTAATGAATTTTGTTATAGAATCAATAGATCACAAAGCAAAGACACCATATTCAATACTCCAATATCTAGGATGGTCGAAGCTGAGCCTATAAATCAGTCTAAATTAGTAGGCAGTTAAGTGCTGACCTCAAAATTTAAATCACTTCAATAAATAGTCAACATAAAAAATGTAACGTTTAACACCATTTGTATACCTATACTTTATAATATATAAATTTTTAAAAGGAATACGATTATGGGAGGAGAAGGTGCAATGATGGCAGCAAACCAATCTTTAAAAGACAATAGAGGCCAGCTATCTAAACAGAACAGACAACAAGGTTTATCAGGGAGTTATTCTAAGGTTAAGCTAAAGCCATTTCCTAAAGCTACACAAGAACAAATAGAGACAATTAAAACACGTATTGAAAACGAAAACAGAAGGCGCAACAAATTAACAGTAGCAATTTTAATAAGTTTAATTACGCTTATAATTTTGTTTTTTAGTTATGTAAAGACATAAAAAAGCCACTACTAATAGGGTAGTGGCTTCATATTTATATATGTCATCGCTATACTTAAGCGCTTACAGCAGTTTTAATACGCTTTATGGCTTCTATAATTTGTTCGTTAGAAGCAGCGTAAGATATTCTTATACAATTTGGGTTTCCAAAAGCTTCGCCAGTAACCGTAGCAACTAAAGCTTCTTCCAATAAAAATAAAGAAAAATCTGTTGCGTTATTAATAGTTTTACCTTTTATTGTTTTTCCAAAAAAGTGCGAAACATCTGGAAAAACATAAAATGCACCATCTGGAACGTTACACTTAAACCCTTCAATATCGTTTAAAAGTCCTAAAATTAAATCACGACGTTGTTTAAATTCATCGATCATGTATTTTACTTTCTCAGGAGATTCGTTGCAGGCTGTAATTACGGCGCGTTGCGCAATACAGTTCGCACCACTTGTAGCTTGACCTTGCAATTTATTACAAGCACGGGCTATTTTTTCTGGAGCACCAATATAACCAATACGCCATCCCGTCATAGCAAAAGCCTTAGAAACACCATTTACGGTAATCGTTCTATCGTACATTTCAGGAAAACTAGCAATACTAGTGTGGCCTTTACCATAATTAATATGTTCGTAAATTTCGTCAGAAACGACATGTACATCAGGGTATTTGGCTAAAACAGCAACAAGAGCTTGTAACTCTTCTTTACTGTATACAGAACCACTTGGGTTACATGGAGAGCTAAACCACATCATTTTTGTTTTCGGTGTAATAGCCGCTTCAAGTTGTTCTGCAGTCATTTTAAAATCGGTATCTATAGAAGTTTTTACTTCCACAGGCACACCACCAAATAATTTTACAATGTCTGAGTAGCTTACCCAATAAGGACATGGTAATACAACTTCGTCTCCATCGTTTAACATTACACCTGCAATATTAAATAAAGCTTGTTTAGCACCAGTAGAAACTACAATTTGAGACGGTGTGTATTTTAAATTGTTATCGCGGTCAAATTTAGTAATTATGGCATCCTTTAACTCTGCATATCCATCTACAGGAGTATAAGAGTTATAGTTATCATTAATAGCTTTAACGGCAGCGTCTTTAATAAACTCAGGTGTGTTAAAATCAGGTTCACCAAGACTTAAGCCAATAATATCCTTGCCTTCACCTCTAAGTTCTCTTGCCTTAGCAGCCATTGCTAACGTGGCAGATGTTGCCATGTTTAAAATTCTATCAGATAATAATTGCATTTTAATAATGTATTTAAATGTGAAATGTGGTTTTATTTAAGCCAGGTTAGGTTTTTTGCCTAGCACTTTTAATTGATTATAATGTTCGCCAACAGCATGCAAAAACGAATTGTATTCGTTGTAAGGCAAACTAAACTCGTTAGCAGTTTCTTTTACAATTTTAGCAATTTTGCTGTAGTGTATATGGCTAATATTAGCAAACAAATGGTGTTCTACTTGTCTGTTAAGTCCACCAGTATAAAACTCTGCAAACCAATTTTTAGGAGAAAAATTAGATGTTGTAAATAACTGGTGTATAGCCCACGTGTTTTTCATATTACCTTGTTCATCAGGCATTGGCATGTCTGTGTTAGGCATAACATGCGCTAGCTGAAAAATAACACTTAAAATGATACCAGCAGTATAATGCATGACTAAGAAGCCTATTAAAACCTCCCACCAAGCAAAACCAGCTAAAAGCGGAATAACAATCCAAACGCAGTAATAAAGTATTTTACCAATAATAAGCTTTGTCCATTGCGATGCAGGATTAGGGTATTTGCCATAAGCTAATCTTCGTTTTAAATATCGGTAAGTTTGCGTAAAATCGGTAGTAATGGCCCAATTTACAGTAAGAAACCCATATAAGAAAAATGCGTAGTATTTCTGGTATTTGTGGATGCGATACCATTTCGCGTGCTTAGAAAAGCGAATAATTCTACCAGCGTCTATATCTTCGTCGTGTCCTTGTATATTGGTATAAGTATGGTGTAAAACGTTATGCTGTACTTTCCAATTATAATCGTTGCCCGCTAGAAGACAGATGCTGCTGCCCATAAGTTTATTTACCCATTTTTTACTTGAAAACGAACCGTGGTTGGCGTCGTGCATAACATTCATACCAACACCAGCCATACCAAAACCAACAAAGGCCATACCTAATATTTGTGCCCAACCAGGCATGTCTACAGTTAGGATAAGTATTATAGGTGCTATAAACAAAAGGAACATAATTATAGCTTTTGTGTATAATTTCCAATTTCCAGTTTTTTTCAACTCATTTTCTTTAAAATAATCGTTGACACGCTTATTTAATGTTTTGAAAAATTTTGCTGGATCTTTTCTTGAAAAAGAGAGTGCTTTATCGTTCATAATAATGTTTTTTTGATCTGATGCAATGCAGTAGTTAATTAAAATTAATGCAGGTGCAAAGATATGTATTCTACAATGTAACAAAGAACGTTTTTATGTAAAAAAATGTGCATTAAAGCGCTATTTTTGTTCAAAATTTAACATTTATGGAGCTAATTCTAAAGTATTTTCCTAATCTCACAGAAGAACAGATACAAAAATTCGAATTGCTAGAAAGTTTGTATCAAGACTGGAATTTAAAGATAAACGTGGTATCTCGAAAAGATATAGACGAGTTGTATTTAAGGCACGTATTACATTCTTTAGCTATTGCCAAGGTAATAACGTTTAAACACGGTACCAGTATTATGGATGTTGGAACTGGTGGAGGTTTCCCAGGTATACCGCTTGCCATAATGTTTCCTGAATGTAAGTTTCATCTTGTGGACAGTATTGCAAAAAAACTTAAAGTAGTTAACGAGGTGGTTGAAGGCTTAAATTTAGAAAATGTAAAGACCACACATACCCGTGTAGAATCTATACCAGAAACTTACGATTTTATTGTGAGCAGAGCAGTGGCAGCGATGCCTACTTTTGTACACTGGACCAAGGGTAAAATAGCAAAGGCGCAAAAAAATACTCTAAAAAATGGGATTTTGTACCTAAAGGGTGGAGATTTAACAGAAGAACTGAAAACCTACAGCAAGACAACACTATACAACTTAAACGACTTTTTCGAAGAGCCTTTTTTCGATACTAAAAAAGTGGTACACCTGCCTGTTAAATACAAAGGGTAGTTTTGTGCTTTACAAAGCGTTTAACTTTGGCAAATAACGGTTAAAAATATTAAACTCACTCTCGTGCCATAATGTGTTTTCGAAAACAGAAGACACTTCTGTAACGGTATCCTCCTGCTGGTTAATCAAAATACTTTTAGCTTTGCTAAATGTGGACTTTGCCTCGCTAAGATTAGCGTTTTGGTAGTTAGCCATGGCAAGACCTATAAGTGCATTATAATTTAGAGCATCGAAACTTAGTGTTTGGTTAAAACTCGAAATGGCAGCTTCATAATCTTTAGAGTAAAGCTGTGCAATACCCAAATAAAAATAAGCAGGGGTAAACGTTTTATCCATTTCTATGGCTTTTAGCAAATCTGCTTTGGCATTTTTAAAATTATGAACATCTAGATAGGCAATACCTCTATTGTAAAAAGTAGAGCTATTGCTGTTTAGTTTTACACTTTCATTAAAAAACGGGAAAGCATGTTTATGGTGGCCTAACTCCATTAAAGTAGCTCCTAGTTTTACATAAATAGCAGCATTATTAGGTTTTTTGTTCAACACATTTAGGAAGCTTAAAAAAGCGTCTTTATATTCTGCCAATTCAAACTGAGTAAGGCCAAGATTATAGATGGCATTTAAAAAAGGGCGGCCACTAGTGGCAATAGCGTTTTGGTAATCTTCCTTGGCACCTTCATAATCTCCAAGTATAAATTTAGAATTAGCTCTATTGTAATAAGAGTCGGCATCTGGCTCGAAAAAAATAACTCTAGTGTAGTCTAAAACAGCACCAATTTGGTCGCCTTGATTAGATTTTGCCAACCCTCTGTAAAAATAAGCATCTAAATTTTTGCCATCTAGTGCTATGGCTTTAGAAAAAAGGTCTATTTGGGTATTAAGGTCTTCAGCTTTTAAACCTTTCCTTATAAATTTGTTGGATTGCGCATGAAATGTTGAGACAAATAAAAATATCATTAGTAATGAAACGTAAAAACTTCTCATAATCTTTAGTTTTTAATTGTTACTTTAATATCAAATATTGTACCAGAAACATCTTAAAAATAGTAGTATTATCCTGTACTTTAAATTTTACTACAACGTGCTTAGGCTTCTATATAACGTTTTAAAACGTTGGTTTTCATTAACCTCCCAATAAGTGTCTTTAAATAATTCTATCCCATTAGGTTGCTTATCGAAACGTAATAATGCTTTAGCTTTGTTGAAGTTTGTTTTTGCGTTTTCAAAAGCTTCAATTTTGTAGTAAGCCATAGCTAAGCCAAAAAAGGCATCGTAATCTTCTTGATCTCTTGATGTAGCAACGTCCCAACTCTTAATAGCCCGCTTATAATCACTTAATAGAAACTGGCTTACACCTAAGTAAAAATAGGCAGGTGTATTGTTGGTATTAATATTTACAGCTCTAATAAAATCAGACCTTGCTCTCTTAAAATCATTTATTTCTAATAGCGCATAGCCTCTGTTGTAATACGATTTGCTGTTAGGTCTAATTAAAATACAAGCACCAAAATCCTTAAGAGCAGACTTGTAATCTTTAAGAGCCATAAACGCTTGTGCACGTTGCGAATAAGACTTAACATCGGAGGGGAAGGAACGAATTACTTTTGTAAAATCTGCCACAGCGCCTTTGTAATCCTCTAGCTCGTATTTGGTATTACCAAGATTAAAATAAGCACCAATTAAATCTGGATCTAACTCTAAGGCCATTTTATAGTCAGATAGCGCACCTTTGTAATCGTTTAAATTGAATTTACAATTGCCTCTGTTGTAGTAACTATCTGCATCTGGCTCGTAAAAAATAATTTTAGTTAAATCTAAAATTGCGGCATCGTATTCTTCTAAGTTATATTTGGCAATAGCGCGGTAAAACAATGCATCTAGGTGTTTGGCATCAATTTCAAGAGCTTGATCTAACAACTCAATTTGTTGCGATGGGTTTTGCAATCTTAAAGCCTGTCTTACATATTTGTTAGCTTGAGCAACACCTAAAAAAGGAAACAACAGAAAAATTAAAATGGTTTTTCTCATATTTTTTTAACGCAAATTAAGATGTTGTATTGTTTAAAATTGTTTAGTAATTAAGGCTTTATAACAAACTAAATTAATAGTTGTAAGATCGAATTTGGAGGTTTTTATTTCATATAGTTAAGGTAAAATGAGATGTGTTTCTAACAAATGTAATAAAAGTATGTTTAGGTAAGAGTTATAGCGCATCTTAAATATTGCTTAAATTTGTGTTAAAGATGCTAATACATGTGTTAAACAAGAATGCTTAAGTTAAATTATGTTTAACATAGCGGTAATATGATAAAGTATAATTAGGTGTAATTTTACTGCGTTATCTAGAAATAACACAAAATGCATTGGTTAGACTTTACATGTCGAAGGAAACTAATGTTTTTTTGTTTAAATTCGTTTATGCGAAATATAGTTTTAGGAATAGTACTAACGTTGATATTGCTCTTTGTCTATAAACATTACGAAAAACAAAAAGCAGAACATCTGCGCTTAAAAGAAAGTTCTACACTTATAGAAAAGCAAGTGCGCAATGTTGGTAAACTTGTAGTTACAGAGGGCGCTTTTAGTGAAGTATTTACTTATAAGAATTCTAAGGCCATGTTTGGAAATCTACTTTCTTCAGAAAAAAAAGCCCTAGTTGTTGTTAATGCAGAAGTTACTGTAGCTTACGATTTAAGTAAAATTAACTACAATGTAGATGAAACGCGCCAAACCTTAACACTTATTGATATTCCCGAAGCAGAACTAAAAATCCACCCAGATTTAGAATACTACGATATCCAAGCAGATTATTTAAATCCTTTTAATGCAGACGATTACAATGCTATAAATAAAATTGTTAAAAAACGACTGGCTCTAAAAATTGAAGGTTCTAAATTAAAAGAAAATGCCCAAAACAGGCTTATAAGCGAATTATCTAAATTTTATATTCTTACCAACTCTCTAGGTTGGACTTTAGAGTACAACAATACACCTGTTTCTAGCACAAAAACATTAGATAGTTTGGTCTATAAGTTTCATTAAATCCAATAGACCGCCACCATTTACAGATTCAATATTGTGTAGTTTTAAAACCTGAGCAGCTTTTGCAGAGCGCACCCCACTTTTGCAGTGTGCTATAACTGGGCGATTGGTTTTTTTCAAGGCATCAATATGCGCGTTTAGCTCCTTTAAAGGCACATGTATGGCATTAGAAATGTGAGCCTCATTCCATTCTTTCAAGGTGCGTACATCAAGTATTATAGCGTCCTTTTTAATAAGTGCTTTAATTTTACTTGTATTACTTTTAAAAATTTGGCTTAACAAGCTCATAGAGAAATTTTTAAAACAAATGTAACTATTTTTTTGATAGTTTATAGCGCTGTTAACACCTGCTAATACCTTATAATTTGCGTATATTCAACCCATAAATAGAAGTAATATGGAAGCCTACGTAAACTTAGAGGTAGCAAATGGTATTGGAACCATAGTGTTTTTTCACCCAAACAGAAATGCCATGCCTAGTAGTATTTTATCAAAATTGGCAGAAACAATTCGTTTGGCAGGTAAAGATGCTGCCGTAAAAGTAATAGTTTTAAAAAGTGGAGGGGATAGAACGTTTTGTGCTGGAGCAAGTTTTAACGAAGTAATTGCTATAGAAAATGAGACCATGGGTAAAGCTTTTTTCTCAGGTTTTGCAAATGTTATAAATGCCATGCGAAAGTGTCCTAAAATTATAATTGGGCGCATTCAAGGAAAAGCAGTTGGTGGTGGTGTGGGACTTGCCGCTGCTACAGATTATTGTTTGGCAACTCAATTTGCATCTATACGACTAAGTGAATTAAGCATAGGTATTGGCCCTTTTGTAATAGAGCCTGCGGTGTCTAGAAAAATAGGTAAAACGGCAATGTCTCAAATGACTATAGATGCTGAAACTTTTTTCTCATGGGAGTTTGCCAAAGATAAAGGGCTTTATGCAGATGTTTTCGAAACAGTAGAAGCCTTAGATGAGGCTGTTACGGTATTAGCTGAAAAATTAGCCAGTTACAATCCAGAAGCTTTATTCGAAATGAAAAAAATTATGTGGGAGGGCACAACACATTGGGATACCTTGTTAGAAGAACGTGCAGCCATAAGTGGTAAATTAGTATTAAGCGCGTTTACAAAACATACGTTAAAACGTTTTAGATAATGTTTAATATAAAATTTAACGGTTAATACAAACGTCTTGTAATTTTACATGCTACTATATATTACTTGTACAGCTGCTGTAGGCTATGTTGTTTACTTCATACTATTGTTGGGTATTTTAGTTTTAATACTGCTTTTGTTTAAACGCATAGTTGGTGCTGTTTTAGATGCGCTAGAATTATTGTATGCTAAGTTTACAAAACGCCCATTGTATGTCCATTTTTATCCCTTTAAAAAAAGATTAAATGCCAATCAAATTCATGTTTTAGAAAATCGTTTTAATTTTTATAAGCGTTTAGAGCCAAAGCATAAAGTTTATTTCCAACACCGCTTGGCTGTTTTTTTAAAACAAAAAAAGTTTGAAGGTAAAGATGGTTTTGTAATAACAGAAGAGGCAAAAGTACTTGTTGCAGCTACAGCAGTTATGCTTACATTTGGTTTTAGAAACTATACAATAAGATATGTAAAACACATATTTATCTATCCTACTATATATTATTCTCAATTTACCAGAACTACAAATAAAGGAGAGTATAACGCAAGACTTAAGACGCTAGTACTTTCTTGGGATAATTTTTTAGAAGGCTACAGCATAGAAAATGATAAATTAAATCTGGGCATTCATGAGTTTGCACACGCTATACATATCAACAGTATTAAAAGCCAAGATATAAATGCTATATTATTTGTAGACACTTTTAGCGAACTTAGGGCAATGCTTGCACATACAGATTTAAAGTCTCGTTTGCAAAACTCTAATTTTATTAGACCTTACGGATTTACAAACGACTCTGAATTTTTAGCAGTGATTTTAGAAACGTTTATAGAAACACCTTATGGTTTTAAAAAACAATTTCCAAAACTATACCGTAAAGTAAATCAAATGCTAAATTACAGCGACATTTATAAATTATAGATGTATTGAAATTAGGATGTTATGGTGAAAAGGGAAATTAAACTAATTAAGAATTTGCAATGGTTTTTAAGTGCTTAATAGTTTCAATTTGATCTTCACTTTTAAATACGTGGCTACCTGCCACAAAGACATCAGCACCAGCATCTGCCAATTGTTTAATGTTTTTATCAGTAACACCACCATCAATTTCAATGTGCGTGCTTAAACCTTGGGCATCTATCATCTTTCTTAATTTTTTAACACGATTATAGGTCATGTCTTCAAATTTTTGACCACCAAACCCCGGGTTAATAGACATTAATAGCACCATAAAACATTCTGGTAATATATCTTCAAGAACAGATACAGGCGTTGTTAAATTTAAAACGACTCCCGCTTTGCATCCAGCATCTTTAATTTGTCTTAATGTTCTGTGTAAATGCACAGTAGACTCGTAATGTACTGTAATAATATCTGCTCCAACCTTAGCAAACTCCTCTATGTAACGCTCTGGTTTTTCTATCATTAAATGCACATCCAAAGGTTTTGTAGCATGCTTTTTTATAGCTTCTATAACTGGCATACCATAAGATATGTTTGGTACAAAATGCCCATCCATAACATCAATATGAAACCAATCTGCGGCGCTGGTGTTCACCATTTCAGTGTCGCGTTGCAAATTCCCAAAATCTGCAGCGAGCATCGACGGGGCTATTAATTTAGAACTCATAGTATAAATAGTAATTTCCGCGCAAAAATAGTGTAAATAAATCATTTAAATTGGTTTGCGGTACGAAGATCGCAATAAGTACTAAGGAAGCCCTTATTTATACGTTCGTAAAATTTAGATGTATTAGAGATTACTTTATTGCGTGTAAAATGATTCAATATTTACAGTTGAGTAGTTTGTTTTTCTTACAAATTAAAAACCGCTTGTGTTTGTAAAAAGGTTATTCAACTACACCAATTGACCATTTAACTATACCTGCGTATCTAGACAATACACAGTGCTATTTTTGCAGTTAATTCTCCCTCTATATCTAAACATCAAATATTTTACTTATTATGAAAGCATTAATTAAGCAGTTTAAATTGCAGATGCTAGCTTTAGGGATTATCGCAGTATCCTGTTCTACAAATCCCGAAATAACTAACCATAAGCAACCAGAGGCTAATTTTAAATTACCTAAACCTTCTACCACCTATTCCGATTCTATTTTAAGGCAAACTTTAGATAGAGAACTTCAGTTAATAGAATTAAAAAAATCTCAAAAAGGCACAGTTGCCACTGCAGGTATGGATATTATAAAAACGAATCCTAAAAAAGTTTATGTGCATTACTTGCCTTGGTTTCAATCTAAAGGCTACGATGGGTATTGGGGACAGCATTGGACCATGGCCAATAGAAATCCAGACCGTTTCGATGCTAATGGGCATCGCGAAGTAGCATCGTATTACAATCCTTTAATAGGGCCGTATTCGTCTTCCGACGAATACTTGCAAGAATACCATTTTCTATTAATGAAACTATGCGGTATAGATGGTGTTATTTTCGATTGGTATGGCAGTAGAGACATACATGATTATGGTTTGATTAAACAAGCCACAGAAACATTTATTCCAAAATTGGAAAATGTAGATTTAGATTTCTCTATTATGTATGAAGATCGCGTTGCTTATATGGAAGAAGGCGGTGTGCTGATTAATCCTTTAAAACGTGCCAAACAAGATTTTAGGTACATAAACAATGTTTATTTTAGGAGTAGCAACTACATGAAAGTTAACGGTATAAAATGTATTTCTACTTTTGGACCGCATTACATTACCAAAGCGCAGCATTGGAATAAAATACATGATATTTTTCCCGATAATGATAAACCTTATTTGCTATCGCTTTGGGGAATGAAAGATGCATTGGGCGAGCATTTTAAAGGGGAATTTTTGTGGGTTGCAGAAGACCACCTGCTAGCCAAAGACTATTATTACAATACCTATGCCAATACTAATGTGGTAACTATAGATTCTGCTTATCCAGGTTTTGCCAGTTATTATGCAGATGGTGGATGGAGTGAGGGTATTAACGAGTGGGTACTGCCTAAATACGATGGGCTTACATTTATAGAATCGTTAAATGCATCTACTTCTACAACTGCCGATTTTATACAGATTATTACATGGAACGATTTTGGAGAAGGCACGATGATAGAGCCTACAACACAATTTGGATTTACGTATTTACAAATGTTACAAGAATACACAGGTGTTAGTTATACGGAAGAAGATTTGGCGGTGTGCGTTAGGTTATACGAAGCAAGGTTAAAATATAGAGACAATGTTACAGTTATGAATTTGTTGGATGCAAGCTATAATTATATGAAATCCTTAAATATAGAATTGGTAGATGTAATTTTACAGGCCATAGATCGTTTTTACGCATAGCTTAAAACGAACGAACCCATGGTAATCAGCCATGGGTTCTTCATCAATCAAAAAACGAACAGTTATGTAACTGTTGTTACTTACATTTTGTCGTAACAAAGGCTAAGAACTAACCTAGGTACGTTTTTAAAATTTTACTTCTCGATGTGTGTTTTAATCTGCGTATTGCTTTTTCTTTAATTTGTCTCACACGCTCACGAGTTAAATCGAAAGTTTCACCAATTTCTTCTAAAGTCATAGGGTGCTGGTTGCCCAACCCAAAATACAAACGAATAACGTCTGCTTCACGAGGTGTTAAAGTTTCTAGCGCACGTTCTATTTCTGTACGTAGCGATTCGTGTAATAATTCTTTATCTGGGTTTGGAGATTCTCCAGAGTTTAAAACATCGTATAAGTTAGAATCCTCACCTTCAACCAATGGCGCATCCATACTAACATGGCGTCCAGAGTTCTTCATAGATTCTTTAACATCGTTTATAGTCATATCCAACTCTTTGGCAATTTCTTCGGCAGAAGGTGGACGTTCATGACTTTGCTCTAAAAAGGCAAAAGTTTTATTAATTTTATTAATAGAGCCTATCTTGTTTAAAGGCAAACGCACAATACGTGATTGCTCTGCCAAAGCCTGTAAAATAGATTGACGAATCCACCAAACAGCATAAGATATAAATTTAAAACCACGAGTTTCATCAAAACGTTGTGCAGCTTTAATTAGGCCCAAATTCCCTTCGTTAATTAAATCGGGTAAAGTTAATCCTTGGTTTTGGTATTGTTTAGCTACCGATACAACGAAACGTAAATTGGCTTTCGTTAATTTTTCTAAAGCAATTTGGTCTCCAGCCTTAATGCGCTGTGCCAACTCTACTTCTTCATCGGCAGTAATTAAATCTACTTTACCAATTTCTTGTAAATATTTATCTAGGGATGCGGTTTCTCTATTAGTAACCTGCTTTGTAATTTTAAGCTGTCTCATCTAAGGTTCTCCTGTATTTAATAGTGAATAAAAAAGGCGTACATATGGTTATACGTATAAATAACGCAGTTTGTTACAAAACCAATACGATATTTATTTTTTATTTAATGTTAAGACACTATTTATGTGTAAAGTCACTGTACAATAAAACATGAAAACAGGAAGATTATTTTATAAATCTCTAGTAAGCCACCCTCTTTTGTTTGCTGTTGCAATGGCGTAAGGCGTAATCCAAAACAAACCAAAAGTATAGAAAATACCATAGGTGTATACCCATATAGACGCTTTTGCTTTATAACGATAGGCGTAAAATAAAGATGAAAATGTAGAGATAACGAGTATGCTTAACAGTGTAGATCCTAAAAATAGCAGTGGGTGTATCAATACAAAAAACAGCATAAATAAAGAAAAGGGGTAACTCATTAAAATAGTTGCAGATTGACCAATAAATAGCAAACGAGTGCCCAGCTTACTTTCAGTTTTAAAATTGGTAAACACATATTTGGCCATGGCAATATTTTCTCTAACATTGCTTCGTCCCCAACGGATAAACATTTTGTAAAGCCCAGTATATTTCTCTGGAACGTTGGTGTAGGCTACAGCACTGTTTTGAAAAAGCACAGATTTTCCCTGTTTCAGTATCATATTTGTCATAGCGCGATCCTCACCAATATCCGATGGTTGCCCCATAAAGGTTTGAGAAATCCACTCAGGCAAACACTTTAAAACAGCATCTTTTCGGTATGCAGCCAGTGCCCCTGGCGTACAAAGTACCGAGTTTAGAGCACTTTCGGCAGAGCGAACAAATTCAAAACTCATAACAAAGCTAACATCTAGCATTTTAGGAAGAATTTCTTTCTTTGTATTTAAAACCCTAATATTTCCTGCCACAGCACCACAATTTTTTTGTGTAACAAACGGGCTTACCAAATGGCGTAGCGTATCTTTTTCTACAATAGAATCGCTATCTACGGTAACAAATACTTCACCACGGCCTATATTAAAACCTTTGTATAGTGCGTGTCGTTTCCCTTTGTTTTTTGGTTGTTTGTAAATACTTAAATGCGCTCCTAAGTCATCTTTAGCTTTAATTACCCACTGCCAAGTATCGTCTAAGCTACCATCATCAATAGCTATGAGTTGTAACTTGTGCTTGGGGTAATTGCTGGCATTTAGACTCATTAAAGTGTCCCAGACTTGTTTCCCTTCATTGTAAGCAGGTACAATTACGGTACAGCTTGGTAAATCCTTATCTTCCACTGCTGCAACGGGCTTATACCTCATGTAATTGTACAGCATGAATATAAAATGAAATATTCTAAATACAAATAACACGGCAGCAGTAGTAATAAATACAACGCCTATGTAGGTATTGGATTGTAAGGCATTAACATTCTCAAAATCGCTGTAAAACGTTGCAAAGAAACAAATGCCAATAAAAATAGTAATAAAAGTACCTATAAGTGTTTTACTATGGTTTGCATTTAGAGATTTGTTAAAACCAGATAGTAATGTTTTTAAAGCATGTAAAAGTTTAGAACTAAAACGCTTAGTGTAAAAGCCAATATTCATAGTACAGTTTATTTTGTAAGTATTTGTCTTGACTTTATGTACGTACTACTTTTAGATTCAGATTTTAATTGGCAAATCTTTAAGACTAATAGTTTAATTTACTATTTCAGTAAAAATAGAGCGATTTTAGTTTAGCGCTGTTTACATTCAATACAGAGCATTTGTTGGCCTTTTATAATTGAGTACAAATGTTTGTGTTTGCACTTTAGCTACTTAAGTACAAGCTTTGTTTTATTTTGAATGTTTAGTTAATAAAATAAATCTTTTTTATTTTGTTGTTTTCTATATGATAAATGGCAACAGCTTCGATAATTTTTTCTCCAAATAGAACACGTTCTTTGTCTATAATGGTATTTCCATGAACTATTCTATTTATCAATTCGCAATGGAGGTTTGGTGTGTTTTCAAAAATTTCGGAATATATTTTTCTCATTGCATCTTTCCCTTTAAAAGCCAATTTGTTGGTAGAATGAATATAAGCCTCTACATCATCGTCATAGGCCCCTAAAAAGGCTTTAATGTCTCTTGAATTGTAAGCGTTTAATTGATGCTTTACCAAATCGATAGGAGAATTAGATAACGTGTGGATTGCATCTAATCTGTTTTCTGTACCATTACGATTACTTTGAGCTGAAAGAGCGCAATAAAAAATTAATAGTATTAAGGTTAAAAAAAGCCGTTTCATTGCTGAGTGATTTTTTAGATGTTAATTGTTACATTTATTTTGTTGACTGTCTGATATTGGTTATAGAGGGTCAGTAAGGTTTAGATAGTATATAAATAAAAACCGTTCCAAGAGCATCTTGGAACGGTTTAAAATAGTATGATTTTTTAGAGAATTAATCCTCTTTTTTATCCTCTCTAGGCTTTCTATCGTCTCTACGATTGTCTCTGCCACGATTATCACGTCCGCGATTATCTCTGCCTCTATTGTCTCTACCGCCTCGGTTATTATCTCTTGGTGGTCTAGCAACATAGCCTTCAGGCTTAGGTAAAATAGCCTTGCGCGACACTTTCTCTTTGCGTGTTTTAGGGTCTGTACCAAAATACTTCACATCAAAAACATCACCCATATTAACCACATCGGTTACATTTTCGGTGCGTTCCCAAGCCAATTCGCTAACATGTAAAAGCACTTCGTTACCAGGAGCCTCAGCATACTCTACAACAGCACCAAAATCTAGTATTTTAATAACTTTAACCTCGTAAACACTACCAACCTGCGGCTTAAATAACAAAGCATCTATTTTGGCTAAAACAGCATCTATACCAGTGCTGCCAACACCTAAAACTTCTACAACACCCTCTTCTGTAACAGGATCTTCGTTAATAACAATAGTTGTATCAGTCTCTTTCTGTAATTCTTGAATAACTTTTCCACCAGGACCAATTAAAGCACCAATAAACTCGTTAGGAATACGTCTAGTAATCATAGTAGGCGCATGCTCCTTAACATCAGAGTTTGGTGTAGCGATAGTTTCGGTAATTTTACCTAAAATATGCAAACGGCCATCTCTAGCTTGTTTCAATGCATTTACAAGAATTTCGTAAGACAGGCCTTTAACCTTAATATCCATTTGGCAAGCCGTAATACCATCTGCAGTACCAGTAACTTTAAAGTCCATATCACCTAAGTGGTCTTCATCTCCTAAAATATCAGACAATACCGCATATTTACCAGTATCAGCATCCGATATTAAGCCCATAGCAATACCAGAAACAGGTTTCTTTAATTGCACACCAGCATCCATCATAGCCATTGTACCGGCACAAACTGTTGCCATAGAAGACGAGCCGTTAGACTCTAATATCTCAGAAACAACTCTAACTGTATATGGACAATCCTCTGGCACCATACCTTTTAAGGCACGTTGTGCTAAATTACCATGGCCTACTTCGCGACGCGATGTCCCTCTAATAGGTCTGGCTTCTCCAGTAGAAAAAGGAGGGAAGTTATAGTGTAAATAAAAACGCTCTTCGCCCTCGTAAGATGGCATGTCTATTTGGTTAGCCTCTCTACTTGTACCCAAGGTTACAGTAGCCAAAGCTTGAGTTTCCCCACGAGTAAAAATAGAAGATCCATGTGTAGAAGGTAAATAATCTACCTCGCACCAAATAGGTCTAATTTCGTCCGTTTTTCTACCATCCAAACGTAAACCTTCATCTAAAGTTAAATTTCTAATGGCAGATTTTTGGGCTTTAGCTACATATTTATGGATAAGCTTACCATACGCTTCTTGATCTTCTTCGCTAAAAGACTCGAAAACCTCTTCTTTTATAGTGCTAAATGCCTCGCCTCTTTCGTGCTTAGCAGATCCCGCTTTGGCAATAGCATACGTTTTATCGTATACCATACCTTTAATTTTTTCAGCTAAAGCCTCATCTTCAACAGCAGGTTCGTACTCGCGAGTTTCTTTCTTACCAAAAGCTTCAGCCAGCTTTACCTGTGCAGCACACTGTACTTTAATGGCTTCGTGAGCAAACTTAATGGCATCAGCCATTTCCTCTTCAGAAATCTCATCCATTTCACCCTCAACCATCATAACAGAATCTGCCGAGGCACCAATCATCATATCAATATCAGAAGCCTCTAATTGCGCCCGTGTAGGGTTAATTATAAATTCGCCATCAATACGGCCAACTCTAGCTTCAGAAATTGGACACTCAAAAGGAAAATCAGACAATTGAATGGCTGCCGAAGCCGCCAAACCTGCCATAGCATCTGGCATAACCTCTGGGTCGTGAGACATTAATTGAATCATTACCTGAGTTTCCGAGTGGTAATCTTTAGGGAAAAGTGGGCGTAACACACGGTCTACTAAACGCATAGTTAATACCTCACCATCACTAGGCCTTGCCTCTCTCTTAAAAAAGCCACCAGGGTATCGCCCAGCAGCAGCAAATTTTTCTCTGTAATCTACAGTTAAAGGTAGAAAATCAACATCGGCAGCGTGGTAGTTAGAAACAACAGTACACAAAAGCATACATTTTCCAGACTGTACAACCACAGAACCATGAGCCTGCTTCGCTAATTTTCCGGTTTCGATAGAAATTTCTCTACCATCTCCAAGGTCTATAACCTCTTTAAATGTTTTTGGAATCATAAATTTTTTCTTGACATTTAAGCAAAACATAGTATGCCTAAATCATGTTAAACAATGGTCGTTGTGTTGTGTGTAGTTGTTGTGTAAGGCTTTAAACCTTTTGGACCAATGAAAAACCGATAGTCCCGAACTTGTATCAGGATTTAGCTTCTTCTAATTGCGAATTTTAAACTCTTTCGCTTTGAGTATATTAACTTTGGGCGTTACCCACAAGGGGTCAGGCTTTTCGCTATATCTTTTTTAATAAAAATATTAAAAAAGGATGCCGCTACAATCCTTAACGCAAAACAAAAAACCACGCTTATTAAAGGCGTGGTTTTTTAATATTTAGATTATTTTCTTAAACCTAATTCTTTTACTATAGCACGATATCTTAAGACATCTTTCTTAGTTAAGTAATCTAATAGAGCGCGACGCTTACCTACTAGTTTTACTAAAGAACGCTCTGTGTTAAAATCTTTACGATTTTTTTTAAGGTGTTCTGTTAAATGGTTAATTCTTTGTGTGAATAATGCAATTTGCCCTTCAGCAGAACCAGAATCGTTTTTGTCTTTACCGTGCTTTGCGAAAATTTCTTGTTTCGCTTCTTTAGTTAAATACATGCTAATATTATTGTAAATGATTGTTATGTACACGAAAGATTTTCTTTCGAGCGGCAAATATATATAAATTTGCTGTAACTACAATCGTTTTTTATAGCAAAAACAAGTCGTCTATTATTGTCTAATAGGTTGGTTTGTAATTAAATCGATATACTTGTTTACGTTGTTTTTCAAGTCTTTGCGTAAAGTAATAAAATCTAAAAAACCATGTTCTAATAGAAACTCAGAGGTTTGAAATCCTTCTGGAAGTTCCTTACCAGTAGTGTCTCTTACAATTCTAGGGCCAGCAAAGCCAATAAGTGCACCAGGCTCGCTAATGTTAATATCGCCCAACATGGCAAAAGAAGCCGTTGTACCCCCAGTAGTAGGGTCTGTACATAAAGAAATATAAGGTATTTTGGCATCTGCCAATTGCGCTAATTTTACAGATGTTTTAGCCAGTTGCATTAACGATAAAGCCGCCTCCATCATTCTAGCACCTCCAGATTTAGAAATTACCATTAACGGGATACTGTGCTTTAAGGCATAATCTGCAGCGCGAGCAATTTTCTCTCCAACTACACTACCCATAGAGCCGCCAATAAACGCAAAATCCATACAAGCAATAACAATATCTTTACCTTTAGATTGGCCTACGGCAGTTCTAACAGCATCTTTCAATTTTGTTTTCTCTTGAGCTGCTTTTATACGGTCTGGATAATTCTTGGTGTCTTGAAATTTTAAAGGATCTTTAGACTCTAGTTTGCTATCCAATTCTTTAAAAGAATTATTGTCGAAAAGTATTTCGAAATACTCTTTACTTCCAATGCGTACATGGTAACCATCTTCTGGACTTACATAAAAATTTTGTTCCAGTTCTTTAGTATCTACAATCTTACCTGTTGGCGATTTGTACCAAAGCCCCTTAGGAATATCTTTTTTCTCTGCCGTTTTTGTTTGTATTCCTTTATCTTTTCTCTTAAACCAAGACATACGTTTTACTTTTTAGTGTTAAGAAATCGCTAAAACTTATTTTAACAATCCTCTAGTATTGGCTTGTAGTTTAAACACCTACCAATGTGGTGAAATATGTTTGTTGTCACATACGCCACAAAATTTTAAGCCGAATACAAAATTAAACCTTTTTTTAATTTAAGGGTAATGGCTTTACTATTTTATTATAAATGTTTCACTATGCAAAAAAAAAGGGTTTTGCATAAGTAAAACCCTTTTTAGTACTATGGAGTGATTTAAATTTTTTTGACTCTAGCGAAAATCCTAGATTTTTTGTTCAATTGAAGCGTTTTTAGAAGTTTATAGCAGCGCTATGGACTAAGAAAAAGACAAAAATTGAATGAAAAAGAAGATTTTTATAGCGAATTGAAAAAAATTAGATCACTTCTATAAAAAAGAAATATGTTACAATGTGTTTATATTATTTAAATCTTCAAAAGCCTTCTTTAAACGTATTACAAACGTTTTTTCTGCTTCGCGTAACCAAACTCTAGGATCGTAAAACTTTTTGTTAGGGACATCGTCTCCATCAGGGTTACCTATTTGGCCTTTCAAGTAATCTGTTTTTTCACCCATGTAATCTCTAACCCCCGTCATAAACGCATACTGCAAATCGGTATCAATATTCATTTTAATAACACCATAGCTTATACCTTCTCTAATTTCTTCAACTGTAGATCCAGAACCACCGTGAAAAACAAAATCGATATGGTTGTGCTCTACACCGTATTTCTTAGAAATAAACTCTTGCGAGTTCTTTAAAATTTTTGGAGTTAACTTTACATTTCCAGGCTTGTATACCCCATGTACATTTCCAAAAGCTGCTGCTATAGTAAACTTAGGGCTTACTTTGCTTAACTCTTCATAAGCGTAAGCTACTTCCTCTGGCTGTGTGTATAATTTAGAATCGTCTACGTCTGTATTGTCAACACCATCTTCTTCACCACCAGTAATACCCAATTCTATTTCTAAAGTCATGCCCATTTTAGACATTCTCTCTAAGTAAGTTTTACAAATAGAAATGTTTTCTTCGATAGGCTCTTCCGAAAGGTCAATCATGTGCGAGCTAAATAAAGGCTTACCTGTTTCTGCAAAGTGTTGTTCGCTAGCGTCTAATAAACCATCTATCCAAGGCAATAGTTTTTTAGCACAATGGTCTGTATGTAAAATTACTGGAACACCATATTCTAGAGCCATAGTGTGTACGTGCTTTGCACCAGCAATAGCACCACTTATAGCAGATTTTTGGTTCTCGTTAGCTAAACCTTTACCAGCGTTAAACTGTGCACCACTATTAGAAAACTGAATAATTACAGGAGCGTTTAAATCTCTTGCTGTTTCTAGAACGCCATTTATGGAGTTAGAACCTATAACATTTATAGCAGGTAAGGCGTAATTATTAGCCTTAGCATGATTAAAAATAGCTTGTACTTCGTCTCCTGTTGCAACTCCGGGTTTTATGTTGTGTGCCATATCCTTGTTTTAATGTGATTTGTTAGATTATATACAACCAAAAATAGTGATTTTTATAGTTTATAGATGTAAGAATTGGCTGGAATATCTAATTTAAAGACTAAAACGTTATAGTAGATATTTAAAGTTAAAATGGGTAGTTAATACCAATGTTGTAAACCGCATTTTTAAAGTTGTAATCGTTAAACCATCTGTTTTGGTCTCCAAAAGACGGATCGTAGGTTTTAAAGCCAATATCGAAGCGAAATAAAAAGAAACTAAAATCGTAACGCAAGCCAAAACCAGAGCCCAAAGCAATGTCTTCTAAAGAGTCTAAACCTACAAATCTAGCACCTTCGTCTTCCACATCGTCTAGTGCATTCCAAATATTGCCTGCATCTACAAAGAGTGCGCCATTAAGATCTCCAAAAAGGTGAAAGCGTTGCTCTGCACTTAATGCTATTTTTAGGTTGGCTTCGTTAAACTCATCGGTAGACTCCGAGCTTCCTGGGCCAAGATCGTAGGCATTCCAAGCCCTATTATCGTTAGGGCCGCCAGCAAAAAAACTTTTTGTAAAAGGAATGTTGGTAGAATTGCCATAAGGAATCGCAAAACCAAAAAAACTGCGAATGGCAAAAACGTTTTTATTACCCAAATCCCAACGCTTAACATAATCGAATTCAGTTTTTAAATACTGCGAAAAGGCTACATTAAATAGCTCGAATCGATCTTCTCCATCTTTATCCAGGCCAAGTAAAGACGCTGTGTTAGCAAGTAAGGTGCCTGCAGATTCTATATTAAATCTAAAAATAGAAAAGTTTTCGTCGAATAAGTTTCGCCTGTTATCTTTAGTAAAACTGTAGCTCGAAGAGATAATAAGGTTGTCTTCAATAAGTCGGTCTCTACGCTCGTCTATGGCAGAAACGTCTCTAAATGCACGATCGTTAGGCGTTAAAACCGTATTGTTGTTTAATACGTTATTAATAAAATTGTTGGTTTCTTCGATACCCTCAAAATCTTCACCATTGTTAAAATTTATGCTTTCAGCAATATCATTTAACCTGCGAAAGGAAGTGGTGTAAATATCGAAATACCTACTGGTGTTTAGGTTTCTAACAAATTGCAAATTAAGAACATCTATCCTGTTGGTAATTTTATCGCTAGGCCTCCAATTGTAATTAAACGTACCACTAAAAGCCTGTTTGTCTAAGCCAATATTGGTTTGCCCAGATGCCGATATTGTTATGCCCGTAGTGGGAGACATAAACTTTGGAATTATTTTTTCGGTATTAAAAGGAGAAAATAAGCGCGGTATCGTAAGCTTAACATCTAATGCTAGTTCGTTAATATCGAAAAAAGGATCGTCCTCCTGCCGTAAATCGCCGTCTTTAGAAGCTCCTATTGCTGCTGTTCCAGATATTTCGAGCGTTTCTGTGCCTCTAAAAATATTTCGTATCAATAGGCTAGGACTCAATGCAAAACCAATAGTTTGAATGTTACTTTGAGACGCCTCTGTACTAAAGCCTAAACTGAACTTTTTTAGAGGTGTTAAATAGATATTAGCTGTTAAAGTACTATCGTTTTCCTCTACGTAATCAATATCTGGATATTTAAAGGTGCGTAATTGGTTTAGATACCTGTAAGTGTAAGTTCTGTCAATATCTCTAAAAAGTGCATCAGGTGTAATAAAAATGGCATCTGTTAAAGCTTTAGGCTTATAGCGTAAATCCCCATAACTGTACAGTTTGTAATTGTTATGCGTTACAGAGTCTTTTATAGGTTTGCTTTGGTTGGCAAATGTATGGTCTGTATATAAATTAACATTTTTAACTTTAAATATTTTAAAAGACTGTCTTATGGTAGAGTCTTGCGTTCTAATAGCTCTGTTTTGAATGTTAAAACCAACATTTACCTTTTTATTTGTGCCTATGGTATCTATTTCTACAGTAATATAGTCTTGTTTAAAATGAAATATACCGTTGTTTCTTAGTAAGCCTGTTATGCGTTCGCGTTCCAGTTCGAAATTTATAGTTTTATACTGTTCTCCTTTTTTTACTAGAGCATTTTTTTTAAAGCGAGGGTACAACGTTTCAATAGAAGGCGATGCTATTTTTTCTGTAATAGAGTCTATAATAAATGCAGGGCCTTTTTCTACGGCATAGGTAACTTCTGCACGTTTATTGTCTGCACGATCTACAGTATAAGAGGTTGCGGCATTAAACCAACCATTATTAATATAGTAGTCTTTTAAACGTTTGGCAGATTTTTCAGCTTTATTAGCCTTGAAAACTACTGGTGCTTCTCCCGTTTTTTTTAACCAAGAATTAAAACGACTCTTAGAGTCTTGTAATTTGTAATACTGTTTTCGCGATAAAAATTTCTTAAATGCAGTCTGGCTTGTATCGTTGCGTTTGGCATTTAAAATAGAATCTAAATTAGGGTTTGCAATATTGTATATGTGTAATCTAAGCGGGATGCCTAGTATGTTGCCGTTGGGTTTTTGGTACAATAAACTGTTTAGGAGTTCGGTATTTTCGTTTTTACCGTTTACTTTAATAGTGTTATTGGTAAGTAAGTAGTCGCTTTCACTAATATTTTTTGTTGTGTTACAGGAGACTATACAAACAAAAAAAACTAAAATTATTGGTAATGTGAGCGTATACTGTTTCAAAAAAAATATCTATTGTAACGTTGTTTTATAAGCTAACGTTTATTTGCGCAAAAACATATTTTCGAGGGTTGAAAATATAAGATTCAAAAATACACTATTTCAAATTAATTACCCTTAGTAACACATAAGTAAAATGGTGTAGCTTTTTATTATGTTTGTATTGTTATAAAATTACTATGCTTTCAAAAAACCAAATTAAATTTATTACCAAACTAGGACAAAAAAAGTACAGGTTGCAAGAAGGCCTTTTTGTGGTCGAGGGCATAAAAACCATAACAGAATTGTTAAACTCTTCGTTTGAGCTTTACCAGTTGTATACTACAAAAGAATTTAATGGTGCCACCGAAGAAAGCGTTATAATATCTGAAGCCGATTTAAAACGTATTAGCTTTTTAAAAACACCTAATACCGCTTTGGCTATTTTTAAAATACCTAAACAAGTCCCTGTAGATTTTAACGGTTTGGTGGTAGCCTTGGACGATGTTAGAGATCCTGGGAATTTAGGCACCATCATTAGGTTATGCGATTGGTTTGGTGTAAAAGATTTGGTATGCAGCCAACATACTGTAGATTGTTACAACCCTAAAACGCTGCAAGCCACCATGGGGTCTATAACCCGAGTAAATATTACCTACACAGACTTAGACGTTTTTCTGGAAAAAGCCAAAACCCCAATATTTGGTGCCTTTATGGATGGAGAAAACGTTTACGCTACAACACTACCTCAGGCAGGTGTTTTACTTATGGGTAACGAGGCTAATGGCATTTCTAAAATTGTAGAAACTAAAGTATCGCAACGTATAGCCATACCAAGATTTGGCACATTAAAAGCTACAGAAAGTTTAAATGTAGCTACAGCAACGGCAGTACTTTTAAGCGAATTTAGAAGGGGCGCGTAGATTGATAGATTGCCTATACGAGACTACTTTTTCTGCTATTGGAACGTGAAATTAACCAAGACACCTCTGGTTTGCATTCTGGCAATATTTCTAGTCCATGGGCTATTAGGGTCGTTATCTCTAACCAGCTCATCGCCAATACCAAATAAACCACGTATGGAAGGTGTGAATTTAAAATTATAAAGGTAAAAATCGATGCCAAAACCTAATTCGTAAAATAAAGGGTTGGTTTTTGTTCTAAATTGCCCTCTGGAATTATCTTCGGGATTATCTTCGTTACTAGATAGGTTTATAGCCGTAGAAAAACCACCAAGAATAAAAGGTTTAAAGTTGTTAATGCGCTTTGTGGAAACTTTAAGTAGTAAAGGCAAGTGGATATAAGTAGATCTTACTTCTCGCGTTAAATCCGATTCTCTAACAGTTTCAACACCTTCGAAATACTCTCGACTAAAAAATAAGTTACGCGTAGAGATAAAAAGACCTGGCTCGAACCTTAAATCTAAAAACTTATTCACCCTTAAATTTCCTATAAGCCCAACACTAAATCCTGGATTACGTTGTACACCAATATCTGGTAAATCTTCCTCGTTGTAATCAAAATTAAAATCGTAACTATTAATGCCTAGAAAATAGCCCCAACGCAAAAATTTAAAATCTGTAGTACCACGGCCTTGGTTGGCATCGTAAACAATTTTCTCTTTAGTAAATAGCTGCGCATATGAAGTTTGAAAAGAGATAAAAAGAACTAAACCAAATAAAAAATGCTTCATAATTATTTTGACGATTTATAAATTGTGGCGACACCAAACGTTTGTGGAAAATCTTCAACATTAATAAACCCAATTTCTCGTAAAATATTGTTTAAAGCTTCCCCATAAGGAAAAACAGAAGCAGATTCGCATAAATATTTATAAGCACTCCTGTCCTTAGAGAAGGCTCTGCCTATTAAAGGCAATATGTTGTTGGTGTAAAATTTATAACCTTGTTTGTATGGTGTTTTTATAGGTACAGAAGTTTCTAATATTACAAAAACGCCTCCAGGCTTAAGTATTCTTAAGATTTCCTTTAAGCCGTTTTTTAAATTCTCGAAATTTCTAACACCAAATGCCACAGTAATTGCATCGAAAGTATTATCCTCGAAAGGCATATTTTCAGAATCGCCTAAAACCATTTCAATTTTAGAGGAAAGGCCCTTTTTGTTAATTTTAGTTTTACCAATTTCTAACATGCCACTACTAATGTCGAGGCCTATAATTTTTTTAGCATTGGTATTTGCCATCGCAATCGCTAAATCTCCTGTTCCAGTAGCAATATCTAGGATGTTTTCTGGTTGAGAAGCTCCCACAAGCGCAACAACTTTTTTCCGCCATTTAATATCTATGCCAAAGGAAATAACACGATTTAAACCATCATAATCTCCAGAAATGGTGTCGAACATTTTAGTAACCTGCTCTTTTTTGCTAAGGTCGCTATCTTTATAAGGTTTTATTTTAGACAAACTGCTAATTTTTACGCAAACTTACATATTTATATTATTTCTACCTAAAGAAAGCCCGCATGTAAGCCTTAGAGAAATTATAAACGTAACAAATTAATATCCCGATATTTATTTTATAGTATCTTTGCACTTCTTTTATCACGGTAAAACAATGAAAATAATAATTGCTGGAGCTGGTGAAGTTGGATTTCATTTAGCAAAATTATTGTCCTACGAATCTCAGGAAATTACTTTAATAGACATAAACAAGGACAGCTTAACGTACGCTGATACGCATTTAGATATAAGGGTGGTACGTGGCGATGCAACTTCTATAGCAATATTAAAAGAAGGTAGGGTAGATAATTGCGACCTGCTCATTTCTGTAACAGCGTCTGAAACTACAAATATTACAGTTTGTGTTTTAGCAAAGCAGCTTGGTGCAAAACGCACAATAGCACGTATTTCTAACACTGAATTTATAAATTATAAAGATGAGGTTGGTTTTACACGTTTTGGAATAGACGAGCTGATTTCGCCAGAAGCCTTAGCGGCATCAGAGATTGAATTGTCTCTACGCCAATCTTCTTTTAGTGATACTTATGAGTTTGAGCAAGGAGCACTTACCATGGCAGGTTTAACCCTGTCTAAGTCGGCCTCTTTTGTTGGTAAAACGGTAAAAGAAGCGGCTAAAATATTTCCAGAAATTCATTTTATACCTATTGCCATACAGCGTAAAGGCACGCACTTTACGTTAATACCTAGGGGCGATACTGTTTTTCAAGAAGGTGATAATGTTGTTTTTATTACGTCTGAAGGTGGAGGAGAAGAACTCTGTAGGCTTACGGGAAAGGCAAACGCAGCCATTAAGTATGTGATGATTCTCGGTGGAACAGAAATTGGTTTTAAAGCGGCCAGAGATTTATCCAAAAAAGGATTTAGAGTTAAATTACTGGAAGGCGATAAAGAACGCGCGTTCGATATTGCAGACCAATTGCCTGAAGTTTTGGTGATTAAAAGTGATGGCAGAAATGTAGATGTTTTAGAGGAAGAAAATTTAGGAGGTATGGACGCTTTTATAGCAGTTGGCGATAACTCTGAAACAAACATTATGTCTTGTTTAGTAGCCAAGTCTAAAGGCGTAGAAAAATCTATTGCACTTGTTGAAAATATGGATTATTTTGAATTGTCTCATTCCATAGGCATAGATACTTTAATTAATAAAAAATTACTAGCGGCGAATAGCATTTTTAGATACATAAGAAAAGGTGAGGTTTTAGCTATGACCAAGCTTAGCAATATGAATGCTGAGTTGCTGGAATTTGAAGTAAAATCGACATCTGCCATTTGTAACAAGCTTATTAAAAATGTAGACTTTCCGCGTTCTGCAATAATTGGAGGCGTTATAAGAGGAGATGTAGGCTACATTGCCTTAGGTAATTTTAAAATACAAGAGGGCGATAAAATAGTAGTTTGCAGTTTGCTGCGTTCTATAAAAGGTGTGGAACAATTATTTCTTTAACGTCTACCCATTATGAAACTTAACTACAAAATTATTTTTCACTTTTTAGGCCTACTCATTTTATTTAATGGGGGGTTCATGTTATTGTCTGCTTTAATAAGTTTGATTTATAGAGATGGCGTAACGGTTAGTTTGCTGGTAGCAGCTTTTATAACATTAACTTTAGGTGGGTTGTCTATGATTTTTACAAGAAACCCAACGAAAGAAATGAATAAGAGGGAAGGTTACATTGTAGTAGCTTTTGGTTGGGTTATTATGGCGCTTACAGGTGCATTGCCCTATGTTGTAACAGGGAGTATACCTAGTTTTACAAATGCCTTTTTCGAAACCATGTCTGGTTACACCACTACTGGGGCTTCTATTTTAAATGATATTGAAGCCATGCCAAAAGGTATTTTGTTTTGGAGAAGTTTAACACATTGGATAGGAGGTATGGGCATTATAGTGCTAGCCATTGCTATTTTACCATTATTAGGTATAGGCGGTATGCAAATGTTTGCAGCAGAAGCTCCTGGGCCAAGTGCCGATAAACTACACCCTAGAATCACAGATACAGCAAAACGCTTGTGGCTTATTTATTTTGGCTTTACAGCAGCGCAAACCTTATTGTTAAATGTAGCTGGAATGTCTTTTTTCGATGCGATAAACCATGCCCTGTGTACTGTGTCCACTGGTGGATTTTCAACAAAAAATGCAAGTGTTGCTTACTGGAATGGCGAGCCAATTATTCAGTATATTATCATTCTATTTATGTTTTTAGCAGGTACGAATTTCGTACTAAGCTATTTTGCATTTAAGGGTAAAATACAAAAAGCGTTACAAGACGAAGAGTTTAAACTCTACTTTAAATTTGTAGCCATTTTTACAGCTATAGCAGCATTACTTATTTATTTTAGAGCAGATATTTCATTATCGTCCATAGATCATCCAATGGTTTGGGGAGAAGGCGAAAGTGCATTTAGGCATGCTTTGTTTCAAGTACTAGCAATTATTACAACAACAGGTTTTGTAACGGCAGATTATACGTTATGGACACCCTTTTTGGTTGTTTTCTTTTTTGGTTTAATGTTTTTAGGCGGATCGGCAGGAAGTACCTCTGGAGGTGTTAAAGTTGTGCGCCATCTTATACTTATCAAAAATGGGTTTTTAGAATTTAAACGGGCATTGCACCCTAGCGCTATCGTGCCAGTACGTTATAATAAAAAGGCAATCTCTGGCGATATTGTATTTAATATTTTAGGTTTTTTTATTCTTTACATGTTGTCTTTTATTATAGGAGCCTTAGTGTTTTCCATGTTCGAGTTAGATTTTGATGCTTCTGTAGGTTTAGCAGCATCGAGTTTAGGAAATGTAGGACCTGCTTTGGGCGATTTTGGACCTGTAAATAACTATGCTGCCTTGCCAGCTTTGGCACAATGGTGGGCTTCTTTTTTAATGCTTATCGGTCGTTTAGAATTGTTTACGGTTTTAGTATTGTTTACACCTTTCTTTTGGAGACACCGTTAAAACAGATAATGTTTTAAGAGTTACATTTAAGGTTGTTTTCTAGTAAGCATACACGAGGTGTACACATGTTTTAATACTGTTCCACAAGAAGAATTTTGATGTAAAATGGTGCTGTTACGCGTTATAAAATGATGTAAATGGCAAGAAAACTCTAATGCCTAGTTTAATCTTTCAAAATGGTAGATGATGTCGTTTTGAGAAACGTTGAAAAATTTACAATTCGAATAGTGTACGAATTGATAAGGTGCGTCATAATTAAACGAACTGTTGTTTATGGCATATAAAGCATCGCAATCTACACTGCCAAAGGGTGAGATGCGTCTGTAGCGGTAAACCTCTTTAGAGTCTGTTTTATAAAGCTCGAACCAAGCCCCAGATCCAATACCAGATAGCCATTGTGCTTTAGCATCTAATCCTTTAACAGGAGCAGGTTCTATATTTCCAATAAAATTGGGTTTATGGTCTTTAAGTGTATCGAAAAAGCAACGCAAGTTTTCTTGAGTTTGAGTGCCATGATACGATGCGATTTCTCCAGTATCTGAAACTTCAAATATACTATCAGCATCGGTAGACAATATGGCATTACCTACAGTACTAGGGGTAAACCATTTCGATTTAATTAAGTCTTTTTGTTTTTTTGTATCTGTAATACCAGCTATTAAGGTATCTGTTACAAATCGAGAACAATTGCACGCATCTGCTTTAAAAGCTGCGTAGTTTACAAAATGTTGGTTTTGCAAATCTGTAATGTACTGCTTTGCCTTTTCGTAATTAAAAGCAGAACAAACCGAAGCAACCATTCTTCCTTCTCCGTGTGTAATTTTTGGATGTGTAGCTAAAAAAACTAGAATTTCATTTAAATTTAAAATCGTATTGTTTTTAATTTCAGCTTTTAAAGGGAGGTTCAATTCATTATCAGTATCTTGACCTCTTACCCTGCCATAAGGTTCTGGTGTAATGTAGCGTCCAAAATCGTAATATTCTAATATGCCTGTAGCTTTATCTATAAGTACTAAAGCGGCATGACCAGCTCGTACATAGTTTTTTTTGCCTATACCAATTAAGCGTAAAAGCGGCGAGTACCATTCGTCTGCAACTTTTACAATAGTATCGGGGTATGCTAAAGATAAAATGATGCCTGTATTACTCATTAATTGCAGAAGAGACCTTGAACGTTTTTGTGGAAACAACTTTGCTCTGTAAACTTTCGTAACGCATTTCTACATCATCGCTGTTTTTTTCTACCTGTGTTATGCTAGTTGTTTTTACAAAACCTCTATTCATAACAACACCATAATCTAGGTTTTCTCCTCCTGCGGTTTTATGGAAATTTAATAGCGAAGGCGCATTTAGCATGGTATCCTCTTTAAAGGCATTAAACCATTGCAAGCGTTCTTCCCGCATCTTGGCATTGTACAGTGTTGCAGAAGACCAAATTTTAGGTTCTAAGGGCAATGGCGTAAAATGTTTTGCATCTCCGTCCCAAACTAATTCGAAAAACTTTAAATCATCGTTCCAATCAGCAATAACAATAGTAAAAGGTTCTATTTCTGTAAAATCATAATCCATTATAGTTTGTACAATATCATCTGCTACCATAAGGTCTTTAGATACAATACCTCTACTTAAACGGTATGAAGGTTTACGTTGGTGAATTTCGAACCCGCCGTTTAAAACACAAACTACGCGTTTTTTTTCGCTAACCCCAACCCAAGTGCCTCCAGAGACCCCATCTTTAGGGAACAATATGTCTACATTATCTACGCTATGAATATCTGGCGTGGAAGACAATCTGTTAGGAGCTTCATCCCTGTTGGATGTTAGTATAAAATCTTTTCCTCCTTTAGGAATTATTGTTACCGTACACATGTAAAAAGTCGTCTTTTTTAAGAGCGCAACTTACGAAAAAATAAATAAATTATAATGCGGTTTCTCCTCTAAAGATTAAAGGTATTAAAAAAAATAATTGTTGCCCTGAAGTAGAGGGCAACAATTATTTTTATTTTTGAAATCCAGTGATGTATAGCGCTTTAGTTAAAATATGAGTTACGTGTTTAAGCTCGCTAAACTTGTTTTTAAAGTCTCTATTTTTGCTAGGGCATCGGCCTCTTTTTTCTTTTCGCTCTCTACTACTTTCTCAGGAGCATTGTTTACAAAGCGCTCGTTAGACAGTTTTTTTTGTACAGATTTTAAAAAGCCTTCGGTATATTGCAATTCTTCTGTAAGTTTTGCAATTTCAGCTTCTACATCTATAGCACCTTGCATGGGTATAAAATACTCGTTGGATTTAACACGGTAGGTAAGCGCACCTTCAACAGCAGTTTCCACATAAGTTACGGCATCTAGATTACCTAGTTTTGCAATTATAGCATCGAAACTAACGGTAGCTTTTTCATTATTTATTACAGAGAAAGGGATGGCGTCTTTAAACGCAATGTTTTTTTGTTTTCTTATGGTTCGTATACCTGATATTACTTCAGAGGCAAACTCAAATCCTGAGATTAAGGCTGTGTTTACAGGTTTTGCTTCAGGCCACTTTGCAACGATTAAGGCTTCTTCTGGTTTGCGTTCTGCAATAAGCTGCCATAGTTCTTCGGTTAAGAAAGGCATAAAAGGGTGCAGTACTTTTAAGTTGGCTTCGAAAGCAGAGATAATCCCCTTAAAGGTTACTGCATCTATTGGGTGTTGGTAAGCAGGCTTTGCAATTTCCAGTAACCATCCACAAAAATCATCGTAGATAAGTTTATAGATAACCATTAGAGCATCGCTTAAGCGGTATTTGCTAAAATGATCTTCAATTTCGGTTAATGCTTTTTGAAATTTTGCTTCGTACCAGTCTAAACCTACTCTTGCAGTTTCTGGTTGTATAATACTGGAATCTACATCCCAACCTTTAACCAGTCTAAAAGCATTCCATATTTTGTTTCCAAATTGTTTGCCTTGTTGGCAGAGTGCTTCATCAAACATTAGGTCGTTACCCGCAGCACTACTTAGTAATAGCCCAACACGAACGCCATCTGCACTGTATGTATCAATTAATTTTAAAGCATCTGGCGAATTCCCCAGAGACTTGCTCATTTTTCTACGCTGCTTATCTCTAACTAAACCAGTAAGATATACGTTTTTAAATGGTTTTTCAGCTTTAAATTCATATCCAGCTATAATCATACGTGCCACCCAAAAGAATAAAATATCTGGACCAGTAACAAGATCGTTAGTAGGGTAATAGTATTTTATTTCTTCGTTTTCTGGATTTCTAATACCATCGAAAACGCTCATTGGCCATAACCAAGATGAAAACCAGGTATCTAAAGCATCGCTATCTTGGCGTAAATCGGCAACTGTTAAATCGTTGTTTTTAGTGGCATTTTTAGCTAGTGTTAGCGCATCTTCAGCATTTTCAGCAACTACAAAATCATTTTTACCATCGCCATAGAAGTAGGCAGGAATTTGCTGCCCCCATATAAGTTGTCTGGAAATATTCCAATCGCGAATATTTTCCATCCAGTGGCGGTATGTGTTTTCGAATTTTTTGGGAAACAATTTTATGCTGTCGTCTTCTAAAACTGCTTTAATAGCTGGTTTTACCAGATCTTCCATTTTTAAGAACCACTGGTCGCTTAAACGAGGTTCTATAACGGCTTTGGTGCGTTCTGATGTGCCTACTTTATTGGTATGCGTCTCTGTTTTTACCAAAACGCCTAAAGCGTTTAAAGCTTTAGCTACAGATTTTCTTGCTACAAAACGATCTTGGCCTTCAAATTCTAAACCATAACTATTTAATGATGCATCTTCATGAAAGATATCTATTACCTCTAAATTATGCTTATCGCCTAAAACCTTATCATTTTCATCATGCGCAGGTGTTACTTTTAAGCAGCCTGTACCAAATTCTAAATCTACATATTCATCTTCTATAATTGGAACTACACGGTTGCAAATAGGTACTATCGCTTTTTTACCTTTTAAATGCGTAAAACGTTCATCATTGGGGTTAATGCAAATGGCCGAATCTCCAAAAATAGTTTCTGGACGTGTTGTTGCCACCGTTAATACTTCTTCGCTATCTGCAATCTTATAGTTAATGTAATACAAATTGCCTTGACGCTCTTCATGAATCACTTCTTCATCAGACAATGTTGTTTTGGCTTCAGGATCCCAATTTACCATGCGGTAGCCCCTGTAAATAAGTCCTTTGTTAAACAGATTAACAAAAACTTTTATTACAGCCTCAGACATATCGTCATCTAAAGTAAATTTAGTGCGATCCCAGTCGCAAGAACAGCCTAATTTTTTAAGTTGTTCTAAAATTACGCCACCGTACTCTTCTGTCCAATCCCAAGCATGCTTTAAAAACTCTTCTCTAGATAAATTATTTTTATCAATACCTTGTGCTTTTAATTTGGCAACAACCTTTGCTTCTGTGGCTATAGACGCGTGATCTGTACCGGGAACCCAACATGCATTTTTACCTAATAATCGTGCGCGGCGTACAAGTACATCTTGAATGGTATTGTTTAACATGTGCCCCATATGCAGTACACCAGTAACATTTGGCGGTGGTATAACTATAGTATAGGGTTCTCTTTCATCTGGCGTAGAGCCAAAATAATTGTGAGACATCCAGTAATCATACCATTTATTTTCTACAGTACTAGCATCGTATTTAGATGGAATTTGCATCTTTGGAACAGTTTTTGTTTTAAAGATGCAAAAGTACTTATATTTCTTTTTCTGTGAAAGTTGATGAAGTTTAAAGATACAAGCCATTAATATTTGAAAAAGGCTATTCATCTATAATTTTTGCAGATTGTGGAAAAAGTAACTATGTTTACATTAAATTAAAACCAATACATACAAAAAAATGAAACATTTATTTACACTTTTATTTGTAGGGTTAATTAGCATTTCCCTTAATGCTCAAGACAAAGTAGCTAAAATAGAGTTTAAGGACACTACTATCGATTATGGAACTATTGAGAAGGGTGCAAATGGAATACGCACATTTGAGTTTACCAATACAGGGGAAGCCCCGTTAATTATATCTCAAGTTAAATCTAGCTGTGGGTGCACAATACCTAAAAAACCTAAAGACCCTATTATGCCAGGGAAAACAGGAGAAATAGAGGTAAAGTATGATACTAACAGAGTTAATCCTATTAGAAAAACAATAACAGTATTATCTAATGCAGATACGCCAACTGTGGCTTTAAAGATAAAAGGACTTGTTATAGACTCTGGTAAAAATAATGTACTAGAAAAAAAGGACAAAAGTATAGTAGCCCACTAGGCCTAAACACATACATCATCTAAATACCTCAATTAAAATCTATTTAATGGGGTATTTTTTTTGTTTACATGCCGTTCAGTTTTGGTAAAGAAAACAATGTGTGTAATACACTCCTTTAATTTTGTAAATGAGAATGCTTAAAAGGGGTTTCTTTTTAGTTATAAGTAGGTTAACTAACATTTATAAACACTTTTTGAAAAACATATCATATAATTTTTGCAACTTTGCGCACCAATTATAAATTTTAGATGCCAAAAATATCTCAAAAAGGGCTTAATATGCCCGAATCTCCAATACGAAAACTAGTGCCGTTCTCTGAACAAGCTGAGGCAGACGGTAAAACAGTTTATTACCTTAATATAGGGCAACCTGATATTAAAACTCCGGAGGCTGCCTTAAATGCAGTTAAAGAAAATACCATTGAGATTTTATCTTATTCACGTTCTGAAGGCTCTGATACTTACAGGAAAAAAATCGCTGACTATTACAATTATCATAATATAAATGTAGCGCATAACGATATTATTGTAACAACAGGTGCTAGTGAAGCTATTGCTTTTATTTTTGGAAGCATTATGGATCCAGATGATGAGGTTATTATTTGTGAGCCTTTTTATGCTAACTATATCGCTTTTGCAACAGCAACAAGCGTAAAAGTAAAACCAATAATCTCTAAAATGGAAGATAATTTTGCATTACCTTCTGTTGCAGAATTTGAAAAGTTGATTACGCCCAAGACAAAGGCCATTATGATTTGTAATCCTGGAAATCCAACAGGATACTTATACTCTAAAGAAGAAATAGAGCAATTAGCCGCTTTAGTTAAAAAACACGATTTGTTTTTAATCTCAGATGAGGTATACCGAGAGTTTACTTATGATGGCTATTCGCATTACTCCATATTAGAGTTAGAAGGTATAGATGAGCACACTATAATGATAGATTCTGTTTCTAAGCGTTACAGCATGTGTGGAGCTAGAATAGGATGTTTGGTAACAAGAAATAAAACGATAAGAGAAACAGTTTTAAAGTTTGCTCAAGCACGTTTAAGTCCGCCAACGTATGCACAAATAGCAAGCGAGGCTGCATTAAGCACGCCGCAGAGTTATTTTGAAGATGTTAAGACGGAGTACATAGAGCGAAGAGATACTTTAATAGCAGAATTAAATACTATAGAAGGTGTAAAGGTAGCAGTTCCTAAAGGCGCGTTTTATTGTATTGTGGAACTGCCTATAAAAAATTCCGATCATTTTGCACAATGGCTTTTAGAATCTTTTAGTTTTGAAAACGAAACAGTTATGGTAGCACCTGCAGGAGGATTTTATTCAACTCCTGGTTTAGGTATAAACCAAATCAGGATTGCATACGTACTTAATAAAGAGCGTTTAATTAAAGCTGTAACAATTATAAGGGAGGCGCTCAAAGTTTATAACAATTAATGCACATACAGGAGAATATATCTTTAAAACAATTTAATACTTTTGGTATAGATGTAAATGCGAGTTTATTTGCATCTGTATCCTCTATTGATGGGCTTACAGAGGTAATAACCGCTAAAACTAATAAAGAGTTACTTGTTCTTGGAGGCGGCAGCAATATGCTGCTAACACAAGACCAAGATAAAATGGTAATTCATGTTAATATTAAAGGCATTAACATTGTTAAAGAAGATGCCAATACAGCTTTAGTAGAGGTGAAAGCTGGAGAAAACTGGCATGATTTCGTACTCTGGTGTCTTAATAACGATTATGGTGGTTTAGAAAATTTGGCTCTAATTCCAGGTAATGTTGGAACAGCGCCAATCCAAAATATAGGCGCTTACGGTGTAGAGTTAAAAGATAATTTTGTATCCTGTAATGCCATTAACATAAAAACTCTAGAGCATACAAATTACACCAAAGAAGATTGTAATTTCGGGTATAGAAATTCTATTTTTAAGCAAGAAGCAAAAGGGAAATACATTATAACTTCGGTGCTGTTTAAACTCACAAAAAAAGAGCATAAATTGCATACAAATTATGGCGCAATACAGGCAGAGTTAATTAAAAATGGTGTAACGCATCCAACAATACAAGATGTTTCTAAAGCAGTAATAGCAATTAGAACCTCTAAATTACCAAACCCAAAAGAGATAGGCAATAGTGGGAGTTTTTTTAAGAACCCCATTATATCAAAATCTCAATTTGATAAGTTGAAAGACAATTTCGAAGAAATACCGAGTTACACAGTGTCTCAAGATAGTATTAAAGTGCCAGCAGGTTGGCTAATTGAAAAAGCCGGCTTTAAAGGGAAACGTTTTGGAGACTGTGGTGTACATAAAAACCAAGCTCTAGTTCTAGTTAATTATGGCAACGCTAGAGGCGAAGATATACTAAAGCTTTCAAAGCTAATTCAAAACACAATATTGCGTTTGTTTGGTATTAGTATCGAAGCAGAAGTAAATATTTTATAAACTAAATAAATTCACTAATTTACCGTTACTTTAATCTAACTAATTTAAAATATAATTTACATTGATTTCAGGGATAGAAAAGGAAATAGTAAATTTATTACAGAAGCAAGACAAAAGAGCTATTTCACTACTCTACAAAAACTATGCAGATGCCCTTTATGGTGTTGTTAAAAAAGTAATAGCAGATGATGAGACAGCGCAAGACGTATTGCAAGAAACTTTTGTTAAGATATGGCGTTATGCAAAGAAGTACGATCCTGCCAAAGCAAAATTATTTACTTGGTTGTATCGTATAGCATATAATACAGCAATAGATAAAACGAGAGCACTTAAAAATAAAACAGAAAAAGAAGTCCAAATAGAAACTTCTACCGTATATAAGATAACAACTAACTCTTTGAATCAAGATGTTTTAGATATTAAAAAACATTTAAGTTCTATTGAGGAAAAGTATCAAATTGTAATTAATGCTTTGTTTTTTGAGGGAATGACTCAGCAGGAAGCCAGTGAAGAATTAGATATACCTCTAGGAACCATAAAATCAAGATTGAAAATAGGATTAAGAGAATTAAAAAAAATCTATAATCCGTAATATGTTAATGTCATGAAGGAGAAAATTACTGTTTTTTTAAATTCAGGCTTATTAGACAAATATCTAATAGGACAAACTACTGCTGCCGAGACAGAGAAAGTAGAGACCTACATCGCCAAGTATCCAGAAGTACAAAATGCATACAATACATTGCAACACAACTTGGAAATTGTGGCAAAAAGCAACTTAGAGGAAGCACCTAGCTACATTTTAGATGCTGTTTTAGATAAAATTGATGAAGATACACCCGTAATTAATCTAAACGATAAAAAGAAATACAAGCAATGGTACAAGCTGGCTGTAGCGGCTAGTATTACAGCTATAGCGTTGGGAGTAACATCTTATCAATTTTACAATCAAAATCAAAAATTGAATAAGGAAAACCAAGTTGTTGTAGAAGAAATTTTCGATTTAAGAGATGATATTGAAATGAACAACAAAAAATTGGATGCTGTAATGGAACAATTTAAGCGTTTAAACGATCCAGAAACCTATAAGTATATCATGCAAGGGAATCACCGTGCTAGAGATCTAAAAACAGTAGCTTATATAAACCCTAAAGAGCGTACATCTATGATAGATGTTGTGTCTTTGCCACAATTACCGGAAGAACAGTGTTACCAGATTTGGGCAGATCTACAAGGTAAAATGGTAAGTTTGGGTATTTTAACCGAAGCAGACAGGCAACTTAAACGCATACCATTTCAAGAAAACGCCAGTGGTTTAAATATTACAATAGAACCTAAAGGGGGTAACTCTACAGCTTCTATAGAAAACACCGTTGCAGAGATTAATTTGCAATAAAAAAAATACAATTTAGAGTATTGAAAACGCCTCTTTTCATCATTTTGAAAGAGGCGTTTTACTTGCTATTAATAGTCGGTATTAAATCGGGACTATTCTGCTTTATCAAAAAACGTTTTATGTAAAAAACCTGCAACTATAGCTCCAGCAACAGGAGCAATCCAAAACAACCAAAGTTGACTTGTAAATTCGCCGCCTGCAAATAACGCCTGACTTGTAGATCTGGCAGGGTTAACAGAAGTGTTAGAGATAGGAATGCTAATTAAATGAATTAAAGTTAATCCTAACCCAATAGCTATTGGAGCAAAACCTTTTGGTGCTCTAAAATTTGTACTTCCTAAAATAATTAGTAGAAAAAAGAACGTCAATAGAAACTCTGTAACTAAAACAGATGTTAAATTATAACCTCCAGGAGATAAATCGCCGTAACCATTAGCAGCAAAACCGCCAATAGTTGTAAAATCAGATTTACCAGTAATTATAACATATAAAGCACCGGCAGCTAAAATCGCTCCAAATAACTGCGCTAAGATATATCCTAAAAGTGCTTTGCCTTCAAACTTACCACCAGCCCACAGGCCTAAAGATACCGCGGGATTAAAATGTCCTCCAGAAATATGCCCTACAGCATACGCCATTGTTAAAACTGTAAGTCCAAAAGCTAAGGACACTCCCAATAATCCAATCCCTACTTCTGGAAATGCAGCTGCAAATATAGCACTACCACAACCTCCAAAAACGAGCCAAAATGTTCCAAAAAATTCTGCTAATAATCGTTTCATAATCTTTACTGTTTAGTATTTAGTTTATTAAGTGTTTAGTAATGAGACCCTTTTTGTTTTGAGGAGTCACAAATATGAATTATAGCAGGAAATAAGATTAAGAGGTTTTACAAAAATTGTATCTTTGCAAAAAGCATTTTTATGAAACTTTTTTTAATTACAATAGGTTTACTAGGTTTAGGTATAGCAGGTATCGCCATTAAAATTTGGGCAAAAAAAGATGGTAAGTTTGCAGGTACATGCGCGAGCCAAAACCCTATGCTTAATAAAGATGGGGAAGCCTGTGGTTTTTGTGGTAAAACTCCAGATCAATTTAGCGACTGTAGCGAACCCCAACATTCTAACTAGTGCATGATTTTGTATGAAATAATCTTCTACAGTTTCTGCACTGTAGTAGCACTTCAAGCATTATATTATCTTATAATTTTTAGAGCATTTGCTTTTTTTAAGCCAAAGCCTATATCTTATTCGCAAGACATACCAGTTTCAGTAGTTATCTGTGCAAAAAATGAAGCAGAAAACCTAAAACAGATGTTGCCAGCGGTAATTAATCAAGATTATAAAAATTTTGAAATTGTTTTAATTAACGATGCTTCTTCCGACGACACTTTAGACGTTATGGAGATGTTTCAAGCTAAGCACAGTGGGATTAAAATAGTAAATGTAAGATCTGTAGAAACATTTTGGGGTAATAAAAAATATGCATTAACTCTGGGGATAAAAGCAGCAATGCACGACACACTTTTATTTACAGATGCAGATTGTTTACCAAGTACGAATACTTGGATAAAAGAAATGGTGTCTCTCCTAAAAGCAGAAGAAGCCATAGTGTTGGGCTACGGTGCTTATAAAACTGTAAAAGCCTCATTTTTAAATAAACTTATCAGGTTCGAAACGTTAACTACGGCAATGACCTATTTTTCGATGGCTAAAATAGGATTACCTTATATGGGGGTTGGGAGAAATTTGGCCTATACAAAACCATTATTTTTTAAAATGAATGGCTTTGTAAAACACATGAAGATACGCTCTGGAGACGATGATTTATTCGTTAATCAAGCCGCAACAAAAAAAAATACGTCTCTAAATTTTTCTCAAAACAGTTTTACAATATCAACACCCAAAACAACATTTGGAGCTTGGTTTAAACAAAAGCGAAGGCACATTTCTACAGCAAACCATTATAAGTTAAAGCACAAAATACTCCTAGCATTATTTTACATTACAAACGTGTTGTTTTTTGTGCTATCTATATTACTTTTAAGCCTATGGTACATGCCTTATATTGTAATAGGTTTGATAAGTTTTAGAATGCTACTTCAAATTACTATGTATGTTAAGTCGGCTAAGAAACTAAACGAAAAAGGTTTGGTGTGGTTGTTACCCATCTTAGAAATCTTTTTAATTGTTTTTCAAATGGTTATATTTATAACTAATAAAATAGTGAAACCTAACCATTGGAAATAGAAGAAGCCATTTCCCGAGCAAAAAAAAACGACCAAAAAGCCTTTAACTATTTAGTTGAAACTTACTGGGATGCTGTGTACGGATTTCAATTAAAACGTGTTAAAAACGAAAACGACGCAGAGGATATTACCATACAATCTTTTTCCAGAGCTTTCGATAAGATTCATAGTTTTGATAGCAAATACAAATTTAAGACATGGCTTATTACCATCTCAAAAAATATACATATAGATTTGCTGCGGAAGGAAAAACACAGCATAGCACAAGACATATCTAATGAAGATAGCGGTGCTTTTCAAGTTATGGATGAAACCCCTTCTATAGAAGATCGGCTTATTACAGAACAAAATTTAGCCAAACTGTTAAGAGATATAAAAAAGCTAAAACCACATTACCAACAAATTATTAATTTACGGTACTTCCAAGAGTTAAGTTATAAGGAAATAGCAACAGAACTCGATGCGCCTATGACGAATGTAAAAGTGAAATTACTTCGCGCCAAAAAATTACTGGCAGAGATTATTACAAATCAAAAATGATAGGTAAACTTAAACATCTTGGCCCAGGGCTTTTGTTTGCAGGCGCAGCCATAGGCGTATCGCATTTAGTGCAATCTACCAGAGCAGGAGCCGATTTTGGATTAGGGCTCGTGTGGGCATTGGTATTCGTTACATTATTTAAGTACCCTTTTTTTCAATATGGCCCGAGATACGCAGCTGCAACAGGAGAAAGCCTTTTAGAAGGCTATAAAAAACTAGGTAAAACTACATTATTAGCATATTACGCCATTACTTTTGGTACTATGTTCGTAATACAAATGGCTGTAACTATAGTAACGGCAGGTATTGCATCCTCTTTGTTTTTTGAATTTCCGTCATTTCATTTAGGCTCATTTATACTTAGTAGCGTTCAAATATGGTCTGTGCTTATATTATGTATTTGTTTTCTCATACTCATATTTGGACGATATACGCTTTTAGATAAACTTATGAAACTGATAATTATAACGCTTTCCATAAGTACTATTGTAGCTGTAAGTATGGCGCTAATTAAACATGAGACTCCGTTAGCATTTACGCAAGTGTTGCCAGAAACGTCATTGCAGATAGCATTTTTAATAGCATTTATGGGATGGATGCCAGGGCCTATGGACATTTCGGTATGGCATTCGTTGTGGACCATAGAAAAAAAGAAAACACAAAATGCATTTTCACCTAAAAAAGCAATCTTCGATTTTAATGTGGGCTATTTTAGTACCATTATTTTGGGTATAGGTTTTTTGCTTTTAGGCGCTTTAGTAATGTATAACAGTGGCGAAACCTTTAGCAACTCTGCGGGCTTGTTTGCAAAACAGCTTATCAATATGTACACCTCTAGTATGGGTAACTGGGCCTACGTTATTATTGGCATAGCTGCTTTTACTACAATGTTTAGTACAACACTTACTACCTTAGATGCGTCTCCAAGATCGATGCACAAAACAACCGAATTGCTACTAAATAAGACTTTCAAATCTGGATACACGCTGTGGATGTTAGCCCTGTGTTTAGGTACAGTTATCATCTTCTTGTTTTTAGCTTCAGAGATGGGTGTGCTTATTAAAATAGCAACCATTTTATCTTTTATTACAGCGCCCTTTTATGCTATAATTAATTACATTTTAATATCGAGCAAGCATACACCTAAAAAGTGGCACCCTACAAAAAGCCTTCACATTTTAAGTTGGATAGGTATTGCATTTTTAATTGGTTTTAGCCTTTGGTACATAAGTACGCTTTAAGTAAAATTAAAATAATACTTTGTATCTTTGCAACTCAATTCTCAGCCATGCAAAAAGAAGTTATTTCTAAGCCACTACCAGAACGACAAGCCAAGCCAAAATGGCTACGCGTAAAGCTTCCTACAGGAAAAAAATACACAGAATTAAGAGGTTTGGTCGATAAGTATAAATTGAACACGATTTGTACTTCAGGAAGTTGTCCTAATATGGGAGAATGTTGGGGAGAGGGTACAGCAACTTTTATGATTTTAGGTAATGTATGTACACGTTCTTGCGGATTTTGTGGGGTTAAAACAGGGCGTCCTGAAACTGTAGATTGGGACGAACCAGAAAAGGTAGCACGCTCTATAAAGCTAATGAATATAAAGCATGCCGTACTAACTAGTGTTGATAGAGATGATTTGAAAGATATGGGAAGCATTATGTGGGCAGAAACTGTAAATGCAGTTCGACGAATGAACCCTAATACAACCTTAGAAACTCTAATACCAGATTTTCAAGGCATAGAACGCCATATCGATAGAATAGTAAGCGTGGCACCAGAAGTTGTATCTCACAACATAGAAACGGTTAAGCGACTTACAAGAGAAGTACGCATACAAGCTAAATACGAAAGAAGTATGCATGTTTTAAAGTATTTGAAACAACAAGGGCAAAGACGTACCAAATCTGGGATAATGCTCGGTTTAGGAGAAACAAGAGAAGAGGTAATAGAAACGCTACACGATTTAAGAACAAATGATGTAGATGTGGTTACCATTGGGCAGTATTTACAGCCAACAAAAAGACATTTACCAGTTAAACAGTTTATAACCCCAGAACAATTTGATGAGTTTAAAGCCATTGGTTTAGAGTTAGGATTTAGACACGTAGAAAGTAGCGCACTAGTGCGTTCTTCATATAAAGCCCAAAAGCACATAAACTAAGCAAGGTTTTAATAAAATTTAACAAAAAAACTTAAGTCCTCTGGGATAAATATTTATATTTACCCCTCCATATGATGCTAAAATGTTTCTAAAAAAACAATACATAGTCATTGTTTTGATATTTATATCAATTCGATTAGTTTCTCAAAATGCTATTGAGAAAGACCCTGAGATCATACAAAATAATATAGATTACCGAATTGCTAAGTCTGAAAAGGATATTGAAAACTTTAATTACTTCGAAGCACAAAAAACACTAGACGAAGCTTTAGAGTTTGCTAAGAACGCTAACAGTAAAAAATCCATAGGCTTAATATATGCTACCAAAGGACGTCTGCACCTTATTATCGAAGAGTTTGACGAGGCTATTAAATTTTTGAATAAAGCTGTAGAAATGCAGCGAATTACTAGTGATGGAGAGAATTTAGGAAAGTCTTATAAAACGTTTGGAGACGTTTACATGGCTAAGAAAAATATACCATTGGCTTTAGACTCTTATCGCGCCGCTAAAACTAAATTTCAAGAAGAAGGATTGCAGGCAGAATTAGCCGAAACATTATTGTCTGAAGGCAATACTTATATGTATGCCGCAAAATACGATATGGCTAGAGCATTAATAGAGGAAGCAATAGCCATAGCTAGAAAAGAAGAACTTACCATCACTTTAAGTAGTGCTTTGATTAGTCATGGAAAAATACATAATGTCTTAAAAGAATACGATAAGGCCTTTAGTTTGGCTAAAGAAGGGTTAGATATAGCTGTAAAGAATCGAGCATATAACATAAAAAGCAAAGGCTTTTTAGCACTAAGTTGTATAACGGAGAATCGAAAAAATTTCAAATTAGCGAATACTTATCTAAAAAAGCACATTTGGTTAAACGATTCTATAGACGATATAAAACGTGCCAATTTATCTCCTGAAATTAGAAAGCAGTTTTTATTAGCGGAACAAAATAAAGATTTAGAAAAAAGTAAAGCAGAACTAGAAAAGGCAAACAATAAGAATGATTTAGGCACCCTGATTTCTATTTTAAGTGTGGCTTTGATAACAATATTATCCTTATTAACGCTATCGCTTTATAAGAACAACAATATTAGGCTTAAAACCAATAATGTGCTTCATAAAAAAAATAATGAACTTATTATTGCTAAGGAAAAAGCAGAACTGGCCTCTAGAACAAAGGCAAACTTTTTATCTACTGTAACACATGAGCTTAGAACACCACTTTACGCTGTAACGGGCTTGAGTAATATGCTTTTAGATGAAGACCCTAAACCAGAACAGGTACAGCATTTAAAGTCCTTAAAATTTTCTGGTGACTATCTGCTTACCTTTATTAACGATATACTTCAAATCAATAAGATAGAAGCAAATAAAGTAGAAGTAGAGCCAGAACCATTTAATTTAAAGAAGAAAATAAACAACATTATTTTAGCTTTAAATAATTCAGCATCAGATAATAATGCGGCCATTCATTTTGAATATGATAAGGATTTACCAGAGAACTTTGTAGCAGATCAATTAAAAATATCTCAAATTTTAATAAACCTTGTAGGAAACTCTATAAAGTTTACCAAAGATGGCGATATCTGGATTCGTGTTTATAAAATAGGACAAGAAGGCAACATGTATGAATTGCGTTTTGAAGTAGAAGACAACGGTATAGGCATTTCTAAAGAAAAACAAGAAAATATGTTCGAAAGTTTTTCTCAAGGTTCCATTCAAATAAACCGCAAATATGGCGGTACAGGCTTAGGGCTATCTATAGTAAAAGGATTGATAGATATTTTAAAAGGTAAAATTTATTTGCAAAGCAATTTAGGTAAGGGTACTACATTTTTCTTTGAGATTCCTTTAGAATATAACAGAGCAAAAGAAAAGGCAGCCGAAGAAGAAGAAAATACTATTGAAGTGAGGCCAGACATAGATTTAAGTAAGGTGAAAATTTTAGTTGTAGAAGACAACAAAATAAACCAAATGATTACCAAGAAGATCTTAACTAAAATGGGACTTCATTGTGAGATTGTAGATAACGGCGAAGCTGCTGTAGATAGCATTAAGGCTAATACATACGATATTGTTTTAATGGATATACACATGCCAGGGATTAGCGGTATGGAAGCAACAAAAATAGTGAGAACTTTTAATGAGGAACTCACAATATTCGCGCTTACAGCAGTAACGATAGAAGATAAAATGCAAGAGTTCGAAGAGGCTGGTTTTACAGATATTATACCTAAACCATTCAAGCAAGAAGAATTTGAAAAGAAACTTTTCAATGCCTTATCTAATAAGTCTAATAACACTTCAGCATAATTAATTTTCTAGAGCGTTTTGGTAATATAGTTTTCTAAACACATTTTAAAAGTATCTGGAGCATCTATATTTATCGTTATTGGCAAGTAAAAAAGCTTGTTTTCAAGATTTTTATATTTGCGAAGCCTCATAAAATCTTTTTCGGTAGTTAATATCTTTTCTTTGGTTTTAAAAAGCGCAATATCTGTATCGTTAAATTCGTAATGGTCTTTGTAGTTTAAGTGGTCAAAATCTAAACCTTTATGCTTTAAAAAAGAAACCAGAGGGCTGGCATTGGCAATGCCAGTTACCAAAGTAAAATTATTAAAGGTTTTAAGTGCTATGTGCAAAGATTTAGAGTGTATCGTTTCGGCATAAGTTATAGTGCTAAAAAACACATGTTGGTGTTTTAAAGGCGCAATAGCACTACGGTAGGCAGCTTTATCTTCTAAGGACATTGTGTCAGGACACTTTGTAACCACAATAACATCTGCACGTTTACTTCCATTTTTAGGTTCTCTTAAGTCTCCAGTAGGTAGCATTATATCCTTAAAATAAGGATTGTTAAAAGTTGTGAGTAAGATGTTGAAACCAGCAGTAACCCTTCGGTGTTGAAATGCATCATCTAATAGTATAATTTGAGGCTTCTTTTGTAGTTTTAAGAGTTGTTTAATGCCGTTTACACGATCACCATCAACAGCTACAGATATCGAATTTTTAAATTTATTGTAAAATTGATAAGGTTCATCACCTAGAGTTCGTGCAGATGAAGAAGTGCTTGCCAATTGAAAGCCCTTTGTGCTTCTCTTGTAACCACGGCTTAGTGTCGCTAGTGTGTACTTATCATTTAATAGCCTAATTAAATACTCAATCATGGGTGTTTTACCCGTGCCACCAACACTGAGATTACCTACGCAAATTACAGGCAAATCAAATTTAGTAGATTGTTTGATCTTTAAATCAAATAATAAATTTCTAATTCTGGTAACGCAATAGTAAACAGGTACAATTGGAAATAGTAGTATTCGAATCCATTTCATTTTAATCAAAAACAATTAGAGCATTGTGCATGTATCAAGCACGAAATATAATAAACAATTATCAGTCTGGCGTACTAAATTCCAAAAGGGTTTTAACTTACCCTTATTAAGATGATAAAAAACAAAAAAAGGAAGTTAATTGACCAATTAACTTCCTTTTTTTAAGACTAACTATGGTGTTTTTTATTTACAAATCAAGATTTAAGATTAACGAAAAAATTCAACAAAATTACCATTGGACGATAATGTTTGGATATCTTCTAAACCTTCTTCCGTTGGGCTTTCCTCTTCTTCAATAATAATAACTTTATTTGTTAGTGGAGGCGTAATAGATACAAAATGCGCCAATAAATTATCTATAACCATGCTGGGTAAATTGTTTCCAGAAATAGTGAATTGAAAAAGAAAGTTTTGCAATTCAGAAAAATCAATGTCTGATAAAGTTCTATTTCTAATAATGCTTATATCTCCGCTAGTGCTAATTAATGAAGGGAAGTTTAGAGAGGTTAAAGATGCATTGTTTTCAATTACAAACAATTCAACTGGATTTCGGCTAGCAACAGTTTCCAACAGAGGAAAAGCAACAGTGGTAAGTGCTGCATTTTCTCTAATAGTAACAGCCGAAATGTTTATGAAATTGATGAAGTTTAAGGAGCGAATTGCGTTGTTGTTTCTTATATCAATTCTTTCCAGATTTAGTGTGTTGTTAATTTGAGTATCAACAACAATGGCCTCCAATCTTGGATTGTTACTTATATTTAAATTACCACTAAAAGTGGTTAACAATGGTAAACTATAGCGTTCTAAATTAGAGTTATTGTTGATGGATAGACCGCCGCCATTACCCGAGGGCGTGGTAATTATAGTTTCATTAGTTTGAGGTGTAAAATTTCCAATTGACGATAGTTGAGGTATTTCAAAAGACCCCAAATTATCATTGTCGGATATGGATAAACTGTTTACTCGTTCCAGCTCAGGAAAACTCAATTCCGTTAAGCTATTGTTAAAGCTAAAGCCCAGTCCCTCCGCATTAGAAATGGAGGGTAGTGCAATAGAAACCATGGCCGATCCTGAAATACTAAAATCTAAAACATCAGTCAAAGAATCAAAATTTATGGCAGTTAGGGCATCGTTGCGAAAAATATCTATTCTTCCAAAGGCCTCCAGTCGGGATATATCAATAAATTCTAAACGAGGGTTATTACTAATAAATATTGAAGTTTCAAAATCTATTAAACCAGATTCTAAACTTATTAAGCCTAAACTAGTTAAGTTGTCATTGCTATCAATAAATATGTTTGTTGCGTCGGCTAATAGAGGAAAATCAATATTGGCTAGATTATTGTTACGTTCAATAGTTAAATCCAGATTTTCTTCTAGAAGCGGTAAATCAATATCATTTAAATCGCGATTGTCTAGAATACTTATTGCGTTAGCGAACATTAACATAGGAGCTTCAATGGTGGCTAAAGCCTCATTGGAAGTAACTTGCATGGAGGTAACAATTGTTTCCAAATTTGGAAAACTCACCGAGCGCAATTGGTCGTTATTTCGTATTTCTATTTCGACAGCTTCCGATATTTCCGATAAATCAACTGTTGTTAGCGTTGTAGTGTTTTGTATTAAAATAAATTGGGTGTTGATTCCAACACTTCTATCGATTTTAGAGATAGCCTCTTGATCTGTTATGTCTCCAGATAATACTAGAAACGTAACACCTCCGTTAGAGCCATCTTCGCCGTCAATTCCATCCACACCATCAATACCGTCTTCGCCGTCTGTACCATTTTCGCCATTTTGTCCGTTCGTGCCATTAATACCATCTACACCATCTACGCCGTCTTGTCCATCCGAACCATCTTCAGGGCTACATGCGGATAAGGTAATAATGGTAATTATTAAAAAAAGTACTTTAAATAAATTTGGATTCATGATAATATTTTTTTGATTTTAATAAATTCTAAGAACTATTGAAATAGCTATTCAATTTCTTGTTAACGTCAAATAAAGTCATTTAAACCGATTTCAGCAAGCTTTTAAATGTTTTATAGATGTAATTTCATTTAAATACGTAAGATTATTTGTTGTATTACGATAAAAGCATACGGACGATTCCACAATACACAGAAATCCTCAATAATTTGTAAAGCTTGTATTTAGTACCGTAAAGAGTCTTTTTAAAGATAATTATCTAATAAAGTACTCTTAGAGTTAAACTAAAACATCTTAAAGTATCTGGTTTGAATTATATTTGATATCTATTAAATTTCAAAAAGAATGATTGTACAAGATGTTATAACACATTTAGAAACTTTGGCACCTCTACCTTATGCCGAAAGTTTTGATAATGTAGGGCTTTTGGTGGGCGATAAAACAAAAGCCTTAACAGGTGTTTTGGTGACTTTAGATACTCTAGAGGCCGTTGTGGACGAGGCAATTGCCGAAAATTGCAATCTGATTGTTAGTTTTCATCCTATAATTTTTAAAGGCTTAAAAAAAATTACAGGAAAAAGTTATGTTGAACGTGTGGTCTTAAAAGCAATTAAGCACGATATCGCTATTTATGCGATACACACGGCTCTAGATAATATGTTTGAAGGTGTAAATGCCAGAATTTGCGATACTTTAGGTTTAAAACACAGAAAGATACTAATACCACAAAACGAAACTATTAAAAAGTTAACAACCTACGCGCCAGTAGCAGAAGCAGAAGCTATTAGAACCGCACTATTTAAAGCAGGGGCAGGAAGTATTGGTAATTACGACGAATGTAGCTTTAATGTAGAAGGAAAAGGTACTTTTAGAGGAAACGAAGCTTCGACGCCAACAATAGGAGGCAAACATGTGCGCCATACGGAAAAAGAAACTAAGATAACAGTTACCTATAACAAGCATATAGAAGCCAAGCTCTTGAAGCACTTGTTTAATGCGCATTCTTACGAGGAGGTAGCTTACGAGGTAACGACTTTAGAAAACACCAACCAACATATAGGTATGGGCATGGTTGGAGAATTAGATAAGGCAATGACAGAAACAGACTTTTTAAAGCATTTAAGAGATAAAATACAAACGGGCTGTATACGCCATTCTGATTTTAGGCAAAAAAAAATAAAAAAGGTAGCGGTACTAGGCGGTTCAGGAAGTTTTGCTATAACAGCAGCCAAAGCCGCAGGAGCAGATGCTTTTGTTACTGCAGATCTTAAATATCACGATTTTTTCGCGGCCGAAAATGCGGTATTTTTGGCAGATATAGGGCATTATGAAAGTGAACAATACACAAAAAACTTAATAGTAGAGTATCTTACAAAAAAAATTACTAATTTTGCCATCATTTTATCAAAGACAAATACCAATCCTGTTAAGTATTTTTAAAGTATGGCAAAAAAGAAAGAAGTTAGTGTAGAAGACCGCTTAAGAGCTTTATATGATTTACAACTTATAGATTCTCGCATTGACGAAATCCGTAACGTTCGCGGAGAATTGCCTTTAGAAGTAAGAGATTTAGAAGATGAGGTTGCTGGACTAAACATGAGGCTAGAGAAACTTGTCAATGGATTAGAAGTTGTAGACAACGATATTGCTTCTAAGAAAAATTTGATTGAAGAATCTAAAGCCCTTATTAAAAAGTACGGTGAGCAACAGAAGAACGTTAGAAATAATAGGGAATTTAATTCTCTTTCTAAAGAAGTAGAGTTTCAAGAGCTTGAGATTCAACTTGCAGAAAAGCACATTAAAGAATTTAAAGTGCAAATAGAGCAAAAGAAAGAAGTAATTTCAAAGACTAAAGAGCAATTGAAAGAGCGTGAAACACACCTTAAACACAAAAAAGGGGAGTTAGATGCTATTTTATCTGAAACAGAAAAAGAAGAACAAGCTTTAATTTCTAAATCAGAAGATTACAAAACACAAATAGAAGACCGTTTGGTAGCTGCTTACGATAGAATTCGTAAAAACGTTAAAAACGGACTTGCAGTAGTGCCAATTGAGAGAGGTGCTTCTGGAGGTTCTTTCTTTACAATACCACCACAGGTACAAGTAGAGATTGCATCGCGTAAAAAAGTAATTACAGACGAACACAGTGGTAGAATTTTAGTAGATGCTGTTTTAGCTGAAGAACAAAAAGCGAAAATGGAGAAAATGTTTACAAAGTTGTAACTCTATTTTAGACGCTTAAAAAATACCAAAGCCTTCAAAAAATAAAATTTTGAAGGCTTTTTTATGTTTAAATTAAAGCGTTTTTGATAAAATGCTGCATTGATAGCTTTTTTTATTAAAGCTAAAATGTTGTAGGAGTAGAATAACCTAATTTATAGCAAAAGCAGCATTAAGCTTAAATGTAGGTATGCTAACTTGAAACTTTTCAGTGGTACTGAAATTTACCATAAAGTAGTGACCTTTCATGGCGCCAAAGGGCGCAGTAAGAATACATCCAGAAGTATAAGTATGTTGTTCTCCTGGTTTAAGTACAGGTTTTTTACCAACAACACCCTCTCCTGTAACGGTTTCAGTTTTATTTAAAGCATCATATATTTCCCAATGTCTAGCATAAAGTTGCACAGCATCTTTACTTTGGTTTTCTATAGTAATGGTATAGCCAAAAGCATATTGTATTTTGTAATTTCTGTAGAAAGCACCTTCAAACGTTGTTTCTACAGATATTTTAATGCCTTTTGTTACTTGTTGAACCATCTTACTAATTTGATATACAATAACTTTGCGTAACAAATTTAATGAAAAATTAAATCAGAACACTTAAAAATACTATTAAAAGGCTGTTAATTTGTAATGTTTACAGAAGAGACTTCGTTAAAACCAATAATTCTATCGAACCTAGCGCCTAAAGCTCTAAAGTAAACAAGCACTTTATAATTATTCTCGGTTTGCCAATAATTACCACTTATGCGCCCCTCATCCAAAGTATTGTCAGGTTTTAATATTACATGTTTGTAATTGTAAAACCCTTGTTTTAATTTAAAATTTGTTTCATACAAGCCGCTTTTAGTATTAAAAGTCATTTTATTATAAGCCTCTAAAGCATAGTTGTTAAAGTTGCCATATATATAAATATCTTCTCCGTTAGTAAGCTCAGGATATTTTAACGAAAAATGCACCTGAACATAATCAGCTTCAATGCTTACATCGTCTCGATCTATGGCCGTTATCTTAAATTGGCCGTTAATGTCTGGGTTAAAAGTGTAGGGAAGATGGGCTCTAGCACCATTAGTAAATAAATAACTGTGGTATATGTCTTTTAACTCTATAGCTTGTACACCGTTAGTTGCAGCTCTAACATCTTTGGTTTCCATAAACAGGTATTCGTTGCCACCGTAAAAAGCGGTTTTATCAACATAGCGATATATTAGTTTATTGCCCAGAATAAATTGCGGTTCTACACCTGTAATTGCCGTATTTAAGTTTCTATTTTGAGCAATAAAAACTTTTACAGTTTGTTTTGGGTTTGTAATTGTAGAATTAACGTTAATCTCTATGTCTACCGTTTGCGTTTCGTTGATTGTTTGTACATTTCTAGAGCGTCTCACTTGTATTCCAGGTATAACAATATCTTCGTAAATCATTAATTTTCTGGAAAACACAAGTTGGTCATCACTATCAAAAATAGACAGGAGATAGTTACCAGAAACCTTAAGACCACGAGTTTGCGCATTTGGTATAGAGAGCTTGTAATGCGAATACATTTGGAATGTATTAAAAGAATTAGTGTAGTCTTGAATTCTAAAATTGTCTACACCTAGCAAAAATTCAGTACGCACGAGAGCCGATTCAGTCCAATCGTAATCGTAGTGTTCAATTTTATAGTAAAAATCAGGTTCTGTAGGCACAAGGGCATCAAACTCCAAATAAAAAGTTTCACCTAGTTTAAGTATAGGTAATTCGCCAAGATCGCTAGTTTCACTTCTAAATGTAATGGTTTTTATGTAATCAGGAGGATTAACTTCTTTAACTTGAGCGTTAATTAGAACGCTAGAGATTAAAGCAAATACTAATAAAAAGCATCTATTCATGTTAATTTTTTTGTAAATATAATCAAAATATATGCCTAATTTTTTTCAGTTATTTAGAATAGGTATAAATAAATTACGAGTAATTTATTTCAAGATCTAATTTGTTATTTAATTCGTATTTTTGCAGCGATTTTAGACAACATAATTCTAAATAAAGAAAAAAATATGTCCAACGACATTCGCATTAAAAAAGGTCTAGACATTAATCTTAAAGGTGAAGCAGAAAAAACAACTGAAAAAGCTGTTTTGAGTAACTTTTATGTGTTAAGACCAGAAGATTTCCACGGCGTTATTCCTAAATTAATTTTAAAAGTTGGTGCTAAAGTAAAAGCAGGAGAAGCTGTTTTTTACGATAAATCTAACGAAGATTTAAAATTTGTTTCTCCAGTATCTGGAGAAATTATAGAAATTTCTCGTGGCGCTAAACGTAAAATATTAGAGCTTAAAATTCAAGCAGATAAAACGCAAACATACCAGGATAATGGTAAGTTAGACGCTACTACTGCGAATGCAGAAGCTATAAAAAAGCATTTGTTAGCATCTGGTTGTTGGCCATTTGTAAAGCAAAGGCCTTACGACGTTATTGCAAACCCAGAAATTGAACCTAAGGGCATTTTTATTTCAGGTTACGTAAGTGCGCCATTAGCAGCCGATCTGGATTTTACGCTACAAGGCAAAGAAGCAGAATTGCAAGCAGCAGTAACAGCTCTTGGAAAACTTACTTCGGGTAAGGTTCATATTTCTGTTGGAAAAAATACCAATTCACCTTTGGCGGGACTCTCAGGTGTTACTGTACATAAGGTTTCTGGGCCTCACCCATCTGGAAATGTAGGAACACTTATAAATAAAGTAGATCCTATTAACAAAGGAGAAACAGTTTGGACTTTAAATGCTCAAGATTTAGTTATTATTGGAGAATTATTACTAACAGGGCAATTTAATGCAGAACGTATTGTAGCTCTTGTAGGTTCTCAAATAAAGGAACCTCGTTATTTTATTACTAAATTAGGGTCTGAGATTTCTACATTAATTTATGATAAAGGTCTAGAAAAAGGTGCAAATGCACGTGTAATTTCAGGCAATGTGTTATCTGGTAAAGAAATAAAACCAGATGGATTTTTAGATTATTATAGCAACGTGGTTTCTGTAATACCAGAAGGCGATGATTATGAGTTTTTTGGATGGAACAAACCTATTTTTAATAAAGTATCGACATCTAGAGCTTTAACTTTTTCATGGTTAAACCCAAATAAAAAGTACGATTTAGATACCAATACAAATGGAGAACACAGAGCTTTTGTAATTACTGGATCTTACGAAGAAGTGTTTCCATTAGATATTTTTCCAATGCAAATTTTAAAAGCTTGTATGTATAAAGATTTAGATGAAATGGAAGCATTGGGAATGTATGAGGTTGCCCCAGAGGACTTTGCATTAACAGAGTTTGTTTGCGTATCTAAACAACCACATCAAAAAATTATTAGAGAAGGTTTAGACTTAATGCTTAAAGAAATAGGATAAGCATTCATTAGGAACGAAATGAAAAATATTAAGAGATGGGTTTAAAAGAAAAGTTACATAAAATAAAGAAGAAGTACGAAGGTAAAAAAATGGCACCAGCATTTAACGCCTTACATACGTTCTTATATCTGCCTAACGAGACCACACATAATGGTACTCACATAAAGGCAGCAGACGATTTAAAGCGTACCATGAATACCGTAATAATGGCATTAGTGCCATGTCTTATATTTGGTATGTTTAACGCAGGATACCAACATTATCTAGCACTTGGCGAGATAAATGCAGCTAATGGTTTTCTAGGCGCTTCTTTTTGGACGCTAGATAATTTAATAGTAGGGCTGTGGCAAGTTTTACCACTTGTTATAGTGTCTTATGGTGTTGGTTTAGCAGTAGAGTTTTTATTTGCTGTAATTAAAGGGCATGAGGTAGAAGAAGGTTACCTTGTAACAGGAATGTTAGTGCCTCTTATTGTTCCCGTAGACATACCGTTATGGATGTTGTCTGTGGCAGTAATTTTTGGTGTTGTAATAGGTAAAGAAGTATTTGGTGGTACTGGTATGAACATACTAAACCCAGCGTTAACTATTAGAGCATTTTTATTCTTTGCATATCCTACTTGGATGTCTGGAGATAAAGTTTGGGTACATGGTGCTGTAGAAAGAGATCAAGCCATAGCAGCAGGGCAAAACTTAGATGCTATTTCTGGAGAAACAATTTTAGGTGCTTATGCGCAGAACAATTCTGTAGCTTACGATTATTGGGATATGTTTTGGGGTTTAATACCAGGCTCGGTAGGAGAAACATCTAAATTCTTAATCGTAATAGGAGCTCTATTTTTAATCTTTACCAAAGTAGGGAGTTGGAGAATTATAATTTCCACTTTAATAGGTGCGTTAACTATGGGACTTATTTTTAATGGTGTTGTAGATGCTGGTTGGATAGGAACATCAAGTAAGTTTTACGGTTTAATGAGTGTACCGTTTTGGCAACATTTAATTATAGGAAGTATTTTGTTTGGCGCAGTTTACATGGCAACAGACCCTGTAACAGCATCGCAAACCAATAAAGGGAAATGGATATATGGTTTTTTAATAGGATTTATTTCTATAATGATTCGTGTATTTAACCCAGCATATCCAGAAGGTGTATTCTTAGCCATTTTATTAATGAATGTATTTGCTCCAACTATAGATCACTATGTAGTGCAAGGCAATGTAAAGAGAAGACAAAAACGTTTAAAAGTTAAAACAGCTTAATTATGGCAGTTAACACAGAAAAAAATTCGTATACAATTATCTTCGCCGTAGCGATGGTACTGGTAGTAGGCTCATTATTAGCTTTTACAGCTTCTTCTTTAAAGCCTAGTATAAATGAAAACAAACGTATGGAAAAGCAGCAAAATATTCTGTACGCAATGGGTGTAAATAATAATGAAGGCTCGGGAGATATTGCTTTCGTACCAACAAATGAGGTTGCAGACAAGTTTTCAAAATACATAAAGAAACAGCTTATTATCGAAAATGGCGTAGCCAAAGAAGATAATGAGGCCTATCTTATAGATATTAAAAAAGAACAAGCCAAAGCAAAAACAGGAGGAACAAGACGTTTACCTTTATTTGTAGGCGAAAAAGATGGTAAAACATTCTACATTGCACCTATTAGAGGTAAAGGGTTATGGGATGCCATTTGGGGATATGTTGCTTTAGATAAAGATATGGTAGTGCAGGGAACATTTTTTGACCACGCTGGGGAAACACCTGGTTTAGGTGCTAACATTAAGCAGCGTTATTTTATGGACGATTTTTATGGAGAGCGTTTATTAACAGAAGCAGGAGTATTTAAAGGTATTACTGTAGCTAAAGGCAATGCAGACCCAAAAAATGAAGTTAAAGATGATTATGAGGTTGATGCCTTAGCTGGAGCTACCATTACTGGGGACGGCGTTTCTGCAATGATCAAAAAAGATTTAAAATTATATTTACCTTACTTTAAAACCTTATAATATTATGGGACTACTTTCAAAAAAAGACGTAAAGTTAATAACAGACCCGTTAGCAGACAATAACCCCATTACAATACAGGTTTTAGGGATATGTTCTGCGCTTGCAATCACGGCAGAGCTTAAGGCTTCTTTGGTAATGGGAATTGCAGTATTATTTGTTTTGGGTATAGGTAACGTTGTAATATCGCTTATGCGTAACATAATACCTTCTAAGATTAGAATTATAGTACAATTAATTGTAGTAGCAGCCTTGGTAATTATAGTAGATCAAGTATTAAAGGCCTTTGCTTACGAGCTTAGTAAAACCCTATCGGTTTTTGTTGGTTTAATTATTACAAACTGTATTATAATGGGGCGTTTCGAGGCATTTGCTTTAGGTAATGGGCCATGGAGATCATTTTTAGACGGTATTGGTAATGCAGCTGGTTATGCTATCATATTGCTTATTGTTGGTTTCTTTAGAGAGCTATTAGGTTCTGGAACTTTATTTGGCATTCCAGTATTAGGAGACCCTATTGAAAAAACAGGATTATACGCTACAGGATACGAAAACAACGGATTTATGTTAATGCCTCCAATGGCCTTAATAGTTGTAGGTTTAATTATTTGGGTACAACGTAGTAGAAACAAAGCATTAATCGAAGATTAAATAAGCAAAACATATAAAGTAATAGTTGAGTAAAATAGCTCTTAACTAAAAGCTAAAACTTAGAAATATGGAACATTTAGAATTATTTTTTAAATCAATATTTATAGATAACATGGTATTTGCAGTATTCTTAGGAATGTGCTCATACTTAGCAGTATCTAAAAAAGTAGCTACAGCAGTAGGTTTAGGAGCGGCTGTAATATTTGTATTAGCAATTACAGTACCCTTAAACTGGTTACTGGATCAATATTTACTACAACCTGGTGCTTTATCTTGGTTAGGCGAAGAATATGCCGATTACGATTTAAGTTTCTTATCGTTTATAATGTTTATTGCCACCATAGCCACTATGGTACAATTGGTAGAAATTGTGGTAGAGAAGTTTTCACCATCACTCTACAACTCTTTAGGTATATTTTTACCACTTATTGCGGTAAACTGTGCGATATTAGGAGGCTCATTATTTATGCAATCTAGAGAAATAGAAACTTTAGGTTTAGCTTTTAATTACGGTGTAGGTTCTGGAATAGGTTGGTTTTTAGCCATATTAGCTATTGCGGCAATTAGAGAGAAAATAAGATACAGTAATGTGCCAGCCCCTTTAAGAGGTTTAGGAATTACATTTATAATTACAGGTCTTATGGGTATTGGTTTCTTAAGCTTTGGAGGTATGCTTACCGGAGGCGACGAAAAAAAGAAGCCTACTAAAGAGACGGCTGTAGAAGTAGAAAATATTAAAACTGAAACTGCTAAAGAATTAGCAGATAACACTAAAATAATAGAATAGTATGATTTTAGCAGCAGGTACAGCGGGAACGGTAATAACTACAGTAGTCGCGTTTTTATTAATCACGATTATATTAGTAAGTTTATTACTTTTTGTAAAACAAAAATTATCACCATCTGGTCCCGTAAAGATTACAATTAATGGTGAGAGAGAAATCGAGGTAGCTTCTGGAGGTAGTTTATTATCTACTTTAGGATCTCAAAAAATATTCTTACCATCAGCTTGTGGTGGTGGTGGTACGTGTATTCAATGCGAGTGTCACGTATTATCAGGAGGCGGAGAAGCGTTGCCAACTGAAACGCCTCACTTTTCTAGAAAAGAATTACAACACGGTGCGCGTTTATCTTGTCAGGTAAAAGTGAAACAAGACATGGACATCACTATTCCAGAAGAAGTATTTGGTATTAAGAAATGGGAAGCTACTGTAGTTCGTAATTACAACGTGGCATCTTTTATCAAAGAGTTTGTTGTGGAAATTCCAGAAGACATGGGCTATAAAGCAGGGGGCTACATTCAAATTGAAATCCCTGAATGCGAGATTAAATATTCTGATATAGATATTACGGCTCACCCTGAAGAGCATGAGACGCCAGATAAATTCCAAGCAGAGTGGGACAAGTTTGGACTTTGGCCTTTAGTTATGAAAAATACAGATACTGTAGAGCGCGCTTATTCTATGGCTTCTTACCCTGCTGAGGGACGTGAAATCATGTTAAATGTTCGTATTGCAACACCACCATGGGACCGTTCTAAAAACGGATGGATGGATGTTAACCCAGGTGTAGCATCATCTTATATTTTTGCGCAAAAACCAGGAGATAAAGTTACTATATCAGGGCCTTATGGAGAATTCTTTATCAATGAGTCTGAAAGTGAAATGCTTTATGTAGGCGGTGGTGCAGGAATGGCGCCAATGCGTTCTCATTTGTATCACTTATTTAAAACTTTAAAAACAGGCAGAAAAGTAACTTATTGGTACGGAGGTCGCTCAAAACGAGAGTTATTCTATTTGGATCACTTTTATCAATTAGAGAAAGACTTTCCTAACTTTAGATTTTTCTTAGCATTATCTGAACCTTTACCAGAAGACAATTGGAAAGTTAAAGAAGATATAGATGCTCCAGGAGATGGTTTTGTAGGTTTTATACATAACTGTGTTATCGATAACTATTTAAGCAAACACGATGCTCCAGAAGATATAGAATTATACTTCTGTGGCCCACCGTTAATGAATAAAGCTGTTCAAAAAATGGGAGAAGATTTCGGAATTCCAGATGAGCATATACGCTTTGACGATTTCGGAGGATAACAGATTTAAAATCGAAACAAAAAACGCCAATTCTAAACTTTAGAATTGGCGTTTTTTGCTTTAGATGTAACAGATCACTTAGTTGTTTTGTTTTCACGTTTAAAATTGGTGCCGTCCAAACATAGTTTTTTGTCGTACATAAATAAGAATATTACGCAACAGCACTATAGCAGACTATAAATAAAGCGTTGCTGTTGCTACAAAAACTAATTTTAAAACTAAACAACTAAACAATGAAAACAATTAAAAAAAACCGAGGCTTTCAAATAGCATTATTATGTATCGCCCTTGTAATTAATTCTTGTAGTAAAGAAAATGTAGACAGCGACGATAACATTACAGAGCAAAATGCAAGCTCAAATGTGGTGAAAAAATACTTTGGAACGCAAACCGTTTATGGTATTCTAGATGAAGAAGGTAATCTTATTTCAGATGATATGATATTTGATAAAAGCCAACTATCAGATACACCGCAAGAATCCTTTTTAAATCAACCACCAAATTCGACCTTAAGTGGAAAATTATCATTTTCCAGTCAAGCTACAAAATGGCCTAATGGAGTAGTAGTGTACAAACTCGGTGCTATGAATAGCAGGCTAAGAGGTGAGCTGCAAAAGGCTATGGACGAATGGTCTTCTAAAACTAACGTGTCTTTCAAGGCACATACCAACGAGTCGTACTACGTAACAATATTAGAATCTACAGATGTATGTTCCTCTTGTGGAAGTGCTTCAATAGGAGTTGTAGGTACTAGAGGTACGTGTAAATTTGGAGCAAATTCTAACGCGAGCCTAATAGCTCACGAATTGGGGCACACGTTAGGCTATTTACATGAGCAATCTAGAGCAGATCGCGATCAATACGTTACAATACTATTTGATAATATCCAACCGGGGAAAGAACGCAACTTCGAAATTAGAAGTAGCGCATTGCTAACAACTAAAGCTTTCGATATTAACTCTATTATGATGTACCATCCGTACGCATTTACTATCCAAAGAGGAGTGCCTACTATTGTAGATGCTAATACAGGGCAACCTTATCAAGGTGCGCAACAAACCGTATCTGCATTAGATGTTGAAGGTACTAATATTGTGTATCCAGAAACGGCAGAAGATACAACACCAGATACGAGAGATATTTGTACAGGGGTTAATGCTTATGTTTCAGGAAGACAGTACCGTGTTGGCGATAGAGTAACCTTTAGAGGATATTTGTATGAAGCAGATTTTACAAGATGGAATCAGATAGGGAGATGTGGAGATGCGCAATAGTTAAACGTATATAATTTGTATCTATTAACTAAGAAGTATAAGTTAACTAAAACATTGCTTTTAGATCTTAAACTACCGTTATAATAGATTAATTTTGAATTAAATTATAAAAAGCAACTGTTTTAAAAGGCAGTTGCTTTTGTTTTAGTATTAAGTCTTGTACAAGACTTTTGTGTAGTTCGGTTGAAACCCCTAGTTTCGCCAGTAGAAAACCAATACGTACACTATAAATTTTTACCAATGTCCTTTAAAAAGTTGAAACCAGAATTGTTAGAAGCACTTTTGCAGTGCGGTATAGATACACCAACAGCGTTTCAAAAAGCAGTATTACCTAAAATTAGAAGTGGTGCAAACTTATTTTGTATTGGAGAAAAAGGTTGTGGAAAGACTACAGCTATTATAATTTCTATACTACATAAATTAGATTATAAGCCTCAAGGAGATGCTCCAAGAGCATTAATTATTGTAGAAACTAAAGCAGAAGCACTAGCCTTAAAGACAGCATTTGAGTGTTTTACCAAACGCAGCAATTTACGTATTTATACTGCTTATAATGAGCAAACCTTGGACCAACAACGAGAAGAGATTTATTACGGGCAAGATATTCTTATTGCGACACCTAAACGTTTAAATAAGCTTTATTTAATGAATAGTTTAGATTTAAGCCAACTAAAAATGTACATTTTAGAAGACGCTGAATTTGCCGAGAATGGCAAACATATTGCAGAAATAAACCGTATTCCAGAAAGCATTAACAAGTGTCAATACCTTGTGTTTGCTTCAAAATTATCAGAGCGCTTAAAACGATTGGAACACACATTTATGTCTAAAAGTATGGTAGTAAGTAACTAAAATTCCTCTGCTAATCGTAATAAATACACTGTAGATACAAATTAAACAATAAGTAGTTTATCTTGATTTTGTTTAGAGGAGTCGGTAACAAAAAGATTCTTAAAATCCATAACATTAGGAACACCATCTAAATCACATAAATAATCGATAACAACACTTAAACCTTCAAATAGAATATCTTTGTCTGTTGGGTTGTCTGGTTTTTTGTTTTTGAAATGCAACGGTAGTTCATACCCACAGGCTTTTAAAAATAGATGCTCAATTTTAAGGAGTTCCTCAGGCGAGTAACCTTTATAGCGCCTACCTAGATTCTGGTGTATTGTGCCTATGTAATTAAGTTTTAAACTGCCATGATCTTCAGAGAAATGTTTCCAGAAGTCTTTACGGTCTAAAATATTACCTACAGCACATTGTTTACAGCACTCTGGATATAATGCGCCATTGTGAAATGCTATGTATAATTTTTGAATAGCAGATTCTAATCGAGATGTAACTTTCATAAAAAATCTTTTACACTAAGTTACTAAAAAATAGTGTAACCTAGTATAAATGATAATGTGCTAAAGTCAGGATTGAACCCTGTATTTTCAATTTTGTTTAGGTAAAGGTATTTATTTTATCCAGTTATCTTTTTTATTTTTGTAGTATGAGTAAAGCACTATCAAAACAAGAATTGCACAATTTAGCTATGAACCATGTAGGCAAGGACTTAGAGCAACGTGGTTTTGAGTTTATAGCTATAAATAGTAAACTTAAAAAACATCCTCAATTTGTTTGCATCGATAAAACCAATCAATATTACTTTGTAATTGTGCGTGCGGTATTACTGCCAGAAAATCCTAATAATTACGATGTTATTTGGATGGAGTCTTTTAAGAAACATGCTTTCGATAAAGATGCTAAAGTACTTTATGCAGGAGTGGGAGTAGGAAACCCTAATGGCGAAAGTCTACCAGTGTTTCTAGACGAAGATTACTTAATTGAGTACAATGGCATTCAAGTTATTGAGCATAATTTAAACTAAATGAGATATTTATACCTCTGTGCTATTTCTTTAGCATTAGTTATTTCATGCAAGCAAAAAAGCAAGCATAACTTAAAAACACCAATTAATACAAAGTTGGCAGGAAGCGTATTTGGAACGCGTTATTCGGTAATTTATCCTTCAGAAATAGATTATAAACCACAATTTGATAGCTTATTTACAGCAATTAATGCATCGTTATCGACATACCTTAAAGACTCAGATATTTCTAAAATCAACACTAATCAAGATGTCATTGTCGATCATCACTTCGAGCAGGTGTTTAAAGCCTCTAAAAGTATATATAAAGCCACTAACGGGGTTTTCGATCCAACAATAGGCGATGTGGTGAACGCGTGGAATTTTGGTGCAGATAATAGAAAATTTATATCAGACAGTACAACTATAGATAGCTTAATGCGGTTTGTTGGTTTTAATAAGGTACATTTAAATCAAAGTAAAGTAAAAAAAGAAAGCGGTACATATTTGGAGTTTAACGCCATTGCAAAGGGGTATGGCGTAGATGTAATTGGCGATTTTCTAGAGTCTAAAAACATAGAGAATTACCTTGTAGAAATAGGAGGAGAGCTTCGTGTTAGAGGAAGAAATTTGGAAAAAGATAAAGCTTGGAAAGTTGGTTTAGACGAACCTCGATTTGACAGCGAACAATCGATTTATAAGGTTATTACTTTAAGTGATGAAGCAATGGCAACATCGGGTACTTATAGAAAATTTAAGATAGACGCCAATGGCAACAGGTATGCCCATATTATAAATACGGCTACAGGATACCCTTCTAAGACAAATGTATTAAGTGTTTCTGTTATTGCAGAAAATTGTATGACAGCAGATGCCTATGCCACGGCATTTCAGGCCATGGGTATAGAAAGCGTGAAAGCTTTTTTAAAAGAACATCCAGAGTTAAAAGTGTTTTTTATTTTTGAGAATGAGGCTAATACGTTGGAAACACTAGCGCTTAACGGGTTTCCAGAGTCTTAGAAAACAATCCAATTTAAAAAGCACTGCATAAAAGCAATACCCAACCAAGTACGAGTAATAAACCGCCTAAAGGGGTTATGGGCCCTAAGAATCGAAGTTTACGCCCTTTGGCATCAGAAATAACTAAGCCATAGATACTAAACGCAAACATTATAATGCCTATGGTAAATGCCCAATATACAGTAGGGGTAATGTTATAATTAGAGAGGCCTAAGAATAAAAGCAAAAGCGCATGATACATTTGGTATCTTACGCCAACTTCAAAACTTTTAAGCTGTGCTGTAGATAGAATTTTTTTTAAGGCATGGGCGCCAAAGGCTCCAAAAATCACAGCTAGCATTCCAAATAAAGCACCCGTAGCAATAAAGATATCTTGTGTCATAATAAGTTACTATTTATAAACTATTGGGAGGAGTTCTCCTTTTGCTAAACAATAGGATTTTATAGTTTCTGTAGACATGGTAGCAGTATAATCTACAGGATTTACGTTAAAACCTACAGCTTGTAATTTATCGAAATAATCAAGACCATAAACACGAACATGGTCGTATTGTCCAAAAATTTCTGCTCGTTTTTTTGGGTCTGTAATAGAATTGTCTTCGAAAGTATGTTCCCGACTCAAATCCTGCGGAATTTGGAAAACCCCCATACCTCCAGGTTTTAAAACGCGATACAACTCTTGCATGGCTTTAGTATCATCAGGGATATGTTCTAGGACATGATTGCAAAAAATAATATCAAAACTATTGTTGGCAAACGGTAGGTTACAAATATCCGCTTTAACATCTGCCAATGGAGAATTTAAGTCTGTGGTTGTATACTCTAAGTGTTGCATTTTTTTAAAACGCTTGTAAAATGCTTGTTCTGGAGCAAAATGCAAAAGTTTGGCAGGTTTCGAAAAAAAATCGGTTTCTTGTTTTAAATAGAGCCAAAGTAACCTGTGGCGTTCTAACGAAAGTGTAGATGGAGATAGTACGTTTTGGCGCTGTGTACCATAACCATAAGGTAAAAATGTTTTAAATTGTTTACCATCTATGGGGTCGGTAAATTTTGAACCTCTTAATACAAATGCTAAAATGGGGCGTGCTACATAACTTAACCTGATAAGTAATGGTCTGGGAAATAGATTAAGGATAATGCTAAAACTTTTTTTTAACACAGATACAATTTTAAAACCTACTTTTTAAATTCAGCTTTCAAGAGAAAACTTAAAAGAGGTTAGAGGTTATTTACAGGAATTATAAAACCAATGTGTTTTGGCGAAATTCAGTCTCTTCATCACTCTCAATACCCAAGGCATCATAAATATAGGCAAAGGTTGATAATAACTCTGGTTTGCCGTCCACTAAAGCCACGTCATGTTCAAAATGAGCAGAAGGTTTATTGTCTAGCGTTGTTATTGTCCAACCATCTTTGTGTTGCCTTATGCGTTGCGTACCCATATTTATCATAGGTTCTATAGCTACAACCATACCTTCTACAAACTTTTTACCGCGTCCACGACGCCCATAGTTAGGCATTTCAGGGTCTTCATGCATTTTACTGCCTAAGCCGTGGCCAACTAATTCTCTAACAACGCCATAACCATGAGATTCGCAATAGTTTTGTATAGCAAAACCAACATCGCCTACACGGTTATTTATTTTAAATTCTCTTATGCCGACATAAAGAGACTCTTTGGTAATTTTTAACAACTTCTCTGTTTCAGGATCTATGTCTCCCACAGCAAAGGTATAAGCGTGATCGCCATAAAAATTATTTTTTAAAGCACCACAATCTATAGAAATAATATCTCCTTCTTTAAGAGGCGTATCGTTTGGAATACCGTGTACAACCTGGGCATTGGGACTCATGCATAATGTGTTTGGAAAATCGTAAAGCCCTAAAAAACCAGGGATAGCCCCATGATCTCTTATACAAGTTTCTGCAATTTTATCCAACTCTAATGTTGTAACTCCCGGTTTTATATGTTTTGCTAATTCACCTAGAGTCTTAGATACGATTAATGCGCTTTCGCGCATTAATTCTATCTCTTCTTTAGTCTTTATTTTTATCATGATTTAAAAAAATCTAAAAAACGTTTTTTCTTTTTTTGTTGTAACGGTAAAGTTCCTCCGTTTGTTAATTTTTGGTATACCTCTCCCCAGCCAATAAAACCGCCAATATTTCTATCGTCTATAAAAATATCGGCATTAATTTTTCTACTAACGTCGTTAGTGTATTCTTCCTCTGGGAAACTGTTATTTATTGCATAAAAATAAATACCATTTGCTTTACAAAATGCTACGGCTTCGTCTAGCTTAGCACCACTTCTGTAAGTCCAAAGTATAAGACGGTGTCCATCTTCTTGCAATTTCTTTAATGTTTCGAAAGCAAATAATTGTGGTTTGCCAATTTTAGGGTAGGCATCTTCCACAATAGTACCATCGAAATCTATAGCTATAATTAATGTGTTTTTAAAGTTCATTATACCCAGATGTGTCCAAAATATTAAACTAAAGACTCTTGCGTCATAGCCTTAGGTTGCGCAACACCTATAAGTTTTAATACAGTAGGCGCAATATCTCCAAGAATACCATCTTTAATTTCCTTTAACTCCTTGTCTATTAAAACAATAGGCACGGGATTGGTCGTATGAGCTGTATTTGGAGAACCATCTGGATTAATCATTGTTTCGCAATTGCCATGGTCTGCAATAAGTAGGGTGGTGTAACCGTGCTCCAAACCTGTTTCTATAACTTCTTTGGCACAAATGTCTACAGCTTCACAGGCCTTAATAGCAGCGTCCATAACACCCGTATGGCCTACCATATCTCCATTCGCAAAATTTAAACACACAAAGTCAACGTCTTCCTTTTTTAATTCTGTAACAAGAGCATCTTTCAATTCGTAAGCACTCATTTCAGGTTTTAAATCGTAAGTAGCTACTTTCGGAGAATTTCTTAAAATGCGTTGTTCGCCTTCAAAAGGCGCTTCTTGCCCACCAGAGAAGAAAAATGTTACGTGAGGGTATTTTTCTGTTTCTGCAATTCGTATCTGCTTCTTGTTATTTTTTGCCAAAACTTCACCTAAGGTTTCTGTTAGGTTTTCTTTATTAAAAATAACATTTATGTTTTTATAAGTATTGTTATAATTCGTTAGAGTTACGTAGTGCAAATCTAACTTTTGCATATCATGCTCAGGGAAATCATTTTGCGATAATACTTCGGTAAGTTCACGACCTCTATCTGTTCTAAAATTAAAGAACACAACAACGTCTCCGGGTTTAACGCTAGTTAAGGGTTTGTTGTTTTCATCTACACGTATAATAGGCTTAATAAATTCGTCGGTAATAGCATTAACATAATTGGTTTCAATAGTGCTAACAATGTCTTTAGAAGCATCACCTTTAGCGTGCACTAAAGCATCGTATACTAATTTTACGCGTTCCCACCTTTTGTCTCTGTCCATGGCATAATAGCGTCCAGATATAGAGGCTATTTCTGCATTTTTATCTGCGATAAAAGTTTCTAAATCTTTTACAAAACCAGCTCCAGATTTAGGGTCTACATCTCGGCCGTCTGTAAAGCCATGAATATAAGAATGTTTTACACCTGCTTCGTGTGCAGCATCTATTAACCCTTTAATATGATTTATATGCGAATGCACACCACCATTACTTAATAACCCAAGAAAATGTACATCTTTATTATTAGTTTTGGCATAATTAAATGCATCTACTAATACGTGCTCTTTGTTTAGCGTTTTTTGTGCTACAGCCAAGTTAATTTTTACCAAATCTTGATACACAATACGTCCAGCACCTAAATTCATATGCCCTACTTCGCTGTTTCCCATTTGCCCCTCTGGTAAACCTACATGCAAACCGTCTGTTCTTAAAGAGGCACTAGCATATTTACTGTAAAGACTATCTATATATGGTGTATTGGCGTTATCTATTGCAGAAACTTTTGGGTCTGGAGATTTACCCCAACCGTCAAGTATCATTAGTATGACTTTTTTGTTCATTTTTGGCTTGTTTTAAAGCGCAAATATAAGGATTTCAAAGGGATTACAAATACTCGTGTATGTTTAATGAAATAGTGTTTAAAAAAGTAATTATATGTTGTTAAAGCGTATGGATTTTAGGCTTTAACCTTTATGTTTTTGTCTATGAATAGACACCCAAATAGTATTAAAATTTATGTTATTTAAGTTTTGGTATAAAAAATGGCGTACAATTATTGACTTAATAAAAGTAATGATTGATAATACAACTTAAAAAGTGTTATTTTGTATCATAAATTAATAGATGACAGGACGCGTATATAAATCTACAGGCAGTTGGTACGCCGTAAAAACCCCATTAGGAGACGTATACCAATGCCGTATAAAAGGTAAATTTCGATTAAAAGGAATTAAAAGCACAAATCCAATTGCAGTTGGAGACATTGTAGATTTCGAATTAGAAACCAATAGCGATGCTGTTTCTGGTGTAATTTACAACATACACGATCGAAAAAATTATATTGTTAGAAAGTCTGTTAATCTCTCCAAACAAACGCACATAATATCTGCCAATATAGATCAGGTTTTTCTATTGGTTACTATAAACAACCCACCAACACTTACGAGTTTTATAGACCGCTTTTTGGTGACGGCTGAAGCTTATTCCATAAAAACAGTTTTGCTATTTAATAAAATAGACGCTTATAACGAGGAAACACTACTAGAAGTAAAATATTTGGCGCACATTTACCGTAAAATAGGTTACGATTGTATAGGCGTGTCTGCCAAAACAGGAAAAAATGTAGATAAGGTAAAACAAATTATGAAGGATAAGGTGAGCATGTTTGCTGGGCATTCTGGCGTGGGGAAATCTACACTGGTAAATCACATAGAGCCTACCTTAAATTTAAAAACAAAAGCCATTTCAAATTTACACATGCAAGGGCAACATACCACTACTTTTGCAGAGATGTTTGATACTACTTTTGGTGGAAAAATTATAGATACACCAGGCATTAAGGGCTTTGGAGTGGTAGATATGGATAAAGAGGAGGTAGGCGATTATTTTCCTGAAATTTTTAACCTAAAGCAAGATTGTAAATTTAACAATTGTTTGCATTTAAAAGAACCTAAATGTGCTGTAAAACAAGCTTTAGAAAACGATGAGATCACCTACTCTAGATATAGGAGCTATGTGCAGATATTAGAAGGTGAAGACGAAAATTACAGAACAGAAGATTGGCAATAGAAAAAGTATTTTAATTTTATTGGTAATATGATCATCCATTTGTTAGCAAATAAAGAGCAATGAAAATTGTGATCCAAAGAGTATCTAAAGCCAAAGTAACTATTAATGGTACCATTGTGGCGCAAATAAAAGGCGGTTTGTTGGTGCTGCTAGGTATTGTAAATGAAGACGATACTACAGATATAGATTGGCTGTGCAATAAAATAGCAAACATTCGTGTATTTGCAGATCAAGACGGTGTTATGAATAAATCGCTATTAGAAAGTAAAGGCGATGTACTTTTAGTAAGTCAATTTACACTACAAGCTTCTACTAAAAAAGGAAATAGACCAAGTTATATAAAAGCCGCAAAACCAGAGGTAGCTTTACCGTTATATAAAAAATTTTTTAGTACATGACAAAAATGACATAAATCATTAATTTTCAAACAAATAGGTATTAATTTAGTTGTATAAAATAC
>CANLCJ010000019.1 GCA_947489085.1 uncultured Flavobacteriaceae bacterium
GACTATCTCTCAAAATGCTTGTTATCAGGATTTAATAAATACAACTTAAACCTTATCCAATTTTTGTCGTGTACTTATATAAACTTATTAAAATGAATTCACAACTTAAATTCCTTTACTTCTACAACAGTACCTGTATCTAATCCTGTTATAGTAATGCCCCCTACCCGAACTCGCACCAGCCGTAATGTAGGATAGCCTACGGCAGCAGTCATTTTTCGAACCTGCCTAAACTTCCCTTCGTTTAAAGTGATTGACACCCAAGACGTAGGGCCGTGACGGGCATCTCTAATTTTCTTAGAGCGTTCTGGTAAATGAGGTGGTGTTTCTAATTTAAAGGCTTTACAGGGTTTTGTGGTATACGTTTTTCCATTCACGCCTATGGCAACACCTGCTTGTAACTGTTGTAATGCGCTTTCAGAAAGGTCTCCATCTAACTGCGCATAGTACTCCTTATCTACTTTTCTACTATTTACATAGTCACTCATTTTACCATCTGTGGTGAGTAATAACAACCCTTCAGAGGTTTCATCTAAACGTCCTATAGCCATAACGCCCTCTGGAAAAGCATGAAATTCGCCTAAAAAACGTTTGGATTGCTGTTTAGAATCGTGACTTTTAAACTGACTAAGCACTCGAAAGGGCTTGTAAATGATAAAATGACGGTGTTGCGGGGTATCAGGTACTTTCATTGAGAATGCGATGCACTAAGGCTTTTGTTGGTGTTTGTCCGTTCATTTTAGTACGCACCACTTCAAAATCGACTTTAAAATCGCAGCCCGAAGTATACGCACTACAACCATAGGCTGTTTTGCCTTTTAATACAGTACCTGTTTTACATTTGGGACAAAGTAGGCTGTCTTTTGTATGTGTAGCCGTTGTGGGGTTAAGTGCCACCTTGGGTTCTAGTTTTAATTTAAAATCGGCATCCAAACGCAATAAGCCCTCTACAGGACCTGCCTCTGTTTTAAAGCCTTTTAAATTTACTGTGCTTCCTTTTTGCAACAGGCGTATAAATTGTTTTTCAGATACTTTCTTATCGCCATACTTAAAAGGCATTACAAAATTACAGCCTGTTTTGTAGGTGCTACAACCATAGGCTGTTTTGCCTTTTATAATATGGCCTTGTTTGCATTTCGGACAAGCCTCGGCTGTGATGGCTTGGGCTGCTTTTTTAGGTTTAACCTTAACTTTACCGCGTTGTTCTGCTATAGTTTTGGCGTGAGATATGTTAGCGCGTTTCGTTTCGCTACGCACTTCATACACCAATGCATCTACCATGCGCTTCATGTTTCTAATAAAGGCACTTGCACTATAAGCGCCTTTTTCGATATCTTTAAGCTGCTTTTCCCAAGAGCCTGTAAGTTCGGCCGATTTCAATAAATCGTTTTGAATGGTATCTATCAATTGGATACCAGTTACCGTAGGCAGCACTTGCTTTTTATTGCGCTTTATATATTTTCTTTTAAACAGCGTTTCTATAATATTGGCACGCGTAGAAGGCCGCCCAATACCATTTTCTTTCATCAAGTCCCGCAATTCATCATCGTCAACCTGTTTCCCCGCAGTTTCCATAGAACGCAGTAACGAGGCTTCTGTGTATTGGCTGGGCGGTTTCGTTTCTTTTTCTAAAAATGAAGGTTCGTGTGGGCCTTTTTCGCCTTTCTCGAATGTAGGTAACACATTGGGATCTTTGTCTTTGCTATTCGGATTTTCAAACACAACGCGCCAGCCTTTATCTAAAATCTCTTTGCCCGTCGTTTTAAAAGCTACCTGTGCTGCGCTTCCTATTACGGTGGTATTAGACACGATACAGTCGTCGTAAAACACTGCTATAAATCGCTTTACAATGATATCGTAAACTTGTTTTTGATTGTATTGCAAATTGGTCTGCATACCCGTAGGGATGATGGCATGGTGATCGGTTACCTTTTTATCATTAAAGACCTTTGCCGATTTTTTTATCTTTTGCCCCAGTAAAGGTTGGGTTAATGCGGCATAATCGCTAAGTTTTTTTAGGATACCTGGTACTTTAGGGTAAACATCGTTAGGTAAAAACGTTGTATCGACCCTTGGATATGTCACCACTTTACGTTCGTATAAGGCCTGTACCAATTTTAAAGTCTCATCTGCCGAAAAGCCAAATTTCGTATTACAATACACTTGCAAGCCTGTAAGGTCGAATAATTTAGGCGCATATTCCTTGCCCTTCTTTTTGGTAATGGACTGGATTTCGAAATCACTTTCTTTAACTTTATGTGCTAAGGCTTCACCGTCTGCTTTCTTTAAAAAACGCCCCTCTTCGTAACTGAATAAAGTGTCCCGATAGAGCGTTTGCAATTCCCAATACGGTTGGGGCTTAAAATTTTCGATGTCTTTAAAGCGCTTTACCACCATCGCTAAGGTTGGGGTTTGTACCCGCCCTACAGATAATACTTGCTTATACCCGCCATGTTTTACGGTGTATAATCGGGTGGCATTCATACCTAAAAGCCAATCCCCTATGGCTCTGGAAAAGCCTGCATAGTATAAATTATCGTAATCTTTGGCATCTTTCAAGTTGTCGAAACCTTCTTTTATGGCTTCTGTGGTAAGGGAGGAAATCCATAAGCGTTCTACACGACCTTTATAGTTGGCTTCATTCATCACCCAGCGCTGTATAAGCTCTCCTTCTTGCCCTGCATCCCCACAATTAATCACCACATCGGCTTTATCGAACAACTGCTTTACAATATTAAATTGCTTTTGAATGCCTGAATTTGAAACCACCTTAGTTTCAAATTTTTCGGGCAACATGGGCAAGTTATTTAAATCCCAACTTTTCCAATACGGTTTGTAATCATTAGGTTCTTTTAAAGTACAAAGATGCCCAAATGTATAAGTAACTGCATAGCCATTCCCTTCAAAATACCCATCGTGTTTCGTATTTGCACCTAGAACTGCCGCTATTTCACGGGCTACACTTGGCTTTTCGGCAATACATACTTTCATTAGATATGGGTTAAAACAGCATTGCAAAATAGAACTTTTAATGCGTTTTCTAAAGTGGAATTATTACGAGTTATTAACGATCTGTTTCTAAAAAGTCTGTCATCGATTTTTAATCTTCTCTAGGTCTCTTGGCCTACTAATCTTTAACAGAGATGGGCTTAAAGGTTGCTTGCATTGCTAAACGCTGAAGTAGCATCAAAAAAAAATACGAATTGTCTCCTTTGTCATCTATCCATGTACAAACATAGAGGTCTCGCTTGTTGCTCATTTTAAAGAGGTTCTCCCGCTTTAATTCACGCTTTATCCAACACGCTCAATGCCAATCGAATTGTAAAATAATCCATGGCTTCATTAAAATAATCGAAATAAGGCTTAAGCGTTTTAGGGGCTTCCAAAGCAACTTTGGCTTTTTGTACCGCTTCAACATCGCTTTTAGTGATAAAATCGAATATTTGTATTGCTTTTCCTGAACTGTACAGCTTGGCGATATGAGAATACACCGTGGTGATGTTTAATTTACGCTGCATGGAGATCTCTTCTACAGACAAACCAGACTTATAAAGTTCGTAGGTAACCATGGTGGTGTCCTTTTTTTTAGGCTTTTTAAGTTTCTCTCCCATAAAACTGGTGATCTCTGCAATAAATTCATCACCGTACACTTCTAATTTGCGTTGCCCCACCCCACTAATGGTTAAAAAATCTGCAGTACTTAAGGGCCGCTCTCGTTCTATAGCTTTTAATGTGGCATCACTAAACACCAGATAAGCAGGAATGCCCTCTTCTTGAGCAATTTTATAGCGTAATAGTCGTAAACGCTCAAATAAATCTGTGGCAGAGGTTTTAGGTTTGGCCTTAGCTCTACTCCGTTTTACACGTGTTTTCGGTGTTTTTACCGCCGCATTTATATCCTTGACTTCTACTGGTTTTGTTAGAGCAACTTGTGCTTTGTGAAACAGCACTTGCTTGGAAAATTCGGTAAGTTGCAACACGTTATGTTTATGGAACGCGATCTCGCAAAACCCTTGGTTGATAAGTTGTATTACAAAATGCTGCCAGTGTTTCCAAGCTATATCTTTACCTATGCCAAAAGTTGGTAAATTTTGATAGCCTTTTTCTAATATTGTAGCATTTTGTGCACCTCGAAGCACATCGATTACTGTACCCGTGGCTTCTTTTTGTTTTAAACGGTATATGGCCGAAAGAATTTTTTGGGCAATAATGGTACCATCGAATACTTGTGGCGGATTGATACACACATCGCAATTGCCACAGTTCTCGGCAAGTAATTCACCAAAGTAACTCAATAGTATTTTCCTGCGGCAGGTTGTGGCTTCTGCAAACTGTTTCATGCGGTCTAACTTGGCCACTTGAAAAGCTTCGTTAGACGCGCCGCTTGCAAAATTTCGTAATTGTATAACATCGGCATAACTGTGAAAGAGTAAGGCGTGCGACTTTAAGCCGTCGCGCCCACCACGTCCTATTTCTTGGTAATAGCCTTCTATATTTTTGGGCATGTTATAATGAATTACCCAACGCACGTTCGATTTATCGATTCCCATACCAAAGGCTACTGTGGCACATACAATTTGCGTTTTATCGAATACAAAATCTTCCTGAACTTTAGCGCGCTTTTGAAAATCTAAACCCGCATGATAGGCTGAGGCATTGATGGCATTTGCTTTTAATTTTTTAGCCAGCTGTTCTGTTGTTTTTCGGCTTAAACAATAAATAATACCTGAGGTATTGGGCCGTTTTTTTATGAATTTGAGTATTTGAGAAATCCTATCGTTGCCCAAACGTACTTCTAAGGCTATATTTTGTCGGTCGAACGAGGATATAAACTGCTGTGCGTGTGGGATACGCAATTGCTTTAAAATATCGTCTCTTGTGGCTTTGTCTGCTGTTGCCGTTAGGGCTATAAATGGTGTATGGGGTAAGGTGGCCTTTAAAAAGCCGAGTTGGTGGTATGAGGGTCTAAAGTCGTGCCCCCATGAGGAAATACAATGGGCCTCGTCTATTGCCACACAGCTTATATAAGTTTCTGTTAAGATGTGTTGTACGCCTGCTAAACTTTCTGGAGCTACATAGAGTAATTTGAGTTGCCCTTTATGAACCTGCTCTATAATCTCGGTTTGGGCTTCCGGAGTTTGGCTGCTATTGTAATAGGCTGCCGAAATACCGTTAGCGTTTAAACCGTCTACCTGGTCTTTCATAAGCGCAATTAAGGGCGAAATGACTATGGTTACGCCTTTAAAGGATAAAGCTGGCAGTTGAAAACAAATGGATTTACCGCCTCCTGTAGGCATGATAACTAAAACATCTTTTTTATTTAGCACGGCGTTAACTATAGCCTCTTGGTGTGTTCTAAAACTACTGTAACCAAAGTAGGTTTTTAAATGGGCTAATAGTTGAGGTTGGGCTGCGGTTTGAGACATGCTTTGTGTATGTAAAAAGGGTACTTGTGCCGTAAAAAAAGTGCTATGGTTCTTGTCGTGCCAAGAGTTGGATTTGCGTTAGGGATTGAACGGTGTGTTTGAGCTCCCGACCTTAGGAGGAGCGAGTAGTGAAAGCCCGACCCTTGGGGAACGCCCCATTTAAAGGCTTACCATTCGCGCAATTTATCTAATTCGGCTTGTGCTTTTAATTCTTTTTCGGATATTACTTTTAAAAATGAAGGGTGCTGCTCTATGGCAAATTCTATTTTTTTTACGATTTCTTCGGTAGTTTCATTGTCGTAATCGATTTCTAAAGGGGCTTTAACCTCCATAGATTGTAGAATGTTTTTCTTTTTTATGCGTAGGCCTTTTTTATCGAAAGATCGCCTAAAACCATCGATAACAATGGGTACTACTACGGGCTTATAGCGTTTTATAATGTGTGCTGTACCTTTACGAATGGGTTTAAATGGTGTGGTGGTGCCTTGAGGAAAGGTAATTACCCATCCATCATCTAAAGCTTTTCCTATATTGGAAATATCGCTCATACGGACTTGACGTTTAACGTCTTTACCTTCGCTACGCCAAGTACGTTCTATACTTACAGAGCCTACGTAGGCTAGTATTTTAGGCAGTAGTCCTGCTTTCATCGTTTCTTTTGCAGCTACGTAATACAGGTTTAATTTGGGGTTCCACAGGTAACCTACGTTTTTTATAGAGTCTACACGCCCACTTAAACTAGCGTTGAACACATGGAACATGGCGACAACGTCTGCAAAATAGGTTTGGTGATTGGATATAAATAATACGTTTGTTTCGGGCAGGTTTTTAATATGCTCGGAGCCTTCTATTTGTAATTCGTTAAACCCACGGAAACGCCTATGCGTCATGACCCCTAGTATTCTTATAAGCCACTTTTTTATAAATAGTATATGTCCGAATGGATTTCTTTTAAACAATCCCATAAATCTCGCGTCGAAAAAATAATTAGTTGCGGCTACAAATGTAATAAAACTAATGCGATACTAGTGGTTTAATAATATCTTTAACTTCGCTTAACATCATAGCGGTTGCTCCCCATACTATGTTGCCGTTTAATTGAAACGCTGGCACTTCTACTTGGGTGTTGTAAGATGTTTGTACTTGCGCGTTTTTTAAGTTTGCGTTTTTTAAAAGTGCTTCTAGTTTAACTTCTATAAGTGCTTCTACCTCGCTATCTTGTTTTATAAATTGAGGCGTGTGGGCTACATAGCCTAAATAGGGCTGTACATTAAAATTACTTGGTGGTATATATACTTTGGAGAGTTGTTTTATAACATGCATCTGTGCAATGGGCACGCCTATTTCTTCGTAAGTTTCTCGTAATGCTGTTGTTTTTAGGCTATCGTCTTCGGGTTCTCGCTTTCCGCCTGGAAAGGCTATTTGTGCAGAGTGTGCACCTTTATAGGTTTTACGCAATATTAATACCAAATTGGCGTCTTGGTTATTATCTGGATAGATTAGTGCCATAACAGCGGCTTGCTTTGCATTTTCTAACTGCGCTTTACTGTACGTGTTTTGGTTTTGGCGTGTGGGCGGTAATAGTTTAGAGTGCGATGTGCTTGCGGGCAACGGTGCTTGCTCTAGCTTTGCTATTTGTTTTATAAAGGTTTTAAAGTTCATGTTTTGCGCTAATTAATGGATGTACCCAAGGTATACTGCTTTTTTTACTAAGCCTGCGGCATTAGTTACTTTTAGTTTTAAATAAATGTTTTTTTTATGTGTTTCTACAGTGTATTTACTTAAAAACAATTGGTCCGCTATTTCGCTTGTTGTGTGTTCTTTGGCTATAAGGTTTACAATGTCTTTCTCTCGCTGTGTTAGTATTGTACTGTTAAATTCTAAACTTTGTTCTGGTTTTTGGTGGGCATTGTAAAAATAGGTTTCGTTTTGTATTACAATTTTATCGATAGCTAGCAGGAGTTCTTCGGTACCAGTTTCTTTTAACACGTAGCCTTTTATGCCTTGAAAGGCTTGTATTTGCTGAAACATACTTATAACTAGTATTTTTAATGTTGGGTGTTTTTGGTTTACGGCTTGTATAAATTCTATACCGTTAATGTCTGGCATAGATATGTCTGTAATTAATAAATCTGGGGTTTGCGTATTTAAAACAGCTAGCGCGTCTCTGGCATTAGTTAACACATTTGTTACGTTTAAGTGCGCTTGTTTAGAGAGTGTTGCTTCTAAACCTTCTAAAAACATGGTATGATCGTCTACTAATATAATATTAATTGCCATTGAGAGTTGTTTTTATGGGTACTTCTATAATTACGCTTGTGCCTTTGCCCGGAATAGAGTCTATAGTTAGTTTGCCGTTTATGCTTGCTACTCGCTGTTTTATGTTTTTTAAACCTATGCCTGCTTGTTTTTTACTAGCGTTAAAGCCTTTTCCTTGGTCTTCTAAAATTACAATAAGTGTTTCGGCATGTGTATTAAACGTGAGTTCTGCGTTTTTAGTTTGGGCGTGTTTTACAACATTTGCTAATAATTCTTGTAATACGCGGTAAAGGTTGTGCTTGGTATAACCCTGCAATTGCTGTAAACTGTTTTCTGGAAAAATTGAAATGTTTAGTTGTAACGTATTGTGCTTCTGGTATTTTTGTTGTAGTTCTGCGAGTAGATCTGTAAAGGTTTTATCTTGGTGGTAATTGTAACTTAAATCGTGAGATAGGGCTCGCAATTCTTTAAAGGTTTGTTTTAGGGCTTGACTTGTTGCTGTTAGCTGCGAATTTTTCTCTTTTAAATTTATGTGCGTAAGATTTAAATTTATACTGGCCAACTGCCCCCCTATGCCATCGTGAAGCTCTTGCGCTATACGATCGCGTTCTTTGTCTTGTCCTTTTATTAAGGCTTGTGTTTCCTTTAGCTTTTTTTCTTGTTGCAGGCGCTCTGTCTCTTTCTCGTAAAGTTTTTGCTCTTGCGCCCTAATGGTTTTTTGTGTTTTTACACGTTGTTTATAAATTAAGAATAGGGCTAATAGGGGGAGTATGAGCAATAGTGCTGTTGTAATTATCCACCGTTTTCTATTTCTCTCTAACGCATTTTGTTGTGCCAAAGCTTGTATTTCATGGTCTTTCTTTTCTACTTCGTATTGGGTTCTTAAATCTTGAAATTCTTTTTCTTTTTCTAAATTGAAAATGGTATCGTTTAGATAGATGTAGCGTTCTTGGTATTCGAAGGCTTCTTCATAATTTTTGTTATACCAAAGAGCTTCGCATAGCAACCAATAGAGATGTCTACGCTGACTTTGTTTTAATTTTATACTATCCGATTTTAATAATGCTTTAAATATCTCGACTGCTTTTCCATATTGCTTTATTTCTTCGAAATAAATACCCTTTGCTTCTCTTATATAAAACTCCGTATTGATGTCTCCTACTAGCTTTCCTATAGAGTCTGCTTTTTTAAAGTTTAGCTCGGCAAACCTATAATCGCTTTTTTTATTTAAATACAAATCTCCTATATTAAAGTGTATTAAACCTTGAAAAGGTACATCTTTTGCAAGTCGTGCGTTTTTGAGTGCTTTTTTCAAATAAAACAAACTGCTGTCTATTTTTGTGTGAAGTAGCAATAATCCTTTTATATTATAACTTTCTGAAAGCCCTCTGTAATTTTTCAATTTTGTAAATAGCGCTATAGCTTTGTCTGCTTCTTTAAGACTTATTGCTATTTCATTCTTGCTCCTGTGCAATAGAGCCAAGTTTTTATACACCTCTGCTTCTTGATTGTAATACGAATAGGTTTTAGAGATGCTTATCGCTTTGTCGTGATAATTTAAAGCTTGATTGAAATCGTTTTTTAATCTATAAATATTGCCTTTTATGTTATAGAGTACCGCTCGTTCTTTAAGAGCTTTTATTTTTTCTGAATGCAACAGTGCTTTATTACAATACAACAATGAGGAATCTGGTACTTGCAAATGCCAATATAATTTACTTAATCGTAAACTGGATTGTAATATTAAGCTATCATTATTTAAAACCTCACTATTTGACACTGCTTGTACAACTACATTTTTAGCTTCATTATAATTTAAAAGCACAAGGCTATCATACGCCCTAAGTTGTTGTTTAGTAGCGTTTATAGTTTGAGCGTTACCATAACCCCAAAAAAGGGTTAATAATCCCAAATATTTTATTTTTTTGAGTGAAAATTTCATATTTACAATTTATCAAAAATACCATATTTATGGTATTTCAGTATTTAAACCTCTCTTATAAATTTGTAACTATGAAACGTAAACTCTCAAAACATTTTGTAATTAGTGCTATTGCCTTATTAAGTATCTATTTCAACTCTAGTTTCAAAACGATAGTACAAACCATCCAGTCCAATTGTGGTGACATTTTTCACGGTACTGGAGAAGTTGTTACTATTTGCAATGAAAATATTGTTATTTCCTCGTTTCCAGAAGATGGTAATACTGGCTCTGTAATTTTTGGTGAAATGGTTAGTTATAGTAAAATACGTATTCTTCCTGGGGCTAACTCTGTTAGAATTACCCCTAACTTTTCTCCTAATGCTACGCAGCCCTCTTTAAGTGGTAAAGGATTTCCAAACGGCAGACGCTCGTTGTTGAGAAGTGCATCAAGGAGCACTAATGGTAGAACAGGTAAGGGAGACCAAGAACCTGTAGTGTTTTCTTATAATTCCAACACTGAGAGTGTCAGTCTTTCTGAATTGAAAACCCCTGTTGTAAACTATAGTATTTATAATATCTCTGGTGTTTTACTTAATGAAGTAGACGGTTTACAGCCTTTAAACTTTAACATACCTGTATCGCATTTAAGTAACGGCATTTACTTTATAATGATACGATTACAAAATGGTAGTGTACACAGTGGGAAAATTGCTAAAATTTAAAAACATAATATATAAAATTACTATTATCATGAAAACAATCACTTTACTTTTTTTAACACTACTTCTAACGTGTTTATCTCAGATTAATGCACAACAATGGTCTGGCTCAACCACCACTTCTGGAGCTATCGAAAGAACTGGAAATGTTCGATTATCAGGAGCTAATTTATCTCTTTTTGGAAATCAAATCATTGGATTTAACACAGATGATAATTACACAAATCAGGATAATTTTACAATAGGGAACTATGGTTTAACTCGATCTGCAAATTCAATTAACCTTTCAGGCTGGAATGGCCTAAATTTCATTACCAGAACAAACGTTAGGATGTCTATTTTAAATAATGGAAATGTGGGAATAGGAACTACAAACCCAGAACACGGTTTACTTCACATAAATGGAAACGGATCCAGTAAGGGCATCAACTTATGGACTAATTCAGGAGAGACAACATCTCGAATTTGGATTGATAATCAAAAAAAGACGTTCCACATGAGTAAAGGAGATAATCCAATAAATGGTATTACAATTAGCAACGGAGGCTTCGTTGGCATTGGAAATACATCACCTACAGATAAATTACACGTTAGTGGTAATATACGATGCGATTCTAGAGTTGTAATAACAGGGGTTGGAGCCTTAGATGATAATGGTGGAGATAATATGAAACTATGGTCTGTGGGGGATCTTACCTTAACTTCAGGTGGTGATAGTAGTGAAAATTTAGTAATAAAAAATAATGGCAACGTAGGTATCGGCACCACAACCCCAAGCGAAAAACTCACCGTAAAAGGTAAAATATTATGTGAGGAAGTAGAAGTTGTGGTAAACGCCAATGCGCCAGATTACGTTTTTGAAACCTACTACAAGGGTAATTCTGAATTAAAACCTAGTTACACAATGCCCACTTTAGAGGAAGTCGAAGCTTATACCAAAGCCAACAACCACTTGCCAGAAGTACCAAGTGCTGAGGGCTTTAAAAAAGACGGCTTAGAACTTAAAGGTATGAGCATGCTATTATTACAAAAAATAGAAGAATTAACACTTTATACTATAGAACAAGAAAAGCGTATTAAATTATTAGAAGCGAGATTAAACAACTAAGCATTTCTAATCTCACTCTTTACAAGCAACACAAAGGCTGATTACATTCGTTAGTCAGTCTTTTTAAAGCCTCTAATATGATAACTGACTTAAGCTGAGATTGCTTAGGCTAGACTGTTATGGCCTTGTACGAGCACAAAAAATCATTTAAAATACTGGTAATTATGAAACAAAAAATCTATAGTATTATAATGCTTCTAAACTTCCTTTTTATTGGAAGTTTAGGTGCGCAAAATTTTTTAAGATTTACACCAACAACCCAAAGTGTAGTAACAAATTCTGGAGAAGAAATAGAAGTATCAATCGCAGTTGAAGGTTTTGGAAACAAATCTCAGGCACTACCCTATTTTATAACTCTTAATACCATTCCTGATAACGGATACCTAAATCATTTTCCTGGAACAAATTCTTTAGAGCCTGGAGATGTAGATACAGTAATTTTCAGGTTTAGAAGAACTGTCGCTACTACAACAACCACTAATTATGTTTTTACACAAGAATGGACTGACGATTTAGGGAATAACAATACGGGATTGTTAAGAATAAATGTCACGTATCAAAACAATAATCCAGATAGTGATGGCGATGGCGTACCAGACGCCAGGGATAGCTGTCCAAATCAGTCAGGTCCTGCTTCCAACAACGGCTGCCCAAGAGCAACCTGTTCTTTAAGTGCACCGTTGCAACGCGCTACAACAAATATTACAGCAACTAGCGCTTCTATTAGCTGGAATACCGTGTCTGGTAACAGTGGTTACAATTCTCAGTATAAAAAGAACACCTCATCCTCATGGATTACAATTAGCTCTAACAGTTCCAGCACATCTCAAAATATATCGAACTTAGAAGCCAACACTTTATATAATTGGCGAGTGAGAACACGTTGCAGTAATGGGCAATTTGGTAGGTGGAGTTCTCCTGTAAATTTCACCACATTAGATGCGTGTGAAGAAAATAAAACTCTTGCTAATACTGTAACTGGATTCGAGTTAACAGAAGTCTCAAATACAATCTTATCTTTAAGCAGCATAGAAAACAATGCTAATGTAACATATTCTGCAGGTCTAAGTATAAACTTAAAAGCGAATACAAATACAAATTTTCATGCCAAACGTGGTTCTAAGTTCCTAGCCAAAATAGAGGGCTGTACACCAACTACAACCTCTAGTAAAAATACTAGTTCTAAAGAAAAAGATAAAAACATAAACAGCGTAACAAAAATTGGAGATGGTATTACACTCTACCCTAATCCAACTCAGGAGATTGTTAATATTGCTAGTAAGGCTTCTATCTCTTCTTGGATTTTGTACAACACCATAGGAGTAAACAGCCTACAGGGTAAAGCTAAAATCTCAAAACTTAACGCATTCTCCCTAAACCTTAATGGTTACGCAAATGGGCTTTACTTGCTCCATCTTAAGCTTGAAAATGGAGACATTGTGATTAAGAAAATTATAAAAAATTAAGGAGGTTCGACTGTTAGTATTGTTCTGTCGCTTTAAAACACGAGTAAAGAAAACGTCTAGACATAAATCTAGACGTTTTCTTTATATTTGTTTTTAAAACCTAACCATGCGCGTATTTTTGATCTTGGCTTTCAGTATCTCAATTTTTAATTGTGAAAATACTCCCTCTAAACCGAAGCCCAATACTAGTATCCAAACTACAGATACTACCAGTAACGCAAAGGTATCCAAACTAAAAAACACCCCTCCCCAATATCCTGTGCTGAATACAAAAAATGCTATGGAATATTTCCTTGAGTATGAAAAGCAGAACAAACAAAATAAAGTGCGTATGGTTACAGATTTCGGAGCTATAGACATTTTATTATTTAATGAAACCAAATTTCATCGTGCCAATTTTATATACCTAGCTACACGCAAGTATTACGATAGTACGCAGTTTTACCGCGTTATAAATAATTTTATGATACAAGGGGGCAGCAGCGACGATAAAAAAACAGGACTAAAAAGAAGAGATATAGGCCGTTATTTACTACCTGTAGACGGAAAAAAAGGTTTTAAACACGATCGTGGCACTATATCTATGCCAAGTAGCGATATTGAAAACCCACATAAACTGGCTTCTCCGTACGAATTCTTTATTGTGCAGCAACGTGGTGGTGCGCATTATTTAAATGGTAATTATACTGTTTTTGGAAAAGTGATTAAGGGTATGGATGTGGTCGACAAAATAGCAGCTGTAGACACTGATAAGTCTGATTGGCCGCAACAAAATGTTTACATTAAAACAGTAAAGATTTTAGAGTGATTTCCTAATTACAACTCGTTAAAATCACCGACAAAATAAATACCTCCTTTATTTAATTATTCAATCGTGTAAAAATTCCGTATTCTAAAAATGGGCGTATTTGCAACTGTTAGTCTGCTTTCTAAAAAATTAAAACAGCCTTGAGACCAAATAATTTTGAAATTAGCATAGAAAAACAGAATTTTATTTCAAAAGAAGGCGCATTATTATGTTTTCAATCTTGGTTACGTCCAACCAAAAATTAACATCTCTTAATTTATTTTATCAAAACTTTAAGACTTATCTTCTTACCTTTAGTCTTTAATCTAAAAACTGAATTGTATTATGAGAACACCCTCTGCGCTGTATAGTATATTGCTTATTATTGCTATAGCATTTCACAACAACTTAAGTGCTCAAAATTTCCCAAAATTAGATAAAAGTCCTATGGATGTTGCGGCATATCCAAAAGATTATAAAGTATCGGATAAACAAATTAAAATTACCTATAGCAGACCGCAACTTAAAGAGAGACCTCTATCCAAACTCGCGCCTAATGGTAAAGTATGGCGCACAGGAGCTAACGAAGCTCCAGAGCTTGTTTTATATAGCGATATGAAGTTTGGAGATACTACTGTAAAAGCTGGAACTTATAGCTTTTATGTGATGCCTGGAGAGAAAGAATGGACGGCAATTATAAATACCGACTTAAACACTTGGGGCGCTTATTTTTACGACGAAAAAAAGGATGTAGCACGCTTAAAAATTCCTGTAACAACTGCTAATGAAGTATTAGAGGCTTTCTCTATAGCATTTTCTAAAACTGATACAGGTTTAAACATGCATTTGGGTTGGGGCAATACAAGAGTTATTGTGCCTTTTAACAACTAATAAAATACTGTTATGCTGTGCGTTTGTACCAAAGCGTGCAGTATAGTGATTTTAAAAGCCTTGCTTACTTACTACTTTGCAACTCTTCAGACATGTAATATAATTTTTTAAGACTCCGTTTTAACATTGTAAAGCGGTATATACCAATAATAAAAAACAGCACACAGAAGACTAATGCTATTATTGCCATATAAATATAATTAGGAAAGTCTTTTAGCTGAAAAAAGCCAATACTTCCTAATAACAGATATAAAGAAGACCTTATGTAAGACAGCAGTGTGCGTTCGTTAGCCAAGCGTGTACGCTCTATAGCCAGATAGTCTCTTAGAATAACCTTTTCATCAGGCTTAAAATCTCTACCAAAACGCAACAACTTCATAACTTAAAATTTTAAGGTATATTTAAATACTTATGGGTTTGTAAAGATATTTTCCATTTAGGATGTTTCATTACATAATCTACGATTTCTGGCACCATTTTATCGCGTTTGCTCCATTCTGGCTGCAAATATAAAATACAGTCTTTACCTACTTTGGCTGCCTGAGCTTCAGCAAAACTAAAATCGGAAGTATTATAAACAATTACCTTTAGCTCGTCTGCATTATCGTATACAGATTGAGTTGGCAACTTTAATTTTTTAGGAGACAGGCAAATCCAATCCCAAACGCCAGTAAGTTTATAAGCTCCAGAAGTTTCGATGTGAGTTTGCAACCCCTCGGCCTTTAATTGGGTGGTTAAAGCCGTCATATCCCAAGTTAAGGGCTCCCCACCAGTAACCACTATAGTATCGCTATAAGATTTCGCATTTTCAACAATTTTGTGTGTTGGTGTAGGCGGATGCAATTCTGCATTCCAGCTCTCCTTTACATCACACCAATGGCAACCTACATCGCAACCGCCTATACGAATAAAATAAGCAGCTGTACCTTTATGATAGCCTTCACCTTGAATTGTATAGAACTCTTCCATTAAGGGCAATAATTCGCCACTGTTAACTAACGCTTGTGTTTCTTCTTTCATGAGGAGACAAAGATACACAATCCCGTTTTTGCATCATATTTTGTTTTCAGGCATTTTAAACTTCAAATTCTAAAAAATCTAAAGTTAATAGCACAAAGACAAAATTGTAATACTGCAAACTCAAATCTATTGCTAAGAGGCTTTTATAATTAGCACTTATATTTAATGTCCTGTAGAGGATATTGTTCTTAATTTTTCCTGTATTTTTATGCAAAATTGTAACACATGAGTACTTCGAAAAAAGACACTTTCTATAAATATATTACAGAAGGTAACGCCACAAAAGGTGACTTTATACCCATAGGTGCAGCCATGTTAGATGGAGAAACTCTAACAAATGCCCATGTAAATATTCCGTTAAAAACGATGAATAGACACGGGTTAATTGCTGGCGCCACAGGAACAGGTAAAACCAAATCGTTACAAGTTTTGGCAGAAAACTTGAGCGAAAAAGGTGTACCAGTACTTTTAATGGATATTAAGGGCGATTTAAGTGGTATTGCCAAAGCCAGTTCTGGGCACGCTAAAATAGACGAGCGTCATGAAAAAATAGGCCTCCCTTTCGAAGCCAAATCGTTTCCTGTAGAGCTTCTTACCCTATCTGAACAAGAAGGTGTACGCTTAAGAGCCACTGTAAGCGAATTTGGCCCTATACTTTTATCGAGAATTTTAGATTTAACAGAAACGCAATCTGGTATTGTTGCCGTTATTTTTAAGTATTGCGACGATAATAAACTGCCGCTTTTAGATCTTAAAGACTTTAAAAAAATATTACAATATGCCACCAAAGAAGGTAAGGCAGAATTTACAGAAGCTTACGGTAGAATTTCTACGGCATCTACCGGTGCCATACTGCGTAAAATTATTGAATTAGAGCAACAAGGTGCAGATCTCTTTTTTGGTGAGACCTCTTTCGAGGTAGAAGATTTATTAAGAATTGATGACCAAGGTCGTGGTTATATAAATATTTTAAGGCTAACAGATATACAAGACAAGCCTAAACTGTTTTCTACATTTATGCTAAGCTTGTTGGCCGAAATTTATTCTACGTTTCCAGAACAAGGCGATAGTGGCAGACCAGAATTGGTATTGTTTATTGACGAGGCACATTTAATATTCGACGAAGCTTCTAAAGCGCTTTTAAACCAAATAGAGAGTATTGTAAAATTAATACGCAGTAAAGGTGTAGGTTTGTATTTTGTAACACAAAACCCTACAGACGTTCCCGAAGAAGTTTTAGGCCAATTGGGCTTAAAAATACAACATGCATTAAGAGCATTTACAGCAAAAGACAGAAAGGCTATTAAACTAACTGCACAGAATTACCCAGAGTCTGAATACTACGACACTACCGAAATGCTAACTTCTTTAGGTATAGGGGAAGCATTAGTTTCTGCTTTAGATGAAAAAGGAAAACCAACGCCTTTGGCTGCAACCATGATGCGAGCACCAATGAGTAGAATGGACGTGCTTACAGATAGTGAATTAAAAACCTTAGTAGCCCACTCTAAGCTTACAAAAAAATATAATGAAACTGTAGACAGAGAGAGCGCTTACGAGCTTTTAAACGAAAAAATAAAAAAGGCCGAAGCAGAAGAGGCCAAGGAAAAAGCAAAACAAGAGGAAGCTGCCTTAAAAAAAGCCGCATCGAAAAGGCAAGCCAAATCGAAAAGTACTAGCAGGTCTCGAAGTACGAGAATGAACCCAATAGTTAAAGTACTTACCAGTGCTACTTTTATAAGAAGCGTATTTGGCATTCTTACCAAAGTATTAAAAAAATAATTCTATAAAATTCACATAAACACTAATGTTTCTTATGAAAACACCTTTAGCATATCTTAGCCTTTTATTAATAATTGCTACAGCTTGCAATACACCGAAAGACCCTTTCGAGGTAGCCAAACAACATGTAGGCCTGCTTACAGATTCAACTGAAGTTAGACAGTTAAAATCAGTTTACCTTAAAGACTCCATTGTAAAGCATATTGGAGGCGACGAGTTTACAGGCGCGAAAAACAACATTGATGTTTTTGATGAAACAGGACAAAAGGTGTTAGAGTTAACACCTACCCATAGTTTAGACTCTACATCGGTTATAGAAACTGTGCAAATTCTAGACGCCAAATACAAAACAGCAAAAAACATTTCGATATCTAGTACTTTTAAAGACATTGCAGATGCTTACCAAATTACGCGAATAGACAATCTTATTAACTCTATTGTTATAACCGTAAAAAGTATAAACGCTAGTTTTACCATAGATAAAAAAGAACTTCCATCTAACCTTCGTGTAGATATGGATTTAAAAATAGAAGCCTCGCAAATACCCGATACAGCAAAAATTAAATACTTTTTTATACACTGGCATTAGCCCAACTTATGAATCCACTTGTTTCTAAAATATTAGTAGATGTAGCCCGCAAAAGACTGCAAAAAAAGCAACCAAAAGCTGTTAATGTAAGCAATAGAGACCTTGTACCGCTAGTAAGGCGTTTACAAATAGAACTCTCGCACACTATAAGCGAATACATTTTTATTGTTATAGGTGTTTTTTCAGCAGGATTTGGCCTAAAAGGGTTTCTCTTGCCAAATAATTTTATAGACGGTGGGGTTACTGGCATATCACTACTTTTAGAAAATATTACATCGCTAAAATTGGGCGTACTTTTAGTTATTATAAATATTCCATTTATAATTTTAGCTTCTAAAACCATTAGTCTAAAATTTGCATTGCGAAGTGCAGGAGCCATAACCTGTTTGGCTTTTGTTGTGCATTCTGTTAACTACCCTATTATAACAGAAGACAAGTTGCTTACCTCTGTGTTTGGAGGGTTCTTTTTAGGCTTAGGTATTGGCATGTCTATGCGAGGGCGTAGTGTTATAGATGGCACAGAAGTATTAGCTATTTTTTTAAGTAGAAAACTCTCGGTAACTGTTGGAGACGTTTTGCTTATTATAAACATTATAATTTTTTCTTTTGGAGCCTATATCCTTTCTATAGAAACTGCACTCTATGCCATACTTACCTATTTGTCTGCTGCAAAAACCGTAGATTTCGTAGTAGATGGTGTAGAAGAATATGTTGGTGTAACTATAATTTCCAGTAAACACGACGCCATATCCAGTATGCTAACCAAAAATTTAGGGCGCGCCTGTACAATTTATGCTGGCAAAGGAGGCTACGGTAAACAAGGCATACAAGCCGATAGAGATATTATTTATACCGTAGTAACACGTTTAGAATTGCCCAAGTTAAAAACAGAGATTGATAAAATTGATACAAAAGCATTTTTAGTTATGGGCGTTGTGAAAGATATTAAAGGCGGTATGATAAAACGTAAACCTTTTAAAGATTAAAATGAAAAAAAAATACACGGTACAAAATAGCCCTTTTATAGTTCCAACTACAGATGGTAAAATAATTAAAGAACACTTTGGCAACGCCACTAATGGCAACGCTAATATTAGCATTGCGCACATGGTAGCACCTGCTGGTTGGCAAGAACCTTTTCAAACTCCTAAGTTCGATGAGTACACCTTTATTATTAAAGGTAAAAAACAGTTTGTCATAGAGAATGAAACTGTTGTTTTAGAAGCTGGGCAATCTATAAAAATAGAAAAACATACACGTGTACAATATAGTAACCCCTTTAAAGACGATTGCGAGTACATTGCCATTTGCACACCTGCATTTTCTATGGATTTGGTAAATAGAGAGCCAGAATGAAAGCCTATATCCCCAAACTTATAGGTCGAATAATTAATTTTATAAGCTTATTTTCTTCTAAAACTGCAGCTCGATTGGCCATGGCATTGTTTTCTAAACCTTTTAAAGGAAAACTAAAACTAGAAGAACGCCATTACCTCGAAACAGCAACACAAACCCAAATAGCAACCAATAACACAAAAATTAGTACTTACCATTGGGAAGGTGCTGGTACTACGGTATTATTGGTACACGGTTGGGAAAGTAACAGTTACCGTTGGAAAGAATTGATACAACACCTACAGCTAAAAAACTACAATATTGTTGCTTTAGACGCTCCTGCGCATGGCGCTACAAATGGTCATGAATTTAACGCCATATACTATGCTAAATGTATAGACAAAGTAGCTAAACACTACCATCCAGAAATTATTATAGGACACTCTGTTGGGGGGATGGCCTCCGTTTTTGCTCTGAAAAACTACAATATGGCATGCGTAAAAAAAATGGTGCTTCTTGGGGCTCCAGACCGCTTTATCGATCTTCTTAATACTTACCAAACCATGCTAGGGTATTCGCAAAAAACCAAAACAGCTATTAGAGCTTTTATTCTACAAAAATTTAAATACTTACCAGAACATTTTTCTACCGCAAGCTTTAGTACAAACATAGCTGTACCTAGCCTTGTAATTCATGATAAAAAAGATCGTATTATCCCTTTTAAAGATGGTATTTCCATACATAAAGCTTTAAAAAACTCTAAATTTATTAGCACTAAAGGTTATGGGCACCGTTTAAAAGCAGATGAAGTTTATGCGCATATTCTAAACTTTATAAACGTATAATTTCCAGTAAACTTCTTTTAAGTTTGTATTTTTGAACCATGGAAGAGGTCGTATTAAAACGCATTAATAAATTTTTAAGTGAAATGGGCTATTGCTCTCGTAGAGCAGCAGATAAGCTTATAGAAGAAGGCAGAGTTACTATTAATGGAGCAATTCCAGAAAAAGGGACTAAAATAGCGCCAGATGATGTTGTAGCTGTAGATGGAGAAACTATTGCCAACACAAAAAAAGACTTTGTATACCTTGCTTTTAACAAGCCTGTAGGTATTGTATGTACTACAGATACCGCTATAGAAAAAGACAACATTATAGACTACATCAATTACCCCAAACGGATTTTTCCGATTGGCCGTTTAGATAAACCTAGTGAAGGGTTAATTCTCTTAACTGATGATGGCGATATTGTAAACAAAATTTTACGCGCCAGCAACAACCACGAAAAAGAATATTTGGTAACCGTAGATAAACCCATATCTCAAACATTCGTTAATCGCATGTCGGGAGGTATTTATTTAGAAGACCTTAAACAAACCACGAAAACATGTAAGGTTAAAAAAATAAACACCCTTACATTTAAAATTATATTAACGCAAGGGCTTAACCGGCAAATAAGGCGCATGTGCAGTTATTTAGGTTATGAGGTGCAGACTTTAAAACGCATTCGAATTATGAATATTGAGTTAGACATGCCTGTAGGGAAATATAGAGCTCTTAGTGCCACAGAGTTCAAGGAATTGAATACGCTTATTAGCAATTCTCATAAAACCTACCTGCCACCTCAACGTGGTAAATCATAACAATTTATATACACGTCACGCAAAGAACAGCTCAAAGTTGTTTCTTATGAAACGAATCGTTAAAATAACACCTTAAATACATATGAATCATTTTTTTTTAAAGGCCATTGAATCTCTTATTGTTTTGGTGTGCTATTTCGTTATTAAAAAAATTTCTTTTAGAATTATAAACAAAACACTTTCTGAAAAGTTTATTCAGGAATCTCGTGGCGTCATTATAAGAAAGGTTGTAAACGTTATTTTAACGTTGATAAGCTTAGTCTTTATTTTACTAATTTGGGGTGTAAAACAGTCTGATTTGGCTGTATTAATAGGCTCTGTGTTTACTATTGTTGGTGTTGCATTTTTCGCGCAGTGGTCTTTGCTTTCTAATATTACTTCAGGAATTATACTCTTTTTTAACCACTCGGTAAAACTTAACGATTCTATAATTATACTAGAAGGAAAAGATTATGTGTTGGAAGGAAAGATAATTAATATCGGTTTATTTTTTATAACACTGGAAACTCCAAATACTGAGACTATAACATTGCCTAATAATATTTTTATTTTAAAAAGCGTAAAAAAAATAGCTAGCAAAAACACCAACTTGTCCAACACAACCAGTAATTCTACTTTTAACGAAGAATAATATTAATTGGCTAAACAGGTGTTACACTTTCCCTTTAATAACAACTGTGAGAACACTACCTCTCTATCTGGGAACTCTGGAAGCGCTATTGTTACATCTAAACATTCTGCCTTACCACAGGAGGTGCATTGAAAATGAGGATGCGTATCGGTATGGTTATCTTTAACACATTGTTTACATTTCGCATACCACTTTATACCGTTGAATCCTAAAAAGGAATGCAAAATACCGTCTTCTTCCAGTTTTTCTAAAACACGATAAATTGTAGTTTTATTTAAGACTGTATCAAAACGTTTGATAAGATCTGTTGTTGCAATTGCCTTAGATTCCTTTTCGAATACATCTAACAACAACGCTACAGACTTTGTTTTCCTAATAATTCCCATTTTACAAATTTATTACAACTAAGTTGCTGTTACAAATGTTGCAGTAATAAATAAACTATTTATATTTGCAACTTAGTTGCAGTAACAAAAAATTATAATGAAGTTAACTTTACAGAAACCAGATACTATTGGAGCACTTGCAAGTGTGTTATGCGTTGTACATTGTGTTATAACACCTTTTCTTTTCTTAGCGCACAGTTGTTCTCAACATTCGTGTAGCACGACACCTGTATGGTGGCGTAGTATCGACTATTTTTTTCTGTTTATTTCTTTATGTTCTGTCTACCACTCTACACAGTCTACTAGTAAAAGGATTATGAAATACTTGTTTTGGATAAACTGGACTGTATTATGTTTTCTTGTTATTAATGAAAAATTCCAAGTGGTAAGCTTATCTGAAATTTTTACTTACGCAACCGCTTTTGGTTTAGCACTATTACATATCTATAATTTGAAGTTTTGCAAATGCAAAAATGATAAATGTTGCTCTAAGAGCCTATAAATTGAACTTTTATTTAAAGATAAAAGGGCACTGTAACGTTGTTATATTACCTTATATCTTTTACAATGTTACGCCTCTTATTTAAAATTTCAGTTATTTGGATTTCGCCATGATCTATAGTGTCTCCCTCCTCCTCGTAAGCTTCGGTTAACGTTATGTAATCGTGTTTTCCTTCTCTATCGTTTTTTAATGCTATAGCTCGTTGCAACTCTAAGTGACGTTTTTATATAAATACTAGGGTTGCAGGATCAGACTCTTCATCTGATTTTGTGTAATGTTTTATGTAGGATCGAATCAAATTAAACATGAAATTTCCATGTGCAAAACCATTGTTCTCTGTGTCTCCAAAATATAAAATGGTTGGATCGTAAGATTGTTTCATGTCTTTATATTTTCGCAATACATTCTTATCATCAGTCTCCAATTTATAACTCACGGCAGATTGTACAGCAAACGTTCTAAATTCGCTAATAACCTTACTTGCGTAATTGGCATCGCTATCGCTAGATATGTTTAAATGAAGTGATTTAAACTTTTTCAATTCGCTACAAGTATCTTTTAATTACTATTTTAAACGGCAAAGGAGGCATTTACACCAGTAGTATATGCCTCCTTTGTATAGTATAGCAATTAGCTAAATTTATTTAGCGTTATGACGCTCTCTGGATAGTAAAGTGTTTTTAAGCAACATAGCAATCGTCATCGGTCCTACACCACCTGGAACAGGTGTTATGTAACTTGCTTTTTTACTTACGCTCTCAAAATGTACATCTCCAGCTAATCTGTATCCATTCTTTTTTGTGGTATCTGGCACACGGGTAATTCCAACATCTATAACTACAACATCTTCTTTTACCATATCTCCAGTTAAAAATTCAGATATGCCAATAGCTGCTACAATAATATCTGCTGCTTTGGTAATGGCCTCTAAATTTTTAGATCGGCTATGCACAACGGTTACCGTAGCATCTCCAGCTTTACGTTTCTGGCTCATTAAGATGCTCATTGGTCGTCCTACAATATGACTTCTCCCCATTACTACTACATTTTTACCAGATGTCTCTACTTTGTAACGCTCAAGCAGTTCCATGATTCCGTATGGTGTTGCTGGTAAAAAAGTAGGTAAATCTAAAGCCATACGCCCTACGTTGGTCGGGTGGAACCCATCAACATCTTTATCTGGATCTATGGCCATTAATACCTTTTGCTCATCGATTTGCTTTGGCAATGGCAGTTGCACTATAAAACCATCGATATCTGCATCTGTATTAAGTATGGCTATTTTTTCTAACAGTTCGGCTTCGGTAGTGTGTTCTGGTAATTCTATAAGCGTGGATTTAAACCCAATACGCTCGCATGCCTTTACTTTTGCATTTACATAGGTCATACTTGCACCGTCTGATCCTACTAAGACAGCTGCTAAGTGGGGTACTTTTTCCCCATTAGCTACCATTACAGATACTTGTTCTGCTATTTCGTTTTTTATATCGTTACTAACTTTTTTCCCGTCTAAAATCGTCATGATTACATAATATTGGCTCTTGGCCTTTAGCTAAACTTTTAACTTTGTACTTTACTACCTCATATTCTTCATCATCTGCATCATCTTGCGGCCACCACCGCCTTGCATCATCTTCATCATTTTGCTCATTTGGTTAAACTGCTTTAATAGCTGATTAACTTCTTGAACCGATGTTCCTGATCCTTTGGCCACACGCTTTTTACGACTGGCATTTAATACAGAAGGATTAGTACGTTCTTTTGGTGTCATGGAATGGATAATGGCTTCTATTCCTTTAAAAGCATCATCGTCAATATCTACATCTTTCATCATTTTACCAGCACCGGGAATCATACCTACAAGATCCTTCATGTTCCCCATTTTTTTAATTTGCTGGATTTGTCCCAAGAAATCGTCGAACCCAAACTGATTTTTAGCGATTTTCTTTTGTAGTTTTCGTGCTTCTTGCTCGTCGAACTGTTCTTGTGCCCGTTCCACAAGAGACACTACATCTCCCATACCTAAGATACGATCTGCCATACGAGATGGGTAGAACACATCTATAGCTTCCATTTTTTCTCCCGTACCTATAAACTTGATAGGCTTGTTTACAACAGATTTGATAGATATGGCTGCACCACCTCTGGTATCTCCATCTAGCTTTGTAAGTATAACGCCGTCAAAATTTAAAACATCGTTAAAGGCTTTGGCTGTATTTACTGCATCTTGCCCTGTCATAGAATCGACTACAAACAGCGTTTCTTGAGGTTTAATTGCAGCGTGTACATTAGATATTTCTGTCATCATCGCCTCATCTACTGCTAAACGGCCTGCGGTATCTATAATTACCACATTATGCCCGTTTGCTTTGGCGTGCGCAATACCTGCTTGAGCAATAGCTACGGGGTCGTTATTACCACGATCGCTAAACACATCTACTTTTATTTGCTCTCCAACAACATGTAATTGGTCTATCGCTGCGGGGCGGTACACATCACAGGCTACTAGTAGGGGCTTTTTTGTTTTTTTGTTTTTTAAATAATTTGCCAGTTTTCCTGAAAATGTTGTTTTACCGGACCCTTGGAGTCCAGACATTAAAATAACACTAGGTGTGGCAGATAAATTAATACCTTCGGCATCGCCTCCCATTAACTCGGTAAGCTCGTCCTTAACAATTTTAACCATTAATTGCCCTGGTTGTAATGTTGTTAAAACATCTTGTCCTAAGGCTTTTTCTTTTACCGTATTAGTAAATTGCTTGGCTATTTTAAAGTTAACATCGGCATCTAATAAAGCCCGTCTTACTTCTTTTAATGTTTCTGCAACATTAACTTCGGTTATGCTACCATGCCCTTTAAGAACATGTAAGGCTTTATCTAATTTATCGCTTAAATTATTAAACATAATTTTATTTCATTTTTAAGAATGGCAAAGTTAACAATTTGATGTGTATTAAAGAAGTAGGCATTTACAAATTATAAATTGTGTTTGCGATTGTGCAATAGGTTTGGCTGTATTTGTCTCTTTGTAAAATAAAAGAGGTTAATTTCTCTTTTGTTTTCTCTCTTTAATGCTAAATCTTTTTGTAATAAAAAAAGCTGTTAAGTATATACTTAACAGCCTTTATAACCTAACTAACAACTAAAATGCCACTGGTATTAAGAGCTAAATTGAAAAAGATTAATCGCTTTATAGTTTTTCTAGTACTAGCGTACGCTCTGCTATCCCTTCTGTATTAAAATCTTTTAGCTCTATTCTATTTGGTGTAATTTCGGCTATTTTCCATCTAAAGTTTAACGTACTAAATACGGTATCACCTCTAAGTCTCATACCTAAATTTAAACCTTCTCCTCTATAAGCAAACCAAGAGCCTATTATAGAGGCATCGCCTCTAGTTACAGCTAACCTACCACGCACGCCGTAAGTAATGGCATGTGCTCCAAACTGAGCGGTTTGGTTCCCTTCTCTTGTTATGTAGCTTGCTATTTCCCATTCTCCTGTGGTAAGTACTTCTTCTACTCTATTTATATCAGTATCGTTATCCAGACAATGTCTTGTTAAAAGCATTTGATTATTTTCATTTACTAATCTTATGCTATCGTTGCCTAAAAAGGTTATTAACCATCGTAACCTTAGGTTTGGTCTGTCCTCTAAATCAATTTCTAAACCAATACCTCTTTCTCTAACTATTACATTATATGTTCCAGCAATTAATTCCCCATCTACTCTTAGTCTTACTACATTGTTTTCTAAAAAATTTAATGGCGTGCCTATAAAATCAGCTTCATTGTCTGTGCCATTCACATTTAAACGCGCTACTCTCCAAAAGCATTCTTGTAAAAAGTTTTCAACACGCGCTTTGGTAATATCTATTACAACATCGCAGTTTCTATTTAATAAAATTCTATTACCTTCTACTTCGTGTATTTTAATTTTTCCATCTTCAAAATCGTATATCAACCACTCTAAAGTAAAATCTGCTAAATTTTCAAACTCCATGTTTAATAAAACACCTCTTCTTGTGCGTCTTAATTCCCAAGTACCAGTTAACACATCTCCTTCTCTTGCACGTAATTTTACCACGTTTTCATTTTGAAAATTAAGAGCGTAGTCTACATAACGCTCTGTATTATTTTCGTTATCTCTTTCGAATTCGAAAACTAACCAAGGGCATCTTTTTAAATAATTTTCTAAACGTACTCTAGTAAAATCGTTTGCAACTTCGCAAGTGCGTCTCGCATTAAATATAATACGTCTTAATTCTTCATTATTCTCTGCTGTTAGCGTAGTACCGTCTGTTAATACCATCGTTATAGGAAAATCTAAATTGGCTACAACCTCTGCATTTCTAACGCGTCTCATAAAACGGTTTAAAGCTCTATCGTTCTCTACAGTTACTGTATTGATAATTTCTGCATTGGTATCGAAAATTGAAAACGCTATTGGATATTGAAAGTCGATACATTTAATTTCTGCATCTTCATTATCTCTACCTTCACATTCGGCTATAAAATTTGCCAATTCTTGCGCACTTACTATAGTAAATTCTTCGTGCGCTGTATTTGTTATTGTTATTGGAAAAATAATATCTAAACGGTCTATATCGTCTTCAAATTCATCGTAAAGGCGCTGTATTCTGGCATAATCTTGCCTAGTTTCTATTAAAAGTTCTGTACCGCGTACGTTAACGGTTACTGGTAAGTTAACAGACACGCAACTTGCTCTATCTATAATATTATCTTCAGAGCCATCTAAACTAGAGGTTGCAGATAAAAAACTTGTAAGTTCTGATGTTGCTGTAAGTGCTTCTGTTTCATCTGGAGCAACTACATCTATTTCTTCTTCTTGACAAGATGTAAATATTAAAAGGGCAAAAAAAGGTATAATAGCGAAAAAATTAATAAGTTTAGTTTTCATGATATCTATGTTTTGGGTTATACAATTTGTTTACACTTATAAAACAGCTCAACTTTTAAAATCCCTACCCTCCTATCTAAAAAAAATTAAAAAAACTTACTTTAGTAACGTAAACACAACCTTATATGGAGAAACAACTGCACGAAAACATTTGTAAAGAGCATTTCTTTACTTCCATTTTTAATAAGCTATCTACAGATTTGTATCAGTTCTTATACTATAAGTTTGGCAGTACACTTAACCCTAAAGATAAGGTGCAGGAAGCTTTTGTAAAATTATGGCAAAACTGTGCTAAGGTAACTCCAGATAAAGCTAAAAGTTTTGTTTTTACTACTGCTAATAATTTGATGCTTAATGAAGCTGCTCACCAAAAAGTAGTTTTAAAACATAAGCAAATTAAACCTAAAGCGTATACTAATGAGAGCCCTGAATTTATACTGGAAACTACCGAGTATAATGCTAAATTACAAAGAGCTTTAGCTAATTTAACCGAAGCACAGCGCGTGGCTTTTATGATGAATCGTGTAGAAGGTAAACGTTTTAAAGAGATTGCCGCACTATTAAATATATCTGTAAAGGCTGTGGAAAAACGCATCTACGGGGCTTTAGAAAAATTACGTAAGGATATTAAAGAACTTTGAAAGAGGTTCTAACATAAACATGTTTTATTCTGTTTGAAGACAAACTAATTAAAAAAATTAAAACAAGGTAGGGAAAACTAAAACTTACTTGTTATATTACTGAACGCCAGTTATGATGAATAAAGAAGAATTAATATCGAAATGGTTAGACAACAACTTAACTCCCGAAGAATTTAAGGCTTTTAAAGCGCTTGAGGATTATGATGAGTTGGTAAAACTAGATACGCATTTAAACTATTTTAAGGCTGAGGCTTATGATGCTTCTAAAACTCTAGAAAATGTTTTGTCTAGCAGTGCTGAAACGCAACCATTACAAAAACCGAAAACCGCTTGGCTAAAACCGCTACTTGCTGTAGCGGCGGTTGTTGCTATTAGTTTTTGTGTTTTCTATTATACCTCAACTTTAAATACAACTGTAAATACTCAACTTGCACAGAAAACTACTATTACGTTGCCAGATGCATCTACTGTGGCTGTAAACGCCCAATCTAGTATAACATACAACAAAAGCAATTGGAAAAATAACCGCGAAGTTGCTTTAAAAGGAGAGGCTTATTTTAAAGTTGCTAAAGGCGCTAGTTTTAATGTAAAAACAGATTTGGGTCTTGTTACTGTTTATGGCACAGCATTTAATGTAAAGCAACGTGGTACTTTTTTCGAGGTAGTTTGCTACGAAGGCCTCGTTGGTGTTACTTATAACTCTAAAGAAACCAAGTTACACCCTGGGGATCGTTTTTTAATTATTGAAGATAAACAGCTAACACTTGATAATGCAACACAAACAGCACCCTCTTGGATAAAAGATGAAAGCACTTTTAGTGCTATTCCTTTTAAATTTGTAGTAGCAGAATTTGAAAGACAGTATAATACTAAAGTTACTCTTATAGATATAGATAGCTCGCAATTATTTACAGGGTCTTTTACGCATAATGATATGGAAATTGCTTTAAAAGCTATTGCTTTACCATTGCATGCTACTTACAGCTTACAAAACCAGACAATCATTTTAAAACGTGACTAAACAACAGCTTTTTTTTTATATAAGTTTACTTGTTGCATCTATGCATGCTTTAAAATGTACATCTCAAAATACCCAAAACACCATACCGCTTGCGCAGATTATAGATGTATTTTCGAAACGTTATAATGTGCGCTTTTCTTATGCCATTAATACAGTTAAAAACATAAAAATTAAAGCACCTAAAGAGACATTAACGCTAGATGAAACGTTGCAGTTTTTAGAACAAGAAAGCAAGCTTGTATTTACCTTAATAAACCGCCGTTTTATTAGTATTTCTAAACCTAAAACCCCTAAAAAGGCTATTGTTAGAGAACAATTGGAGGAAATTACCATTACCAATTACCTTACCACAGGTATTACTAAGTTAAATGATGGTTCGCTTACCATAACCCCAGAGAAATTTGGAATTTTACCTGGGCTTATTGAGCCAGATGTATTACAAACTATACAGGCTTTACCCGGTATTTTTAGTGCAGAAGAGTTAGTGTCTAACATTAATGTAAGAGGAGGCACTCACGATCAAAATTTAATTTTGTGGGACGGTATAAAAATGTACCAATCTGGTCATTTTTTCGGACTCATTTCTGCTTTTAACCCCTATACAATAGATAAAATAAATATTTTTAAAAACGGTAGCAGAGCTAAGTTTGGCGATGGTATTTCTAGTGTTATCGACATACAGTTGCACAATACTGTAGATGGAAAGTTTGAAGCTGGTTTAGGGTTTAATTTAATTAATGCCCATGCTCATGCTAAAATACCACTATCGCAACGTTTGGAATTACAAATTTCTTCAAGACGTTCGGTAACAGATCTTATTGCAACCCCTACTTATAATCAATATTTTAACAGAGTGTTTCAAGATTCTGATTTATCTAACACACTGGGAAGCAATGCCAGTATCTCTCAAAACGAAGCATTCCAGTTCCACGATATAGCTGCAAAACTATTGTATAATCTCTCTAAAAAAGACCAATTAAGATTTCATTTTTTAAACGTAAGCAATACTTTAAATTACGAAGAAAGTGCGACCTTAAATAATAGAGACGAGGCTTTAAACAGTAACCTATCGCAACAAAATTTAGCGTACAGCATAACACATACCAGAGATTGGCACAAACGCTTACAAACTAAAGCTCAAATTTACATTACAAACTACGATCTTGCAGCTACCAACTTCGATATTATTAACAACCAGAGATTAAAACAGCGTAACGAAGTTGTAGATGGTACAGCTAAACTGGATGTAAATTACAAGCTCAATGCCAATAGTACACTTAATAGTGGCTACCAATTTTCTGAAGTTGGTATTAGTAATTTACAAGATGTAAACAATCCACTTTTTAGAAGCTTTACTCGAGAAGTTGTTAGAACGCATGCCGTTTATGCCGAAAGCGCTTTTTTATCCAAATCCGCTAAAACAAGATTAAATATTGGCACGCGCGTAACTATTTTTAACAAATTTAATACTGTTTTAATAGAACCGCGTTTAAACTTTAGCCAGCGGTTTTTAAACGTATTGCGTTTGGAAATTTTAGGCGAGTTAAAACACCAAACCACTTCTCAAACCATAGACTTTCAAAGTGATTTTCTGGGTATTGAAAGGCGACGTTGGGTACTATCCAATTCTAATACAGAAACTGTAACTGTAGATGGTAAATCTATTTTTCCTGTGCCTATTTTAAGGAGCAATCAAATCTCGGCTGGATTGCACTACAACAAAAATAAACTCTTAATTAGTGCAGAAGGTTTTATAAAAAAAGTGGATGGTATAACCACAAGAAGTCAAGGGTTTCAAAATCAGTTTGAATTTGTAAATGCTAGTGGCAGTTACACTATAAACGGTATAGATGTTCTTGTAAATAAACAATTTCAAACAGCATTTAGTGCTGCTTTAGGCTATTCTTACAGCACAAATACTTACGAATTTGACAGCTTGCAACCAGAGCCTTTCCCTAATAATGTAGATGTAAGACATGCACTAACCCTAAGTAGTGCTTACACAACCAAACATTTAAAGTTGGCCTTGGGTTTTAATTGGTATACAGGCAGACCAACTACTTTACCTAACAGTATTCAAGATCCTGATGCTACCGAAATAAGTTACCAAAGTCCCAATTTGGCTAATCTTGAAGATTACATGCGTGCAGACTTTTCTACAACCTATGCCTTTGATATATCTCAAACTACTAAAGCTTTTATTGGAGCTTCCATTTGGAATGTGTTTAATACCCGCAATGTCTTAAACAGCTATTTTACTTTAGATGAAGACAGCAACATTACCAAAATAGATATAGAATCCTTGGGCATTACGCCTAATGTGAGTTTTAGGGTTTTGTTTTAACAACCTGCTAATACTATACCCAACAATTTTTATAAAAAAATAAACTTCACGAGGTGTCTTGACACACACTCAATCGACCAACTTGATCCAATTGCGAAATACATAAAAGTAGATCCTATCTTATAGCCCTATGGTTTGTATACTGTCTATTTAGACCAACAAGCATAATATAAAATCATCACTAAAATAATTTTCTAAAAAAAATGTTTCATACATAAAAGAAGAATAAAATTACTTGTTATCTATGAAAAAACACATTTAATTGAAAACAAGTATTACGAAATTAAAAAGTATGAAAAAGAAAAAAGTATGAAAAAGAAAAAAGTATTAATTGTAGACCAAGTTCTAGATGAAGCCAATAATTTAAAAAAAACTTTAAATCAATGCACCCCCCAATTAGATATCATTGGAATAGCTAGTACTTTAAGTGCATCGTTAAAAACTATTGAAAACATGAGACCTGATATCGTTTTTTTAGATCTAAAAATAGGGATTCAACTCATTTTTGAAATTTCTAAAACATCTCCCATTACTTTTAAAACAATATTTACATCAAAATATATACACGTTTTAGATGCCTTGGAGTTTATAGCTACGGATTGCCTCTTAAAACCCTTAGAAGTTGAACAATTAAAAAAAGCTTTAGAAAATGATCTCACAACTTTTCCTTATAAGAAATACACTAATAAAACTATATCTATTCAGGAAAATAATATTTCTAACATAAAAATAGCTTTACCAAATACAAATGGATATAGTATGCTTGATGTGGGGCAAATTACCAACTGTAAAGCACGAGGCAGTTATACTGAAATTTATTTAAATAAAAGCCAAAAAATTATTTCTTCAAAAAACTTACGCTATTACGAAAATTTATTGTCACATCACAATTTTATTCGTGTTCATAACTCTCATTTAGTTAATAGCAATTATATTAAAGAGGTTTTCAAGACTGATGGTGGTTATTTAATTTTAAACTGTGGAAAAACTATTAGCATCTCTAAATCTAGAAGAAAAAACGTCTATACTAGTCTTGGTATATGATATGAGATTAAAAAAATTTACTTTAATAAAATATAAGTATCTAATTATAAATTGGAAGTGTCTAATTACAAATAAAAAATGTCGATTTACAAATAAACATAAGAATAAACTGTATTTATAGATTAATTTTGAAAAAAACTAAACATTAATTATTAAACATTTAACTATGAAAAAACAATTAAAAACAAACTTTATTTTATTACTATTAGTTTTAATAACAACGACTTTTAGCTGTAGTAAAGATGATCTTTCAACAGAAAGTGATTTAGTAAACGAATCTATATTACCTATTGATGATACTGCTAGTTCTGAACTTTTTGTAAGACCCGACTGGATTTCTAGGAATGATGCTTCAGGTAGTGGTAGACCACATGTTGGTTTACATTTACAAACACCTGCATCTGCTGAGAGGGTTATGAACAGACAACCAAATAGAGATTTTTTATCGTTTTGGAACACGGAAACAGTAGACAGGGCTCGTTTAGCAGAATATTTGGCTCAACAAGAAAGAACTTGTTATAATAATCAACGTGCTATTCTAGGCCGTTTGGGTATGGGACAGTCCACTTCTTTTACTGTTCCAGCTCTTCAAGAATTCGAATCATCAATAGGTACAATTGAAAGAGGACCACGTAACAGGTATACAACAAGATTTGGTAGTAACGTTTTTAGAAATGTTAGAATAGTTTTTGTTAGAATAGCTGTGGGAACAGCTCTAAGTTCTTATGCTGTTTTAACTGCATTTCCTACGAGATAATTAACAAATATAATTATTTCTGATATCACAAAAATCTCAATAAGGTCATTCTTATTGAGATTTTTTTAATTGAATCTAATTTTATCAAAGCAATCTTTTAAGTAAATCATGGGATTATTTTAATAGATCGAAATTACAGTGAGTACTTATAAATTTTGTTTTTAAAATACTACGATACACACATTTATTTTGATTTGATTTAAACCCATAAAACTTAATTGTAAAAAGACAACATACAGCATTGAAATAGTTTTCATTTTAAATGTATTAGGTTTACAAAAAGGTAATTATGAAAAATATTTTTATAGTAATGTTTTCTATTGGAAATAAAATATGCTTATTTAAAATACATGAGCAAAACATCAAAAAATACTATGAATAATTATTATAGAACACTAATTCTGGCCGATGAAGAAAACCAATGGGAAGTTTCTTCTGTTATTTCGATGATTACTGTCTTAGATGATATTAAACACTTAAAAACAGAAATGGATTCTTTATTTGCTACTAATCTTGATATAGATCTAGATGTTCAAGACGCTTCTTTCTTTACAGATATAGGCTTGCTTGATGACAAGCATTACAATCGTGAAACAAGAAATGGAGCCCTTATTTATAAATACCACTTTAGATTTTCAAACTTTGGTAAACTTTACACCATAATTAATAATTGCCCTGAAGATACCACATTGACTAAAAAGATAGAACTTACAAAACAGCTTCTTAGCACACATAAATTCTGTTTTATTCCTGTAGAAATATTAAATACGACATATAACGGTAAAAATAAATTACCTTACAAAGATTTTACTTGGTGGCACAGGTATTTTGATTATGTTTAAAAATGGTATTTAATTGCTATTCTTTTTAGTAAGACGTTTAGGAAATTATATACTCTTCATACATTTAAATTTAAAAATTACATACGTTCTGGCACTTCAATTCCTAAAATGCTAAACGCATTTTTTATGGTTTGTGCTACTGTCTGCGATAACGCAATTCTAAATTGTTTTTCATTAGTATTATCGGCACCGAGTATAGAAACGTTTTGGTAAAATGAATTAAAACTTTTAACTAAATCGTAAGTGTAATTGGCTACTAATGCTGGGCTGTGTTGGCTAGCTGCTTGTTGTACAACTTCAGGAAATAATTGCAATTGCTTAATAAGTTCGCGTTCTTTATCATGCAGCACCAAGGTTTTATCAATGTTTGTGCTTTCAGTATCTGCTTTTCGTAATATCGATTGAATTCTGGCATAGGTATACTGAATAAAAGGCCCTGTATTGCCTTGAAAATCGATAGAGTCTTTAGGATCGAACAGAATGCGTTTTTTAGGGTCCACCTTTAAAATGTAATACTTTAAAGCTCCTAAACCTATCGTTTTATATAAGGCTTTCTTCTCTTCTATTGTATATCCGTCCAATTTGCCTAACTCTTCTGAAATCTCTTCAGCCGTTTTAGCCATCTCTTCTATTAAATCATCTGCATCTACTACAGTACCCTCGCGGCTTTTCATCTTTCCGCTAGGTAAGTCTACCATACCATAACTTAAATGGTATAGGTTTTTTGCCCATTCGAACCCTAATTTTTTCAAGATTAAGAACAGAACATTAAAATGGTAGTCTTGCTCGTTACCTACAGTGTATACCATACCCCCAACATCGTCATGATCTTTAATACGCTGTATGGCTGTACCTATATCCTGCGTCATATAAACAGCAGTACCATCGGCACGTAGTACAATCTTTTTATCTAAACCTTCTTCGGTTAAATCGCACCATACCGAACCGTCAGCTTCCTTAACAAAAACACCTGTCTTTAAACCTTCTTCTACAAATTCTTTCCCTAGTAAATAGGTTTCACTCTCGTAATAAAGAGCATCGAAATCAACACCTAAATTTTTATAGGTTTCATCGAAACCAGTGTAAACCCAACCGTTCATAGTTTTCCAAAGGTTAACCACAGCTTCGTCTCCTGCTTCCCATTGTCTTAGCATAGCCTGAGCTTCTAATAAAAGTGGTGCTTGTTTTTTTGCAGCTTCTTCTGTTTGACCTTTAGCAATTAAATCGGCAATTTCCTTTTTATATTCTTGATCAAACTTTACATAATAATTACCTACCAGTTTATCGCCTTTCAGCCCTGTGGTTTCAGGAGTTTCTCCATTTCCAAAACGCTGCCAAGCCAACATACTTTTACAAATATGAATCCCTCTATCGTTTATAATCTGGGTTTTATATACTTTCTTTCCAGAAGCTTTTAAAATTTCTGCAACACTGTAACCTAAGAGGTTATTTCTAATATGCCCGAGGTGTAACGGTTTATTGGTGTTGGGTGACGAATATTCGACCATAACCGCTTTGTTTGAAGCTTCTGGTTTGGTAAAACCGTAATCGGCAATACTACTTATACTTTCAAAAAAATTAAGGTAGTAACTATCGCTTATCTCTATATTTAAAAAGCCTTTAACTACGTTGTAGCCCTTAACATCTTCTACATTATCTACTAAATATGTTCCTATTTGCCCTCCAATTTGTACTGGGTTGCCTTTTACAAAACGTAACATAGGAAAAACCACAACAGTAATATCTCCAGCAAACTCTTTTCGCGTTGCTTGAAATTCAACAGATTCTAGCGTAACATTATAAGCTTTGGCTACGGCTTGTTTTACGTGGTTTGAAATTGTATTTTGAAGGCTCATTTACTTTATTTTATTGGCTGGCAAAGATAGAAAGTTTTTAATGGTTTTCTAGTAAATAGAAAACATTAAAAACAGTAATTTTGTAGTGATTTTACTATATTAAACACGCTTTTGTATGCATTCTCTTTTTAGCACTATAACATTAGCGTCCATTACTTTAGTGTCGTTTTTCTATGATTTTTGCACTTCATCTATTCGTCGATTATTAATAGAAAATCATCTTACTTTTAATCTAATATATCGGTAGAAAAACCTAAAAATTAGAATTTGAAAGTACTTTTTGCAATTTTTGTTTTATAAGCTATTACAACAGAAGTTAACCAATTTATCAAAATAACCCATTAAGATCTTTATTCCCCTCGGTAAAGTATCTTACATATAGCCCTATGGGCTATAATCAAAGTGTAAACATGAGGAGACTAACTACTCTCATTATTTTTTTTCTAGTTTTTTTTGGTACTTCCCAAACCAAAGAACTAGACAGTTTATCCGTTGAATTGGCGTTTAAAACTGTAGATTCTCTAAAAGTAGACACCTCTTTAGAAATTATTGAAAAACTGTACTATTCTAAAGATTACGATCTCGCTTTGGTGTATATAAAACAAAGCGAAAAATTGGCTTCTACCATTAATTACTTAAAAGGCACCGCAGCTGTTACATATTACAAAGCTTTAATATATGCTAAAAAACAGGATTACATAAATGCAAAAGCTGGTTATAATAGTGCAAAAACTATTTACACCAAACTTAAGGACACGATTAGTCTTGCTAAAATTGATAATAGTTTGGGACTACTAGAGCTGCAACGCGGCAATTTTAAAGAAGGTTTAAAGTATGTACTTCCCGCTGTAAAAGAATTGGAGCGTAAAGGCTTAAGGCAAGAGTTACGGCATGCCTATGCTGGATTGGGAGAAGTATACTTTAAAATGCACAACTTAAATAAAGCTATAGAGTATAATTTAAAAGCACTTGAAATACAACGTTATCTTAACGATAGTAATGGTGTATATAAAACCAATTTAATGTTGGCAGAACTCTATTCTAAAACCAGAGAACACCGCAAAGCAATTCGATTTTACGAAAATGTTTTAGAAAACCACAACATAAAAAATGATTCTATTAAACGCTATATTTTCCCTAAAATTGGCGGCGAATATTTGGAGTTTAACGACTTTACATCTGCCACTAAGTACCTCTTAAAGGGCTTAAAACTCAATAGACGTAAAAATGACAAACAGAACCTTTTAGTTACACTTAACAACTTAGGGTATTTAAACCTAAAAGAAGGGCGTTTAAAAACTGCTGAAAGGCAGCTAGAAGAAGCTGGACTTATAGCCAATGCTATTGCTAATAACGAAGAATTATTAAGGTATTATAAAATAATGAAGGCCTTAGATTCGACCAGAAATAAATTTGAAAACGCTTTTGTTTGGCAGAGTAAATATTACAAATTAAAAGAGAAAATAAAAACGCCTAAAATAGAATTTTCAGCACCCGTTGAGGTTATTGCTATTGAAAAAGAAGATTTGGTGTTAGAACCAGAAGAAAAAACCAAAGTTGCCAAAGGTGTTTTACCTCTTAATATCTTTCCCGAACGCCAAAATACAGGCTTTAAACAATTAAAAATATTTCAAGTTTTGTTTTATTGTTCTGCTGGGCTTTTAGCAATTACATTAACGTTTCTTATTCTGGTATATTTAAAACGGCATACACGTTTAAAATACACACAAGAGCTTGAGGACAAAAACCTGAAGGTGCAATTGCAAAACGAGGCTTTTGAAGAACAAACAAAACACTTGGAAAGTGTAAATAATGTTAAGGATAAATTATTTTCTATAGTGTCTCACGATCTTAAAGATTCGCTGTCTTCTATAAACGGTTTTATAGATTTGTTAAAGGATGGCTCCTTATCTCGAGAAGAGTTTGATAATTTAATTCCTGAACTAAGCGAGAATGCTAATAATGCGTCTCTTTTACTCTTTAATCTACTCAACTGGTCCAAGACCCAAATGCAGTCTTTAAAGCCTAGTCCTAGCCTATTTGACGTGCAGGAAGTGTTTGACGAAAAAATAAAGCTTATAGAACAGCGCCTAGAAAATAAAGGCATAGCTATAGAAAATCGCTCTATGCGAGATTTTGCTTATGCTGACAGAAGTATGTTTGAAATTATAATACAAAACTTACTAGCTAACGCTTTAAAATTTTCCAGACAGGGCGATACAGTAAGTATTTCTAACTATATAAGTAATGGAAATTGTATTGTTAGCATAGCAGATACAGGCGTTGGTATCTCTAAAAAAACAATGGATAAGTTGTTTAAAAAGAACGATGCTTACTCTACAATGGGTACTAATAACGAGAAGGGTACTGGCCTTGGTTTATCTATTTGTAAAGAATTGGTGGAGCTCAATAATGGTAAAATATGGGTTGAAAGTACACTTGGTGTGGGAAGTACGTTTTTTGTACAATTGCCTAAATCTAAAATCATGTCTGGCTAATGTAGTTTAGGTAAAAACACTTCAGCCATCATACACCTTGCACTGCCACCCCCATAAGTTTCTATAGTTTCTAAAGAGCTAGAAACTATGTTGCATTGCTGTTCTTCAATACGCTGTATTTGATCTTTGGTTAAGGCTTTATAGGCACCAGTACTCATCACCAAATATTGCTTTCCATTAGTTCCTATAACTTGTAACGCGTTGCCAGCAAATGCTGCAGATTGTGCTTCTGTAATTGTAATAATTGCTTTTCCATCGGCTTTTAAATGTTTTAAAACCATTTTACGTTCTTTTTTATCGTCTATAGCATTTACACAAATTATAGCGAATGTATTTGCAATACACAACATTACGTTGGTGTGGTAAATTGTTTTACGCTGCCCCTCTACAGTTTGCAATGCCGAAAACACCACAGGTGTATATTCGAAATCTTCGCAAAATTCGATAAACAAACTTTCATCTGTACGCGGAGATATGGCACAATACGCTTTTTTATGCACTCTATCTAAAACTAAACTTCCTGTGCCTTCTAAAAACACATCATCCTCTTCTGCACTTGTATAATCTATAATATCATCTATTAAAAACCCTTCTTCCTCTAAGCGGTCTAAAACATCTTCACGCCGCTCTAAGCGCCTATTTGGGGCGAACATTGGATACACCGCTACAGTACCTGTGTTATGGAAAGACACCCAATTATTTGGAAACACTGCATCTGGTGTATCTGGTGTAGGCGTATCGTCTATAACAATAACGCGAACACCTATTGTTTCTAGCTGTTTTACAAAATCGTCAAATTCTGCTAACGCTTTTGCTTGCAATGTGGCTGGCAATAAATTTTCGGCTTTATTTTGGTAATAGTTATTCTCAATAGTCTGCGCATTTGCTCTAAAATTTGCAGGCCTAATCATTAAAACGGTATCTGTTATTTGTTTCATACTTTAAATGTATAGTGGTACAATTTGTAAACAAAAATCTCGTGTATATATATTTTTTTTTACACTATTGTTACATTAAAAAATGAAACCGTAATTACAGTTAAGCTTTCATTTTTTGTCTTAAACTGGCTAAATACAATGCAACATATTTACACGAAACTCTTAGCCATAAATCGTATAAATGGATTGTTCTCAAATAAAAAAGCTTCATGAAAATATCATGAAGCTTTTTTTATAGGATTAAAAATATAATCTATCTCTTTTCTATAGGAGCAAAACCTCTTTCTGTTTCACCTACGTACAATTGTCTTGGACGCCCTATTGGTTCTTTATTTAAACGCATCTCTCTCCATTGTGCAATCCATCCTGGTAAACGCCCTAAAGCAAACATAACTGTAAACATCTCTACAGGAATGCCCATAGCTCTGTATATAATACCTGAGTAGAAATCTACGTTTGGATATAACTTTCTATCTACAAAGTAAGCATCTTCTAAAGCTTCTTTCTCAAGACCTTTTGCGATATCTAAAATAGGATCTTGTACGCCTAAATTAGCTAAAACTTCGTCGGCAGCCACTTTAATAATCTTAGCACGAGGATCGAAGTTTTTGTATACACGGTGTCCGAAGCCCATTAAACGGAACGGATCGCTTTTATCTTTAGCTTTGGCCATATATTTTTTAGTGTCGCCACCATCTTCTTTAATAGCTTCAAGCATTTCTAAAACTGCTTGGTTAGCACCACCATGTAATGGCCCCCAAAGCGCTGATATACCTGCTGACAAGGACGCAAATAAACCTGCGTGAGACGAACCTACGATACGTACTGTAGATGTAGAACAGTTTTGCTCATGGTCTGCATGTAAAATTAATAACTTATCTAAAGCATCAACTACAATTTGGTTTTGAGTGTACTCTTCGTTAGGTACTTTAAACATCATTTTTAAAATGTTTTCTACGTAACCTAAACTTTTATCGCCGTAATCTAGTGGCAAACCACTTTTCTTACGCATCGTCCAAGCTACTAACACAGGAAACTTCCCTAAAATACGTACTACAGAGTTGTACATATCTTCTTCTGAATCTACATTTACAGATCCTGGGTTGAATGCTGTTAAAGCACTTGTTAAAGATGATAAAACGCCCATTGGATGTGCAGACTTAGGAAATGCATCTAAGATTTTCTTAACGTCTTCATCTACAATAGAGTTCTTTTTTATGTCTGAGTGGAACTTATCTAATTCTGTTTGTGTTGGTAATTCACCAAAAATTAATAAGTAAGCTACTTCTAAAAAATCTGCTTTTTCTGCTAATTCTTCTATAGAATAACCTCTATATCTTAAAATACCTTTTTCTCCATCTAAAAATGTAACGGCACTTTTACATGATCCTGTATTTTTATAGCCTGGATCTAGGGTAATAAGCCCTTTTGTAGCGCCTCTAAGCGCCTTTATATCCATTCCTATTTCGTTTTCTGTTCCTTCTATTAAAGGAAACTCATGTTTTTCTCCATTTATTTCTAAAGTACCGGTATTTGACATCTGATTTTCTTTATATTTTAATTTAAGCGATCGCTAATTTACAAAATCTAAGTTTATTTTAGAAGTCTCTATGCAAAGGTTTTGTTAATTAGTACATTGTTAAAAATTGAACAAAAAAAAAGCAATTACCTAACAGTAATTGCTTTTTTTTAAAAAGTCTTAATATTGAGTGTTTTTTACTTTACTTTAAAAGCATTTTCTGCTGGAAAGTAAGCCACAGCTCCCAATTCTTCTTCGATACGTAATAATTGGTTGTATTTTGCCATACGGTCACTACGTGATGCAGATCCTGTTTTTATTTGGCCTGTGTTTAATGCTACTGCTAAATCTGCAATAGTATTATCTTCAGTTTCTCCAGAACGGTGAGACATTACAGAGGTATAACCTGCATTGTGTGCCATATTTACCGCTGCAATAGTTTCTGTTAAAGATCCTATTTGGTTTACTTTAATTAAAATAGAGTTTGCAATTCCTTCATTGATACCACGAGATAAACGCTCTACGTTAGTTACAAATAAATCGTCTCCTACTAACTGTATTTTGTCTCCTACTAATTCTGTTAAGTATTTCCAACCTTCCCAGTCGTTCTCATCCATCCCGTCTTCTATTGAAACGATTGGGTATTTAGATACTAACTCAGCTAAGTACTCAGCTTGTTCTTTACTTGTTCTTACTTTACCAGAAGCGCCTTCGAACTTCGCATAATCGTATTTACCGTCTTGGTAAAATTCTGCAGATGCACAATCTAATGCTATTTTAACCTCTTCTCCAAATTTATAACCTGCATTGGCTACAGCTTTTGCTATAGTTTCTAAAGCATCTTCTGTACCGCCTTCTAAGTTAGGAGCAAAACCACCTTCGTCTCCTACAGCTGTACTTAAGTTTCTATCGTGTAATACCTTTTTTAAATGGTGAAATATCTCTGTTCCCATTTGCATAGCATGCGTAAAATTCTTTGCTTTTACTGGCATGATCATAAATTCTTGGAACGCGATTGGTGCATCACTATGAGATCCTCCATTTATAATATTCATCATTGGTAATGGCAGTGTATTTGCAGATACACCTCCAACATAACGGTATAATGGCATGCTTAATTCGTTTGCTGCTGCTTTAGCAACCGCTAAAGATACACCCAAGATTGCATTTGCTCCTAATTTAGATTTATTTGGTGTACCATCTAAATCAATCATCATTTGGTCTATTAGGTTTTGTTCGAAAACAGATACTCCTAATAATTCTTCTGCGATAAGCGTATTTACATTTTCTACAGCTTTTAAAACACCTTTACCCATGTAAGTATCGCCTCCATCACGTAATTCTACAGCTTCGTGTTCTCCTGTCGATGCTCCTGATGGTACAGCAGCTCTACCTAATATGTTATTTTCAGTTACTACATCTACTTCAACTGTAGGGTTACCTCTCGAGTCTAGAATTTGTCTTGCGTGGATATTAATGATTACGCTCATAATGGTTTGTTTTTAATCTTTTATTTATTCAAATTTACGTTATAATCTTCTCTTTTTAACAGCCTTCTAATATTAAATATTGAAATAAAAACTATAACGTTTTAGTAATGTGTACTTATGCTATTTTAAGCTTGGTTTATTTGCTTTTCTTTATGTTTTCTATAAACTGATCGAAAAGGTAAACCGAATCGTTTGGCCCTGGACTTGCTTCTGGATGGTATTGTACCGAAAAACAGTTTTTAGATACCATAGCAAGACCTGCAACTGTATCATCGTTTAAATGTACGTGTGTTACTTTCAAATCTGCATTTGCTTCTGCTTCTTCTCTGTTTACCGCAAACCCGTGGTTTTGAGATGTAATTTCGCCTTTGCCTGTAACTAGGTTTTTTACTGGGTGGTTTATCCCTCTATGGCCATTGTACATTTTATAGGTTGAAACACCATTAGCAATAGCGATAACTTGATGGCCTAAACAAATTCCAAATAAAGGCAAGTCTCTTTTTATAATCTCTTTAGCAACAGCTTGAGCTTCTACTAAAGGTTCTGGGTCTCCAGGACCGTTAGACAAAAAGTAGCCATCTGGATTAAATGCTTTTAAATCTTCGAACTTTGCATTATAAGGAAACACTTTTATGTATGCGCCTCTAGATGCCAAATTTCTAAGAATATTCTTTTTTATACCCAAATCTAAGGCCGCTATTTTATATGGAGCGTTTTCATCTCCGAAAAAATAAGGTTCGGTCGTTGATACCTTAGATGATAATTCTAAGCCATTCATAGGTGGTACTGCCGCTAATTGTTCTTTTAAGCCTTCAATGTTATCCACGTCTGTAGATATAACAGCATTCATTGCGCCATTGTCTCTAATATAGCTTACTAATGCTCTTGTATCAACGTCTGATATCGCTAAGAGGTTGTTTTTAGTTAGAAAATCTTCTAAAGAGCTATCGGCAGCATCTCTTGAGTATTCGTAACTGAAATTTTTAACAATTAGACCTGCTATTTTTATAGAATCAGATTCTATTTCTTCTGCATTAGTACCATAGTTTCCAATATGAGCATTTGTAGCTACCATAAGCTGCCCAAAGTACGAAGGATCTGTGAAAATTTCTTGATATCCAGTCATACCAGTATTAAAACATACTTCTCCAAACGAAGTCCCTTGTTTATTACCTACTGCTTTACCATAAAAAATTGTTCCATCTGCAAGTAGAACTATGGCATTTTGTTTCTTTTGATATTTCATCTCATTGTTTGTTTTCTGCGTTAAGCTTTTATACAGTTTTAATTACTGTTAAGCTGTGCCATAAAATGGTAACGCTAAAAGTTTTGCAAAAATCCCAAAAAAAAGGATAAACTAAAAATAGTTTATCCTTTATATGTTAAATGTGTAATAACATTTATTCCTCTTCGTTAGATGCTTTAGTTTCAACTGGAGCCGCAGCAGCTGGTTTAGAACCACCTCTTCTACTTCTTCTTGTTGTTTTCTTCTTAGCTTTATCTGCGTTGTAGATTTCGTTATAATCCACTAACTCTATCATTGCCATATCAGCATTATCACCTAAACGATTACCTAATTTAATAATTCTGGTGTAACCTCCTGGTCTGTCTCCTATTTTAGTAGCTACTTCTCTAAACAATTCGGTAACTGCTTCTTTTTGTCTTAAACGTCCAAACACTAAACGTCTGTTATGTGTTGTATCGTCTTTAGATTTTGTAATAAGAGGTTCCACAAATTGTTTTAAAGCTTTTGCTTTAGCAACAGTTGTATTAATACGTTTGTGCTCTATTAAAGAACATGCCATATTAGATAACATTGCTTTTCTGTGAGCTGTTTTTCTACCTAAGTGGTTAATTTTTTTTCCGTGTCTCATGACTTTGTTGTTATCATCTTGCTACCAAACCACATTGTAAAGTGGGAGCAAAATATGATTAATAATTATTTATAATTTCTAGTGACTACTAGTCCTTATCTAATTTGTACTTGCTCAAATCCATACCGAAGTTTAAACCTTTAACATGCACTAATTCTTCTAGCTCTGTTAATGATTTTTTACCGAAATTACGGAACTTCATTAAGTCGTTTTTATTGAAAGATACTAAGTCTCCTAACGTATCTACTTCTGCTGCTTTTAAACAATTTAATGCGCGAACTGATAAATCCATATCGATAAGCTTTGTTTTTAAAAGCTGTCTCATATGTAACGATTCTTCATCGTAAGTCTCTGTTTGTGCAATCTCATCTGCTTCTAACGTGATACGCTCATCTGAGAATAACATGAAGTGATGTATTAATGTTTTGGCTGCTTCTGTTAGAGCATCTTGAGGCGTAATAGAACCATCTGTAATAATTTCGAAAACTAATTTTTCGTAATCTGTCTTCTGTTCTACACGGTAATTCTCAATGCTGTATTTAACGTTTTTTATTGGTGTGTAAATAGAATCGGTGAAAATTGTTCCTATTGGTGCAGAAGCTTTTTTGTTCTCTTCTGCAGGCACATATCCTCTACCTTTTTCTATAGTGATTTCCATGTTGATGCTCACTTTAGGATCTAAATTACAGATTACTAATTCTGAATTTAAAACCTGAAATCCTGAGATAAACTTTTGGAAATCTCCAGCTAATATTTGCTCTTGTCCAGAAATTGATATAGATATAGACTCGTTATCGATATCCTCTATTTGTCTTTTAAAACGTACTTGCTTTAAATTTAAAATAATTTCTGTAACGTCTTCTACAACTCCAGCAATAGCTGAAAATTCGTGATCTACACCTTCTATTCTAACCGATGTAATTGCAAAACCTTCTAAAGAAGATAGTAACACTCTTCTAAGTGCGTTACCTACTGTTAAACCATAACCAGGCTCTAAAGGTCTGAATTCGAATTTACCTTCGAAATCAGTAGAATCGATCATGATTACTTTATCAGGTTTTTGGAAATTAAATATTGCCATAGTTTTCTTCGTTTTAATTGTTATTTAGTTGCGCGATTTAAAAGTTTGAAGAACACTAATGAATCCTTTGGCTAAATACCAACATAGTTAATTTAATTTATTACTTAGAATATAATTCAACAATAAACTGCTCGTTTATGTTTTCTGGAATTTGAATTCTTGCAGGTACAGCTACGTATGTTCCTTGCTTAGTATCGTTATTCCAAGTGATCCATTCGAAAACGTTGCTTGAATTTGATAACGATCTTTCTATAGCTTCTAAAGATTTAGACTTCTCTCTAACAGCTACAACATCTCCTGCTTTTAATTGGTAAGATGGTATGTTTACAATCTCTCCATTTACAGTAATATGTCTGTGAGATACTAATTGGCGTGCTCCACTTCTTGAAGGAGATATTCCCATTCTGTATACTACGTTGTCTAACCTAGATTCACATAATTGTAATAAAACTTCACCAGTAATACCTTGTGCTGTTCTTGCCTTTTTAAATAAGCCTCTAAATTGACGCTCTAATATACCATAAGTATATTTTGCTTTTTGCTTCTCTTGTAACTGGATTGCGTACTCAGATTTCTTTCCGCGTCTTCTGTTGTTACCGTGTTGCCCTGGAGGGTAATTTCTTTTTTCAAAAGATTTGTCTTCTCCAAATATAGCTTCGCCAAATTTACGTGCTATTTTAGTTTTAGGACCAGTATATCTTGCCATTTTAAATTTATTTTGAGAGTAGTTATGAATTAAGGTCTTAATCTTATCCTTCGATAACTAAATGATCTCTCGTTGATACTTGTTAAAAATTATTTTTTCAGTTTGCAAATATATACAAAAAATTAATATCATCTACAAGAGAGATGATATTAATTTTTTATAAAGTTTGCTGTAGTATTTTAAGTTATAGATATATTCTTTTAACTTAAAATTAAACTGTAATGTATTAAACTCTACGTCTTTTAGGAGGACGACATCCATTATGTGGTAATGGTGTAACATCTATAATTTCTGTTACTTCGATACCTGCATTATGTATAGAACGGATGGCAGATTCTCTACCGTTTCCTGGTCCTTTTACATAAACTTTTACTTTTTTCAATCCAGCTTCTATTGCTACACCTGCTGCATCTTCAGCAGCTAGTTGTGCTGCGTAAGGTGTGTTTTTCTTAGAACCTCTAAATCCCATTTTACCAGCAGAAGACCATGAAATTACGTCTCCGTTCTTGTTAGTTAGAGAAATGATGATATTGTTAAAAGATGCTGTTACGTGAGCCTCTCCAGTAGACTCTACTATTACTTTACGTTTCTTTGTACTTGACTTTGCCATATTCTTTTAGTTTTTAGTTGCTAGTTTTTAGTTATTGGAATCCTAAACTTTTACATTTCAAACAGATTCTTCTAACGTCCAAATACTAATGACTAATGACTATTATTTAATTATTACTTCGTTGCTTTTTTCTTGTTAGCAACAGTTTTTCTTCTACCTTTTCTTGTTCTAGAGTTGTTCTTAGTGCGTTGCCCTCTTAAAGGTAAACCAGCTCTGTGACGAATACCTCTGTAACATCCTATATCCATTAAACGCTTAATGTTTAATTGTGTTTCAGAACGTAACTCACCTTCTATAGTATAAGTACCAACTGCATCACGGATTGCTCCTATTTCTGCATCTGTCCAATCTTGTACTTTAGTGTTTTCGTCTACTTTAGCTGTTGCTAAGATTTCTTGTGCTCTACTCTTTCCTACTCCGTAAATATAAGTTAAAGAAATAACACCTCTTTTTTGTTTTGGTATGTCTACACCTGCAATTCTTGCCATATTATTTTCGTTTCTAGTTGTTAGTTTTTAGTTGTTAGAATCCTAAACATTTCTATTTCAAGCAGATTCATCTAACTTCTAAACGCTAATGACTGATGTCTTAATTATTACCCTTGTCTTTGTTTAAATCTAGGATTCTTTTTGTTAATTACGTAAAGTCTCCCTTTTCTACGCACTATTTTACAATCTGCGCTTCTTTTCTTTATTGATGCTCTTACTTTCATCTTTATTCAGTTTTAAAGTTTAAAGCTTAAAGTTTAGAGTTGATGTGTTACTTTACAACTTTTCACTTTTCACTCAAGAACTTAATGTATTAGTATCTGTATGTTATACGAGCCTTAGTTAAATCGTAAGGACTCATTTCTAATTTCACTTTATCTCCTGGTAGTAACTTTATATAGTGCATACGCATTTTACCAGAAATGTGTGCCGTCACAATGTGACCGTTTTCTAACTCAACTCGAAACATTGCATTAGATAATGCTTCAATTATTGTTCCGTCTTGCTCTATAGCTGCTTGTTTTGCCATATTTTGGTTTTTAGTTATTTATGGGTTAGAATAAATGTTCTAACTATAAAATGACTAGTTGCTTTAATCTATTTATGCTACTGCTTTTCTATTTTTACCTGTTTTCATTAGGCCATCGTAATGCCTGTTTAACAAATAAGAATTAATTTGTTGTACGGTATCTATGGCAACACCAACCATAATTAACATAGATGTTCCTCCGAAGAACAATGCCCATCCTTGTTGCACATTCATAAGCTTAACTATAAATGCAGGGAAAATGGCTATTAATGCTAAAAATATTGATCCTGGTAATGTTATTTGCGACATGATTTTGTCTAAATACTCAGAGGTTTCAGAACCTGGACGAATACCTGGTATAAAACCACCACTACGCTTTAAATCGTCTGCCATTTTATTTGTTGGTACTGTTATCGCAGTATAGAAATATGTAAATACAATAATTAATAAAGCAAATATAATATTATACCAAAATCCAAAAATATCCGCAAAGTTTGTTTGTATCCACTCTCCTGAAGCTGTATCCTTCAATAATGAAGAATTACCTATTAAACCAGGCACGAACATAATAGCTTGCGCAAATATAATTGGCATTACACCAGAAGCATTCAACTTTAAAGGTATGTATTGTCTAGAACCGCCTGCTGCTGCTTTTTCGTAACCACCAGAAGCAGTTCGTCTTGCATATTGCACAGCAATCTTTCTAACCGCCATTACTAACATAATAGACGCTAAAATGATAACAAACCACACTACTAATTCTATAAGAATCATGATTAATCCACCATTAGATTCTGTAACTCTAGCAGCATATTCTTGTACAAAAGATTGCGGTAAAGTAGCTATAATACCAACCATAATTAACAACGAAATACCATTACCAATCCCTTTGTCTGTAATTTTTTCTCCTAACCACATTGCAAAAATACAGCCTGTTACTAAAATTACTATAGAAGAGAAATAGAACAATCCGCCAGTTCCTAATAAGAATGCAGATTGAGGTATACCTAACGCTGGTAAACTGGCTAAATATCCTGGAGCTTGTACCAAACAAATACCAATAGTTAGCCATCTTGTAATTTGCGTAATTTTCTTTTGTCCGCTAGCACCTTCTTTTTGCAATTTCTGCAAATAAGGTATTGCAATTCCCATTAACTGTACAACAATAGAAGCTGAGATGTAAGGCATGATACCAAGTGCAAAAACAGACGCGTTAGCAAAAGCTCCACCTGTAAAAGCATTAAGTAACCCTAAAAGGCCACCATCTGTCTTTTCTGCTAAGCCACTTAATTGTGCTGCATCTATTCCTGGTAATACTACTTGAGCACCAAATCGATAAACTAATAACAAACTCACACTTACGATGATTCTGTTTCTTAATTCTTCGATTTTCCAAACATTCTTAATTGATTCTATAAATTTCATACGTTAATGTTGTCTTATAAAGTTATCGCTTCTCCACCTGCTGCTTCTATAGCTGCTTTAGCCGAAGCAGAAAATTTATGTGCAGATACTTTTAATTTCGCTTTTAATTCTCCTCTACCTAATACTTTAACAAGATCATTTTTTCCTGCTAATCTGTTAGAGAATAATGTTTCGAAATCTACAGTGTCGTTTATTTTTTTAGCATCTACTAAGCCTTGTAATGTATCTAAGTTTATAGCTTGATACTCTACACGGTTAATATTTGTAAAACCAAATTTAGGTACACGTCTTTGTAAAGGCATTTGTCCACCTTCAAATCCTAATTTCTTAGAATAACCAGAACGTGATTTAGCACCTTTATGTCCTCTAGTGGCTGTACCACCTTTACCTGAACCTTGTCCGCGACCTACTCGCTTGCCTTGTGTTTTTACCGATCCTTTTGCCGGTTGTAAGTTACTTAAATTCATTGTTGTTTGTATATTAAGCTTCTTCTACAGAAACTAAGTGTGAAACTTTAGCAACCATACCAAGTATATTTGGTGTAGCTTCATGCTCTTTTACTTGTCCAATCTTTTTAAGACCTAAAGCTTCTAAAGTTCTTTTTTGTCTTTGCGTACGATTGATCGCGCTTTTAACTTTTGTTACTTTAATTTTTCCCATTTTATTAGTTATTGGTATTTGATTAGTAGTCTATATTATGTAGCTATAAAAACAACAAAATATATACTACTAACCAAAAAACTATTTATGCGTTAAAAACTTGCTCAAGTGTAATACCTCTGTCTCTTGCTATCTGGTTTGCATCTCTTAATTGTAATAAAGCATCGAAAGTAGCTTTTACAACGTTATGCGGGTTAGATGATCCTTGAGATTTAGATAATACATCATGTACTCCAACGGCTTCTAATACTGTTCTTACTGCACCTCCAGCAATAACTCCTGTACCAGGGGCTGCTGGTATAATGTTTACTCTAGCTCCTCCGTATTTTCCTTTTTGCTCATGAGGTAAAGTACCTTTTATGATAGGGATACGAACTAAGTTTTTCTTTGCGTCTTCTACGGCTTTAGCTATTGCACTAGCTACGTCTTTAGATTTACCTAATCCTTGTCCTACAACACCAGCTTCATCTCCAACAACAACTATTGCTGAAAAACCGAATGCTCTACCACCTTTGGTTACTTTTGTAACTCTTTGCACACCAACCAAACGATCTTTAAGATCTAATCCACCTGGTTTTACTAATTCTGCGCTTTTATATTTTTGATACATAATTTCTTAGAATTTAAGTCCTCCTTCTCTAGCGCCTTCGGCTAATGATTTAACTCTACCATGATATAAATACCCGCCTCTATCGAAAGAGATGGTTTCAACACCAGCTTTTAAAGCTTTTTCTGCAATTGCTTTACCAACTAACGTTGCTATTTCTATCTTGTTTCCTTTTGAAGCTGCAATATCTTTATCTCTTGAAGATGCAGAACTAATGGTTTTCCCATTAATATCATCTACCAATTGCGCATAAATTTCTTTATTGCTTCTATAAACAGCTAATCGAGGTCTTGCTTCTGTACCAGATACAACTTTACGAATTCTGTTTTTTATTCTTAGTCTTCTATCGTTCTTTGTTAATGCCATAACCTAATTATTAAGCTGATTTACCTGCTTTTCTTCTTATTTCTTCACCAACAAACTTGATTCCTTTTCCTTTGTAAGGCTCTGGCTTACGGAAACCACGAATTTTAGCTGCTACTTGACCAACTAATTGCTTGTCGTGAGACGTTAATTTAACGATTGGATTTTTTCCTTTTTCTGAAATTGTTTCTATTTTAACTTCTGGGGCAATATCCATAACAATGTTATGAGAAAAACCTAAAGCTAAATCTAATTTCTGACCTTGGTTAGAGGCTCTATAACCTACACCAACCAATTCTAATTCTTTTGTCCAACCTTTAGAGACACCTGCAATCATGTTACTGATTAGAGATCTGTATAAACCATGCTTAGCTTTTTGGTTCTTCGTATCTGATGAACGCGTTACTAATACATTTCCTTCTTCAACTTTAATACCTACAGTATCAAAATCTTGTGTTAGTTCTCCTAATTTTCCTTTTACAGTAATTACGCTATCTTTAACGTCTACTGTTACACCTTCTGTAATGGCTACTGGATTATTTCCTATTCTTGACATTTCTTCTCGGCTTTAAATTAGTAAACGTAACAAAGTACTTCTCCACCTACATTATCTCTTTTGGCTTGTTTACCTGTCATTACGCCGTGAGACGTAGAAACGATGGCAATACCAAGACCGTTAAGGATTCTAGGTAATTCTTTAGCTCCAGCATACTTACGTAAACCTGGTGTACTAATACGTTCTATTTTTTTAATAACAGGTTCTTTAGTTTCCTTGTTGTACTTAAGTGCTATTTTGATAGTACCTTGTACAGTAGAATCGTCGAACTTGTAACTTAAAATATATCCTTGCTCGAATAATATTTTAGTAATATCTTTTTTCAGGTTAGATGCAGGAATTTCTACCACTCTGTGGTTAGCTCTAATTGCATTTCTAACTCTAGTTAGATAATCCGCTATTGGATCTGAATACATATTTATTAATTTGCGGTTATGGTTTTCTAAATTGACTTTCAATTTGAACCTATAACCAATTTATAATCTTTTTTTACCAACTTGCCTTTTTAACACCTGGTATTAACCCTTGGTTAGCCATTTCTCTAAAAGTTACACGAGAAATTCCAAATGTTCTCATATATCCTTTAGGTCTTCCTGTTAGCTTACATCTGTTGTGCTGACGTATAGGAGAAGCATTTTTAGGTAACTTTTGTAATGCTTCGTAATCTCCAGCTTCTTTCAAAGCTTTACGTTTTTCAGCATATTTAGCTACTGTTTTTGCTCTCTTTACCTCACGGGCTTTCATTGATTCTTTAGCCATAACTTAGTTCTTTTTAAAAGGTAACCCTAGTTCTGTTAATAATGATTTTGCTTCTTTATCAGTTTCTGCTGAAGTTACAAATGTAATATCCATTCCTGAGATTTTATTAACTTTATCAATATTTATCTCTGGAAATATGATTTGTTCTGTAATTCCAAGGTTGTAGTTACCTCTACCATCGAAACCAGTAGCTTTAATACCGCTGAAATCTCTAACTCTTGGTAGAGCAGATGTTACTAAACGGTCTAAGAATTCATACATTCTTTCGCCACGTAAAGTTACTTTAGCACCAATTGGCATACCTTTACGTAATTTGAAAGATGCCACATCTTTTTTAGATAATGTTGATACGGCTTTTTGTCCAGATATAGTTGTTAATTCTTCTAATGCATAGTCGATTAACTTTTTATCTGCCACTGCAGCTCCAACACCTTTAGATATTACTATCTTTTCTAGTTTAGGAACTTGCATTACGTTTTTATATCCAAATTCGTCTGTAAGAGCTGCAATTACTTTGCTTTTATACTCTTCTTTAAGTCTAGGTGAATATGCCATAACTATATTACTTCTTTAGATTTAACTGAAACCCTTTGCTTCTTGCCTGTTTTTTCATCTTTCTCGAAAGTTACTCGAGTTGTTTCTCCTGTAGAAGTTAACAATGATAAATTAGACACGTGAATTGGTGCTTCTTTTTCTACGATTCCACCTTGAGGGTTTTGTGCGCTTGGTTTAGTATGTTTCTTAACCATATTAACGCCCTCAACGATTGCTTTGTTCTTTTCTATAAATACTTTTTGTACTTTACCTTCTGCACCTTTGTGGTCTCCAGCAATTACTTTTACAGTATCTCCAGTTTTTATTTTAAGCTTTGCCATCTTAATTATTCTGTATTAAAGCACCTCTGGTGCTAATGATACAATCTTCATGAATTGTTTATCACGAAGTTCTCTAGCAACAGGTCCAAATACACGTGTTCCTCTCATTTCACCCGTTGGGTTTAAAAGTACACAAGCATTATCGTCGAATCTTATATAAGATCCATCTGGACGTCTTACTTCTTTCTTTGTACGAACAACTACTGCTGTAGATACCGCTCCCTTTTTAATGTTTCCATTAGGAGTTGCATCTTTTACAGAGACAACAATTTTGTCTCCTACAGAAGCATATCTTCTCTTAGTACCACCTAATACACGGATTGTTAAAACTTCCTTTGCACCAGTGTTATCAGCTACTTTTAATCTTGATTCTTGTTGTACCATAATTACTTCGCTCTTTCAATTATTTCAACTAATCTCCAACACTTAGATTTACTTAAGGGTCTTGTTTCCATGATTCTTACAGTATCACCTTCGTTGCAGTCATTTTTCTCGTCGTGTGCAACATATTTCTTTGTCTTTAACACGAACTTACCATACATAGGGTGTTTTACTTTTTTCACTTCAGAAACCACAATAGATTTCTGCATTTTGTTACTTGTAACAACTCCTATACGTTCTTTTCTTAAATTTCTTGTTTCCATATTCAGCAGAATTATTGTAGTTCTCTTTTAGTTAATTCCGTTGCAATTCTTGCCACGCTTCTTCTTAATGCACGTAACTGAATTGGGTTTTCTAAAGGAGATATTGCGTGCGACAATTTAAGGTCTGAATAACTCTTCTTTGTTTCACCAAGTTTTTCTTGTAACTCAGCTACAGATAATTCTTTAATTTCTGATTGTTTCATCATCTTAAATTATTATGCTTCGTAATCTCTAGCAATTATAAACTTAGTTTTAACTGGTAACTTTTGAGCTGCTAAACGTAATGCTTCTTTTGCAATATCTAAAGGTACTCCACCAATTTCGAATAAAACACGACCTGGCTTTACAACAGCTGCCCAATATTCTACGGCACCTTTACCTTTACCCATACGTACTTCAAGAGGCTTTTTTGTGATAGGCTTGTCTGGAAAAATTTTAATCCAAAGTTGCCCTTCTCTTTTCATGTAACGTGTAGCGGCAATACGTGCTGCTTCTATTTGACGCGATGTTAAAAAATTCGAGTCTAATGATTTTATTCCAAAAGTCCCGCTTGAAAGTTGATGCCCTCTTCCGGCATTACCTTTCATGCGTCCTTTTTGCTGTTTACGAAATTTTGTTCTTTTAGGCTGTAACATTTTTCTTTACTTTATAAAAAATTACTTTCTACGACGAGGTCCTTTGTTGTTCCCACCACGTCCTCCGGCTCCACCTTTTCCTTGCTTCTTAGATAAACCAACAAGCGGAGAAAGTTCTCTTTTACCATATACTTCACCTTTCATGATCCATACTTTAACACCTAATCTACCATAAGTAGTGTGTGCTTCTACTAAAGCATAGTCAATATCGGCTCTAAAAGTTGATAAAGGAATACGGCCTTCTTTATAGTGCTCGCTACGTGCCATTTCAGCTCCGTTTAAACGTCCACTAATTTGAATTTTTATTCCTTCTGCGTTCATTCGCATAGTTGCAGCAATTGCCATTTTTATAGCGCGACGGTAAGAAATTCTATTTTCTATTTGACGTGCTATACTAGATGCTACTAAAAATGCGTCAAGCTCAGGTCTCTTAATTTCAAAGATGTTAATCTGAACTTCTTTTCCAGTAATCTTTTTAAGCTCCTCTTTTAACTTGTCTACCTCTTGTCCACCTTTACCTATAATAATACCAGGTCTAGCAGTAGTGATAGTAACGGTTACAAGTTTAAGTGTACGCTCTATTATTACTCTACTTACACTAGCTTTAGATAAACGCGCGTGAACGTATTTTCTAATCTTATCGTCTTCGGCAAGTTTATCACCATAATCGTTTCCTCCGTACCAGTTAGATTCCCATCCTCTGATAATTCCTAAGCGATTTCCGATTGGATTTGTCTTTTGTCCCATACTCTATTTAAGCTTGTGTGTTATTATTAGCTCCAACCACTAATGTAACATGGTTAGAACGTTTTCTTATTCTGTGTGCACGACCTTGAGGTGCTGGACGCAATCTCTTTAACATAGATCCGCCATCAACTCTAATCTCTTTTACAATTAATTCGGCTGATTCAACATCTGCATCTTCATTCTTTGCTTGCCAGTTAGCGATAGCTGATAATAACAACTTCTCTAAACGACCTGATGCTTCTTTATTGTTGAATTTTAAGATATTAAGTGCATGTTCTACTTTTTCACCTCTTACTAAATCGGCTACTAAACGCATTTTTCTTGGTGACGTAGGACAGTTATTAAGTTTTGCAAAAGCCACTTGCTTTTTAGCTTCCTTAATAGCGTCTGCCATTTGTTTTTTACGACTTCCCATAGCTTACTACTTTTTACCTTTATTTTTAGCACCTGCATGCCCACGGAATGAACGTGTTGGTGAAAATTCTCCTAATTTATGTCCTACCATGTTCTCTGTAACATATACTGGTACAAATTGGCGGCCATTGTGTACTGCTATAGTTTGACCAACAAAATCTGGAGTAATCATACTGGCTCTAGACCAAGTTTTAATTACTGTTTTTTTATTAGCTTCTACGTTTGCAGCTACTTTTTTCTCTAGTTTATAATGAACGTAAGGTCCTTTTTTTAACGATCTTGCCATGTCTTATTTCTTTCTACGTTCTACAATGTATTTATTACTCGCTTTAGTCTTAGAACGGGTTCTGTAACCTTTAGCAGGTATACCGTTTCTTGAACGTGGATGACCACCAGAAGCACGACCTTCTCCACCACCCATTGGGTGATCTACAGGGTTCATTCTTACTGGGTTTGTTCTTGGTCTTCTACCTAACCATCTTGTTCTACCAGCTTTACCACCTACTAATAATTGGTGATCGGAGTTTGAAACAACACCTATAGTGGCTGAACATGTAATTAACACTAAGCGTGTTTCTCCAGATGGTAACTTAACGGTAGCAAATTTCCCGTCTCTTGCCATTAACTGAGCAAAAGCACCAGCACTACGTGCCATAACAGCACCTTGACCTGGACGTAACTCTAAACAAGATATTATTGTACCTAATGGAATTTCACTTAATGGCATTGCATTTCCTATTTCAGGAGCGATACCTTCGTTACCAGAAACAACTGTTTGCCCAACTTGAAGTCCGTTTTGAGCTATTATATATCGCTTTTCACCATCTTGATAGTTTAATAATGCGATAAATGCTGTTCTGTTTGGATCGTATTCTATAGACTTAACTTCAGCAGGAATTCCCGCTTTGTCTCTTTTAAAGTCTATAATACGATACTTCTTTTTATGACCACCACCTATGTAGCGCATGGTCATTTTTCCTTGACTGTTTCTACCACCTGAACGTTTTTTCGGAGCTAATAAACTTTTCTCCGGCTTATCAGTAGTTATGGCGTCATACCCATTTACTACTCTAAATCGCTGTCCTGGTGTGATTGGTTTTAATTTTCTTACTGACATTCTAATTACATATTAGCGTATAAATCAATCATCTCACCTTCCGCCAGTTGTACAATTGCTTTTTTAACAGCATTTGTTTTACCATGTTGTATACCAGTTTTTGTGTACTTGGTACTACGATCTGGACGGACATTTATAGTACGAACTTTTTCAACAGAAACACCATAAACAGCTTCCACTGCTTTTTTTATTTCTACCTTGTTCGCCTTTGTTTTCACTGCAAAAGTGTAGCAATTTCTTAACTCGCTATCAGCTGTTGCTTTTTCTGTGATTATAGGTTTAATTAAGATACTCATCTTGTTTCTTATTTACTTAAGTTAGATTCTATTCCTTCTAAAGCTCCTTCTAATAGCACAACTTGATTTGCATTTAAAATCTTGTACGTACTCAATTCAGAACTTGTTATAACTTCAGAGTCTTTTAAGTTACGTGAGGACAAATACACATTTGTATTTGCTGCTCCTAACACAAATAAAGACTTCTTGTTTTCTAAATCTAAAGCTTTTAAAACAGCAGTAAAGCTTTTTGTTTTTGGAGACTCGAAATTAAAATCTTCTAAAACTGTAATTGCTTTTTCACTAGACTTGATGCTTAAAGCAGATTTACGCGCTAAACGCTTAACGTTTTTGTTTAACTTAAGACTGTAGTTTCTTGGTCTTGGTCCAAACATACGACCACCACCTTTAAACACACCAGACTTGATACTACCTGCACGTGCAGTACCTGTTCCCTTTTGCTTTTTAATCTTACGCGTAGATCCAGCAATTTCTGCTCTTTCTTTAGACTTGTGAGTACCTTGTCTTTGGTTTGCTAAATATTGTTTAACATCCAAATACACAGCGTGATTATTAGGCTCTATAGCAAACACCTCTTTAGAAAGATCTATCTTTCTACCTGTGTCTTTTCCGTTTATATCTAAAACAGCTACTTCCATTACTTCTGAATAATTACATAAGCGTTTTTATGTCCAGGTACACACCCTTTCACAACAAGTAGGTTCTTTTCAGCAACTACTTTTAAAACTCTTAAATTTTGAACTTTCACTTTATCGCCTCCCATTCTTCCGGCCATTTTCATGCCTTTGAATACTCTTGCAGGATAAGATGCAGCCCCAATAGAACCTGGCGCTCTTAAACGGTTATGTTGACCGTGAGTCGCTTGACCTACACCACCAAAACCATGACGCTTTACAACACCTTGAAATCCTTTACCTTTTGACGTTCCAGAGACATCAACAAACTCACCTTCTGCAAAATGCTCTACAGTGATTGCATCTCCTAATTTGTACTCCTCATCAAAACCTTTAAACTCAACAACTTTGCGTTTTACAGAAGTACCCGCTTTTTTAGCATGACCTAAGTCTGCTTTAGTAGCGCTTTTTTCTGTCGCGTCATCGAAACCTAATTGAATAGCTTCATAGCCATCAATCTCTTCAGTTCTGACTTGGGTAACGGTACATGGTCCAGCTTCGATTACAGTACAAGGAATGTTTTTCCCGTTTTCATCAAAGATGCTGGTCATACCGATTTTCTTTCCAATTAACCCAGACATATTTATTAATTTAATTAATTATTATTTGTTATTTAAAACTAAAAAAAGCCGAAAATACATTTCAGCTCTTGAATTGTATTGTTCCGTTTTTCCCTCGCCCGCAGCGGTGGGACATGTTACTCTTGGATACACCAAGGGCATTAGCGGCTGCAAAACTATTAAATTTTATCCAATAAACAAAACTATAATTATTTATTTTTTAATGATTTAGCACTTTATGCCTTTTAAAAAACGAAATGAAAAATCTTTTACAGTATTGGCGCTTTTGCTAAAATAGCTTTTCCTAGCAATAAATTTAAAATGCTCTAAGCGAACACCTTAATCGCTTTTTAATGAGATTTTAGAAATAGAGTTTTTAGATTGCAAATAATCTTGCTTATAAAAAATAAAATAGTTTACATAAAAAAAGACCGCTCTAAAAGAGCAGTCTTTTTATTATGAATTGAAAGTACAATTGCTTATACTTTAATTTCTACTTCTACGCCACTTGGTAATTCAAGTTTCATTAAGGCATCGATAGTTTTCGATGACGACGAGTAAATATCTAATAATCTCTTGTAAGAGCTTAATTGAAATTGTTCTCTAGATTTCTTGTTTACGTGTGGAGAACGTAATACAGTGAAAATTTTCTTGTGCGTTGGTAATGGAATTGGTCCAGTTACTACAGCTCCAGTGCTTTTTACTGTTTTTACAATCTTATCAGCAGATTTATCTACTAAATTGTGATCGTAAGACTTTAGTTTTATTCTGATTTTTTGACTCATTTTCTTAAATTTTAAGCTTCAACACCTTTTGCTGCCTTAATCACTTCTTCTGATATGTTAGAAGGTGTTTCAGCATAGTGTGAAAATTCCATTGTAGATGTTGCACGACCTGAAGATAGTGTTCTTAATGTAGTTACATACCCGAACATTTCAGATAATGGTACGGTGGCTTTTACTGTTTTTGCTCCAGCTCTGTCTCCCATATCACTTACCTGTCCTCTTCTTCTGTTTAAATCTCCAACAATATCACCCATGTTTTCTTCTGGAGTTATTACTTCCAGCTTCATTATAGGCTCCATAATTACAGCTTTTGCTGCTTTTGCAGAGTTTTTAAATCCAAGTTTAGCAGCTAATTCGAATGATAATTGATCGGAATCCACATCATGATAAGATCCATCTTTCAATGTTACTTTCATAGAATCAACTTCGTAACCTGCTAATGGTCCGTTAACCATCGCCATTTTAAATCCTTTTTCAATAGATGGTATAAATTCCTTAGGAACGTTACCACCTTTGATAATAGACTCAAATTGAAGACCTACTACACCTTCATCTGCTGGTTCTATTGTAAATACAATATCGGCAAACTTACCACGACCACCTGATTGTTTCTTATAAACTTCTCTATGGTCTGCAGCTTGTGTTATTGCTTCTTTATATTCTACTTGAGGTTGTCCTTGGTTTACTTCAACCTTAAACTCACGTTTTAAACGATCTACAATAATATCTAAGTGAAGCTCACCCATACCAGATATAATTGTTTGTCCTGATGCTTCGTCTGTTCTTGCTGTAAATGTTGGATCTTCTTCAGATAGTTTGGCTAAAGCCATACCTAATTTATCCACATCTGCCTTTGTTTTAGGCTCTACTGCAATACCAATTACGGGATCTGGGAAGTCCATAGATTCCAACACAATTGGATTTTTTTCATCAGACATGGTGTCTCCAGTCTTAATGTCTTTAAATCCTACTGCTGCACCTATATCTCCTGCTTCGATAAAATCGATAGCATTCTGCTTGTTAGAGTGCATTTGGTAAATACGAGAGATACGCTCTTTTTTACCAGAACGGTTGTTCAAAATGTAAGATCCTGCATCTAGACGTCCTGAATAGGCTCTAAAGAATGCCAAACGGCCTACAAATGGGTCTGTAGCAATTTTAAAAGCTAATGCAGCGAATGGATCTTTTGCATCTGGCTTACGTATTGCTTCTCCTCCTGTTCTAGGGTCTGTACCTACAATATTATCTCTATCTGTTGGTGAAGGTAAATAACGACAAACAGCATCTAATAAGAACTGTACACCTTTATTTTTAAAAGCCGATCCACAAATCATTGGGATAATAGCCATATCCATTACAGCAGCTCTAAGTGCAGCGTGCACTTCTTCTTCTGTAATAGAATCTTCATCTTCCATGAATTTCTCTAAAAGATTCTCATCGTAAGTAGCCACTTCTTCTATTAAAAGTGCTCGGTACTTACGCGCTTCTTCTTTTAAATCTTCCGGAATATCTATAACATCGAATGTAGATCCTTGTGTTTCATCATGCCATACAATAGCACGGTTTTTTACTAAATCTATAATTCCTTTAAAATCTGCTTCGTCACCAATGTTTAAAACGATTGGCACCGCATTAGATTTTAACATGTCCTTTACTTGTTGACAAACGCCTAAAAAGTTAGACCCTTGACGGTCCATTTTATTTACAAAACCAATACGTGGCACTTTATAGTTATCTGCAAGTCTCCAGTTAGTTTCAGATTGTGGCTCTACACCATCTACTGCACTAAATAAGAATACTAACCCATCTAATACACGTAAAGAACGGTTTACTTCTACCGTAAAATCTACGTGACCTGGAGTATCAATAATGTTAAAGTGGTATCCTTTAGTTTCTGGTGTTGGTTTTCCATTCTCTATAGGGAATTTCCACTCACAGGTTGTAGCAGCGGAAGTAATTGTAATACCTCTTTCTTGCTCTTGCTCCATCCAGTCCATTGTAGCAGCACCATCATGTACTTCTCCAATTTTGTGAGACACTCCTGTATAATAAAGTATACGTTCTGTAGTTGTGGTTTTTCCTGCATCAATATGTGCAGCAATACCAATATTTCTAGTGAATTTTAAATCTCTTGCCATGTCTTAAAATCTAAAGTGAGAGAATGCTTTGTTTGCTTCCGCCATTTTGTGCGTATCTACTCTTTTCTTAACCGCTGCGCCTTCTTCTTTAGCTGCTGCTAAAACTTCAGAGGCTAAACGTTGTGCCATAGATTTTTCGTTACGCTTTCTTGCGTATCCTATTAACCATTTCATGGCTGTTGAAATTTTTCTGTCTGGACGAATCTGCATTGGAATTTGAAATGTTGCTCCACCAACACGACGGCTACGTACTTCTACGTGAGGCATCACATTAGACAATGCGTCTTTCCAAATTTCTAAAGCTGTTTTTTCTTCGTCAGTTTTCTTTTCTTCTACAATATCAATAGCATCATAGAATACTTTAAAAGCCACAGACTTCTTACCGTCCCACATCATGTTATTCACAAAACGTGTTACCAATTGATCGTTAAATCTTGGATCTGGTAAAAGTGGTCTTTTTTTCGCTGCTCTTTTTCTCATGTCTTCTTTTCGTTAATTGTTACTAGCTGTAAGTTGTTTGTTATTGGTTTTTACAAACCATTAACCTTTAACTTTTAACTTTTAACTTCGTTTTACTTTTTAGGGCGTTTTGCACCGTACTTAGATCTACGTTGGGTTCTTCCAGCAACACCTGCTGTATCTAAAGCTCCACGAACAACGTGATATCTAACACCTGGTAAATCTTTTACCCTTCCACCTCTAACCAATACTATCGAATGCTCTTGTAGATTGTGACCTTCTCCACCGATGTATGCGTTTACTTCGTTACCGTTTGTTAAACGTACCCTTGCTACCTTACGCATTGCTGAGTTAGGTTTTTTTGGAGTCGTCGTGTAAACACGAGTACACACACCACGCCTTTGCGGACAAGAATCTAAAGCAGCCGATTTACTCTTCTTGGTTATTTTGGCTCTTCCTTTTCTTACTAATTGTGAAATTGTTGGCATATATTACTATAAAATTTTATTATCCTCTTCTTAGAGGGCTGCAAATGTAGAAATTATAATTAACTATTCAAATCGTAAATCATTAATTTTCAGAAGAATTTAAATTTTTAAAAAGCAGTTATATAATTATCACTCCTTTTTCCGTTAGATTTACACCAGAATTTAGAGTCTATTTATGAAAAACTGTACTTTTTATGCCTTTATGTGTGTTCTCATTGCCACTTCGAGCTGCATAGGTCAAAATTTAACGCTACGCGTTAAAGGTAAAGACAGTATAGAATCTAAGGTTATTGACTCTATAGGATACCTTAAATTACATGAAAATTACATCTCATTAAAGTATGAGGTAGATACGCTGCAAAAACAACTCTATAAAATAGGCTACATTGCCAATAAACGTTTAAGCTTTAAAAAAGTGAATGATTCTGCATTTACTGCAAAATTACATTTAAAACAAAAAACAGATCATATCGATATTTATTTTAATACTAATGTAATAGATCAAACACTTATAGATGTAATTGCTGAAAATAGTAATACTACCTTTTTTAGCCTTAAGTTAACCAAAGTTGAAGATGCTTTAAGTTATTTAAATTCTGAATTGGCAAACCAAGGGCTTCCGTTTTCAAAATTGAAACTAGCCAACATAAGAACCGCAGATGAGGGCAACCTAAAAGCTGATTTGGTTATTGACAACGCATCGAAAAAACGCGTTATAAATGCTATAAAAGTTGAAGGTTATAATAAATTTCCAAAGTCTTATCTAAAACACTACTTAAAATTAAAAACATCTCAGGTTTTCGATTTATCTAAGATTAGGGAAAAGGCAGAACAATTAGCCAATTTAAGGTTTGCAAGCCAAGTAAAACCTGCTGAAGTTTTGTTTAAGGAAGATTCTACCACGCTATACCTATATATAAAAAAATCTAAAAGCAATACTTTTGATGGCTTTTTAGGTTTTGGTACAGACGAAGAAACCAACAATATTCAGTTTGATGGCTTTTTAAATCTAAAACTTATTAATAACCTTAATTTTGGAGAAACTTTTAGTTTGCTTTACAAAAGCGATGAGAACGACCAAGAAACCTTCGATGTTGGTATTGGTTTACCTTATTTATTTAACTCCCCGTTAGGATTAGATGTTAATCTTAGAATTTTTAGGAGAGATTCTTCTTTTAGTACTGTAGATCAAAAATTAAAAATCAATTATCAAATTAATCCGCTTCACAAAGTAGCAGCAGGTGTATCGTCCACTCAATCTACTAATTTACGTGCAGAAAATTTTATTACAGATCTAGAAGACTTTAGCACATCTTATTTTTCTCTTGGGTATACCTATTTAAAACCTCAATATTACAACATACTATTCCCTATAAAATCAAATTTTTCTATAGAAACAAATTTTGGAACAAGAACCGCTACTAGCAGTGAGACACAACAATCTTTAGTATTTCTAAAGGCATTTCATAATTTCGATCTTAATAAAAGGAATAGTGTTTACTTAAACGCCGATGCCGCCAACCTAACTTCAGACGATTTTTTCGAAAACGAACTGCAACGTTTTGGTGGCATTAACTCCATTAGAGGATTTGAGGAAAATAGTCTATTAGCGTCTTTATTTGCGGTTTTAAATACAGAATACCGGTATAAAGTAAGCAACTCTATATACATACATTCTATAACCGATGTGGCATATTTTGAAAACAACATTAGTAATGCCAAAGAAAAGCTAATTAGTTATGGCTTTGGCTTTGGTGTTTTAACAAAATCTGGATTGCTAAAATTTAACTTTGCTAATGGCAAAAATGAAAATCAAAGATTCCGGTTTTCGAATTCTAAAATTCACTTAAGTTTAGTCGCAAGCTTCTAAACGTAAATTCTTACTTTATTGATTCTCAATAGTAATCTTTGAACTTTAACCGATTTTAGTTGTTTTGTTAACTTTATTTTAAGATTTTTGAGATGGACTAACATAAATTTTTATCTCAATGAAATTACACTCCTGTAAGATTTTGACATTCTTACTAACATTGGTGTTGTACACCTCCTATGCTCAAGAAAAAAATATTTCTGGTACTATTAAAGATAGTAATGGTTTGCCCTTAGTAGGTGCTGCAATTATAGTTAAAGGCACGTCGAAAGGTACCACCTCAGATTTTGACGGTAACTATGCTATAAAGGCAACAGTAGGACAAATACTTTACTATAGCTTCGTTGGCTACAAAAGCAAAGAAGTACCTGTAGAACTCAACACAGAAATAAACATTACATTAGAGGAAAACGCTTCGAGTCTTGATGAAGTGGTAGTAGTAGCCTATGGTACCCAAAAGAAAGAAGCCCTAGTTGGTTCTGTATCTTCCATAGACGCAACTGTAATAAGCTCCCAGCAAGTAACATCTCCTTTACGTGCCTTGCAAGGTACTGTACCAGGAGTAAACTTAATTACTCAAGGTGGACAACCTGGAGAAGATTCTGAAATAAGAATAAGAGGTTTTGGCAGTTTAAATTCAGATCGTGGCCCTCTAATTTTATTAGATGGTGTAGAGTTTAATGCTGATATAAACACTATTAGTCAAGACCAAATAGAAAATATCTCTGTTTTAAAAGATGCGGGTTCTGCTGCATTGTATGGTTCTAGAGCCGCCAATGGTGTTATTGCTATAACTACCAAAACAGGTAAACTAAATACAGCATTAAAAGCCACTGTTAGAACTCAATTTGGAGTATCTAGCCCTTCTGTTGGTATACAACCTACACTAGGTGCCGAAGACCATATTAGATTATCTTGGCAAGCATTAAGAAATACTAATCAATTTGTAAATGGGCAAAGTGCTGCAGAGGCAGCCGCAAATGCATCCTCTGGCTTAATTGCTTATTTAGGAGGTTATAATCCTTACGATGTGGCAAATCCAATTGACGAAAACGGAAATCTTGTTGCTGGCGCTAATCTTCTTTGGGATACAGATTGGGAAGATGTTATTTTTAATGATAACGCAAACCGTATAAACCACAATTTAAATTTAACAGGTGGCAGCAAAACTACAAGTTATTTTTTCTCTTTGGATTACTTAGACGAAGAAGGCCCAGTAATCAACTCAGACTTTGAAAGAATTTCTACGCGATTAAACATAGAATCTCAAATTAACAATTGGTTGAAATTTGGAGCTAAAACAAGCTTTTCTAGATCTAATTCAAGCAATCCAGATCAAACCTCTAATACTACCACACAGGCCATAAGTTGGGTTTATAATGTGGCAAGTGTATACCCCATTTTTGCAAGAGATGCTAATGGTTCTCTTATTTTTGATGATAATGGCGAACTAATTTTCGACTTAGGGAATGGTAACGGCAGGCCTGTTGGACAAGCTAATAACGCTACAAGACCTTTTAGCAGTGGAGATAATATATTAGCTTCTCTGTTACTTGAAAGACGACGAGAGGTAAGAACTAATTATATTGGAAATGCATTTGTGGAAATAGATTTATACAAAGGTCTCTCCTTCAAAAGTTCTTTTGCTTACGAAAGTTTTAAATTCGATAGTTCTAGTTTACAAGACGTTTCTTTAGCCGCAGCCTCTGAAGTTGGAGGCCGTGTTAGCGAAACTATTAACTCTATAACCACATTAAACACAATACAGGCATTAACTTACGAAACGTCTTTTGCTAAAAAACACAATATAAAGGCAGAAGCTATCCTAGAAGCTTTTACAGAAACTTCCGGTTTTATTTCCGTATCGGCTACAGGACTTCTTCCTGGACTTGATAATTTAAATGCAGCAACAAATCCTGAGTCTGCTTCAGGTAATGAAACGTCTCAACGACTCAATGGGTATTTTGGAAGACTATCGTATAACTATGATAACAAATATTTTGCAGAAGTATCAGGCCGTCGAGATGGGTCTTCTCGATTTAACGATGGTAACCGTCAAGGTAATTTCTATGCTGTAGGGGGTAGTTGGATCATTTCGAAAGAAAAATTCATGAATTCTTTAACTGCCATCGACTATTTAAAGCTTAGAGCTTCGTACGGTTTATTAGGCAACAACAGAATAGGTGTTGATGGTGACAATTTTTTTCCTGCTCAATCTGTTTTTAGATCTGGTTTTTCAAACGAAAGTGTTTCTGGGGTGATTTTAGAAGGTATATCCGATCCTAATTTAGTATGGGAATCGACACGTACGTCTGATATTGGTTTAGATTTTGGACTATTTGGAGGGAGATTATCTGGAACGTTCGATTATTACAGCAAAAGATCTGAAGAACTTATAAACAGTGTGCCTAGTGCACCTTCATCTGGAGCTTTATCCTTATTAACTAATAATGGAGAATTAAGAAATTATGGTTTTGAATTCGCTTTAAATGCTCAAATTTTTAATACTAACGACTTTGAGTGGAATTTTGGTTTTAATTTTTCTACAAATAAAAATGAGATTACTGAATTGCCCCAAGATAGAATTATAAACGGAGATAATCTTTTAGAAGAAGGCAATTCCATATTCGATTTTTTCCTTCGCGAATGGGCTGGTGTAGACAGCGAAACTGGTTTTGGCACTTGGTACATACACGAATTTGATGATGACGGTAATGTTATTGGAAGAACTACAACCTTTAATTTTTCTGAAGCCACAAATTTCGATACTGGCAAATCGTCTCTTCCAGACATTCAAGGTGGATTTTCATCGTTTTTTAAATATAAATGCTTTGATCTTAATCTCTTATTTAACTATAGTTTAGGTGCTTATATCTTTAATACAGATTATGGCCAGTTGATAAACCCATTTAGGTTTGCAGGTAGTTCTGCGCATCCCGATAATTTAAATGCTTGGCAACAACCAGGAGATACATCCGATATTCCCTTGTTACTGGCAAGCAATAATGACAATGGATCTCCTTCTACAAGGTTTTTAGAAAAAAATGACTGGTTGCGTTTAAGAGCATTAACCTTTGGGTATAACTTACCCTCTGGCACTATAGATGGTATTAGTAAATTACGTTTGTTCTTCCAAGCTGATAATCTTTTTACTTGGGCTACACTGGACGATACAGAACCTGAACAGGCTTTTAACGGCACTACAAACAATAGATCTCCTTTATCAAAGACATTATCTGGAGGACTAATTATAGAATTTTAAAAAAATTAAATTAAAAAAATAAATTGTGAGACATAAAACTTATATAAGCGCATTACTTGCTTTTTTAGCTATTTCATTGCTTAGCTGTTCTGAGGATTTTTTAGATGAACCACAAAACACAAATGGTATCAGCGAAGAAAACGCATTTTCAAGTCGCGAATCAGTCGAAGCTGTTGTTGCGGGAATCATGAGGAATTACAGACGTCAATGGGATGACGACATATCTAACGATAATCCTGTAGATGCCAACGATTCTCGACCTGATATAGGTGGACTTTATGCTATGTATTATGCGAGAACTGTTAAGGGCAACGACATTATACAAACGTCCACGTTTTTTACGTTCGATTATGAGCATGATAACAGAAATTCTAGTTTTCTTAGAACTCGTTTTACTTGGTTTTTCAACTATCAATCTATTAATTTTGCCAATGTTTTAATAGATGGCGTTACAGAAAGCGATGCACTTTCTGATGATGAAAAAAGTGAATTTATAGCAATAGGCAAAGCTATTAGAGCTTATCATTATTTTGAACTTGCTTTAGAGTTTGCACCAAATTTTAATAATGATCGATCTATAGAGATACTTCCTCTTTCCACAAGTGCAACAACAGATATCGTATCTAGTAACGCTCCTGTTCCTCTAAGTATTATTTTCAATCAAATAACAACCGATTTAACAGAAGCCTTACCCGATTTACCTTCTACTGCCGAGTCTCTTGGCAAATCTTTTATACATAAAGAGTTTGCCTACGCTTTATATGCTCGTGTGTTGCAAGTAACTCAAGACGATTGGTCTATGGCATCGCAAATGGCTAGAGCAGCTTATGGCGGTAATGCCAGCGAGGCTGTAGTATCTACAAATTGGGGAAATGGTTTTAACGATTTATCTGATGAAGAATGGATCTGGGGACACTTTCAAAACGAATCAGAAACCAACTTTTTCTTCTTAGCCCCTCATGTATTTGCAGACCATCTTTCTCCGTCTTTCTCTGCAACGTTTATAAATCCTAATTTTGTAAATCAATTTTCTGATACCGATGTTAGAAAACTGTTTGCAGACATCAATAACGTTAGCGACCAAATACCTTGGATGGAATTTGTAACAACAAAATTTGCATTTACTTTCGAGTCTGATGCACCATTAATGCGTAAATCTGAGATGGTTTTGGCAGATGCCGAAGCTCAATTCCATCTAGGTAATAGTACTGCCGCGCAAGATTTACTTTTTACGTTACAATCTGAAAGAGACCCTATGGCTGTTAGATCTGGTAATACTGGGCAAGCGCTTTTAGATGAAATTTTGTTTGAAAGAAGAAAAGAATTGTATGGCGAAATAGGCATTGAATGGTTCGATGCTAAACGTTACAGTTTACCTATAGATAGAGACCCTGTACACCGCGTAGAAGTAGATGTACCTGCCGATAGCGAACTATTTTTTCTCCAAGTGCCTCAAAATGAAATTGATGCTAACGATGCTATAGACAACAGTATTAACACTTTTTAGTTTGTTTATTAAAACTTTTACTTTACACAAAACCACCTTAATCAAGGTGGTTTTTTTATACCTTTACAGCATGCAAGACCACACACAAATTTTCGGTATTAGAGCCATTATAGAAGCTATAAATTCTGGTGAAACTATAGACAAAGTTTTTTTACAAAAGGGACTTAAAGGCGAGCTTTTTACCGAGTTGGAAACTTTACTTAGAAAGCAGTCTATTAATTCTTCTTACGTGCCTGTAGAGAAACTAAATAGGCTTACCAAAAAGAACCATCAAGGTGCTGTAGCACAAATATCTCCTGTAGCGTTTCACGATATGGAAACTCTGGTACTCGATACTATAGAATCTGGTAAAACGCCTCTTTTTCTGCTTCTAGACCAATTAAATGATGTTAGAAATTTTGGAGCCATTATTAGAACTGCTGAGTGTACAGGAGTAAATGGTATTATTATACAAAAAAAAGGAGGTGCGCCTATAAATGGAGATACCATAAAAACTAGTGCTGGCGCTGTTTTTAAAATTCCTATTTGTAAAGTAGACCATATCAAAGATGCTGTTTTTTACATGCAGGCTTCTGGCATAAAAGTAATAGCTGCAACAGAGAAAACAACTAACACCCTGTACGAGACTTCTTTTACCGAACCTTGCGCTATAATTATGGGGTCTGAAGCTAGAGGAATTAACCCTTCTACATTAAAGGTTGTAGATGTTAAAGCCAAGTTACCGCTCTTAGGCACTATAGAGTCGTTAAATGTATCTGTTGCCTGTGGCGCTTTCTTATACGAAGCTGTTAGGCAACGGTTGTAACTTAATCCTCTTTCGTTTTGTAAATATAGTTTACAGATAGTTTTATACTATCTGATTCCTCTTCGACATCTGGATCTGGTTCTATGTGCTCTATAAAATTTCCGTTTTCATCAAAATGCTTTAAAAACGGATCGTTTTCTTCATCATAGTTTGCCTCTTCCCAAATGTATTTTTTAGGCTTTGCGACATGCTTTCTAAAGCCAACGGCAAATAATAAACCTGTTAGTAAACCTGATAAATGCCCCTCCCAAGATATGCCTTGTTCTATTGGTAGGGTATACCAAATCATACTGCCATATAGAAAAATAACAAGCAGGGACAACGCTATTAACCTGTAATGCTTGGCAAAAACACCTTTAAAGAATGTAAAACTCACCAAAACATATATCAATCCACTGGCACCTATATGATAAGAAGACCTGCCGATAAGCCAGGTAAGAAAGCCTGAACATAATACACCCCAAAACAACACTTTCCACGCTATAGGTCTGTAGAAATAAAATAGCGCTACAGATAGCACAAGTAAAGGGATACTATTATGATACAAGTGTTTGATATCTCCATGCAAAAAAGGGCTTAATAAAATGCCTCTCATGCCCTCTATAGTTTGGGGATATATACCAAACTTAGATAACCGCATGCCAAAACGAACTTCAAACCAAAACACAATCCATAGTATTAATACGAATAATACCGGATATGCTATTACACCTGTTGAATATTCAAAATGTTCTTTTTGTTTCATTGTTCTAATAGATTACAAATACCCCTCCAAGTTTGTTTGTCGTGTTAAATTGTCAGTTCTATAATAGATTGAGTCGTATTCTAGTGGTTTAACTTAGTATTTAGTTAAATTATAGCATTCGAAAAACGCGTTACAATCTTATTCCTTCTTTTTTTGTTTAGCGAGATAAAACTTAATTATTTTCATTTAATTTTACAGGTATGGATAATTTTAACGCACCACTTGCAGAACGTTTAAGACCGCAAACATTAGAAGATTATATTAGCCAAACCCATTTGGTTGGCGAGAAAGGCGCACTTACACAACAATTAAAACACGGGCTTATTGCCTCTATGATCTTTTGGGGGCCTCCTGGTACAGGGAAAACCACTTTGGCCAATATTATAGCTAAAGACTCTGGGCGTCCATTTTATACGCTAAGTGCCATTAATTCTGGAGTTGCAGCCATTCGAGAAGTTATAGAGAAAGCCAAACAAAGTGGAGGGTTATTTACCACCAAAAACCCTATATTATTTATAGATGAAATACATCGTTTTAGCAAATCTCAACAAGATTCTTTATTACAAGCCGTAGAAAAAGGATGGATTACATTAATTGGTGCTACCACAGAAAATCCTAGTTTCGAAGTTATACCTGCACTGCTATCTCGCTGTCAAGTTTATAATCTTGATGCATTTTCTAAAGAAGATTTAGAACACTTACTAAAGAGAGCGATTAATAAGGATGCTGCTCTAAAGAATAAAAATATAACATTAGAAGAAACTGATGCTTTACTACGATTGTCTGGTGGAGATGGTAGAAAACTACTTAATATTTTCGAACTTGTTGTTAGTTCTAGCAATAGTGATACTATTAGCATTACAAACGATTATGTATTAGACAGAGTGCAAAATAACACTGCACGTTACGATAAAACTGGCGAACAGCATTACGACATTATTTCGGCTTTTATTAAATCTATAAGAGGTAGCGACCCTAACGGTGCTGTATATTGGCTGGCTAGAATGATTGAAGGTGGAGAAGACGTAAAGTTTATAGCGCGTAGACTGCTTATAGCTGCTAGTGAAGATATTGGTAATGCTAACCCTACAGCGCTCGTTATGGCTAACAATACATTTCAGGCAGTCTCGACTATTGGTTATCCCGAAGCCAGAATAATTTTGAGCCAGTGCGCTACTTACTTAGCTTGTTCCCCTAAAAGTAATGCCGCCTACAAAGCCATTGGAGATGCACAAGAATTGGTTAAAACTACAGGAGATTTGTCTGTACCTTTAGAAATTAGAAATGCTCCGACTAAATTAATGAAGACATTGGGTTATGGCAAAAACTACAAGTACGCACATAATTACGATGGTAATTTTGCAGATCAGGAATTTTTACCAGAAGCCATAAAAGGCACAAAAATTTACGATCCTGGTGATAATGCCAGAGAACAGGAACAACGAAAGTTTTTAAAATTGCGTTGGAAAAATAAATACAATTATTAAGTTATACTGTTAGAACTTTATTTCGAGTACTTTTTGTTCTAAAATACCACCTTCATAGCGCTCTAAAACCCAAAGATTACCTTTTTTAAATAGAATTGCGTTTTTACTTTCCACGATGTAAACCTCTTTGAGGCTTGTTGTTTTTATTTTGAAAACGACTTTAGGAGAACTGTCTACCAATTGGAAACCATTGGGTATAGATTGCGCATAAAGTACGTTTGAGGTTTGCGGCTTGAGTGTTTGAATACTACTTTTTGTCTCTGCTTTTTTAGCTGTTACCAATTGTGGAGAAACCTTTGCTTTAGATGCTTTAAGAGTTGCAAGCTCTTTCTTTAAATTTTGAATTTCTTTTGATTGATTGCTCCCCTGAGATTCCTGCGCTTTTTCTAATGTAGCTGGCTCGTATTTGTATTTTAAACTACTAAATGATTTGAAGGCCTCTCGCATAGCCAGGTTGTAAGCTGTTTTATAATCTTTCTCTCTGCTGGTTCCAAAATTAGATGTGTATACAAGCTCGGCGTTACAGTTTTTTAGCTTTACAATTAATTTTGTTTTAAATAAATTATTGTCGTCAAACACATTAGATTGTAATGCCAAACATCTATTCAATTTTAAATCTTGAGGAAATTCTTCACCTTCCAACAACGCAGTAAATCCATATTTATTAAATAGAAACTGTGCCAGTTCATTTAACCGGTATTGATTTTCCTTTTTTAAAAAATCGAATTTCTTTGGGACAATAATGTATTTATAAGCATTAAGATTTTTTTGCGCATAGCTCTCCGTTATCGTAAATAACATGAAAAAAACTATAATTAATTTAGTTCTCATTTCTAAAAATATAATTAAATCCTAGCTGTAAAGATACACTTTGCGCATCATATATGTTTCTATATGCCAATAAATTATCCGTTAAAAGATACATATTAAAACCTCCTAATTGTGCAGAAACTCCCAAACCTACATTGGTAGAAGAAAACGGATCAATCGTATATGTTGCCTTGGCACTTAAACCTTTTGCAATTCGTCTGTAGTAATAAGCAGATAGTGCCAACTGCGGCCCTCTGGGTCTTGCTATAGCATAAAGCTGGCCTCCAACCCTATTTAGATAATCTCCTTCTTCTGCAACGCAATTGCACTCTTTAAGCACCTTTTTACCAAAAGCATAATTTAAAGATGTATTTAACTTAACGGGTCGCAATTTTGTATACTTGGTTTGTGTAGTATCTGGATCGAAAAGCGCTTCAAAATCTTCTGAAATGGCTGTCCAAACTTCATTTGCGGTTTGCGGATTTGTTTCCCCTATAAAGAAAGGATCTATGCCCTCAAAAACAAAATTACCTTCTATCTCATAATTTTCAACATCTTTAGTGTAAGTTATAAAACCAAAGTCTAGAATACTAGCATCGAAATACCATTGGTCATTTTTTTGATAAGTAAAGCCTAAATCAACTCCCAATCCTAAATTGCCTCCAAATAAAAATCTACTTCCTACGTCTCCAAAACCTTCTGTATCACTATCTCCGTCATCCTCATCGTCATCATCAATAAAACCAGCAATACCAGATGTTCTTACTTCCAGATCTAAATCGAAAACTTGCTGTAGTGTATTTACATCGCTTGGGGTAGTTATAAAACGGCCTTCATTACGTGTAGAATTTATATTGGCTACACTAGAGTATATTTTACCTCGAATACCATAAGTAAATTTTTCGTTTACACGTTTGTTGTACCCTACATGTAAAACAGATAACAACTCGGCATCGAAACTAACTTGATCGAACTCAAAAGGTCGTCCTATATTGGGTTGGTTGCCCTCTAAAGCTAAAATGGCAAAATCTTTAGGAAAATAGCTAATAAAGTCGGTTTCTTGATAGAAGCCAAAACTTAAATATTGATTTTTATTATATGCTGGTCCTAGTTGAATTCCTCCTGAAAACACTTCTAATTGCTGTGTGGCTGTAAAGAAGTCTATTGACCTTAAATTGTCTACTACATTTCTTAATTTAACATTAAAATTAACGCCATTATCTGCGAAAAGATCGAAAGCAGAAACGCCTGAAGATCCTACATTTGCATGTATATGCGATAGTAATGGAATGCCAAAATAACCTTTGTTATTTACTTTAGCTCCTGGGTTAGACAATAAAGATTGTGGAATTTCTGTAAAACCATAAAGCAGTTGTTTATTTTGAGAAAAACAAATGCAACTAAATAAAACCAGAGTATAGTAGAAAAGTTTCTGCATTAGTTAGTATCTATCATTAATGAAAAAATACCTGAAGATCTCAGGCTTAACGTTCCAGGTGAATCTTCTGTTAAAGTTTCTCCACTTAGTAATTCTAAATCAAATTGTAATACTAGGGATTGTTTTACACGATCCAATGCTTCGCCTTCGTAGGTTTGAATAATGTTTAATGGCACATTTTGGTTCCCTGTTGAAGCAGGCACTTCTACAAAGAAAATTTCTAAAGGCATTCCTAAGGCATCTGCAAAAGTAACTGTTAATCGAAAATCACGGTTAATAGAATTTTCTATATCGAAAACAAAATCTGCTCTAATAAGATTGTCTTGTACAAATTCATCGTTAAAAAATTCTATTTCTATTCTATCAGAAACCGAAAAGTCGTCGCTGGTTGGAGGGATAAAAGCTGGAGCATCCTCTTCGAAAAATATTAAGCTTGTTTCTACAACTGGTAAAAGCTCTAAATCTTCACTTTGACTAAAATCTGTCGGTTCAGTACAACTAAATACAAAAAGCAGTAAAATACTTAGGCTTGTTTTAAAAGTTCGTTTTATAGTTATCATGTTCAAAAAACGTGTTTTCACGCTGAAGTATTGTTTTAAATTAAATTCCAATCTTTTATAATCTTATTATCACAATTAAACATTAGGGAGGTTATGTTTTTCAATATCCAAATTTTACATTTCTTACTCTTGCACTGGTATTCAATATGGTCAAAAATAATTAAATAACCGACAAAACTCTTATATAATCGATGAAATACTATTTAAGCGTAAGTATAAACTTATTTAATCGATTATATTTTTGCTGTAACAGAAGCTAGTATAATATTAAATAATTCTTTGAAACCCTTCCATTTTTCGGAGTTACTAAATGTATAATTATGGTATATGGGAACAAATAGTCCATTTACATTTTTTACCTGTTGTATCATATCTTGTAGCACCTTTTTTTTATCTGAAAAAGACACTGTTTTTAGTAATGAGGCATCCATTACCTGATATGGAAAAATTTTTAATGGTGTTTGCACTTCATAATCTAAATCGTAAAATAAAAATGGAGTACACGATCCTGCTCTAAAACCAATTTCGTTGGCATACCCCATGGTATAGTCTTCATGGATTTCTAATTGTACCAGATTACGATACGATTCGGGTAAATTTACTTTAGAAAATGAAAAGCGTGAGGCTTTTAAAGCTGTGTTTATTACCTCTTCTATTTTTAATTTTTCTTTCTTTAGTACATTAATATCTTTAACCGAAAAATAAGATGTTTTTAGGCCTATATTACAATAATCTGCAAGGTGTTTTACTAAAGAGATGTATTTGCGTTTATTAATGTTAATGCCTTTATCGTAGGTTGAATAATCGCCTACAAAAAAACATATTAGAAACTTAAATGGTATTTGTTTTTGCTTATTAATAATATATTTAAAAGTATCGTAGGGATCGTGCTTTAGTCCTAACAATACAATATACCTCATGTACAAGGCTTTAAATTTAAAACGCAGTAGGTCTCTTAATGTACCTCCCAAGGAACGCATAACACCTTTTAGTCTATAGCTATACGGTGTAGATACATCTATAACAGGCTGTATGCTGTAAGCCCGCTTAGGGAAATTAAAATCTGGAAATTCCAACTGCAAGGCTGCTTTAAATTTATAAGCCCAAATGTCTACAACGGGCTGTTGTAAAAACCCGTGTTTATAGCCTAAACTTTCTGATGCTATGCAACGCCCGTAAGCATCTTTAACCTGTGGCAAATACTCTTCGTAACGTGAAAGCATGTAAAAAGCTGCTGCAAAAATGTCGAAGGGCAATGCGCTTTTATCGCTATTATGAAAAAAACATTTGGTGTTTTCCCAGTCTTCGACATTTATTGCAATATCAGATAAGCCTTGCTCGTATAAAATAGTATGACTTTTTATAAAAAACTCGCTTCCCAACTGTTGTTTAGTATAAGACATTTTTAGGCTATCGTGAGCAATAAATGTTTCTATTTTAGTTGTAAAATCTACTTTAATGCCCAATATTCTTGTACAAATGTGCTTAAATGTATATTTAAGTCTTGGTGATATTTTGTGAGTATATACGAGTAACATGGCTTAAAATTCGAACCGCAAATGTTTGTAAATTTAAATTTTTATAGCTTTATAAAAGGGAGACATCTGCAAAACTAAAATAGGCTTTTTCTGTTACAATAACGTGATCTAAAACTTTAATATCTAAGCTAGATGCTGCAACTTTTAATTTTTGCGTTATTTGTTTATCGGCTTCACTAGGTTTTAAAGTTCCAGAAGGGTGGTTATGTGTTAATATTAGTCCTGTTGCGCCTATTTCGAGTGCGTGTTTAAATACTAATCTTGTATCTACTAAAGTGCCTGTAATTCCGCCTTTACTTAATTGTAATTTTTGCAGCACTTTATTGGCATTGTTAAGGTATATAATCCAAAACTCTTCATGTTGAAGTTCACCTATTACAGGTTGCATCAACTCGAATACAGAAGTACTCGATGTTATTTTTTGCTTTATTAATGCATCTTCAGCGCGTCTTCTTCTACCCAACTCCAAAGCAGCTGCAATCGTTATTGCCTTTGCTTCTCCTATGCCCTTAAACGATGTAAGATGTTTAATAGAACACTTGCCCAGTGCGCTTAAATTATTATTTACACTTGCCAATATACGTTTGCATAACGCAACTGCACTTTCCTCTCTATTGCCAGAACCTATTAAAATGGCTACAAGCTCTGCATCGCTAAGTGTTGTTCTTCCCTTGTATAATAATTTCTCTCTTGGTTGATCGTCTTGACTCCACGCCCTAATCGGAAAAGATGTTGGTTTTTCTTGCATTGGCTAAAGATAATTATTGTCTTCAAAAAAAAGTATTTACTTAAATTTTTTTTTGTCTTCTAACTACACTTTCTCTTTCTATATTGCATCATTTAAAGCTTTTAACACAATCCTTTAATCTAGATTTATGCATTAAAACATCTCCCTGAGGGTATTAAATGCCATAAATACTACTGTTTTCTTAACTTCAGCGTAGTTAGCAATACGATTAAATTAAGAAACATAGTATAACACTGGTGTTTACAGTTATTGGAAGCCATAATAGATTTACTTATGATTGGTTTGAGTAATGGTATGGCACACTAAAATTGCTTAATAAGGTTAAGCTATTGCCAAATTTTGCACTTCTAGAGCAGTTGAGCGAATTAAATTACTATTTTTAGTTAAAATAGCTTTACAAAGAAAAATATGTATGTTCAATCTACCAATATAGCAATTCCAAAAACCATATCGTGGCATGATAAACCCGTAGAGACTGGTATTTACAAGATACCAACACCTAAGGCCATTTACTTAGGTAAAACCGGAGTAAAAAACGATTTTATTGGAGATACGAAAGTGCATGGAGGCACGCACAAAGCTTGCTATTTATTTTCAACAGACCACTACCCGTATTGGAAAAAATTATACCCTGATTTAGACTGGAATTGGGGACTATTTGGTGAAAATCTTACCATAAACGGCTTAAACGAAACACAGGTTATGGTTGGAGCCATCTATAAAGTTGGTAATGCTCTAATACAAATAACGCAACCTAGGGAACCTTGCTTTAAATTTGGCGTTAAATTTGGATCGCAAGATATCATTTCAAAATTTATTGCGCATGGTTTTCCTGGTACATACGCTAAAGTTTTAGAAGAAGGCTATGTAGAAACTAACGCTACACTCAAGCTTGTAGACGAACCAGATAGAAGTTTAAGTGTTAAACAATTATTTCAACTTATTTTTTCCCGAAATAAGAATGCCGATCTACTTGATATTGCTATAAATAATGATGCTTTACCTTCAAAATTAAAAACAATTCTTTCGCGTTAATAATACGTATCCCTCCGTCTAACCCATCTTGACTATTTTTGATTAAGGTTTTAGTTTTGTCACTACAAAAATTTGTAGCTATG
>CANLCJ010000020.1 GCA_947489085.1 uncultured Flavobacteriaceae bacterium
AAACTCTCCTTAATTTGTAATGTTTGGCGTAAACTCATATGCTAATATACGTCAAATTATTTTTAAAATGGTATTATGTTTCGCTAGTCTAAGTTGAAAAATCAAAACTTAGCCGTAGTTCGGGTTTTATTGTTTAACGTAATAATAGTAGAAAAAGAACCCACACAAATGCGAAGTTTTATTTGTAAATCGTATACTTCATTAGAAAATCTATTACAGTATCCAACTACCGCAAATGCTTGCGCTATATTATGTTTTCTAATATAACCGTAAGGTAACTACACTTAAAATTAAGAAAATAGTAGTGTTTATAGCATTTGAAACTCTTATGACGATTTTTCAACGCACAATTTGGGTTAAACTGGTACTTTTCCCCCTGTTATTTTTAAAACTTTAGAGTGTTTAAAATAAAAATCTATTTGGCCAAGAAACAAACCGTAACAGCCTACTTGGTTAACAATAACATTTTTATTAACCTTATTTTTCACCAATGTAGGTTCTTGTAAAAAGGTGTGCGTATGGCCACCAATAATCAAATCGATATCCTTAGTGCGTTTAGCCAGCTTAAGATCACTTATTTGGTTAGAATGGTAAGCATACCCTAAATGCGACAAGCAAATTACAACATCGCAATTTTCATTATGCTTTAAAATTCTAGACATGTCTTGAGCCATTTCGATAGGATCTAAGTATTTTGTTTCTCCATATAAGTTTTTTGATACTAAACCCTTTAAAGCAACGCCAAGTCCAAAAAAGCCTATTCTAATCCCAGCCTTTTCAAAAATTTTATACGGTTTAATATGCGTATCCATAACTGTTTTAGAAAAGTCGTAATTAGCAGAAACAAAACTAAAATTGGCATGAGGTAATTGTTTGCAAAGACCTTCTAAGCCATTATCAAAATCATGATTTCCAAGCGTAGCAACATCATAGTTTAATAAACTCATTAATTTAAGTTCTAAAGCACCCCCGTAATAATTAAAATAAGGCGTGCCTTGAAAAATATCGCCCGCATCAACTAAAAGTGTATTAGGATTTTCTTTTCTAATGCGTTCTATAAGTGTAGCACGTCTGGCAACACCACCTTTGTTGGCATGTTCTCCTTCATCTGGGCCAAAAGTGTCAATATGGCTGTGTACGTCGTTGGTATGAAGTATTGTAATTTTGGTTAGAGATGCAGATGCGGTAAGTGCACTTGTATCTAGGCCACTTAATGTAGTTAAACCAAGAGTACCCAACGAGAATGTGTTTATAAAACGTTTTCTTTTCATCGTAATTTACCGCATAATAAATCTATGATCTGTTGTAGGAGCAATGGTATCTGTAATTTTAAAATAATCTATCATAGCATTTCTAATTTTATAATCAAGAGGATACGCAGCAACATTAGGTTTAAAAAAAAGCATATAATCGCCACCATTATAAAGGTAATCGTTAGTAGCCACATAATACGTTTTATCCAGACTTATAGCTTTGCCATTTATCTTAGTTTGTTTAATAGCGTAAGTCGTATCAACTTCAATAGTTAAACCCGCTATTGGATGCGCTTTTTTTGCAGTAACGAGATAGTTAATAGCCTTGGTAATAGCCTTTCCTTTTAATGCAGTTATAACAATTTTATTCTCGAAAGGCATAACTTGAAACGCAGTTCTTGCAGTAACAGGTCCTTTTGGTATTTCCGACCTAATGCCACCAAAATTTAATATAACAACGTCTACATTACGATTGTGGGCCTTAAAAAAAGCAGCATTAGCTTGTTTTAAGACAATATCTGCCATTAAATTACCAATAGCAGTATTAAGATGACCTGTTTTTTTCGAATACGTAGAAGCTGCATAAGAAAGTACACTGTCTAAATCTCTTTCAATCTTTTCCTTGTAAGGCGCTATAAGGTCTACCACAATACTGTCTGGAATTGTAGAAGCTTGTACAGGAATGTATTTGGCCTCAAACTTATACAACTGTTTTTTCAGGCTTTTACACCCCAATAACACGACTGCAAAAACAAATAAAAGTAGTTTAAAAGTAGAATTACATAGAGTATAAAATTTCATTATGTTTTGTATTGACTTTTGCTACCTTTGCGCAAAGTGTAAAATTAAATGTTTTTAAAAGCTTTTAAAGAAAAATCTAGTAGAAAGTATTTAAATAAATTATTATCAGATCGTAAATTAAACGTTGATAATAAAAAGATTAAAAGCGTAGGTGTTATTTTAAACTACGACGAAACTCAAGATTTTAAAATTTTAAAACCACTAATGTCTCAATTGGGTGTACAACCTAATGCGGTTAAGTTAATAGCATATACCAAGGATCCTAAAGGTTTAGGAAACTCGTTAAATGCCTGTTACAATCCTAACGATTTTGCTTGGGGAGGGGTAGTGAAAAATGAAGAGATAAAAGCATTTACAAATACCAAATTCGATCTTCTTATAAGTTATTATACAGAAGATCTTGTAAATTTAAAATTACTAACTGCATTAACGCCATCTCAAATTAAAATAGGGATTTTACAGAGCGATATGCGTATAAACGATATTATTGTTAACACAGCTCTTGATGCTACGCGTGTTTTTAATGATGAGGTTATAAAATATTTAACAGTATTAAACAAAATTTAAAATGAATAGTAAGTTTCTTGGAACTGGAGTTGCATTAATAACACCCTTTAAAGCCGATTTAAGTATAGACTACAGTGCTTTAAAACGTATTGTAGAATACAATATAGAACAGGGTGTAGAGTATTTGGTTATTTCTGGAACAACAGCAGAAAGTGTAACAATAACAAAACAAGAAAAGAAAGACATTACTAATGCCATAATAGAAGCAAATCAAGATAGAGTGCCTTTGGTTTTGGGCATAGGCGGGAGTAATACTGCTGCTATAGTAGAGGAAATAAAAACTACAGATTTAAGCAAAATAGACGCAATTTTATCTGTGGCACCTTATTATACAAAACCTACACAAGAAGGCGTTTACCAGCATTTTAAAGCAATATCTAAGGCTTGTCCTGTAGATATATTGTTGTACAATGTGCCAGGAAGAACATCTAAAAATATAACGCCAGAAACCATATTGCGCTTAGCCAACGATTTTGATAATATAATAGGTGTAAAGGAAGCGGGCAATAGCATGTGGCAATATTTGCAATTGCTTAAAGACAAACCCGAAAACTTTTTAGTAATTTCTGGAGACGACGATTTATCCTTAGGAGTAACCTTAGCAGGCGGCTCTGGTGTAATATCTGTTATTGGGCAAGCTTACCCAAAAGCATTTTCGAATATGATACGTTTAGGATTAGAAGGAAATGCAAAGGAAGCCTATAAATTACATTACAAATTAATGGATGTTATGGATTATATTTTCGAAGAAAATAATCCTGCAGGTATAAAAGCTGTTTACGAGGCTTTAGGGTTGTGCAATGCAGACGTTAGATTGCCTTTGGTACCAGCATCTCAAGCATTAAAAACAAAAATAGCAGATTTTGTAAAAGCATTTTAAGTTGAATAGAAAAATTAAAGACCCAGGTATAGGCAATACATCTGCGCAACACGTGCAGCGGCTTATTAATGATAGAGGGGGCTTTAATATAAATCACGTCAACAAACCCAGAAAGTTTTCAGAAGCCTATAATTATTTAATAGGCATATCGTGGACGCATTTTTTTTGCTTAACATTTTTAGCCTATTGCCTTGTAAATGTCTTTTTTGCAGCCATTTACTTTGGTTTAGGCATACAATATATAACAACCACAACAGGAAATGCATTTAAAGACTTTTTAAATGCATTTTTCTTTTCATCGCAAACATTTACCACGCTAGGCTATGGTGCTATGGCGCCTAAAAGTATAGCCAGTGGCATACTATCGTCTATAGAAGCTTTTATAGGCTTAATGTTTTTTGCCTTTTCCACTGGGTTACTCTATGGTAGATTCTCTAAGCCAAGAGCAGCCATTCGGTTTACAAAGCACATGGTCTTACAAAAGTACGATACGCACAAATCGTTAATGTTTCGAATAGCAAACGACAGGATGAGTACCATGATTAAACCTAAGGTTACTGTAACTTTAAAGCTAACGAAGTTGAACAAAAAAGGTGTTTACACCAATAATTTTTACACATTAAAGTTAGAGCGCGATGCAATTAACTATTTGCCAACAACATGGACTATAGTACACAAGATAGATGAAAAAAGCCCGTTATATAACATACCAGAAGCAGCCTTAACAAGTACTAAAGGCGAACTTATAGTTTTGGTAAGCTATTACGACGAATCGTTTAATCAAGAAGTGTATCAAATGTATTCCTACATGCTAAACACCGTAAAAATAAATTATACGTTTGTAAAAGCTTATTATTACAATGCTGAAGGCGAGATGATGCTGGATCACAAACTATTTAATGCTATTGAAACTACCGAAAGTTAAAAATAAGCCAAAGCTTATGGTTCTAGGTTGTAAGCGGTTATTTTTGGTATTTAAATAATATTTTTAAATTACATTAATAAAGTGTAATTTTGCATCTTGTTTAAATCTATAAGTTTGTGGTATAGGTTTACTTGTCATAAAGATTTGAACACAATACAAAATCAACGAATGAAATACGTTTTAAGCTTAATACTTCTAGTAGGTCTTTTACATTCTTGCAGCGAATATCAAAAGGTTTTTAAATCTGAAGAGGTCGCTCCAAAATTCAAAATGGGAGACTCATTATTCCAAGCAGGTAAATACGATAAAGCGAATAAACTTTTTGCTCAAATAGTACCAAAGTACAAAGGGAAGCCTCAAGCAGAAAAATTGATGTTTTTGTACGCAAGTACGTTCTATAAAACGGGAGACTTTTATGTCTCAGGTTACCAGTTCGATCGTTTTGTGTCGAGTTATCCTAGAAGCCAGAAAAAAGAAGAAGCTGCTTTTTTAAGTGCTAAAAGCTATTACAAACTGTCTCCGGTGTATACCAAAGACCAAAAAGAGACTAAGGAAGCTATAGAAAAACTACAAGAGTTTATTAATGTTTACCCCAACTCTAAATATGTTGCAGAAGCCAATACATTAGTAAAAGATCTCGATTATAAGTTAGAGAAAAAAGCATTCGAAATAGCAAAACAATTTAATACTATATCTGATTTTAAAGCATCTATAAAGTCTTTTGATAATTTTGCATTTCAATTTCCAGGCTCTAAATTAAGAGAAGATGCTTTTTTCTACAGGCTAGATGCAGCATATAAATTGGCCATTAATAGTGTAGAATTAAAGAAAACATCAATCGGTACTGTGCTTTTAAAGAAGAAGAGGCTAGTAACGGCAAAAGAGTATTATACTATTTTCAACAAAGCATACCCAAACTCAGAATACAAAGCAAAAGCCGATGAAATGGCTTCTGTAATAGACGAACAATTAGAAACTTATAGCGTTAAAAGTTAACATAATGATAGATTTAAAAAAAACTACTGCTCCAGTAAACACAGTTACTTACGATAGAAATCAAGTAGATGAGCCAACACAGAACATCTACGAGTCCATTTCAATTATAGCAAGACGAGCAGAGCAAATAAACACAGAAATTAAAAAAGAACTAATAGACAAGTTAGAGGAATTTGCAACCTATAACGATAGTTTAGAGGAGATTTTCGAGAATAAAGAGCAAATAGAAGTGTCTAAATTCTACGAAAAATTGCCAAAACCTCATGCATTAGCCGTGCAAGAATGGCTTACAGACAAAATATATTTCAGAAATACTGAAGAAGACGCTGAGTAATATACTATGAGTGTACTTAATGGCAAAAATGTACTGTTGGGCGTAACCGCAGGTATAGCCGCATACAAAACAGCTGCATTAGTAAGAGCCTTCATAAAATCTGGAGCTCATGTAAAAGTAGTAATGACTCCAAAAGCAAAAGATTTTGTAACACCTCTTACGCTGTCTACATTGTCTAAAAACCCTGTTTACACTTCTTTTACTAAAGATGATGAAGATGGTGCTGTATGGAACAACCATGTAGATCTAGGGCTTTGGGCAGACCTTTTTGTAGTAGCTCCTGCTACAGCAAACAGTTTATCTAAAATGGCTAATGGCAGCTCAGACAATTTTTTGCTAGCTACATATTTATCCGCTAAATGCCCCGTGTATTTTGCACCAGCTATGGATTTAGATATGTACAAGCACGATTCTACTAAAGCCTCTTTTGATAAGCTTAACTCTTTTGGCAATGTAATGATTCCAGCAGAAAGCGGAGAATTAGCAAGTGGTTTAGTAGGAGAAGGCAGAATGGCAGAGCCAGAAGCTATTGTAACTTTTATAGAAAACGATATAGCCAGTAAATTGCCTTTAAGAGGAAAAAAATTGTTGCTCACCGCAGGCCCAACCTACGAAGCAATAGACCCAGTACGCTTTATAGGCAACCACTCTAGTGGTAAAATGGGATTCGAAATAGCCAAAGCAGCCGCTAATTTAGGTGCAAAAGTAACTTTGGTAACAGGGCCAACGCACCAAAGTATATCGCACAGCTTTATAGAGGTTAAACCCGTAGTTAGCGCAGCCGAAATGTATGAAGAAGTGCATAAACACTTCGAATCTACAGATATAGCAATACTATCGGCAGCTGTGGCAGATTTTAAACCTAAAATAGTAGCCCAGCAAAAAATAAAAAAGAAATCAGACACCTTAACCATAGAGCTAGAACGTACGCAGGACATATTAGCATCTCTTGGGGCTACAAAAAAACATCAGTTTTTAGTAGGTTTTGCCTTAGAAACCAATAACGAATTGGAAAATGCCAAAGGCAAACTAGAGCGAAAAAATCTAAACTTAATTGTTTTAAATTCACTTCAAGACAAGGGCGCTGGTTTTAAGGGCGATACTAATAAAGTTACCTTTATAGATAATAAAAACAACATAACAGAGTTTCAATTAAAGTCTAAAGCCGATGTGGCTAAAGATTTGTTGAACGAGATAGTAAACCAAATAGATGCGTAATTTAGTAATACTCTTATGTTTTTGTTTAAGTTGTGCCTTAAGTTTTGCACAAGAACTTAATTGTACTGTTATTGTAAACGCCCAACAAACAGGAGATGAAAACCTTAAAATTTTCGGCAACTTAGAAAGACAGCTTACAGAGTTTATTAATAATACAAAATGGACAAAAAAGACATACGCGCCACAAGAGCTTATTAATTGTAGCATGAATATTATTGTTACTCGACTTAGTGGAGAAACATTTAATGCGACGTTACAAGTGCAGTCTTCAAGGCCAATTTATGGCTCTTCTTACAGTTCTCCGATATATAATTTAAACGACGAGGATTTTACATTTAACTATCTGGAATTTCAAAATTTAATATACAATCCCACACAATTTAGCTCAAACCTAATATCTGTATTAGCGTTTCATATTTACATTATTTTGGGCTTAGATGCAGATGCTTACCAGCAAGACGGTGGGCAGGAGCATTTTAAACAAGCGCAAACCATTTTAAATTACTCGCAACAAGAGAACTTTAGAGGTTGGAAATTAGAAGATGGATTGCAAAGCCGCTTTGTTCTTATAGATAACCTATTATCTCCTACATTTAAAACATTTAGAAACATTATCTACGAATACCATAGATTAGGTTTAGATGTAATGAGCGAAGACCCCAAACAAGGGAAGGAACAGATAGCAAAAAGCTTAGTTAAATTTAAAGACATAAACAGTAGTAGACCAAATTCGTTTTTACTACGAACATTTTTCGATGCCAAAGCTACCGAGATAGAACAAGTCTTTTCCGATGGGCCTAAAGTTAACATTGCCACACTAAAAGACATGTTACAAAAAATAGCACCATTACACTCTACCAAATGGAGAAACATTACCTACTAGTAGATTTTCTGCACCCTTAAATTATAAAATAATTCTTTTCTCGTAAATTCTCAGCTTCTACTTTCAAGCTGTATAAAAGATAGTTATTTTTGCTACTCAATTAGATACGCTAATGTATGCTCACAGCACTAACAATTAAAAATTACGCATTAATAGACCATTTACAAGTAGATTTTACTAATGGGTTCTCTATAATAACTGGAGAAACAGGAGCAGGAAAATCTATATTACTAGGCGGCTTATCTTTAATTTTAGGTAAACGAGCCGATTTAGGTAGTTTAAAAAACCCAGAAAACAAATGTATTATTGAAGCGGTTTTCGATGTTTCTAATTACAAATTACAGCATTTGTTCCAAACAGAAGATTTAGATTACGATGCACAAACCATAATAAGAAGAGAAATTCTACCATCGGGGAAGTCCAGAGCTTTTGTAAACGATTCTCCAGTAAATTTAAGTAGTTTACAAGCCTTAGGAGAACGCTTAATAGACATACACTCCCAGCACCAAACGCTAAAATTAACAGAACACACATTTCAATTTCAAGTTTTAGATGCGTTAGGTAAAACAGAAAAAGAGCTAAAAACTTATAAAGAAACACTTAAAAGCTACAAAAGCGTTCAAAAAGAATTAGATACACTATTAAATACCAAGTCTGAGGCTATAAAAGAACACGATTATAATGTATTTCTTTTAAATGAATTAAAGGAAGCAAACCTTATAGATGGAGAATTAGAAGCGTTAGAAGAAGAATATGAAACGCTAAATAATATAGAAACTATAAAAGAGCGTTTGTCTGAAGCTTACCAACAACTTACCGATGAGCAAATAGGCGCAATTTCTACAATGACTGCTGTTAAAAATAGCCTTCAAAAAGTAGCTCATGTCTCTAATGTATACAACGATTTGTTCGAACGCGTTAACAGCTGTTGTATAGAGATGGATGATATTTATGCCGAAGTTCATAATTTGCAAGAACATGTAGAAGCAGATCCTAGCAGATTAGATGAGGTAAATACAAAATTACAAGTACTAAACAACCTGTTCCAGAAGCACCAAGTAGCTTTAGTAGCCGAACTTATAGAAATAAGAGAGCGTTTAGACGAAAAAGTAGCTGTAACAGAAAATTTAGATGAAACTATAGAGGCTAAAACCAGCGAGGTTTTAATTTACAAAGAAAAACTCGATACCATTGCGGGCAATATCCATCAAAAAAGAGAAAAAGCCATACCTAGCTTATTAAAACAGTTAAATAAAATTCTTATAGACTTAGGAATGCCCAATGCCACTTTTAATATAGCATTACAGCAAACAACAACTTATTTTAATAATGGAAAAGACGAATTAGAGTTTTTATTCTCTGCAAACAAAGGCGGGCAGTTTAATGCACTAAAAAAGGCAGCCTCTGGCGGAGAACTTTCAAGAATAATGTTGGCTGTAAAACTCATTCTTTCTAAATACATAAAATTACCTACTATAATGTTCGACGAGATAGATACAGGAGTATCTGGAGAGATATCGAATAAAATGGGCGATATAATGTTACAGATGAGTGAAAACATGCAAGTATTTTCCATAACACATCTCCCTCAAGTTGCAGCAAAAGGACACTCACACTTTAAGGTGTATAAAAAAGATGTAGATAATAAGACGCAAACCAATTTAATAAAACTTAAAGAAGACGAACGCGTTAAGGAAATAGCACAGATGTTAGGAGGTGCAGATTTATCGGCATCTGCTATGGCACACGCTAAAGAATTACTTAATTAATTAGTATATTTGACCGTATAAACTTGCCAATGGATAGCTATAACAACCCCGAAGACACCTTATTTGAAGTCGATGCTTTAATTGCAGAAGAGCGCATTGTAGAAGCAAAAGATTTGCTGTTCGATGTGTTATTAGATTACCCAGATTATGCCAAAGCGCATAACCACTTGGGGTGGATTTACCACTATAAAATGACGAATTACTCTAAAGCAGAACAGCATTACAAGCTGGCATTAAAATATGGTAAAAACTACCATTCTCCTTACGGTAATTATGCCTATTTCTTGATAGACCAGGGCGATTATAAAGGTATGATTGCATTTGGAGCAGAAGCCTTGAAACAAAGTGCCGCAGATAAAGGTACCATCTATAACCAATTAGGAAAAGCTTACGAGTTAACATCAGAATTAGAAACCGCTTATTTAAATTATAAAAAAGCGATAATGCATTCTACAGCTGCTAATTATATAGAAGAAATGCAAGCATCCCTTCATCGTGTGAAAACAAAGATGAATTTTTTACAGAAAATTAAATTTTTATTCAAATAACAACTCTAAAAAAGATAAACGAAATACAATATGTCTTATAACTTATTAAAAGGAAAGAAAGGAATTATTTTTGGTGCTCTAGATGCCAATTCCATCGCTTGGAAAACAGCAGAACGAGTTCATGAAGAAGGCGGACAATTTGTACTAACAAATGCACCCGTGGCTATGCGCATGGGACAAATTAATGAACTAGCAGAAAAAACTGGTTCTCAAATAATTCCAGCAGATGCCACATCTGAAGACGATCTTAAAAATTTAGTAGAACAATCTATGGAAATTTTAGGAGGCAAAATAGATTTTGTATTGCACTCTATAGGCATGTCTATCAATGTTAGAAAAGGCAAACATTATACAGACCAAAACTATGCGTGGACACAAAAAGGAACAGATGTTTCTGCCATGTCTTTTCATAAAGTTATGCAAACGCTTTACAAGGCCGATGCAATGAACGAGTGGGGGAGTATTGTAGCATTAACTTATATGGCAGCCCAACGCGTATTTCCAGACTATAACGATATGGCAGACAATAAAGCTTATTTAGAAAGTGTAGCTAGAAGTTTTGGATATTTCTTTGGAAAAGATAAAAAGGTACGTGTAAATACAATATCTCAATCACCAACACCTACAACAGCAGGAAGCGGTGTAAAAGGTTTCGACGGTTTTATATCTTATGCAGAAAAAATGTCGCCACTAGGTAATGCTACAGCTTTAGATTGTGCAAATTATACTGTAACACTGTTTAGTGATTTAACAAAACGTGTAACGTTACAAAACCTTTACAACGATGGTGGCTTTAGTAACATGGGAGTTAGCGACGATGTTATAAGTGCATTTTCTAAGGAAGACTAGTTTAAAATTAGAGACTTATAACTTATAGTATATAGTTAAAAGCCATCTTTATCAAGGTGGCTTTTTTAGTTATTTTTGTAATATGCAGCTAAACTATTCTTTTATTATTCCAGTTTACAACCGTCCAGACGAAATAGAGGAATTGCTTTCCAGTTTTAAAGCGATGGCGACCAATTTAAATTACGAAATTGTAATTGTAGAAGACGGCTCTACAGCCACTTCAAAAAAGGTTGTAGAACATTATAGTGCAAGTTTAAACATTTCCTATTTTTTTAAAGAAAACACGGGGCCTGGAGATTCTAGAAATTATGGAATGCAAAAAGCTAAAGGCAACTATTTTATAATATTAGACAGCGATGTGTTATTACCTGTAAATTATTTAAACGCTGTAAATAATAGTTTAGAAAACAATTATGTAGACTGCTTTGGCGGGCCTGATGGCGCACACGCATCGTTTTCAAATCTGCAAAAAGCCATTAATTTTTCAATGACTTCGTTTATTACCACAGGAGGTATAAGAGGCCATAAAGCCGCTGTAGGTAAATTTCAACCCAGAAGCTTTAATATGGGGCTATCAAAAAAAGCTTTTTTAGCGTCTAAAGGTTTTGGACGAATACACCCTGGGGAGGATCCCGATTTATCTATTAGGTTGTGGAAATTGGGGTTTAAAACAAAACTTATTCCCGAAGCTGTAGTCTTCCATAAGCGTCGTATATCTTGGAAAAAATTCTACCAACAAGTTTATAAATTTGGTTTGGTTAGGCCAATATTAAACCTCTGGCACCCACATACAAAAAAAATAACGTACTGGTTTCCTTCTCTCTTTTTGTTAGGTTTAGCAGTATCTCTTATACTGGCAATATGCAAAACCTATTTGTTATTACAATTGTATTTGTTATATTTTATTGCCGCTTTTGTATTGGCATTATTTGATACAAAGCAAATTAAAGTAGCAGTAATGGCTTTACCAGCCATACTTATTCAATTTACAGGTTACGGTACAGGTTTTTTAAAATCGACACTAGCTGTTAGTTTGCTAAAGAAAGCACCAGAATCGTATTTTCCTAAATTATTTTTTAAGAGAAAATGATACAAAAATTAAAAAAAGAAGTACTAAACACTATAAGAAGCGGTAGGCTTAACGTTTTTTTAGTTTTCCTCGTTTCTGCATTTGTCATCTTAATTTTTACGAAACTATCCAAAGCCTACACAAATACTGTTGCTTTTAATCTAGAATATCAAAATGTACCTCAAGAGAAAGTAATACTAAAAGACACATCTAGAAGCTTCGAAATCACCTTAAAAACACATGGCTTTAAGTGGCTTAATTATTACTTTTCCAAGCCAACGTTTACTGTAGACTTTTCTAAAGATGTTGTTGATAAAAACAATGCATTTATCTTTACAAAAACCTTATCTCAGATTAATGACCGAAAACAATTTCAAAACCATATAGAAATTTTAGGGATAAAGCCAGACACACTAATATTTCACTACGACACTAATTTGGTTAAAAAAGTACCAGTAATTGCAGATGTTACGCTAAATTTTGAGCCAGGATATAACAGTTATACAGGTGTAAAAATGCAACCCGATTCTATAACAATTATTGGGCCTCAGGATAAAGTTTCTCGTATAGATGCCCTTAAAACTGAAGTTGTAACATACAACGCTATTAAAAGTAATATTGAACAAGATATACAATTGGTTTTGCCAGAACAGGAAGACAATTTAAAATTTTCTAATAAACGTATTTTAATACGTGCCAATGTCGAGAAATTTACAGAAGGAAGCGTAAACATACCAATTACGGTAACTAATCTTCCTAAAGGTATGGCCATTAAATATTTTCCTAAAACAGTAAAAGTGTCTTACTATACCAGTTTAGCAAATTTTAAAACCATAAAAGCAAAAGATTTTAAAATAGAATGTAACTATAAAAAAGTAACTAAGGGACAACCCTTTTTAATACCAGAATTGGTAAAAATACCAGAATACGCAAAGCGCGTAAAAGTACACCAACAACACATAGAATTTATTATTTTATAATGGTAATAGTAGGATTAACGGGAGGTATAGGTAGTGGTAAAACAACCATAGCGAAATTGTTTGCAGATTTGGGAGTGCCAGTTTATATAGCAGATGTAGAGGCTAAAAAATTAATGGTAAACTCTAAAACCATAAAGCAAGAATTGATAGCCTTGTTAGGTGAAGAAGCCTATAGCAACGGCGTTTTAAATAAAACCTATATATCTAATATTATTTTTAACGATAAAACATATCTCAATAAAATTAATGCAATAGTACATCCCAGAGTTGCAGCACATTTTAAAACTTGGGCAGCTAGCCACAACACCCCCTATGTTATTAAAGAAGTTGCCATTTTATTCGAAAACGGGGGTTACAAAGATTGCGATTACGTTATAACAGTAACAGCACCTAAGGCATTACGAATTTCTAGAGTTATTAAACGCGACCAGACTACTAAAGCGAAAGTGGAGGCCATAATGAGCAATCAGTGGGACGATTCTAAGAAAATAGAACGCTCCGATTTCGTGATTTATAATGAGGAATTAGAAAACGCAAAATCTCAAATTGCGCAAATTCACTCACAAATTTTATCAAAAAACGATTAAAAACCAAGAATTTAACATTTTTGTTAATGTAAGGTTAAATGCTAACTTGACTAGATGTCAAAATGTTAAATTTGAATAATGAGTAAAAAATTATTTGTCCTTCTTGTTATCTTAATGAGTCTGTCGCTTATAGGTATAATATTTGTCCAAGCCTATTTTATTAATCAAGCCGTACAGAACGAAAAAAACCGCTTTAGATATGGTATTAATAAAACACTATACAGTGTTGCAAATACCTTAGAAGATAGGGAATATGCAGATTATGTCTATAAGCTTAAAAATATCTTAGCAGAAGACGGCGTTTCTGTGGACACAGCTGCCATAAGAAACTTATACGTTATAGACGATTCTGATGCTAAGCAGCGTATCATTTACCGTTATGGTACCTTAGAAGAAAACTACAAATTTAATTCCCCTCTGTTCGATTTAAGTTTAGAAAACTTAGAAGAAGATACCTTAAATATTAAGCGTATTTATAGCGAAAGAGAAACAAAAGTTTTTAAAAACTCCAATTTCGAGGCCGATTTAAATACAAAATTACAGTTACTAGATAACATTTCGAGTACAGATAAAGTGTTTTTCGAAGACATTTACAGTGATTTATCTTATAAAAAACCCATTCATAAACGTGTTACTCAAGAAGAAATAAAGAAATTATTAGATAAAAAACTTAAAGAAGCAGCAATAGATACCAATTTTGAATTTGCAGTTTACAGTAAAGATTTAGCCACTAAAATTCAAAGTGATGACTTTGAATATGAGCAAAAATCAACATTTGAAGTGCCTTTTTTTCAAAACAGAAAAAACCCAAATACATATAGACTTTTGGTTAATTTTCCCAACCATTCTAGCTATGTATTTTCGTCTATATACGTAATGATTTTGCTGTCTATTGTTTTTACAGTTATCATAATTTTTACTTATACTAGTGCATTGTATCAGTTGATTAAGCAACGAAAAATATCTCAGATAAAAACAGACTTTATCAACAACATGACGCATGAATTTAAGACTCCTATTGCAACAATTAATCTTGCATTAGATTCTATAAAAAGTCCTAAAATTATAGACGATAAAACTAAGGTTCTGCGCTATCTTAATATGATAAAAGAAGAGAATAAGCGCATGCATGCCCAAGTGGAAAATGTGCTTAGAATTTCAAAATTAGAAAAGAATGAGCTAAATATAAGTAAGGATAGAGAGGACTTTCACGACCTAATAGAAGATGCTATTACGCATGTAGAATTGATTGTTGAAGACAGAAAAGGTTATGTGAAAACACATTTAGGTGCAGAGCAAACGTCTATACTTGCTAACGATACACATTTTACAAATGTTATTGTTAATATATTGGACAACGCTATTAAATATTCCCCAGAAGCACCAAAAATAGATGTGTATACAGAAAACGTTGGAAATAACATTTTATTAAAAATACAAGATCAAGGTAGCGGTATGAGCAAAACCGTAGCCAAGCGAATTTTTGAAAAATTTTATAGAGAACACACAGGTAACATACATAACGTAAAAGGCCATGGCTTAGGCTTGGCTTATGTTAAACGAATCGTAGACGACCATCAAGGCTTCGTGTCTGTAGAAAGCGAGAAAGGTAAAGGAAGTACTTTTTTAATAAAGCTTCCGTTAATATCATAAAAATATGGAAGAGCAAAACAAAAAAATTTTACTAGTAGAAGACGATCCTAATTTTGGAACCGTACTTAGAGATTATTTAATGATGAACGAATATGACGTAGTTCACGCTAAAAATGGTATGGAAGGGTTCGAAAAATTTAAAAAAGATGATTATGATTTATGCATACTAGACGTCATGATGCCTTATAAAGATGGATTTACTTTGGCAAAAGAAATTCGAGAAAAAAATACGGATGTACCCATAGTGTTCTTAACAGCAAAAGCTATGAAAGAAGATGTGCTAAAAGGTTACAAAGTTGGTGCAGACGATTACTTAAATAAACCATTTGATAGCGAAGTGTTATTGGTTAAAATAAAAGCAATAATGCAACGTAAAGCTACTGAAACAGTTTCAGACAGCAAACAATTTGAATTTAAGATTGGCCGTTTCCATTTAAATTCGAAATTGAGATTTTTACGATTTGATAACGGAGAGCCAGAAAAGCTTTCTCCAAAAGAAAACGAATTGTTAAGATTATTAGCATTACATGAAAACGATTTAATGCCTAGAGAGTTGGCATTAACTAAGATATGGAGAGACGACAACTACTTTACATCTAGAAGTATGGACGTGTACATAGCAAAACTGCGTAAGTATTTAAAGCCAGATGAAAAGGTAGAGATCCTAAATATACACGGTGAAGGTTTTAGGCTTGTTATAAATAGCTAATCCTATAACTGCAATGTCATGTCATAAAAAAACACATTAAGCGTCTGGCTTAATGTGTTTTTTTGTTTAAATCTGTTGCTAATTCAATGCTATTTTTAAAACTAAGTGTTATGTAATAAGGTATTGAAATCTATTTTTAAATACGCTTAGACAACCATTCTTTAAAATCGTAAAAATTTTGTGGTGCCACACCATGGCCCACAGGAAATTCTGCATATACATTTTGTACATCTATAGTATTTAGAAAAGGTTGCGTTTGTCTGGCCCAATCTACAGGGATAACTTGATCTACACTACCATGAGAACAGTAAAAATCTAAATGATTATAGGCTTTAGTTTGCGCTTTAACATTAGTGGGTAAAATATCATGATTAACGTAACCACTTAAAGCAACGATATTTTTTATTTTATCAGGATAAATTAATGCTACAGCATAGCTTAAAATACTGCCTTGGCTAAACCCTAGAAGCGAAACATTTTTAGCATCTATATTGGTGTAAGTTACAAGAACTTCGTCTATAAACTTAGCAATTAAATCTACGGAAGATTTTGCCTGTACATTATCATTCCATTTTCCTTTCTCTGCGTCGAAATTTATGGCATACCAAGCATTACCATGAGGTTGCATAGGGTAAGGCGCTCTTACAGAAATTATTAATAATTCTTCAGGAAGCTCAGCAGAAAACGAAAACAAATCATTCTCATCGCTACCATAACCATGGCATAAAATAAGTAGTGGTATTTGTTCTGTTAACGACGATGGTCGCATAACATAATCTAAAGAAAGTGAGGTTTGTAGCATTATGAAACGAGTTTAGAAAAAATGTTTTGGTACAGTTTACCAACTAATGGCGCTAAATTTAATTTTCCAGAAAGTGCCCCCATAAAACCATAGAACCATAACGTAATAAAGAATACGTAAACAGATACCCTAAGCATAAATATATCGAAGTTACTAACTATAGCTAAATTTACGATAATTAGAGTAAGCCAAAGGCCTAGAGATTGTCTTATGTGAAAAGCAGTAAAAGGGTTTTTCTGCTCATTATTCATATAAAAAGCAATAATAACTCCAAAAATAGTCAAATAGCTCACTACAGCATATTTACTTCCAGCTTTAATATCTTGTTCTGTCATTTTATTTTAAAACACTACTATTGTTAGAAATTATACCATAAACATGCCCTTTAAGAGGGTAGTCCTTAAATATGGTATTTTTAGATTTAGAAAGTATGTGAGCTTTAGAGAACACATACGTGCCTTCTGGGTTAAATAAGGTAACGCTTAACGGTTCACCAATTTGTAAAGGATTACTGCTTATGCCAAAACGTTTTTTATGCATGGTAAGTAACCTAACGGTATCATTCAACGAAAATATATTCAATAAAGCACCAAAAGCACTTTCTAAACCAATACTACCATAGGCAGCATGATCGAATTCTATTTTTTTCAATTCAATATCAAGCGGATTGTGGTCGCTGGTTACCATATCCACAGTGCCATCTAAAACCCCAGCAATAAGCGCATCGATATCTGCTTGTGTTCTTAGAGGTGGTGTTACCTTAAAACGGGTGTCAAAATCAGTAAGACTTTCATCAGTAAAAACTAAATTATGTATTGCAACGCTACAACTAACATCCAATTTTTTTGCTTTGGCAGCCTTTATTAAAGCGACACTTTTAGCTGTAGATATGGTAGGTATGTGCAACTTACCACCAGTATATTCTAATAAAAATAAGTCTCTGGCCACTTGCATTTCTTCCGCTAATGCAGGATTACCTTTTAAACCTAAAGAAGTGCTAGTTATATTCTCGTTCATAACCCCAGAACCAGCAATTTTATTTTCTTGCGGAAACGAACATACTAAACCTCCAAAATTGCTACTGTACTGCAAGGCTATTTTTAAAAGATTGGGGTTGCGTATGGTTTTTTTATAGTCATAAAACGCTTTAGCGCCGCTATTTTTCATGTCAAACAACTCCGCAAGGTCTTCACCTTTACTTTGTTTTGTAAGCGCACCAATGGGGTATAAGTCTACAGGGCTATTATAGCTTTTCGATTTTATAAAAGCAACATGGGTGCTAGAGTCTATAATTGGATTTGTATTAGAGTTTACCCCAACGGCCGTAAACCCAGATAAAGCAGCAGTTTTTATACCATTAGCTATGGTTTCGCGTTCTTCAAAACCCGGCTCTCCAAAAGAGACACTGCTATCGAACCAACCTTGAGAAATGTGTAAGTTTTCGAATGTTATTTCTTTATAATTGTTAGGGTTATCTAAGCCCAAGCCTATGTTAGAAATCAATCCGTTTTCAACTAAAATATCTTGAACAGTTTCGTTAAATTCACTTTCAGGATCTATTATTTTAGCAGATTTTATGAGTATGTTCATTTAAAAAATTTTAAGATGAGCATTTCTGTTACAAGAAAAATCAATGCAAAAATAGCAAACCATTTCCATAAGGCGTTTATTTTAGAGTTACTTTTTAGTGTGCTAAAGGTATCTGTAATAGAAGTGTCTAGCGTTAGTGTTTCTAAGGCTGTTGTATTTATATAGTTTAGATGGCTTTCTGTCCTGCTATAATTATAGCTTACATGCTTTAAAGTATCTCTGTTATTGGTTATAGCATAAGTTCCAGAACTTTTAGGGACATCTCTAGTGGTAATAGTTACACTGTTGCTTAAACTCTGTTGCCTTGGTATTACTTTTTCGTTTTTATGTTCTAAAGAGAGTACCCCGTCTTGCTGTAAAACTACAGCAACTTGATAGGTGTTTGTATGGTCCGTGTTATAATAAAGTTGAGGAATTTTAAAACTATTTTTTGCCACATTATAAAAAGTAGGAACTATTAATGGAGAATTGGTAAAACTAGAAAAGGCTTTACTTATGGGAGCTGTAATTATGTAAACATTTGCATTTGCAGTTAAAAAGGGAGCACCATCTTCAAAAGCCAAAATGGGCGTGTTTAAAGCATTAGCAACATCGTAAAATAGGCTTACTTTAGGGTATTGAAAATTTTTAACGCGTTTTTCAAAAACTCCTGTGCTATATAAAGGGTGACTATAGTTTATCGTGGTAATACTTTTGTTTTGTGTTTTTGCAGGTTTTAGTTCGAGTTGGTATTGGGTTAGTAAGTTGTTATAACTATTAATTTGAATCTTTTCTGAAGGAAGTACTAATAAAGTGCCACCATCTTTAACAAAAGAATTTAAAACGGAAGTTAACGCTAAAGGTATGCGCTCTAATGCATCTAGCACTATTAAATTGTAATTGCTTATACTGTTATAATTTAACGTATTAACGGTGGAGGAAGCAAATTGAAACTCGTCTTCTGTATAAATGCGCTTTAAAACATTAGTTGAAGTATTACCAATAGACAGTACCTTTATTTTTTCTGGTGTATTGATATTGAAAAAAAGCGAATTATCAAATTGCAATTGGGTGTCGTTAACGCGTATTTCACCATTAATTTTAGTATTGGCAGGCAAACTAAACGTAACGTCTGCCTCACGATCTATTTCAGTAGAGGTTTTAGCAATAAGCTTGTTATAGTTATATAAAGAAACAGGAACATTTTTAACAGGTGTACCACTGTTTGTTAAAGTTGCCCGAAGTTCTAATTTTGTTGGACTAAACACAGAAATATATGCAGAATCTATAGCAATATTATTAGTGTTTAAAGGTTTTAATTTTACCGCATAAAAATTAAGAGTAGTATCTTTTGGCACAGTGAAACCTGACGAACTATTTTGGAAATCTGAAATATATATTAAATTTTTAATAGCATCTCTTTGTGTATTAAATAAAGATTTACTTTTTAAAACCACAGTGTTTAGATTGAGTTGGTTTGGAGTAAAATCAATGTTTAATAACTCATTCTTAATACTACTTAATGAGGTGTTTTTATAGGTGTTAGAATTTGTAATTAGAGATAGGTTTTGTGTTTCTGGAATAGCACTTAAAAGGTCCTGCACAGCACGTTTTAACAGCACACCATTAACACCTTTAGCTTGCATACTAAAAGAATTATCTAAGTAAACTACAGTTTCTACAGTTTTATTGGCCGCATTTGTTTTAGAGGTATAAGGCTGTGCGAATGCAAAAATAAGTGCAGCCAATATTAAGCAACGCAGCAAAAGTGTAAGCCACTTTTTTAGTTGAGAACTTTTGCGAGTTTGCAGCTTTACATTTTTTAAAAAAGCCACATTAGTAAACGCTTCTTTTTTAAAAGTTCTAAGCTGAAATAAGTGAATTATAATCGGAATTATAAGTAAAAATAAAGCGTAAAGAAATTCGGGGTGTTTAAACTGCATTTATTTTTTTATTTATCAAACCTACGTATTTTTTTAGTGTTTAAAAAACGCTAGCAGAAGAAAATATAATCGGCAAAAGGCTTTAAGTTCAATTTATTTAAAAAAGCTCTAATTTCTTCTTGAGCTTTTGGATTTGCTACAGTAATTAAACTTTGCGGCACATCAATTTTAGATAGCGCCTTAAAATCTAGCATGGTTTTCCCATAAATAGATTTGCCAATTTTATTAGGGTTATCGCAAATCCAGTAAAAGGGAATATTAGCCTCTAAAAACAGGCGCGCCATTAGCTTTCCTTTGGTGCCCGCTCCCCAAATAACTAAATTCTTATTGGGGTTATAATCAATATCTAAAAAATGCCTTACTTTTAGTGTGGTAAAATGGTTTTGCGCATAGTGCACATGCGTTCGTGAGGTTCTTGTACTGTAATCGCGCCATTTATGAATAACCTCATTACAAGGAATACAAGTGTAACCATATTTATAAAAGCGAAATGTTAAATCGTAATCCTCTGGATAAATCTGCGGAGAGAAAGCGCCACAAGCATCTAAATCGTCTTTATACACTAACCAACACGGAGAGGGAATAACACACTCTTTGTAAATCTCTGTATAATTTTCACCTGTTTTTGTGAGTTGGTTGAGCCAGGTTTCGTAACGCTTATAACCAGGGCCAACACCATTAGCATTAAAATATGAAACGAGACCGATAGCCACATGTTTTTTACCGTTAGTTAGTAGTCCATTTACAAGCACTTCAAGTTTATTAGGCATCATAACATCATCACTGTCCATGCGCGTTACCATAGTTCCAGAACTCTTACTATAGGCCAGTTGTAAAGCATTAATAATACCTTCACCTTTATTTTTTATTAAGCGTATGCGCCTATCTGTTGCAGCAAAGGAAGCCACAATAGCATAGCTGTTATCTGTAGAATTATCGTCTACAATAAGCAGTTCCCAATTAGAGTAGGTTTGCTTCTGTATAGAGTCTAAACACTCTTCAAGAAATGCAGCAGTATTTTTAAAAGGCGTAAGTATACTTACAAGAGGTTTTTGCATAAGCGAATATAATATCTTTTAACATAAACTTATGAAAGCATGGGAAAACATAATCTTATTTTTGATGCACTTATAATTTAAAATTTTACAAATGACACTTAGAATTTTTGCGGTGCTAACCTTAAGTTTAACACTTATAGGCTGTGGTACGGGAAAAAATAATGCGAATGATTTAGCGCTAAACACACCAATTTTAGCACATGTAAACCTTTCTAAAGTACAGAACGATAAAGCTCCTGTAACCATTAATCCTGGACGTTTTACAATAAATACAGTAACTTACAGACTTCCAAGAGTAGTACAAGGCACTTATTCTGTTAGCGATTTTGGAAAGTATATTGATAATTTTAAAGCATTGGATTACGATGGTAATTTGTTAAAAGTTACAAAACTAGATGTGAATACATGGCAAATTGAAGGGGCTAAAAAATTGGATAAAATTACCTATGAAGTAAATGATACTTTCGATATAGAAACAAAAGGAGGAATAGGAGGAGAGCAGCCCTTCTCACCATCGGGAACCAACATAGAGCCTAAAAACTATGTTTTAAACCTTCATGGTTTTATAGGTTACTTCGATAGTCTTAAAAACAATCAATACAAGTTAGATGTAACAGCACCAAAGGCATTTTCGCGAACTTCTGCATTGCAAAAAATTAGTGATAAAGAAGACAGTTCTGGAAATTACATTACAACAACCTATGCTGCGCCAAGATATTTCGATATTACAGACAACCCAATGATGTATGGTAATCTGGATGTTGAAGAATTTAAAGTAGGAGATATAAAAATTGTATTAAGTGTGTATTCCCCAAACAAAATTCATACAGCAGCCTCTTTAAAGGAAACAATTTTTAAAATGATGCAGGCTCAGAAAGCTTATTTGGGCGATATAAACACAACACCGAGATACGATATTTATTTGTATTTATCTGAAGGTAAAGAAGATTCTCCAAAAGGTTTTGGGGCTTTAGAACACCATACCTCTACAGTTGTAGTGTTACCAGAATCTAGTAATGCCGAGAGATTAGCTAGTAGTATGATAGATGTTGTGTCTCACGAATTTTTTCATATTGTAACTCCATTAAGTGTACACTCTGAAGATGTACATTATTTTGATTACAATACCCCTACGTTTTCTAAACACTTGTGGATGTACGAAGGCGTAACAGAATATTTTGCGACATTATTTCAGGTTTACCAAGGCTTGGTAGAAAAAGAAGCGTTTTATGCTAAAATAATGCAAAAAATAGAAAGCTCTAAAAATTATAATGATGCCTTGAGTTTTACTATTATGAGCGAAAATGTATTAAAAGATGCTTATAAAGACGAATATATTAACGTATATCTAAAAGGTGCACTTATAGGAATGTGTATTGATATTTTACTTAGAGAGGAAAGTAACGGTAAAAGAGGTATACTTTCTTTAATGAAGGAACTCTCTCAAAAATATGGTAAAAACAAACCTTTCGAAGACGATAAACTAATAGAAGAAATTACAGCAATGACGTATCCGTCTGTTGGTGAATTTTTAAATACACATGTTGCTGGAGATTTACCTATAAATTATAACGTGTTTTTTGAAAAAGCGGGTCTTGAAATAGGACAAGCTAATATTAAAACAAATTACATAATGATGAATGGTGCTCCAATTGTTGGTGCAGATCCAGAACAAGGCGTTATATTTTTTACAGAAGCAGTATTAGAAAATAGCTTTTGGGCAGAACAAGGCGCACAACCTAAGGATGTTATTAAAACCATCGATGGGGAAGCCCTTACCTTGCTTAATGCCAACCAATTATTGCAAGACGTATTTTCTTGGACACCAGGTAAGGCAATAGAAGTGGTATTAGAGCGCAATGGTACACCTGTAACTATAAAAACAGTAACTACCCAAGCTTATACAAAGGGTAAAGGTTTAGTAGAAAAAGAAAATGCAACAGCAGCACAAATTGCGTTACGAAAGGCTTGGATAAACCGTTAAGTTTAACAATTATATTATTTTTGTACTAATTAGAAACACAACCATTATTTGGTTGTGTTTTTATTTTAACTAAATTCGTTGCATGTGTTACGTAGCTATAGAATAAACGTGGTATTTTAATTACTCTTCATCTTGCAATAAGTCTGGGCGTATTTGTTTCGTACGTTCATAAGCTTTTTCTTCTCGCCAAGCTTCTATTTTAGGTAAATTACCACTAAACAAAAGTTCTGGTACTTTCCACCCTTTATACTCTCTAGGTTTGGTGTAAATAGGAGGCGCTAATAAATTATCTTGAAACGAATCGGTTAAAGCAGAAGTTTCATTCCCTAAAACACCTGGAATAAGCCTTATAACAGCATCGCAAACCACAGCAGCAGCAAGTTCGCCACCAGAAAGTACAAAATCGCCAATAGATAGTTCTTTGGTAATTAAATGGTCGCGTACACGTTGGTCTACACCTTTGTAGTGCCCACAGAGTAGTATGATATTTTCTTTAAGCGAAATTTGATTGGCAATTCCTTGAGTTAAGGTATCGCCATCTGGTGTCATATAAATAATTTCGTCGTAATCGCGCTCTAACTTTAACGCACTAATACATTTGTCTATAGGTTCTACCATCATTACCATACCAGCACCACCGCCAAATTGAGTGTCGTCTATAGATTTGTAATTGTCTGAAGTATAATCTCTAAGATTGTGAAAATGGATTTCAACCAAATTGGCATCTATAGCACGTTTTAAAATAGAAGCTTCAAAAGGGCTTTTTAGTAACTCAGGAAGTACCGTAATAATATCTATACGCATAATTGGTAAACATCTAAGCTACAAATATACTTTAATCGTTTTGTATCCTCTAAAATTATAGATAAATATAGAAGTACTATTTAGAATAACAACGACGCAGAGTAACAATAATGCAATTAAAATTGATTTACAAGACCAAGAAGTTCTTCCTCGAAATTTTTAGAAAACATGTTTGCGTTACTGTTTATAATTACATGTTCTTTATCTACAAGTATCGCTTTAGTAACAGGATAAACAGCAAGTTGTTTTACAGACTCTTTAGGATTAACAAAAGCATAGTCGTGTTTAGAGATGTGCTTATAAGCTTGCATTGTAGAAACCCAACGACTTTTATTAAAATCATCAATATTAACCGAAATAAAATTAACTTCAGGATATTTTACATTGAGCTCCTTAACACGTTTTCTACTGTCTTTTAAATAGTTTTTATAATTGTGAGACCAGAAATAAACTACTGTAGGTTGATCTATTATACTACTAATATTTACTATAGAATCTTTAATACTTCTCAATTCAACACTAGGAAAAGTTGCACCGGGCCTTAACTTATTTATAGAATTATTATAAGCGGTTATAGACGTATTGTTTTCTTCGTTTGTACTTTTCGATAAAAAATAGTTTACAATTTTAGCATTGTTTTTAATGTCTTTATTTACACGTAAAAAGTGCATGCTATAATAATAAAGTAATTCATTTTTTATCGACGCATTTTGTACCAAACTATCAATAGCCGTTAAACGGTCTAAATTATAACAACAATTTGTCCATACATAACCATTATCTGCATGCTCTAAATGATCTGCTAAAGCAATATTATTAAAGCTGCTTTTAAGAAAAGATTTATATGCAAAGTGGTTGGCAAGATAATCGTCGTTATAGTTAATCATCTTTCTGTAATCGTAAAAACCATCAGGTATATCTACTAATTTTTTTTCTTTACCTCTACCTTTATGTATAAAAGGGTAAATTTCTTTACTAGCGTAATAACTAAAATCAATATTAGCTTGTGCTATTTTGTTAAATAAATCGGAAGGCATTTGCTTTAGTTGGAACTCTTTAAGTTTTTCATTTTTCTGAAGTCTTATAGAATCCATACGTGATTGATAATCTAATGGAGACAAGGCACAAAATTTATACACTTGTTTTTCTTCTAATTCATTTTGAAGAAAGTCGTTAATAAGATAGTTATTTTTCTTAGCACCTTTACCTGTATAAACTAAAGACTCATCGAACTCTAAAGTATTGAGCCTAAACATAACGCTGTCTCCAGGTTCCAATAAAACTTTTTGTATTTCATTGCCATGTTGAAAGGTATAGAAACCAGAATCTAAGTTTTTCAACTTATAAGAAAACCGATTTTTACCATCAAGAACTAAAGTATCTATAACCTCTTTGTTATTAAGCAATACTACATAATTAGTGTTTTTATTTATAATTTCACCACCAATAATAGCATAACTGCAAGACTTTTTGCTACAACTTAATACGGTTAATAAAACACTTGTAATATATAGGTATAATTTCATAAACTTAACTTGAGAGCAGTATTTAGTAGAGCTGCCCTAACAAAAATATATTTTGATTGGATAATACGCTGTTAATGCGCTGTTAAAAGTTGTTTAAACGTTAATTAAGCGTTAAAAATTAAAGCCATTCGGCTTTATCTAACCGTCAGAATTTTTTATTTTTGCAAAAAATTAAAGTAGGCTTATGTTATCAGTTTCAAACCTTTCTGTACAATTTGGTAAACGTGTATTGTTCGATGAGGTAAATACAACGTTTAACAATGGAAATTGTTACGGTATTATTGGTGCCAATGGTGCTGGAAAATCCACGTTTTTAAAGATTATTTCTGGTAAAATGGATCCAACATCTGGACACGTTTCTTTAGAAACAGGTAAACGTATGTCTGTACTGGAGCAAAACCATAACTTGCATGACGAGCATAATGTTTTAGAAACTGTTTTAATGGGTAACAAAACCCTGTATAAAGTTAAAACAGAAATAGATGCTTTATATGCCGATTATACAGATGAGAATGCCGAAAAAATAGGAGAACTCCAAGTGCAGTTTGAAGAGATGAATGGGTGGAATGCCGATAGCGATGCTGCTGCAATGTTGTCTAATCTAGGCATTAAAGAAGAACACCACTATACGTTAATGGCAGATCTAGATGGTAAGCAAAAAGTACGTGTTTTATTGGCACAGGCGCTTTTTGGAAATCCAGATGTGCTAATTATGGATGAGCCTACAAACGATTTGGATTACGAGACCATTACTTGGCTAGAACATTTCTTGGCAAACTATGATAATTGTGTGATTGTAGTTTCTCACGACCGCCACTTTTTAGATGCGGTTTGTACACACATTTCCGATATCGATTTTGGTAAAATCAATCACTTCTCAGGAAATTATACCTTCTGGTATGAGTCTTCTCAATTGGCAGCAAAACAACGTGCGCAGCAAAATAAAAAGGCAGAAGAAAAGAAGAAAGAATTAGAAGAATTTATAAGACGTTTTTCTGCGAATGTCGCTAAGAGTAAACAAGCGACGTCTAGGAAGAAAATGATTGATAAATTGAATATATCTGACATTAAACCAACTAGTAGGCGTTACCCCGCCATTATTTTTGAGCGTGAGCGTGAAGCTGGAGATCAAATTTTAAATATAGAAGGCCTATCTGCTACTCTAGACGGAGAGGTGTTGTTTAGTAAAATTGATTTGAATTTGGCTAAAGGAGATAAGGTTGTTGTATTTTCTAAAGATTCTAGAGCTACAACGGCATTTTATCAAATTATAAATGGAAAAGAAGATGCGCAATCTGGTAAATTTGCTTGGGGTGTTACTACAACGCAATCCTACTTACCACTTGATAATAGCGAATTTTTTGATAGCGATTTAACCTTGGTAGATTGGTTACGCCAATGGGCAACCACAGAAGAAGAAAGAGAAGAAGTTTACATTAGAGGGTTTTTAGGAAAAATGATTTTTAGTGGAGAAGAAGCTTTAAAAACGTGTAATGTATTGTCTGGTGGAGAAAAAGTGCGTTGTATGTTAAGTAGAATGATGATGATAAGAGCAAATGTTTTAATGTTAGATGAACCTACAAATCACTTAGACTTAGAGAGTATTACAGCATTTAACAATTCGCTAAAAAACTTTAAAGGTACTGTGTTATTTACATCTCACGATCATGAGTTTGCGCAAACTGTTGCTAATAGAGTAGTAGAGCTAACCCCTAATGGTGTTATAGATAGATATACTACCTTCGATGACTATATGCAAGACACTAAGATAAAAGCATTGAGAGAGAAAATGTATACTGTTACGGTGTAATAAACAGCCGTAAAAAAAATAATTTTTTATAATAAAAAAAAGTGCCGCTTAAATAGCGGCACTTTCTAGTTTTTGGAGTTGTTGTAATATTTTCGATACTTTTACGTGTTCATCTTTATGCACATGAATTTCTTGGAAGCCTTGAATGCTAGATCCAAAACCTGCCAATCTTCCAGACTCACTTTCATCTTTAATAATGGCACAAATATTCTTATTTTCAAGTAAGGAAAACACCTTTTGTACTTCGATGAAGTTTCCTGAAAAAACTTTGATGTAATTAGACATAATGTAAAAATTTAGAAGGTTTTTTATAAAAGTAAGAAAAAACTTTTAAAAAACACCTCTAATTCCCAACGAATTTCCTCTAAGGCTTAAATTCCATGTTATTTTCTTCGAGTGTTTTTCGTTATAATCATAGGCTTTAGATTTAAATAAAAATTTATCAATACTATCTACAACAATTACACTTAGTGCAGCAGAGAAAGCAATATCAGACAGCCAATGCGCATCGTCTATAAGTCTTGAAATTGGAGGTATAGCACCGAGACTATATATACCAATTTTAGTCCAAGTATTGTCGAATTGCTTGGCTATGGCATGTGCCATTGTCACGGATAGTGCAGTATGTCCAGAAGGGAACGAGTGGTACCCAGATTCTGCAGAGAAAAAATCGAAACTTGTGTTGCTATCTCTAAATCCAGGTCGACCTCTACCAACAGCTGTTTTTAAAAAGCTTTGTAGAAAGCCATTAGTTATAGATGAAGATATAATTAAAACACTTGTTTTTCGTACTTTTTCGTTTTTAGTAAATAGTCCAAAACCGTATAGTCCACCATTTATAATAAAATAATTTTGAGGACTTCCAAAATACCAACCAACATTTCTAACAACTTTCGGGAAATCATCTCCATTTCTTTCAAAAAAGGAATTGGTTTCTTGGTCTAAAGTTGCAGTGGCTACTGTACCTGCTATCAACACGCCTAACTTGGCAAAATCTTTACCTTTCCAATACAAAGGCCTACTAAACCCATGTACAACACCTTTTATGGTATATTTAAGGTCATGAGTTACAGCAGCTCCAATGCTAGGTTTTTCAACGGTATCCGTTTCTAAAACGTTATATGCAGTTGTATTTTGTCCATATACAGCTGTAAACAAGCTAAGAAAGAAAGCTAATACAAGTAATGTGTGTTTAGAGAATAAGGCCATAATTAACGTAGTTCTGCTCCCAGTTTAGTTTCGAAATTGCTTTGCAATTTGCGCATTATTTTATCAATTTGTTTTTCGTTTAGTGTTTTATGTTCGTCTTGCAACGTAAAGCTCACGGCATAACTTTTTTTACCTTTAGGTAGATTTTTACCTTGATACACATCAAATAAATTAACCGTTTTTAATAACTGTTTCTCTGTTTGCTTGGCTAGTTTATAGATAGCATCGAAAGTAATATTATCGTTAATTAGTAAAGCAAAATCTCTACGAACCGCAGGATGTTTTGGTATTGGATTAAATTTTATTTTATGATTTTTAACACAATTTAAAATAGCATCCCAGTTAAAGTCTGCGCATACTACGTGTTGAGAAACGCTAAAATGCTTTAAAATGGTTGTATTTATCAAACCAAAAGACACAAGGTTGGTTTTGCCAAGGGCCAATGTTATGCCTTCGCTAAACATATCGTTAGTAAGAGGCAACTCATTATATCTAGAAATACCTAGTCTACTAAGTGTAGCACTAACAATACCTTTTAAATAGAAAAAATCGCTTGGTTGCCCAGAAGTGTTTGTCCAATTTTTAGCAGTTTGGTTTCCAGTTGCAAATAAAACCAAATGTTTGGCCTCTTGTTTTTCTTCAGGTAAATTATGATAAGTTTTACCAAACTCGAATAATCTTAGGTTTTGTTGTTTTCTATTAATATTATGGGCAATAGCTTCTAAGCCCGAGAATACCACAGATTGTCTTAAAACAGATAAATCGCTGCTTAAAGGGTTTAGTATTTCTACATTATGTGCAGCATCAAACGTTTTACTTAAAGCAGCATAATTTGGATTTGTTAGAGAATTAGAAAGAATTTCAAAAAAACCTTGACTAACTAATTGGTTACCTATAGTATTTTGAAGTTTATAATCTTCAAACCTAGACACGTTGGAAATTGTAGCATTTAATTTTTTAGAAGTAGAAACGGTATTATAACCGTACACTCTTAAAATTTCTTCTATAATATCTGCTTCGCGTTGTACATCGTTTCTGTATGCAGGTACTGTTAAACCTAAACCTGTTTCTGTAACATTATTTACTTTAATCTCTAACGCCGTAAGAATGCTTTTAATAGTTTCCCTAGGAATTTCTTCTCCTATAATTTTTCTGGTATTTTCAAAACTTAAACGAACTTGAAAATCTTCAATCTTTTTGGGATAAATATCTATAATTTCACTAGATATTACACCACCGGCTAATTCTTGTATAAGTAGTGCTGCTCTTTTTAAAGCGTACTTAGTAATGTTGGGGTCTATACCACGCTCAAATCTAAAAGATGCATCTGTATTTAGTGTGTGTCGCTTTGCTGTTTTTCTAACACTTACAGGGTTAAAGTAAGCACTTTCTAAAAATATACTTTTAGTAGCTTCTGTTACTCCAGAATCTATGCCACCAAAAACACCAGCAATACACATTGGCTTTTCAGCATCGCAAATTACAAGATCTTCTTCGTGTAATTCGTGTTCTACACCATCTAAGGTAATAAACTTTGTACCCTTTTTTGCTGTTTTTACATTTATGGTGTTGCCTTCAATTTTACTAGCATCGAAAGCATGTAAAGGTTGGCCAAGTTCATGCAAAACATAATTTGTTGCATCTACAATATTGTTTATAGGGCTTAACCCTATTGCTTGTAACCTATGTTTTAGCCAATCTGGAGAGTCTTGTACTTTTATACCCGACAGCGTTACACCACAATATCTTGGTGCAAGGTCTTTAGATATAACATTTACATCTACTTTTAAAGTTCTGTTTTCTACATTAAAGGCACTTACAGATGGTGTTATTAACTCTACTTTTATTTCCTTATGGGATAAGCCAGCTTTAAGATCTCGTGCTGTACCAAAATGGCTCATGGCATCTGCTCTATTAGGGGTTAGACCAATTTCGAAAACAGTATCGTTTTCAATATCAAAAATAGTATTGGCAGGTGTACCTACTGTTACATCATCTTTTAAAACCATGATGCCATCATGAGATTCGCCAAGACCTAATTCATCTTCAGCACATATCATACCATGGCTAGATTCTCCTCTAATTTTGCCTTTTTTTATAGTCCAAGCTTCACCTTCTTTGGTATACAAGGTTGTGCCAACAGTAGCAACAGGTACTTTCTGTCCAGTAGCAACATTAGGAGCACCACAAACAATTTGTATAGGGGCATCTAGACCTATATGTACAGTAGTTACTTTTAATTTATCAGCGTTAGGGTGTTTTTCGCAGGTTAATACTTCGCCAACAACAACACCTTCTAATCCACCTTTTACAGATTGGTATTTAGATAGGCCTTCTACTTCCAACCCTAAATCGGTTAGTAATTCACTGGTTTGTTCTGGAGTCCAATCAATTTTTATAAATTGCTTTAACCAGTTGTAAGAGATCTTCATAAATTGATATACTATTAGCAGGCAAAGATAATTTTTTGCAGCTAGTATTCAAACAAAGCTATTTTTAAATTATCGATAAGTGTAAATAAATGCAGGCGCTACAGGCCATAAAATTATAAACAAAAAAAGCGAATCTCTAAAGATTCGCTTTTCTAAAAAAGTTGGAAGAAATTAGTTTACCAAATATTCTATAAACTGTTTGCCTTCAGTTTTATAAACTATTTTATATGTGCCTTGAACATCTTCATCTAACTTGTAAGCACGTTCAATTTTTTTGGCATTGGCTTCTATCGTTTCTCTATGTAATAGTTTGTAAGGCTTATATTCTCCTTCATCATAATACACCTCGATAACTAAAGGGGCTTTGCTTAAAGCCAATTTTGTTACATATATCATGTTGTCTTTTAATATTGTGGAAGGCTTAAATACAATTGCTTCGGCAGAGTTTCTTTTAAAATCAACCTCGTTATCTAAAACACTAAAAGGAATGCTTTTTACTTCCATATCCTTATCAAGTTCGAAAGTATATTTACCATTTGGAAGCGATGTTAAATTAAAACCTTTAATATACAAACCAGCTGTCTGTATTGTTTCCTTGTAAAGCACTAAACCGTTAGCATCTTTAATAGAAAATAAGTTACCAACCTTAACATCATTTAAAGTTAATACAGTCTTGTTAGTGTTAGTTTTTCTAATTAAGAAAGAACCATCATTAGCGTATCCTAAAACCGTAGCCATTAGAGCTACCATTAAAAATACTTTTTTAGAGATGTTTGTTACGTTTTTCATAGTCTTTGTTTTTATAACGTTTCGACAAGACAAAATTACTTCAAACTTGAAGTGTAGAAAACATTGAAATTGACATATTTATGTTCAAAATTAACCGTTAAATTAATGTTATGTAATTGTGAAGTTAATATAGAATATAATTGAGTTAATATGATATAAATATGTAGGAAAAAAACGCTGTTTTGGCAATTGCACTAATAGTTATATAACCTGTACGTAGTGTGAATTTTGTAATTAAAGATTGTTACAAAGCACGTTAAAGCACCCATGTAGTATAAGATATACTATTAGGGAAAGTAGGTGGTAATATTATTTTTTCTACTGAAGCTGTAAAGAATACTAATTTATTGAATATTATTTATTTGAAAACTATGATAAAAGCTCTTTAGGACTTATTATATGGAGGCTATAATATATAAGACTTTACAATGATTTAAATTAAAGTGAGAAAATAAATATTTAATTGTAGTTAAAAAAAATGTAAATTTTTTGAATTTATATTGATATATGTATATATTTCAACAAGAATTGTAAGTGTTTTTTAAAATGTTTTCATTTTCTATGATATTCTCCCTAAGAACTTAGAAAATTATTTTTTTAAAAATCAAGAACAATTATGGTGTTAAAACAGTTTTATGAGCAAAAGAAAGAGAAAATTAACAGTATTATTAATGCCAATGGCAACGTAGTACAAATAGGCCTTTACAACGAACGCATATTCGACAGCGAATCGAGTGCAACACCAGTTATTATGTTTAAGTATAATAATGTGGTTTGGAATACCTCTTCAGAACAGGAATACAAAGCAGATGTCGATTTTAGTGTTTACGTAGTTTTAAACACAGCATTTAATGGCGATTACCTAGAAAGTTTCGATCTCGCCAAACAAATAGACGATGCTATTTTGTTGCATCCTAACAAATTAGAGATAAGACAAAATAGAGAAGCCCTAAATGCAGATGTCTCTACAATTCCGTTGGTTACAAATTCTGCCTTTAAAATTAAAGAATGTTTGCATACAGTAAACGAAGACCACTGGGAGAAAAACAACTTCTACATCTGGGAAATTAATTATAAAACCACTTTAATAGAGCGCGAGTACAAAAAGCGTTATACCATGATATCTAACGACTTTTTTACAGAAAGCGATATTGATGGTAATGCCAAAGAAGCTGCCTTAAGAACCAATTTACGTGCTTTAGGTTACGATTTAGATAATTATTACCAAGTACAGCACAATGGTAAAAACCTTTTAGTTTACAAAGATGTTGAAGAGCAACTTTCTGTGAACGACTTGAAAAATTTAGCCTTAGATAATGAAACTAATATTTAAGGAGGAGGTCGTTATGAAGAGAAGTTCAGCATTATTAGAAAAAAGGAGAAAATTTGTGCAAAAATATGTTTTCGATAATCAAGAAAAACAAATGAAGCTTATTGTGGCAGAATTATCGGAACAATTATTCCTCACAGAACGAACAATTTATAATATTATTAACCAAGCTCCTGTGTTTGGAGACATGCTATAAATTACTGAAACTACTGTATTTGCCGCGCTCTTTTTTAGCTTAAATGGCAAAGCACAGTTAATTTTAACACAAATAGCAATACAGCTAATAATATTTAGTAGAATTTAAAAACAATATTTATGGGTGTTTTATTTAATGACGTAGTCATTACAAAACTATCGGGAGGACTTGGCAGAAGAACTCCAGATCAAGACATGGTATCGGGTTTATTATTTGATGGACCAGACACCTTTATTAGAAATACTAATGGCGAGAATACTGATGAGGTGCTTTTAGCCAACGATCAATTATACAGGCTAGCCTCTGTAGAAGATGCAGAAGGATTGGGTATAACAGAAAATTACGACCAAGAAGGTGTTTCTGCATTTTACCAAATCACTCAATTTTTTAGATTAAATCCCTCTGGAGATTTGTTTATAATGAAATCGGATAAAAGTACTTACGCTACCTTGGTAGAAGAGGCAGAACAAATGCTTATTAATGCAGAAGGCCAAATACGCCAATTAGCAGTAATACATAGCAATACTGTAACATTCGATGCAACACAAACTGCAGTGAGTAGAGCACAAACAGTAGCCAACAACGCTTTTACAAACCATAGACCTGTCGAGATTTTTTTAGAAGGTAAAGGTTTCGATGCAAGTGCAACAAACTTTACCGATTTAACAAGTTTAAATGCCGAAAATGTATCTGTAGTAGTAGCTATGGATGCTGAGAAGGCAGTGCAAGAGAACTATTCTAACACAGCAGCAGTAGGTGTGCTTTTAGGCGCCGTATCTAAAGCCAAAGTTTCAGAAAATATTGCCTGGATCGAGAAATTCAATTTAACAGGTGATGGATTTAGAGCTGTAGGTTTTGTTGGAGGAACTACGTTAACTACAGAAGGGGTACAGAAAACTTTAAACGACTTTAAGTACATTTTTACGCGTTCGCACATAGGTATCCCAGGGGTGTATTTTAACGACAGCCATACCTGTACAATACAAACATCAGATTTTACTTTTATTGAAGCCAACAGAACCATACATAAAGCCACACGTATAGCACGTACAGCGTTATTGCCAAAAGTAAACGCGCCCGTATTGGTAGATCCAGATACAGGAACATTGCCACCATCTACTGTAAAAGGTTATGAAACACTTTGCAGAGCCGCTTTAGAGCGTATGATTAGCAATGAAGAAGTCTCAGAAATAGATGTGTTTGTAGACCCTAATCAAGATATTTTGGCAGACTCTATACTAAAAGTACGTATAGAAATTGTACCAATGGGTACTGCTCGTCGTATAGAAGTTAACATAGGCTTTAAAAATCCTTTTGGTTTAAACGCATAAATTATAATTAAAAAGAACAGAACACATGTCACAATTACCATTAATAAACGGGCAGCGTCATAGCTGGGCATCTATAGAAGTAAATTTATTAGACCGTATCGTAACAGGGATTACTTCTATTAATTATGATGATGCTGAAGTAAAAGAAAACCATTACGGGGCAGGTAATATGCCCGTACACCGTGGTAGAGGTCGTTACGAAGCCAATGCTTCCTTAACCTTATACAATTATGAGGTAGAAGCCATACAAGCCGCGTTGCCAAGAGGCAAACGTTTAATGGACTCTCCACCTTTTGATGTAAAGGTGAGTTTTTTAGACGATACCAATCAAATTACAACGCATGTTATTCGCAATTGCGAGTTTAAATCCAACAATAGAAATATGAGCCAGGGCGACACAAAAATAGAAGTGTCTTTAGACCTTGTAGTGTCTCATATCGAGTGGAGTTAATACGACATACAGAACAAAAAACTAGCCCCATACATAGCCATGTCTTGGGGCTTATTATCTAAAATTAAGACGAAACATAAATTTCATGGATACTATTCAAACCCCTGCATTACTAGAAGGCAGTATTACACAAGCACAGTTTAACAAATGGAAACACCAGCACAAGCGTGTTGTAAAACTTTCTGTAGAAGACGATGATGGAAAGACGCTTTACGCTTATTTTAAAAAACCAACCATTACTATACGCTCTGCGGTATTACAAGCCTCTAAAATAGACGAATTTAAAGCCCTAGAAGTATTATTTAAAAATTGCTACCTCGGTGGCGACGCTATTATTGCAGAAGAAGACGATTTACGTCTTAACATTACAACATCGTTCTCAGATTTTATACAACCCAAGCCTGTAAAAATAGAAGTGCTGTAACTTTATGGCGACCTATATAGACAACCTTCAAGTAAAAGGCGATACGCTAGACGATGCTCTACAACGGTTTAAAGATCAACTAACACAAGTTGTATTTCCTACTCCTAAAAACTTTGATACTAAAGTTTACAATGGGCAAACGTATATGTTTTACGATGGCCGATGGATAGAAACTTTAGATCCTGTTACTGTTGTAGCTAAAAGCTACACTAATGTTAGAGCTTTTATTATAGCACCTTCGGGCATACGTTTGCATGAAACGCCAAGCCCAATAGATCCTGCTTACAGTTCAGCACGTAGTGGCAATGGACATCTTAATAGTATTGCAACAAAAATTTATAGCCCAGGAGAAGAAGTGTTGTTTATTAAATTTTCTGAAAATGCAAAAGGTTGGGCGTTTATACAAACAAGCGATGGCAAACAAGGGCATATAGAACGCCACCATATCATGTTACTTGCTAAAAATGCAATACTAGATAATTTTACGCAAGCATACCATTATGTTGCTACACAAGGCGAAGGTTTAGAGCAAATTATTAATACCTATTTTGCTACTTATAACTTTAAACGAGGAAAAGACAGAAGGACTATTGCAGAAGCTTTAATTTTTCTAAACCAAAGCAGTGGTCATAGCCATGGGCTTTATTTTAAACAAGAGGATAAAGGCATTTTAGAAAAAGTACACAGTGGCATTATAGATGCTCACGACCCTTGGTTTAAAAAGGCTAGAGCATTATACAATTCGGTACAAGTTCCTTTACATACTATACTCCGCATACCAACACCAGCCTATATCGAGTATTTAGCCAAGATAGGTAAGTTATCGCAACGTCCAGATTTGGTTAATGAAATGATTAACGTAGGCGAAATTATCGTAGATGTTGCGGCAGGTATTGCAGGTGTTATTGTTGGTATTATAGAAGGATTTGTTGTAGGCATTTGGGACGCATTAGTCGGTTTGGTAGATCTTGTTTCTTCCGTTATAGATGTCATAAAAAAATTAGTGCAAGGCACCTTTATAGAAGATCTTAAAAAAATGTACAACGTGATGATTAATTTATCATGGGAAGACATTAAAAAATTAGGAGATGCTATAAGCGGTGGCTTAATTTCACAGATAAAAAACTTTAGTCAACTATCAGCTTTCGAAAAAGGCCGCGTAATCGGTAAGATTATAGGCATGGTTCTGCTAGAAGTCGTACTGGCATTTTTTACTGGCGGAGCAGCCAATGCAGCGAAATGGGCTGGAAAACTAGGGAAGTTTGCCAAGGTTGCTAAAACTATAGCCAAAGTAGGCGATAATGTTTTAGGCCCTCTAAATAAAATGAATAAAAAACTTGTTGATAAGATAAGTGATAAAATTCCAAAAAAATATAGGAATAAAAATGGAAAGGGTGATTATGAAGGAAATGACAAAAATAATATCTACAGGCAGCTACTCTTAAACCAAGCGCGTGCAATGGCGGAGGTGTTTGATGCCAATGGAAGTACTCTTTCAGAGCTTAAAACAAGCCTTAACCTTTCTGAAAAGGTATATCCTAAATTAGGAAATGTAAAATGGCCAACAAAACATATTAGAGATAATGTATATAGTATTGGCATGGTAGCGAGTCCTGAAAAATGGGTAGATAAACATTTTACTAGTGGGAAGGCATTTAGAGGAGATGATACTTATAAAGGTGGTGATTTAGGTATACCTATGGGAGGAAATGCTGATATAAAAACTCCATGGGAACATGTTAGAAGACCCAGTTCAGGAGAAACATCATTGTTTACTTCATTTTCTGGAACTAGAGGAAAAGTCCTAAAATTTACTAAAAAAGGCAAGGTTTTTAAAGTATCTTTAGAAGATCTTAAAAAACTAGAATTAGAGAATATGATAAAAATGCATACTCCTGACTTGGTAAGGGATTTAATGAAAAATAGTGGTAATAAACGTCTTAAAAAAGACGCTAATAACGTTTTTGAGATCATGAGAAAGAATAATGAAATGCTAATCGAAGGGCAGATTCCAGGTTCTTTTATAAAACAAGGGTAATATGAAATTAACAGATACAATGAATACCTATAATCCTGCTTTAGGTATAATTTTAGAGAAAGGTTATAAAATAAATATTATAGATCATGAAGAATCTTTTGATTGGTTAGCTACTAAAGATAAAAATGAACTTATAGCTTCTGATCCTTTAAAATTATTAGCTTTAATTTTAATATGTGAAGAAAAAGGAGAAGAATGGAATAGTTATAGTAAAAACTTTTATGATGAAATCCTTAAAGACTTCTATGGAGAATGAAAATATACGAGCTAAAAAGAGACTTTAAATATTTAGGGGAAATTAATTTCATTGAGCATCAAAGAGTTGCTAATCAAATATCTATTAACAGTGATATTTATTAAGAAATAGAAGTAAGTGGATAGGACTAATAAGTATTGGTTTTACCGTGCAGCGTATTTTAAGATAAAATGAATAGTTTTCTTAGTACTCGTAAAAACACTCAATAACGGCAGAATAATAGCCTATCAAAATAAAAAAAAGATTCATCAATATATCTGAGAAATATATTGATGATATAAACTATGCGACTTTTTTAAGTGTTTAGTAACACAAGTAATAAATGTAATATTCTTACCTAGATAAAATAGCTATATAAGGTGTATATATTTATTTTTATACAACTGATAAATACGTAAAACGAGGCGACTGGAAATATTATGATAAACAAGGCAAATTGGTTAAAATAAAGAAATACACTAGCAGAGTATTTTCTATAGATAGTTTTCACAGAGCTTTAAATTACAATCCTAAGTTTATAGAAAAAGATGTAAAGCAGTGCATAGAATACGCAGACGATTATTATAATTTATACAAGAAAGCAGAACGGGAAAAAGATTCTTTAGCTAAGCTAGAAAGTAATCGATAATGGCAGAATAATTGCTATTTAAAATTAAAAACGATCCATTATGGCATTTCTCAAAATATTAATTGTATTAACCTCATTACATTATGCTGTGCCTCAACACATAAATAGCAAAGCGCAATTAGCTACCTTACCTCAAGAGAATTGCCAGTTTAACGGCAAAAAGTTATACGGTAAAATACAGTTTGTAGAGTTTGAAAATCAAGCAGATATTACAGTACAAATAGTAAATAGCTTTCCAGATCTTAAAGTGAAATTTGTAGAAAATTTTGCAAGCCAATGTGGAGAGTGGCAAATCGTGGAACACAATGCTAATTTAAAGGTATACATCGCGCAAACAGGTGCAGATATTAAAATACAACCTGTTATTAACTTCCCAGGCTTACCTTAAACCTAACTTAATTATTTACTGAAAACACAGAAAAGCATTATAAAGTTTATGGTATACAGAAGTGTTGTTTTCTATTTTTATAAGAATTCTGAAAAGAATATAAATATAAAATATAGAAACAGCATAATAGATGAAAGCACCATTAGCACTTATAAAAACATGGTTTGAAACAGGCGACAAACCCACGCAACAGCAATTTCACGATGCATTCGATAGTTTTTACCATAAAGATAGCGGGGCTATTATTGTTGGTAAAACAATACAAGATAACGGCGATGTAATATTCAATTTTTCAGACAATAGCCAGATAACTATAGAGCGCTTTGTACAAGATGTTTCTCAACCCATAAGCTATATAAACGGATTGCAAGAAGCGCTAGCAACTATACAACAAGAAATAATTACACTGCAAACCACTAAAGTCAATATTCAAGAAGGTAAAGCCCTATCAACAAACGATTTTACAACCGCATTAAAAGATAAATTAGAGCAATTAGAGTTACCTGTTCTAAGTATTGCAAATGCTAATGGAGAAACACAATTTACGATAAATCTACTAAACGAGAAATTAGCCCTGAGAGGAGGAACGTTTAATGTTGAAAACAAACTATTTAGTGTGGATCCTTTACAAGCGTTTATAACATATATAGATGTAGATAAAGGAAATGACGTTAATGGGCAGCCAAATAATCAAAATAGACCATTTAGAACAGATACAGCGGCCTACAAGGCTATTCCAGATGATGGCAATGTTTGGAATCTTGTTTATTTGGACAGCTCAGACCGTTTCCTATCTGTTCCACCAAGGTCTGTAATAATAAGTTCAAGAAACAGAGGTACTTTTTATTTTAGAAACTTAAACGTGGCTAACATAACGAATATTCCATACTTCGAAATTGATGCAATAAGAAGTGATTTAGTTGTGGAAGATACAACGGTAAGAACAGGGGTGAGACCTCAATTCTTAAAATTAAACCTCAAAAATATTACGTTGAGAGGAACATTACATTCAGGGAATTTTGGTGTATTTGGAGGTGATAGGGATGCTAATTTCGATGTAGGATATATAAAATGTGATACTTTTTTTGTGGATTCATGTCCAGCTAACGTTCGTGTATTTAATTACGCAGGCGATTTTATATGTAACCATTTTAAGTCTAACAGTGTAGGTATGAGCTTGGGCGATAACGGTACGCATAATTTAAGATTTAAACCAGAACGAATAGAGGCTTTAGGAACATTACTACGAATAGGAGGAGTGTCTGTTTCAAATGGAGGTCATAAAATTAAAGCATATTTAGGAGATGCTCCAATAGAGGATATAGTCTCAGATATATTAGACGTATCAGGTGTGTTGTTTACGTGTCCTTCATTTTACTATAGAAGAGGAGGTGTGGTTACAGGTTTAATGGGGAATTTAGATTACGCCATTAGAGTTGCTGTTTATAATTTTGTGGGTTTTACAGGAAAACTTGTAAATAGAGGTTCGGTAACGGCAGGTATGAATATTAGACATAGTACCATATATGTCGATACATTTTTACAATCAATAGGCAATCATATTAGTTTAGAAGCACAAGAATTTGTTTTTGATAATCTCAATTTATATCAAAATACGCCAGGACCAATTTTTGGAAATATAGACGAGAGTTTCACTATTAATATAATAGGGACTTTCAATACAAATGCTCCTGAATTGACAAGTGCAAATCCATCTATAGGAAGTTCGGCAAATATTGTAGTAGAGCATCTAACGCCCAATTCATTTTAATAAGAAAGCTACTAATATTAAAGCGATTTAGTAGGTGCTTAATAAACTAACACTTTAATAGTTACAAAAAACTTACTGAAAACACAGAAAGAGTAATGTTAAAAAAGAAGAAAACAATGAGCCGTTTTCTATTTTTAGGTTATGATCATGGTAGTATGCATGTAACACTAGAGTAAAAAAAATAACAACTATATAGTTATGGATAATAGTTTAAATGAAAACCCTGTAATGCCAGATACATCAAAAATGCAAAATAACTTAAATGGCATAACCTCTAAAGTACCAATTGTAAGTATAACTAATGTTATTATAAAAGCAGGAGAAAATAGCACAGGAACATCTCTGGAAGAGCAGTTAGAAAAAGCGATAAAGGATACAACATTAGGATTATAATGGATAAAATGCAAGATAGAATCCAACATTGGAAAGTACAGTATAAAAATGTAATTAAAATCCAATCGGAAGATGATGAGGTAGCCTATTTTAAAATCCCCACATTAACAGAGTTAGATACGTATAATACTCTAAAACAAGACGATGTATTTAAAGCTTTACAGTACGTGTTTAATACCTGTTTATTAGAAAATAATGCTTACGAGGATGAGTTTTTGCTTTCAGCAAGTAAATCGTTGTTGGAACATGTCGCGTCGTACCAAAATGTAACCATTAATAACGATACAGGGTACGACGAAATAAAGAAATCTGCGGCGTTAATAAGGCACTATTTCAATCTAGACCCTTATCAATTACCGACAGATGAGTTTTATAAACTCCTGTCTGAAGCAATATGGTTGCAAGAACATAAAAACAAACAGTTAGAATTTACCATAGCCAATGTACTCGTAAAAACATTTGGCAATGCAACGCAATAAAAAGTAAACTATATGGCATTTAATATAAATTTAAAAAACACGCTCGATCAATTCGAAGGCGTTATCGATGTAGCTATAGATGAAGCTGTAAACTTAGGAATTACAGAATTTAAAGATTTTATCGTGGATAAAAAAGGAGGTGAATTTAATTTACCTGTATTTGCACCATTAGTATTCGAGCCCTTAGTAAAACAAAATTTTATATTACCACCGTTACGTATAGACGCAGTAACCATACAAGCAAGCCGAACTAAAAACATACAAACTACACCTATACAAGGTAGAAATCATACTATAAAAGAACACATATCTAATGGCGATTTTTCGATAAATATAGAAGGGCTAATAGCAAACGACGAGTTTACAAAAGACTATCCAAAAGGCAAACTATTTCTGTTAAAACAATTCTTAGAAGCACCTTTTGGTTTGCGCATTACTCATGCCATTTTAAACAGGTTGGGAGTTCACGAAATTGTAATTCAAAACTACAGTATCCCTTCAATAGATGGCGTTAAAAACATACAAAAATTTTCAGCTCAAGCCATATCAGACGAACCTTTAGAATTAATAATTAGAGATAATGCTTAATTTAAACTGTAAAATAAAGGTTTACGAAACCAATGAGAAGTTAGAACGTACAAATACCATGTACGAGTTCGAATATGCTTATAGCATAACAATAGTATCCAATGTAGAAACATTTACAGATACGGCAGAACTAAAAATTCCTAAAAAAGTTGTAATCAACCAGCTGAATAACAGATTAGGTATAGAAATTACCAAACAGTTGCCATTCGATTTAGAAACGCAAAGTATTTACCAATATCTAAAGCAAGATAACGCCATAGAAATTTATTTAGGCTATAACGGTGCGCTAAAACCAGCATTTAGAGGTTACATAACAAGTGTAAAAGGAGATGCGCCAGTTTGCATTCTTTGCGAGGATGACATGTATAGGCTTAAAAAAGATAAAATGGAAGCCAGTACGGCACCTAACCCATACAGCGACTTACAAAACCCCATAGTATCAGGCGCTTCAAGAACGCTTAAGGGTACGGAAATTAAAACGCAATTAGAAACAAGATTAAAAGTATTAGGCATCACCCACGAAATATATATGGAAGATACCTTAGGAAGCCTTATTGTAAATAGAAAAACATCTATAGCAATGTTCTTAAAAAAGTTGAAAACAGACTATGGCATATTTTCTTTTTTCAAATTACAAGACAAGAAAAATGTATTAATAGTAACCAATAATCCCCACCTGTACAGTGCAAACGACGTAAGTACGGCTATTAATGCAAATAACGCCAGCGGCATAAGCTCTCAGCTAACAGTAGTACCCCAAAATTTGCTTAGAACAGCAATAAATACCTTAGGGATACAAGATGTTATTGATTTTTTTAGAAGAGAAGATGGGTTTTTAGGCGAAGCACGATTTCGATTTTTCTATAATATTATTAGTGATAATCTAAAGTTAGATGAACAAGAAGTGAAGAAAATACGAATGCGCGCAGAAAAATATTTTGTTAATTCTAATACTCCAATTTTTGAAGAAACAGGCGCCCCATCCGATGGTGATTTGGTGCAAACCTTTACGATACATGACAACGAAAACGAATTGCCTAGAGATAATTTAGCGTATAGAAAAAAAGAACAAGAAGTATTAGCAGAGTTAAAAACCTTTGTAAGTCTGCGTTTTTTAGAAAAGAAAAAAAACGGATTAAAAGGCAGCTTTATCACATTTGGAGAGCCTTTTGTTCGTCCTACAGATCGTGTAATACTAGAAGACGCCGAAGATGCTGAAAAAAACGGCACATTTCAAGTAGAAGCTGTAAAACGAAGTTTTGGAATGGGAGGCTACAGGCAAGAAATTAAAGTAGGAAGAAAAGTATCATAACAGGAAAACCATGGGAGAAGCATCCAACATTATAAAACGCATAGCAACAGAGGGGCATAAAATACAAACTTGTCCAGCAAAAGTTGTAGCGATAAACGAACAAGGCGCTAAAACGTTACACGATACAACAGATGCTTATACGGTAGATGTAGTACGACCAGATGGTGCATTAATTTGTAATGTTAGGCTAAAAGCATCCATACAAAATAAAGAAGAGGGATTTATTTGTGTGCCTAAGCTTAACAGTTGGGTGTTAATATCAATTATTGAAACTACAGAAACACGAGCCTTTATTTCTCAATATTCTGAAATAGAAGAAATATTTTTACGTATACGACAACAAGATGGAGCTGTAGCTGTAGAAGACACCTTCTTAGAATTAAAAGCAAACGGCACAGAAACAAAACTCGGTTATAAAAAAGTAGAGACCAATGCAGAAAGCCCACAAGGCATTTCTAGAAGTTATAAAAACCTTGCAAAAATTGTTTTTGGAGAAGATCGCATTTTAAATGTGAAATTTTGGAACGAGCAACAAGAAACAACACAGGAAACAAGAATAGCTCACGATAATGTTAAAATAAATTTTGATGAAGGAGAAGGCTATCAAGCCAACTTAAATGCAGAAAGTGTAACGTTTAATCACAGTAATAAAGGTTTAGATTTCCAGCTTACAGATAAGTTTTTAGTTAAAGCAGGAGGGAATAATCTTAAAACAGAGCTAGATAAATTGATAACAGAAATATCTAAGATTATAGTAGTCCAAGGTACAGGGCCAAACACAGGAGCTTTAAATAGTATAAAAAATAATATAGCAGCCATTTTAACAGAATAAAATTATGCCATTACAAACATTAGTATTAAAAACAGCTATAGAAAGTGCTTTAAATGCACAAAGCAAACAATCTTATGGAGAAAACCCTACTACAGAGATAGAACTGGATGTGGATAAAAAGATAAAAGACGGGAATAAAAAGTTGGCAGAAGCTTTATCCAAAGCCTTAGAAGCATTTGTAAAAACGGGAACAGTCAATACTACAGTGGTAACTTCAGGATCCCCATCATCACACACAGGAACAGGCGTTGGCACAATAATATAAAAATTATGCAAGATTTTAAATTAAATACAAGTAGAGATCTACAGATTAAAGATGGCGATTTTGTAACAGGAAATACCGATCAACAAAATATAGAGCTTCTCCTGTTAAGTCATAAAGGTGCATTTAAAGAACATCCTATTTTAGGAGTGGGGATTACAGATTACCTAAAAAGCCCAGAAATTATTTCGCGCTTACGCTTAGAAAATGAGATTAGCAATCAACTAGAGTTCGATAATTTTTCTGTAAAAGAACTGGATGTTAACGATTTAGAAAATATACACATAGATGGCACGTATTAAATCACAAGAAAATCAAAGTATATTCGATATAGCCCTACAAGAATACGGCAGTTTAGAAGGACTTTTCAATCTATTAGACGATAATGAAAAAATACAAGTAGATGCTGCACTATCCGTATATAACGATATAGAAATAAAGCAAGCACCAGTACGAAGAGAAATAAAAGATTTTTACTTATCTAGAGGGGTGCTACCCGCAACATCGGCCACTACAGATGTATTTGGTCTTTTAAACGAAATGCCAGAAAAACCGCAAGGCATTAGTTATATGGAAATAGAAAACGATTTTGTAGTATGCCCACCAAATATTCTAAGCACAGAAGGGGTAATGGTATTAGAAGGAAGACTTCAAGTACTAGGAGGAACAGTAGCTAATAATGCATTAAACGGTGCTCTGGCTTATAGAATTGCAGGTACAGATGCAAGTTTCCAATTTATAGAATTTACAAATGTAACGCGTGTAGAGCCCGCATTTACGTTAGAAGTATTACCAAATACAAACTACGAAATTGCAGTACTAACAGAGCGTTTTTCTGCGCGAGTAGAAGTATCTACTCCAATAGATCAATTAGAACCAAATAGAAATATTTTTAACACTACTGTAGCAAAAGAAGCTACAGCCCAACGCAACGATTTTGTAATTAGATTACTTATTGCAAACCAAGCCGCTTAAAATTATAATTTATGGCACGTACCATTGCAGAAATACAGCAAGAAATTTTAAAACAAAAAGACAAGGTAGCAGAGTTAAGTACCTTGCAAGTGCTAACCACAAACGAAAAACAAGCGCTTAACGACACGCTTAACAGCAACTCCAAAACAGCAATATGGCGCCTTTGGGTATATATAGTTGCTTCAGCTATATGGATGCACGAAAAAATAGTAGAGCGTAACGCTCTGCTATCAAGACCACATACCCTATCGTGGTATAGAGAACACGCACTAAACTATTTATTTGGTATAGATTTAGTATGGAAAGATGGCTTTTTTGTATTCGATACAGAAGGTCTATCAAACGAAGACATAGAAAATTTAAAAATAGTGAGATACTGTGCCATATCAGAGCGTTTGTTTAGCGATATAGATAATTCTACAGGAGGTACAACGCAAGATGTAGAGCAGCTAATACAGGAGTATTATTACAATCAAGTAGGTATTGTAACTATGAAAGTTGCCAAACAAGTAAATGGTCTTCCAACAGCGCTTTCAACAGCCGAAAAACGTATTTTTCAAGCCTACATGAACCAAATAAAAGACGCTGGCACTCAAATACGTGTAGTCTCTACCACAGGCGATAAAATACGCATACAATTAGAGGTATATGTAGATCCTTTAGTTATCTATACAGAAGGAGAAAACGAAGGTAAATTAATAAATGATCTATCCAGAAAACCAGTAGAAGAAACAGTAAAAAATTATATTGAGAATTTAGAGTTTAATGGCGCCCTAGTACCAACATTCCTTATAGACCGTATACAAGAGCAACAAGGAGTAAATCTTCCCATATTAAGGTTAATACTTGTAGGGCGTTATAACGAACCTATAGAATACGGAGAAGAGATATTTAACGATGCAGACACACAAAAAGAGGCTGCTTTTTATGTCCCTGCGTCTGGATACTTTAATACAGATTTCGAAAGTGAAGAGACGGCTGGTATTTTCGTAAAATACTACCCTTATAATTTGCAAACAGACCCAAGCTTTAACCTGTAATATCATAAAAAAGATGATAAGAAACTATACAGAAATAAACTGGAAACGCGCGTTAATACTTTTAATGCCTCCTGTACTGCGTAAACCCGTACAAGCGTCATGGCTGTATGCATTATTAAAACCACTATCCAATGTCTACGACGATACATTGTATAAAATGCAACACAACGGGCAGGTTATTTACATGGAAAAAGTATTAAACGAACTTTTTAATAAAGAGCGCGAATTTAAGTATTACCCAACAACACAGCAAAAAGCAGACAACGGACTTATTTTTATAGACGATGCCACACGTCCAGAAGTACAATACCTATTTACCAACGACGAAATACAAAATGGAGAAAATGCCATAGTTACATTTACTAGAGATAACGAACCAAGACGAGAGTTTCGTAATTTTTTGTACCTCTCAAGCGATCTGGATTTTAGCAGTACAGAGTATTTTAATTTTAGGATTAATATACCTAATACACCAGAGGTATTGTGCACTGTAGAAGAATACAGAAACACTATACAAGGTATTATGAATGCCGATTTAGCTGAAAATCAAAAAAGAAGCCTTTTGGAAAACTTAAGCGATAAGCTTATTTATGGTGGAGACCATCCATACTCAGCACATCCAGACGCCGTAAAAATACAAACGCCCAGATTTCATAAAGTCGTTAATTTTTATAAGCCAGTAGCAAAAAGTTATGAAACTAGACGCTACAATTACGCGCCAGTAACAGAGGTATAACTAAGAGTACATCACACATATTTTAAATAACAATAAGAACCAAAAAACAACAATATATATATGAAAAGAGTAAATTTTGGTCATAAAGGAGGGTTTCCTCTCGAACAAGAAACCCTAATACATTTACAAAGAGCCTATGCAGACGATATGTTAGGAGCTATGTTAGGGCAGTGGGGCGTAAACCCAACTCAAAATTATTTAGTAAAAGAAGCTACGAGTCCTACCGACGATGGTTGGATCATACACCGGTTAGAGCGTAAAGAAGTAAACGCTTCCACAGGAGAAGAATTTTCGGTAACCAAACCAGAATTACTACGTTTAAAGTATAATAATGGAAAACAAACACGCATAGAAATATTTAACAGCAGAAGCACCACGGGAAATTTAGAATATGCAGATGGAGAGAACAAACGTGTATATGAAGACTGGATGGGGAGGTATACCACAGCAACAACACCAACAGCTAACGGAAATACTATTATAAGTAACCTTATTGTATTAAAGTCTACAATAGCTTTAACAACAGATATAGCAGAAAATGCCACCCAAATAGATGCCATAAAAGACGATTATTTGCCTAGAGATGGTAGTAAACCAATGACAGGAGGTTTGGTTTTAGGGCAAAATAAATCGATATTAACATCTGGCGAAGAAGGAAACAGGCTCTATTTTAGGGGAACATTTGCAAACACAGATGAAGTGTACGTAAGTAAGCACACGCCTAGTAGCGATACTACAGAATTAAGGTTTAGAATCGGAGATAATGCACATGGAGGATCCAAAGACGCTTTGACTGTTGGAGGAGCAACTGGAGGAACGCCCTGGAAAGAACAATTTAGAGTGCAATTAGATGGAAAATTGGGCGTAGGTGTAACTAATCCATCTAAAGTTATAGATGTAGATGCCAAAAGTGACTTTTTAAGATTTCGAAACCTTAGGCAAGTGTCTGTTAATCAAGAAAAACCATTAGTAATCAATGCTCAAGGAGATTTAGGAGTTGCTCAAGATAGTATTTTAACACCCCAAGCAACAGAAAGTATACAAGGGAAAGCCAAAATAGCAACGCAAAGCGAGGTTAATTTAGGGGTTGACGACAATAGTTTTGTTACACCTAAAAAACTGAAAGATAGGCCTCTACCAAGAGCTTCAGTTCTAGGGGAGGGAATTTCTAGGGTAGCTACAACAGATGAAATCGAAAGAGGAAGTACTATTTTGGACGGTAATTTAATTGTTAGTCCATCTAGATTGAAACTATCTAGCTATGTAAGAGAAGTGTTATATGGGGAAATGGTTTTTAATGAGCTTATAGGCTCACGTAGTGTTACTGCTATTGGATTTAGCGGAGCTAGTAGAGTCGAGGGAGATGGGAGAGATAGCTTTTATAGAATTAATTTTACAAAACCAGTTCCATTACCTTACACGCCAATTGCGATAATGATAAGTGAGGGTACAAATGATAATAGTTATAATTTTGAAAATGATACATTTATAACGTTTAGAGATTTGAATGCTACAAGCATGGGTATTATTTTCAGAGAGATTAATAGTCATGGAAGACAAAGCGTTAGAGTAAGAATTCAAATACTTAAATAATTATGAAATACGGGATTAAAATTATAGATGGTAATTTAAAAGCCATTACAGAGTTTCCTAGTGATATTTTGCTTGATAATTTTGAGGAAATTACAAAAGAAAAATATAAAGACTTAATAAATAACATATCTTCCTTCTCTAAATTCGATGTAGCTACATTTAATTTTATTAAAGACAAAGAAGCAGAGAAAAAAGCTCAAAAACAACAAGAGACAGCAATCTTACGACAAAGTTTATCAAATTTAGTCGAAGAACTTACATTAGCAGAACGCTTGGGAGAGGACACTACTGTGCTTCAAAAAGAATTTGAAGATATTTCTAAGGTATACAAGGCTAGTAAAAACATTCCCCCAAAAGTATATGCAGGAATGCGTAAAGTTATAAGTTTACCAGATAACAAAATAAAATTAGAAGGAACGGCAAGAGATAAAGATGGAGAAATTGTAGCTGTTGAGTGGAAAAAGCTAAAGGGGACATCTGCGAAAATAATAAACCCAAAGCTGTTAGATACAGAAGTAAAGAATTTAGAAGTAGGAAACTATACATTCAGACTCACAGCAACAGATGATAAAGGCGACAGCAATTATAGCGATGTAAATGTTAAAGTAAAACCTAAGGAAGCTATTAAAATAAAAGTATCAACGAAAGAAAAAAATAATATTCCTGCATCAGGCGAGCTTATTAAAATTAATGTAGAAAGCAATTCAGAGTGGTTAATAAACACATATGGTAATGCGTACGTTACTCCTCTAACTGGAATAGGAAATCAAGAGGTTACAATACAAGTTCTAAAAAATGAAACAGCATCCTCGGTAGCAGGCAAAATAGAGCTTATTGCAGATGATAAAAAAGCCTATTTTAAATGGAACCAAGCACCAAACATATCTGTTAATGTAACAATACCTCCAGTAGCTTGTTTCGATCTAGAGTCTAGTATTCTATTAGCAAATGGAACATCGAAAAAATTAAAAGACATAACTTTAGGAGAGGAATTACTTTCTCTAAGTTTAAACGAAGAGATTCCATTTGGAAGCGAAGCAATACCGTTAAATGATGTTTTAGGAAATTTGGAAAATAGAACTGCCTTTGTTATAGATTTTGGGATACAAAAAGTGCCAGAATTCCGTAGAATAGCATTGGTAAATGGTTTAACATTAAATGTAACAGAATCCCACCCATTATTAGCAAGTAAAAATGGTAAAGACATTGCTTGGTATATGCCAGACGATTTAAGATCGGGTATGTATATTGTTGACGAAAGTGAAAAGTTAATAGAGATAGATTCTAAAAGAACAATAAACGAAACTTTAGAAATAGGTGTGTTGCAAGTAGAAGGTGCAAACAATTATATCGTTGAAAATGTAGTAGTACATAATGCCCAATTATTGAGAGCAGAAGGCAGACCTTTATTTGTTAACGGAGGTGTAGATTTAACGGCAGTTGATGTAATTAATAAAAACAGTTTTAAAGTCTAAAACATAGAATTAGCCATATTAAAAACAATTGCAATACACACCGAAAATGTTTAATGGCAAATTATATCTAACTAATGTAAAATAACAAAAATTTAAGTAGATGAAACAACCCAAAGACATACTAAAAACATATTTTGAAACGGGAGATAAACCAACAGAACAAGAGTTCTGCGATCTTATAGATAGTTATCATCACCAAGATAGCGGTATAATAGTTACAAATGTAGGAGCAAATGCTAATGGCGAACAGCAAATAACGTTTTCTAACGGTACATTACTAACAATACCAGGTCCGGTAACCATCACCCAAAATAACAAGATAAAAGTGGTGGATTTAGGTGTACTAGGTTTGGGGAATACAGTTTCACCTCTGCAGCCAATTGCAATTAATATACTAGACCAAGTAAACAACAACCCTAATATAGCAGGTATAGAAAGCTTAACATTTCAAGAACCAAACGATAATATAGTATCGGTATTATTAGCGGAGGCAGTTAATAATTTAAATCCACCAATAATTATTAACGAAGACGAAAATGTAATTTTTGAATTCGATCTACAAAATAGAATAAGCAATCCTGAAGGGCCATTTACATTACCATCTTAAAATAAGTAAAATGAGAACACACAGTTATTTTTTAAAAAGCGGTAAAGGAACTTATGGTTTAGGGCATACTCAAATTACGCCAGACGATGTTTATTTAAATTATAAACCACAAGATAATTATCTTGCATTGGAGCTTTTAAATGAGATAGGCAGGTTTTCTAATAGAATACAGCATTTACAAGAAACAGTATTTTACAATAGTGTTTATATAACATCTGATCTTTTAGAGAACTTCTCTAACAGTGCGCAATTTAGAGAATTTCCAATATATTACAGCCGTGTAGCAGAAACAGGACGTCTATTGGTAGACCAAACACGCATAGCCGTAGATTTTACAAATACAACTGTTTTTATAAAAAACAATAGCACTACATTAACCACAGGAAATCGAAGATTTAAAATAATAGGAACAGCACAACCAGCATACGAAAACTATGTATGGTATACTTGCGAATATGTGCCATTTACACCCTACGCTTTCGATAGTTTAGGGAGTTTTATGCCCAACAACACCACTTGGTTTTTAGCTTATCAGCATGAAACTATTGGAACAAGTGTAAGCCCAGGAAACCTAATAGCGATAGATGAAGGCAATGGTACAGGTTATGTAATAGGAGGCCAAGACAGAAGTTTAAATGCTAATATAGGTAATAGTTCTATAGATATAGGACTAGTAGATGCAACTTCCCAGCCAACAGATTTAGGCTATGGAGCAGGAGCGCCAGCCAGTATAAATATAGGCCATAGCAATAGTATAACAGGAGGAGGATACAGTGGTGTTTTTGGAAGTGCAAACGAGATACGCTCCAGTTCTTTTTCCAACTACTTACTAGGAGTGTTTAATAAAATACTTTCAGGTTACGGCAATATATGTATTGGGCTTTATAACGAAGCGGCAACAAATTCTAATGGTTTTGCAGTACTTTTAGGTATGAACAATAGAGCAGGTAGCAATTTTCCAGCAGGAGCATTAGGTATGGCTCTAGACGTAAGAGCACGAAACCAAGTAGCAGTAGGAGTAGCAAATACTATTTGGAATGGTGGAGATGGCGATAGTAACAGGCCTACTTTTGTAGTTGGTATAGGCACCTATACAACCCCAGCGGGGCCATTCGAAGCTATTTCAAGGAGAGACGGGTTTGTTGTAAATTACGATGGTACAGCATTTTTACCAGAATCTACTATAGAAAACATAAACGCAGCAGGAGACAAGCACATTGTTACCAAAGAGTGGGTTTTAGACACAATTGGAGCAGAAGATGCTAATAACTTTATAAATACAAGCGCAGATACACTATTAGCAGGAAATATTATTACCGAGAATGAAGACTTGTCTTTAACACTAGGAGAAGGCAGAATTACAGCATCTAAAGGAATTGGAGGGATAGCTTCTTTCAACGCAGGAGAGACAACAAATACAGAAGGAGAGGTACAAAAACTAGCAATTATAGGAAGTTTAGACGTTAACGATAACAGTTTTTCAGAATTACAACTGTCCCCAAAAGGAATTGTAAACTTATATGTAGACAATTTAGATACAGCTACAGAGAATAATACAGATATAGGTGTATATAACCCAGATTATGCAACAATAGCATTGAAAGGAAAACCTATTTTATCTTTTGCAGACACGTGGATTCGCTTAAATCCTACAAACGCATTTACTTCAGGGATATATTGCGGTAACACTACACTTAGAACAGATGGAACATTAGAGATAGGTGCCAATGGAAGTGCATTTAAAGTGTCTCCTACAGGTACAGTTACCGCAGCAGGTAATATTACAGGAAATTCCGATATAAGATTAAAAAAGGAAGTGCAGCCACTTGAAGAAAGGGTACTAGATAAAATACTAAAGTTATCACCTTCAACCTACAAATGGAAAGATGCTAAAATGGAGCAAACCACACAATTAGGATTTATAGCACAAGATGTAGAAGCACAGTTTCCAGAGTGGGTGCATAAGGGCGAAGACAATCTATCCTTAAGTTATGATAAAATGGGAGCAGTGTTGGCGGTAAAAGGCGTACAGGAGCTTCACGACGAAATAAGTAAACTAAAAAGTGAATTGAATGAAATGAAAAATTTGATAAAAGATTTAATTCAAAATAAATAATACCTTTAGCCAACCTATCAAAATATCATAAGGTTTATTTTAAATTTAACACATAAAACATGATAGTACTAATAGACAACGGGCACGGCGGTTTAATTAATGGCGAATACCAAACTAAAGGCAAGCATGTAGATTGGGGGCAGGAAGGTGTAATATACGAGGGCGAATTAAATCGCGCTATTGCATCTGGAATTATAGAACGCTTAACAGTTTTAAAAATCCCTTATGTAAACCTTGCTCCAGAGTATAGAGATGTAACACTACAAACAAGAGTAAATAGAGCCAATAAATACCCTAGTAGAGATAGTTTTTATTTAAGCATACACAGCAATGCTGGTGGCGGTCATGGTAGTGAAATATTTACATCTCCAGGAAACACAAGAAGTGATAAAATAGCAACTATTTTTGGACAAGCCTTTAAAGAAACATTTCCAGAACGAAAGTTAAGAACAGACTTCTCTGATGGAGATTTGGATAAAGAAAGACGTTTTTTTGTACTCACTAAAACTAAAATGCCAGCCATTTTAACAGAGAGCTTTTTTATGGATAATTTTGAGGAATTTAGAGACATACTAAATACCCAAGAAGGCAGGCAACGCATTATAGACTATCACGTAAATGCAATTATAAGAACCAAAGTAGACGTGTTTGGAGAAAAGTTGCCCTCTAATTTTAGACTTTAAAAAGACATAATATTGCTATATAAGAATATAGTAGAACCTACCACAGTGTGTAATACTACACTACATTTTATACCTAAGTAATAATGAAATTTTAACAGATGAAACAAATTAAAATACTATTTACGTTAATAGCATTTAGTTGCGTATTCTTTTCTTGCGAAAGTTTAAAAACAGCAATACACGACCAGTATGCTTATGAGAAAACAATAGAAATTAAAGTAGAGGCCTCTAATTTAATGGATAAAGCAACTTTACCTTACAGTTCTTATCTTAAAGAAATAGGAGATTTAGGTTTAAAAATTCAAAAAATAGTAGCCTACGAAAAAGACAGACCTAATAACGAAATTACATTTGCCATGTGGCAATTGTTAACAGATAAAGATAAAAACTTATTAGTTGGTTTTTTTAAACGCTGGCAGGCAAAAGGCCAGCTTAACGAGGCATTTGTTAACGAGGCCAAAGCTCAAATTATGGAAGCTTTAAACCTATTAATACAATATGAAGTGCGTAAGGACAAACAATCTAAAGAAAGTTTATTACAATTAATAGCTAGCGCGTAAAATTTATAAGATGGAAGATTTTGACCAGATATTGAAAAAAATAAAAGCAGAATTGGTTACTGCATTTGGTGATAAATGGAAAGACCTAAGTAGCGAGTCTAAGAAAGATATAGACCAATTTTTAGGCGATAGCGAAGACAAGTTAAAGCGCTGGACTTTTTTATTAGCTAATGGAGCTATAGATTTAGAAGATTACGAGTGGTTACTAAAAAGCCAAAAAGATGTAATGTTAATGCAAGCATTATACAGTGCAGGTATAAGCAAACTTAAAATTGGCCACCTAAAAAACAAAGCCATAAAAACGATACTAAGCGTGGTGAAAACACTAGTGCTTTAGTGGAAATAAACCTAAAGTAAGGGGTTTTGTATTAATGAACAACAGTTTACTTAAGTACCAGTTCTGCTTTTTGTTTTAACGTTTTGTTACGCACTAAAAGCAAATTGCGCATGTAGTTTTTCAAGAAAAGCCAGTTTGCTAACCTTCCCAGTACCCCATAGGGCGACTCAAAGTAAAACTTATCGGTCATAGTAGTTTTTCCATCACGCTCCTTAAAAATGTGTTCATGTCTGTAAGACTTAAATGCACCAGATATCATTTCGTCCACAAAAAAAACAGGCCTTTCAAATTCTGTAATTCTAGAAGTTAAATACTGTACAAAACCAAGGTGCTGCGCTTCCCAGCGCACCCATTCTCCAAGCCCAATAAGTCCAGTCGTTTTTCCAGAAACAGGAATTTCGCCAGTGTGTTTTAAAGATTCCTTGTGGATATCTATATTTCTAGCCATATCAAAACACGTATCAATGTCCGATAGAATTTCTGTTTCTATTACTATAAGTGGCATCTCACTTTCATTAGTTGTGGTATAGGTTAGACAATGTTTTAAAATTTAGTATTGTTGTATTGAAATGTTATTACACATTAAACAAGAAATGCATGACATCACCATCTTTAACAATATAATTTTTTCCTTCCACTCGCATTTTCCCTGCTTCCTTTACTTTAGCTTCACTTCCAAAATTAGCATAATCAGCATATGCTATAACTTCAGCTCTAATAAAACCTTTTTCAAAGTCTGTATGGATTACTCCAGCAGCTTGAGGCGCACTAGCTCCAATATCTATAGTCCAAGCTCTCACTTCTTTTTTTCCCGCAGTAAAATACGTTTGTTGGTTTAGTAAACTGTAAGCCCCTCTAATTAATTTAGCAGCCCCAGGCTCTTCTAAACCAATGTCTTGTAAAAAGAGCTGGCGTTCTTCATAATCGTCTAATTCGTTAATATCTGCTTCCGTTCCCACAGCTAAAACCAGTACTTCTGCATTTTCATCTTTTACAGTTGCTCTTACTTGCTCCACGTAAGCATTGCCAGTAACAGCAGCACCTTCATCCACATTGCAAACATACATAACAGGTTTATCTGTTATAAATTGAGAAGGTTTCACATAATCATCATAATCTTCTTCACTAAAATCTAGAGCTCTTACCGAAACTCCAGACTCTAAAGCATCTTTAATTTTTACTAAAATAGCCTCTTCACTTTGCGCTTCTTTATTTCCCGTTCTTGCAGCACGCTTTACCTTGTCTAATTTTTTTTCAGCAGTTTCTAAGTCTTTTAATTGCAACTCCATATCGATAGTCTCCTTATCTCGAATTGGGTCTACACTGCCATCTACATGGACAATATTATCATTATCAAAACAACGCAATACGTGTAAAATAGCATCGGTTTCTCTTATATTGGCCAAAAACTGATTGCCCAAACCTTCTCCTTTACTAGCACCTTTTACCAAACCAGCAATATCAACTATTTCGACAGTTGCAGGCAGTACGCGTTCTGGATTTACCAACTCTTCTAATTTCTCTAATCTTGGGTCTGGTACATTTACAACCCCAATATTAGGTTCTATAGTACAAAATGGAAAATTTGCACTTTGCGCTTTTGCATTAGATAAACAATTAAATAAAGTTGACTTTCCAACATTTGGTAATCCTACAATGCCTGCTTTCATATTCACAATTGTTCTTAATTTAATAAAGAACAGTCTATTTAAAGTTAAACTATAATTATGTTATTTCAGATTTCGAATGGGTTACTGAAATACACGTTTTTTTCAAAATGCAAATGTAACCAATAATAAAAGAATTGCAATTTTTAAACCATTTAACCAGAAGATTAGTATTAAAATTTGAGCTCATGTTTAGTTTACCGCCTAAAAACAACTTCTAAAGCCATTAAACTCTAAAACCGTTAACGATGTATTTTGAAAGTCAAGAGGTGTTTTCTTTAAAACCACCTTTAGCGTTCAGTGTAAAATGCAATTTACAATGTAAGATGTATTATTTTAAAGCTAAATGCTCTAAGTAGACATCAACACATAAACCAGAACCAAGTTGCAATTTTAGTTATGCGACTTGCAACCTTGGTTTCAGCTTTTTAACAAATCTTATAAAACGGGGGCTTTTCACGGTTAAAATTGAAACAGGTTTCATAATTAGCAAGATTAACTTTGAATCAAAATTGATAGAATAGGAAAGATTTTTACTACTATTTCGTGAGTAAATGATTTAAGTTTGAAACATGCAAATGATTTGAAACAAGAGCTTGATAGCATATAAAATTACAAACTAATCGCATTTATCAATTTTTAACCTTTTTGCCTATGTAACATTATAAACAATTAAAAATGTTTTTCCTCTGCATTTTAAAAAAAAGCGTTGTCTAAAACGAGGAGTATTAAATATTCTTTTCTAACCAAAAAGTAAAATTAGTTGTATTTCTATTTAAAAATAGAAATATAACATGCTACTAAAACCATTACAATAAACAAATGTGTAGCATTTAACCACTAAACAAAAAGAACTAATGAAAAATTTAAAAACCGTAACAACTAAACAAATTAAATTCTTGTGCCTATTAATAAGCTTACTATCCTTACACACATTTGCGCAACGCAGAAGACTAGGCGGTGCCTGCAATCGAGAATCCTGGACTACAACCAGAGGTAACACTTTCGAGCTCTTCCAAACATCTGGAGAAAATGGCTGTGCTACAGTATATGCCGTAGGCAGTGCTAGAGAAGTAGATGGTTCATGGTCTAGCCTGAGCCGTAATGGAAATATTCTAATTAGAGAGTCTAAAAGAAATTCTCCCAGTGTAAACGATAATATAAGTTACGATATTAGTCTATCTCAATTGGATGGTAACTCATTTCATGGCGGTTATGGCTGGTCGCAAAATGCTAGTGGAGCTTTAGACGGTACTGTAGAATGGTATATTGTACAAGGATATAACAACATATCTAATCCCACTTTTGGTATGATTAATACAGGACATACTTACAGTGTAGATGGCGGTACTTACCAGGTGTGGTACAAAGATGTATTTGGAGCACCTTCGGTGTACAGTGGGAACGACAATTTCACACAGATTAAATGTGTAAGAACACGATCTGTTGCTAGAAACAGCAGACGTACGCTAACAACATCCAGACACATTCAAGAAATGATTGATAACACAAAGATAAACGGGATAGGTACGCTTTTCGAAGTATCTTATAAAGTAGAAGGTTTTGGGACTACTAGTGCAGCAAATTTTACTTTAGATGCCGTTTTTCCTAGAAACTCAGGCAAATTTCAAACAACATTAGATAAAGCAGAAGCTACACAACAAGCCATAAGTGTTTTTCCTAATCCTGCTACAGACAGTTTTAATTTAAATTTAAATGAGATTGAAAATGCTCAAGTTACAATAACCAATCTATTAGGTAAAACCATTTATAATAAAGTTGTTACCGATTCGTATTTAAGATTACAAAAGGGAAGTGTATTTACACCAGGAGTGTATCTCATATCAGTAACAGATGGATCTCAAAATACATACCACACCAAATTGATAATTAAATAGATCGAAACCATATTACAAGAGAAAAGTACAAACAGTTTTCTAAAAGAGGTCGTGTTATTTTTCGCGACCTCTTAACGTATATAATAAATTGAAAGCATTAAAAAGTAGGTCTGTAAACGCGTAGTAATTACAAGTTATCTGTACTAAAAAACATAAAACTAATACAATTTAAGAAAAAGTCATTCCCACCAAAACCTTATATTTGTAAGAGGTTAGTTTATCTTAATAATAGAAATATAAGGTTCACATAAAAATGTTTTAAACTGTAATTCTGTTTTTTAAATGTTTTTTGATGTTTTTAAGATGTAAAACCAGAGTAAATAATTATTTAAATTTCTTATCTTACATTAACATTACAATACAAAGATTTTTTGTTTTCTAATGAGTTAGCATCATGCTTATGAAGTATACTATTACTTTTATTTTTTTTCTCTTTAGTGTTGTTGTTTTAGCTCAAACAATCACAGCAAAAGTTGTCGATAAAAACACAGAAAAAGCAATCCCTTATGCAAATATTCAAACAGGTAAAAATGCAGGAACAATATCTAACGATGAGGGTTATTTTACTGTAAAAGCTACAGATAGCCTTAAAACTATTACCATATCCTGTATGGGATACGAAAACAAGGTGCTCTCTATAAAACAAATTAAAGCGCTTGATTACGAGGTTGTATTAAGTGAAGCTGTTAACCAGCTTAATGAAGTCTTTATTAGCAACAAAGCATTAAATGCTAATACTATTATAGCAAAGGCAAAATCGATGCTTTATGAAAATTACGATTATAAATTGAACCGCTATAAGGTGTTTTATAGAACCACAGACCACATTAATTTTAAAAATTTAGAATTCGAGCTTGACAAAGCATCAGACTTTAGAAAAAGAGAACTACAACAAGTAAACAGCAGTTTAGAAGAATTAGCAGCGCAAATTAAAGCCAGCAATATGGTACAATTTGCCGATTTAAAAGGAGATGTATACAGTTTAAATAAAGATAGTATTAAGATAAAAGTAGATAAAGCCACAGAATTACTTAATTCTAGAAACGATTTTACAATAGATAATATACAAGAGAAAACACAAAATATTATTTTAAAATATTTAGACACAACTAAAACATATAAGCTCAAATCTGGACTTTTTAAAATCGAAGATTCTTTATCATTAAATAAAGATGAATTGAAAGAAGCTTACGAGAATAAATATGATATTTCTGGATTAAATTCAGAAACAAAATCATTACTAAATAGAGCATACAGTTTTGAAGGCTCTTTTTTAAATGAAATATTAGATACCGATTTGTATGAGTATTTTTTTGAAGGCGTAGGGTATAATAACGATCAACTTACTTATAGCATATCCTTTGTCCCTAAAAAGTCTAAGGCCAAATACTCAGGAAGATTATTTATAGCAGACGAAATGTATGCCATAACCCAAATAGATTATAAGTATTACGAAGGCCGATATGGGCAAAAAGTGAATTTAAAATTCTTGTTAGGTATCAAATACACCGAAAATGTAAGTCAAGGTACCATATTATTTAAAAAAGACAGTAGTAATGTATACCATCCGCAGTACATAAAACATAGTACAGGAAGTTATTTTTACGTAAACAGACCTTTAAAGTTTGTAGAAAACAGTAGTAAAAAACGCAAAGTAAGTTTCGAATTTAAAATAGAAGGCGAAGATATTAGTAAAGAAGAATTACTGATTACGGCTAACGAAAAATTGACAATTGTAGACTTCAAAAAAATAGAACAAACCGAAAAAGTGCCTGTAGAAATTTTATCCAAATATGAAAAAACCATCTGGCACGACGAAAATATTTTAGAGCCTACAAAAGAAATGAAAAACTTTGTAGGTAGTGAATGATGGTATAGTAGTACTCTAGTTTTAAATAAACGCTCTATCCAATTTCATTAACTAAAAAAATCCTAAACTTTATAAAAGCTTAGGATTTTTTTTAAATTTATGTAAAAGACTAATTTAGCCTTCTGGATGCATAAAGCTTTGCTTAGCCAAAAGCTCTTCTTCTGTTTCTACATTGTCATCATCTGGAACGCAACAATCAACAGGACAAACAGCAGCACATTGTGGCTCGTCGTGAAAGCCTTTGCACTCTGTACATTTATCTGGTACAATGTAGTATAGTTCATCACTAATAGGCTCTTGAGCTTCTTCTGCATCTACTTCAGTACCATTAGTTAATACTACAGTACCTTCTAAACTCGTACCATCTTTATAGCGCCAGTCATCAGCACCTTCATAAATTGCAGTGTTTGGGCATTCAGGCTCGCAAGCACCGCAGTTAATACATTCATCTGTTATTATAATTGCCATAGCATATTTTATTTCTAACTTTGCAGTTGCAAAAATAAAGCCAAAACCATTCATAACCAAATTTAAGAATGCAATTAGAAGAAAGAATTACTGCTTTTGTTAAATTGGGCGATTTTATACGTCAATATACACATAAGGATATTAAGCAAGACAACTCAGTTGCCCATAATGCGCTTTTTTTCGATGGCTTTAAACACCAACTAAAACTTACCGAACAACACAACGGCTGGTTTACTTTAGAAAACATAAAATTTGCATTAAAATCTTGGTCTAATGCGTTAACGCAAGACAATATTACCAAATGGTTAGCCCCGTATAGTCTAGAAGCAATTACACCAAAACGTATAGCCATTATCATGGCGGGAAATATTCCTTTAGTAGGGTTTCACGATTTTTTAGCAGTATTGATTTCCGGGCACTGCGTTTGTGTTAAACAATCGTCTAACGATAAACATTTGCTGCCATTTTTAGCCAAATACTTAGAATATATTGCTCCAGAATTTAAAGGACAAATTGAGTTTACCGATAAGGCGCTAGAGGGATTCGACGCTGTTATAGCTACAGGCAGCAACAATACAGCACGCTATTTTGAGTATTATTTTAAGAACAAACCAGCAATTATTAGAACCAATAGAAATTCCGTAGCTGTATTAACAGGAGAGGAGTCCACAGAAGACTTGAAAGCACTTTCCGAAGATATATTTAGGTACTACGGTCTAGGGTGCAGAAACGTATCTAAGCTCTTTGTACCCAAAGGTTATAACTTCAATGCTTTTTTTGAAGCCATTTACCACTGGCATCCCATTATTAATAAAGCTAAATACGCTAATAATTACGACTATAATAAAGCTGTTTACCTTATGAGCGAGTTCGATATGCTGGAGAATGGCTTTTTTATGATTAAAGAAGACCAAAGTTACGCCTCTCCAATAGCTACAGCATTTTACGAGTATTATGAAGATACTGAAAGCCTTAAGACACAATTACAAGCTAATGCCAACAATATTCAATGCATTGTTTCTAAAAGTTTTACCGATGGAGAAATTCCTTTTGGGCAAACACAACATCCGCAACTATGGGATTATGCAGATGGCGTAGATACCATAGCATTTTTAGTAGCACTTTAAGTTAAGGCGTTAACTAAAGCCTTAAGCTAAAATTAAAATAAGGTGCAATGTGTGTAACACAGCTATATTTTGGTTAGCGCTGCAAATGCAAAACCGAAAAAATAAGTTTTTGCATGGCACGATATTTTAATGTAACCTATCGCGAAACAAGTGCTATTCTTTCTTGAAATGCAGCACAGCCCTAACTATAACCAATACCAAGACATCCAGTGTTTTTGTAAAGCCGCTTATTAATGGCATCAAAAATTTAAATTTCAAATATATAATGTAAGGTTAGATAAGTTTCATATTAGAAATAAACAAATCCTTTTTATAAAAAATTATCATTTTTTTATAAAAAATCACTTTAAAATTAAGACCTTTGCATCTTTAAATTTTCTAAGATTAGATTAAAAATAATACTATGCTAATAAAGCCTAGCCATTCTAATAATAGTAAGATACTAGGTGTTTATTGCTACAAACATAAATTAAGAAATAAGCGTACAGATGAAGAAACATAACTTTAGTGCAGGCCCTAGTATTTTACCACCAGAAGTTTTATTAAAAGCTTCTCAAGGAGTAGTTGATTTAGACGGAAGTGGTTTATCAGTACTAGAAATATCTCACAGAAGTAAAGCTTTTGTAGACATTATGGAAAATGCCAGAGCTTTAGCTTTAGAACTATTAGGTTTAGAAGGTAAAGGGTACAAAGCATTATTCCTTCAAGGCGGTGCAAGCACACAGTTTTTAATGGTAGCCCTTAACCTTTTAGAAAAAAGAGCAGGTTACTTAAATTGTGGATCTTGGGCAGCAAAAGCCATTAAAGAAGCTAAAATTTATGATGATGTTTACGAGGTAGCCTCTTCTAAAGAAGCTAATTATAATTACATACCTAAAGGCTACGAAGTACCAGACGAGTACGATTATTTCCACTGTACATCAAACAATACTATTTTTGGAACGCAAATGAAAACGTTTCCAAAAACAAACATTCCAATGGTATGCGATATGAGTAGCGATATCTTTTCTAGAGCTATAGATTATTCTCAATTTGGAATTATATATGCTGGAGCTCAAAAAAATATGGGGCCAGCAGGAACTACTTTAGTAGTTGTAAAAGAAGATATCTTAGGAAAAGTATCTCGAAAAATACCTTCTATGATGGATTATAAAATTCACATAGACAAAGGCAGCATGTTTAATACACCACCAGTATTTGCAGTATACACTACAATGTTAAACCTAGAGTGGTTAAAAGCCCAAGGAGGCGTTGCAGCTATAGAAAAGGAAAATGAGAAAAAGGCACGCCTTATGTATTCAGAAATAGATTTAAACCCACTATTTAAAGGTTTTGCGGCTAAAGAAGACCGCTCTATAATGAATGCTACATTTACTTTAGAAAACGAAAACCTTAAGGAAACCTTTGAAACAATGTTAGCAGAAGCAGGCATAAGTGCAGTAAACGGACATAGAAGTGTTGGCGGTTACAGAGCATCTATGTACAACGCATTACCTATAGACAGTGTAAAAGCATTGGTGGAGGTTATGAGCGAACTAGAAAGCAAAGCCTAAATCCAGTCCAATTAAAGTTTTTGGACCATTCAATTAAAAATAATACAAGCTAGATAATAACGTTTATACTGTTTTAAATTTAGCTTTCAACTTTTAACTTAAATAATGAAAATATTAGCAAACGATGGTATCTCTCAAAGCGGTATCGATGCTTTAGAAAAAGCGGGTTACGAAGTAAGCACAACTACAGTAGCACAAGAACAATTAGTTAATTACATTAACGAGAAAGAAATAGCTGTACTTTTAGTACGCAGTGCAACCACAGTGCGTAAAGACCTAATCGATGCCTGCCCAAGCCTTAAAATAATAGGCCGTGGAGGTGTAGGCATGGACAATATAGATGTAGAGTACGCTAGAGAAAAAGGCTTACACGTTATCAATACACCAGCAGCATCTTCACACTCAGTTGCAGAACTTGTGTTTGGACATTTATACGGTTTAGCACGTTTCTTACACAATGCCAATAGAGAAATGCCTTTAGAAGGAGATAAAAACTTTAAAGCATTAAAGAAGGCTTATGCAAAAGGAACAGAATTAAAAGGAAAAACATTAGGTGTTTTAGGTTTTGGAAGAATTGGTCAGGCTACGGCAAAAGTAGCATTAGGTGCAGGGATGAAAGTTATAGCTTTCGATCCTTTCTTAGAAAAAGCCAATTTGGAATTGTCTTTTTTCGATGGCCAAACTGTTAATTTTGAAATTGAAACCATATCTAAAGAAGAGGTATTAAAACAAGCAGATTTCTTAACACTTCATGTACCAGCACAAAAGGATTACGTTATAGATGAAGCAGAATTTAACATGATGAAAGATGGTGTTATTTTAGCAAATGCAGCCCGTGGAGGTGTCTTAAACGAAGTAGCTCTGGTAAAAGCCATAGAAAGTGGTAAAGTAGCAAGAGCAGCATTAGATGTTTTTGAAAAAGAACCAAAACCAGAAATTCAATTGTTAATGAATTCGTCTTTATCCTTAACACCACATACTGGTGCGGCAACAAACGAAGCACAAGATAGAATTGGAGAAGAATTAGCATCTCAAATTGTAAGCATCTTAGGATAAGTTTCCAAAAGTGACCTTATTATAAAAAATGAGTCCTAACTGTAGAAGTTAGGACTTTTTTTGTACATTATCCTACCGAAAATTTAATTTAAAAAAATATATAATTATGTCTGGAATTTTAGATTTATTAAGCAGTGACCTAGGTAAAACAATTATAAGCGGTGTGGCAGGATCCACAGGAACCGATCAAAATAAAACAAGTAGTGTATTAACTATGGCGCTACCAGTATTAATGAAAGCTATGCAACGTAATGCAGCAACACCAGAAGGCGCACAAGGCCTTATGAGTGCATTGGGTGGAAAACACGATGGAGGTATTTTAGACAATCTAGGGGGCCTTTTTGGAGGAGGTGTAGACGATAGTGTTAAAAATGAAGGCGATAAAATACTAGGCCACGTATTGGGCCAAAAACGCCAAGGTGTAGAGCAAGTTATAGGTCAAAAGGCAGGAGTAGATGCAGGCGCAGTAGGTAGTATTTTAAAAACAGCAGCGCCATTATTAATGGGGTTTTTAGGAAAGCAAACACGACAAAATAATGTAAGCTCTCAAGGAGATATAAGCAATTTACTAGGTGGTTTGTTAGGCGGAAGCTCAGCACAAAAAGAGCAAAGTTTCCTAGAATCTATATTAGATGCCGATGGCGATGGTAGCGTTGTAGATGATGTAGCAGGAATGCTTCTTGGCGGTAATAAAAGCGGAGGAGGCATAGGAGGTATGCTTGGAGGTCTTTTTGGTAAATAATCAAATATTAAACCTTATTACAAAAAATGCCAAATCTTAAAGATTTGGCATTTTTTGTAATAAAACATTGGGCATTTGTTATTGTAAGCGTCAAATGTATTTATAAAGCAAACAGGGCTTATGTAATTAAAGTATTTTTAATACATTTAAGATGATTAATTACGGTTTACGTAACGAAAATAGCCTTTCACGCATTTTGGTTTTAAAAAGGACAATAGTAACCAGATATTAGCCTCATAATTGTAAAACAAATAAATTATGAAACCAATAATTCTTTTAATATTTATCTTATTAGCAAGTTACGGCTGCAATACTCCCAAAACAGCTTTTTCCGAGCGTAACGCGCAAACCGCACTTGTTGAAAATGATACTGTAAGTATAGCCAACACTAAATTGGAATACGAAATACTAGTTATAGAACCAGGTTTTAATACTTGGCTGGCAGCATCGGCCCGTCCCGAAGGCTATTACACACAAAGCTTTCTAGAAAGTAGAAATAATATATATGCACTAGAGTGGAACCGCCGCGTTAGGTTACCAAGTCAATTCAACCCAGAGCTATACGAGTTGCAAATAGATTACAACCCAAATACAGATTATGGTTACGATGTAAATTACCAACTCTATAACTATTTCATTTACTTCCAACTCAAGTACCAGCAAAGATTAGCGCCCTTTGTAGTTAGAATCTAATTTATTTTTAATAATTTTGCATGCAAATTGCAGAAGTGGATAAATTAAAAAAACGGTGGAATATAGAATCGAATTGGCAGATAGCTGCCATTTTGATCGTTTTTGCCGTAACAGGTTCCACAGCATCCCTAATAGGCAAACCTATATTAGCGTTTTTTAATATTACTCCCGAAACATTTACGGTATTAGGATATTGGGTAGTGCGTATTGTACTATTATTTATCATGTATCAATTTCTACTAGTATGTTTTGGATGGTTGTTTGGACAATTTGAATTCTTCTGGAATTTTGAGAAAAAAATGATTCGTAGATTGGGACTTAAACGTTTGCTTAACGAATGATACAATTTAGAAAACATATTCTGTCTAAATTATTCGTTTTTAGCATCATTTTTACGCTGTTACTACCAAGTGTAATAAAATTATTGCATGCTAAAGAACACTCAAAACATATAGTTTGCAAAGGAGGAGACGAGATCCATTTTCACGAAGTAGATTTCGATTCTTGCGATTTGTGTAAATTCAACCTTACTAATTATCTTTATACAAGTCAATACGCTATAGAAGCTTTTATTGCAAGTTCAGTTAAAGAAAAGCAGGTTAAAAATTATACGTTTTTTAACAATCACAAGCAATTATCATTCTCTTTAAGAGGGCCTCCAGCCCTTTTTTGTGCGTAATCACAACTGCAATACTGCTTCTACAGTTTAGAAGCAATCATAGCGCTGCTAACATTAAGTAGTATATTTTCTTAAGTTACGCTACTACGCACACCCACACATAATTTCATTAAAAAAGGATAACGTATTACTTCGATTAGGTAACTATACATTGTATAGATGTAACAGTTTAAAATTGAAGTGGTTGTATGAAAATTGAGTTAAGTTTAAAGTGAAGATAAATAGAAGCACAATTCTAAACTCAATTCAATAATCCTTTATAATACCAGTAAATAGTTAAGTATAACCTTGCTATTTTAAAACGTGTGTTGCATCTATTTTACGATTTTCAATACCAATTTTTATATAATGAATAAAAGAGGGCTTTTATACCTGTGTTTTTTCTTATTAGGATTATCTTACAATGCTCAAAATCAAAATTGTAGCTGTTGTATAAGTGGGCAAGTTTTAGATAAAGAATCTAAAGCGCCCATTCCTTTTGCCACAGTAATTTTAAAAAATACGGAGAAGTATGCTATAACTAATAGCGAAGGTAACTTTTTGATAGAAGACGTATGTCCAGAAGAATATACACTTGTTATTTCGTGTTTAAGTTATGCCAACTTAACTAGCGAGCATGGCCATGGGCACGATGCACACGATGCGCATCCTCATTTTTACCTAACGCAAGAATTAACAGGTTTAGAAGCGGTTACTATACAAGCAGAAAGCCGTAAAGAAAAAGGCACAGAAACCCTATCTCAAACCACAATAGGTAAAGCAGCACTTAAAACTAATCCCACACAATCTTTAGCAGCTTCGTTAGCCGAGGTAGAAGGCGTAACATATACATCGGCAGGGGTTAACGTGCAATTACCCGTTGTACATGGTTTATCGGGCAATCGCATCTCTGTGTTAAACAATGGTTTAAAGCACGCTTTTCAAAATTGGGGTAACGAACACGCACCAGAAATTGATATTAGTACAGCCAACAACATAACAGTAATTAAGGGCGCTGCAGGTGTAAAATACGGTCCAGAAGCTTTAAGTGGAGTAATACTAGTAAAACCCACACCTTTACTACTAGATTTGCCTTTGTATGCCAATTTAGGGACTGGTTTTCAAACTAACGGTAGAGGTATAAACACAAATTTAGAGTTCGGTAAAGGAGGTAAAAGATGGAGTTATTTTGCAAACGGAAGTTATACTAAAATAGGAGACCGTAGAGCACCAGAATACAACCTTACCAATACAGGAAAAATAGAAACAGCCTTTGGTTTAGGAGCTTTATACCATATCAAAAATTGGGATTTCAAAGTACATTACAGTTTTATCGATCAAAATTTGCCGTTTTTAAGAGCTTCTTTTGTAAATAGTCCCCAAGCTGTTATTCAGGCTATAAATTCAGATAGACCAATTATAGTAGATCCTTTTTCTTTCGATATTAACGAACCTAACCAAGAAATACAGCACCATTTGGTTAAAGGAGAAATAAATTGGTGGCTCGAAAACAAGGGCAAATTTACACTTACAGCAGGCGTGCAACTTAACAAAAGAGAAGAGTTCGATGTAAGACGAAATGCAGAACTGCCCATCATAGATTTAGATTTGCTTACTTACGATTATCAATTAGAATGGGAACACCCTGTTTGGAAAGGATTGGACGGTATTGTAGGCGTACACTATTTTTCTCAGAACAATGACAATAACCCAGGCACACAAACCACACCTTTTATTCCTAACTACAATACAGAACGTTACAGTGTTTTCGCTACAGAAAGTGTAAAGTTTAACAATAATAGGCTGGAAGCAGGTGTGCGATTCGACTTTGAAACCAATGATGTTCGAGGTAGAGAACCCAACCAAGATATATTTAGAGATAATTATACATTTACAAATTTTACAGCCTCTCTGGGGTATGCCGTACATCTTGGTAACAATAGCCAATTTAAAACCAATATAGGTTCTGCTTTTAGAACGCCCAATGTGGCAGAACTTTTTAGTTTTGGGCAGCAAGGGTTTAGTTCGCTTTTTGGTTTGCTACGTTCTGGATTTACTACAGAAGGTGCTCCAACAACGAGAGATGTTCAACTTCTAGACGAAAGCGATGTAGAATTAGAACGTGGTTACAAACTCACAAACGAATTTAAAACATCTAAAAATGGCAACGCTCATGTTTTAACAGCCTATGCACATTATATCGAAAATTATGTTTTCGACCAACCTGTAAATGTATCGGGAGGGATAAGAGGGCCGCAATTTAATTTTTTCTTTAACCAAGCAGATGCGTTATTTCTGGGTTTAGATTACACGTGGAAAAAGCAAATAAATAAACAAGTTTCAAGCACATATGGTCTAAGCTACCTTTGGTCTAGAAACATAGGAGAAAACGAGCCACTTATAGAACAGGCGCCAATAGCTACTAATTTTCAGTTAAAATGGAATCAAGGAAAATTTTGGGTATTCCAATCCTCCAAATGGACTTTAAAACCAAGCTACACCTTTAAACAATTTCAAGCACCACGAACAGTTTCTATAGAAAGTTTGGTAGACGGCTCGGCAAATATAAACTCAAATTCTGAAATTTTTGATTTTATAGATGCACCAGACGGGTATTTTTTACTCGATGCCACATGGCAATTTAAGTACAACAAATTTAGCGGTAGCATTACAGCACAGAACCTATTAAATACCAGCTATCGTAATTACCTTAACGATTTAAGATATTTTGCCGACGAGCCAGGTATTAATATACTATTTGCATTTAATTACAATTTTTAGAAACATACTAAGATGGTACTAAAAAATAGAACAGACAATATTAACCTCATAAATTACTTTAAAAACACTTAAAGTAAATCTATAACTATTCATAACAATTTTAAATCATTTAAACATTAACGAAGATGAAAACCACAATGAAAACAATCAATCAAATTTTTAATTTAAGATTATTAGCAATTTTATGTATTACACTAGCTGTAGTAAGTTGTAGCAACGACGACGATGCTGCACCAGATGAAGAAAACGAAGTAGAGGTAATTACCAACGTATCACTTGTTTTTACCAATACGACAGACAATACTGTAGTTAGAGCATCTGCACTAGATCCAGATGGGGAAGGGTCAGATCCTCTAGGAATTTTAAACGAAATTACCCTTAGTGCAAATACAGAATACACATTAACGTATGAGATTTTAAATGCTTTAGATCCAGACGACGTAGAAAACATAGTAGAAGAAATCGAAGAAGAAGACGATGAACACCAAATTTTTTACAGCTTTACAGGAGGCGCATTCTCAAACCCTACAGGAAATGGAAACATCGATACAGCATCAGATCCTGTTAATTATAACGATGAAGACGAGAACGGTAACCCTGTTGGATTATCTACAACGTGGACTACTGCAGATGCTGCAATGGGAGGTGCTTTTAGAGTAAGATTACAACACCAACCAGATTTAAAATCGGCAACTACAGGAGCTGAAGATGGAGATACAGATTTCGATTTAACATTTGTATTGAACATAGAGTAAAACTAAACACTATTTAGTGTTTTAAAACTTTGGTCTAACCCAAATTATGCGATAGAAAGCCTGCTTGTGGCATTAATAATGCGGCAAGATCTATTAGGTGTCTATGGTATAATTTGGGTTTTTTTGTTGTACCATTTACGGTTTACCAAATGTAAACATGCGAAATATTATACCGTTAAATGAGTAACACTTAAAAAAGTATTAATAAAATTTACTTAACTTACTTAGATATTCTATTTTATTGTAGCCAATGTGTTTAAAGTCTTTATTTAACTATAGAAAACCACAAAAGGCATCGGACTTGACAACATGAAAGCGCGTGCAAGCCGCCTAAAAGGCAGCTTTGAAATCGACAGTAAACCCCACAAAGGAACATTACTTACCTTTGTAATTCCTGTATGAATCGAAAAATACATTCTACACTCAAACGCTATTACTGCATTATTATAAATATAATATTTTGCTTTAGTGCGCTTGCTCAAAACCAAACGGTATTAAAAACTATAAAATAATATATTTGGTATTATAATGGTAAATATAGATTCAAATACCTATATTTAACCATTATATTGGTATAATATGTTGGAGATTACTACAATAAAAGATGTAAAACTCAAGATTGGCGAGGCGTGTAAGGCACTTCGTAAATCAAATGAGCTCTCTAGAGATGAACTTGCGGAAGTACTTGATGTTTCTAGCACCACCATTCAAAACATCGAGAATGGTAAAAATGCTACACTCGATACTATTTTAAAAGTAGCAAATCATTTTGGATTACTAGAATCTATAGCCAATCAAATAGATAAGTTTAGTGTTGATCAAAATAACATTTCATTGTATTAATAGATGGCTAGAGATAAAATCATAGATGTAATTGCTTTTGGCCAAGAGATTGGTAAATTAGGTTATGATATAGACCAGGGTAAATCTTTTTTTCAATATAATCCTGAGTTTTTGAAATCTGGCAAGTACTCAAAACTCTTTCCGTTTATTTTTAAACGTAACAAACCAGCGCAGGTATTCACAGAATACCAACAGGATACATTTCAGGGTTTGCCACCAATGATTGCAGATTCCCTGCCAGACACCTTTGGAAATATCATTTTTCAAGAATGGTTAAAAGCAAGAGGCATCCAAAAAGTGACACCGTTGGAACAGTTGGCTTACGTGGCTGACCGTGGTATGGGCGCTTTGGAATACAAACCTGTGAAAGAACTACCAAATGCCAGATCTATAAACATCGATGAAATCATTAACATTTTAGAAAAGGTATTGAAACTTAAAGAAGATACATCTGGTGTATTTCTTGATGAATTGTCTTTACTTAACGTTTTCAAAATAGGAACTTCAGCAGGAGGAGCTAGACCTAAAATCTTAATATCTGAACATAAAGAAACTGGTAAAATCGTAGCTGGAGATAGAGAAACAAGTGAGGACTACAATCACTATCTAGTAAAGCTACACCTTGATGATAGCGATGGCTATAACAAAGAAAAAGTAGAATATGCCTATTATTTGCTAGCGCAAGAAGCAGGTATTGATATGATGCCATCTAAGCTAATAGAAAATAAGCACTTCGCCACACTTAGATATGATAGACAACACGGAGAAAAACAGCACGTATTAACCGTAACAGGCTTAACGGGTTGGGACTTCAAAAGTCAACCAGAAAACTCGTCCTATGAGAATGTTTTCAAGGTGGCCTTAGGATTAGAAGTTCCACATAAAGATTTACAACAGCTTTTTAAGCGTATGGTATTTAATATTGTATTTAAAAATGTAGATGACCATTTAAAAAACCACAGTTTTATCTATAACAAAGAAGAAAACAAATGGAATTTAGGCCCCGCTTATGATTTGACCTATGCACTCAACCCGCTATTTACATTTAAAACTACCTCACGAGCTTTGTCCATTAATGGAAAGCGTACCGAGATAATCATAAAAGATTTGCTTACAATTGCAGAAGAGTTTGTTATTAAAAATCCCAAAGGAATTATTGAGTGTGTGCAGGCGTTGATTCCAAGATGGATGGAGGTTGCTACGGAATTAGAGATACCTGAGAATATAATCACGGTAATCCAAAAAGAAATAAAGAGAATAGAATAATGGATCAAGCCATATTTTTGGGGAAGTCATAAAATTAGGCATATAATTTAGTTAGTCTGTAGAGGAAGAATTTTACAT
>CANLCJ010000021.1 GCA_947489085.1 uncultured Flavobacteriaceae bacterium
TAAATATAGCAGCATAAAATTAGATATTTGAACTTAAATAGACTGCTAAATTGTCCTAAACAAAGGGGGAATTATAGTATGTTAAATTGTACATATATCTATGTTAGCAAAAATTAAAATAAAATATGAATCTGAAAAAATACTCAATTAGTTCTAATTAGTCTAATTATAATTTCTTGTAATAAGAACGAATCAAAATTGAATTTAAACTTTACTAAATCATTTACAGGAAAAATAGATAATAAATATCCTTTAAATATGGAATTAAATTCTGTTAACGGAGAGATAGAAGGCACTTACTATTACGATAAAATTGGTGCTAATATTAAAATTAAAGGAACTCTTTCAAAAGATAGTATACTATCATTAAAAGAGTTTAACCAAAATGGTAAACAAACTGGTCTTTGGAATGGAAAACTCATAAATGAGAACAAAATAAGTGGAATTTGGAACAATCCAGAGAGAAATTCAGCAAAAGATTTTACATTACTAACTTCTGATAAGCTAATTAGTCAAAATAATAATATTTTAACGAAAGAAGAAGTTAACACGGAAGAAAAAACTATTCCTAAAAATTCAAAAATAATAAGAGACTTTACATTTACATTTATAAAAGTAGACGAAGAAAGAGAAGCTCTTGAAGGGTTTTTACTAATTAAGAATAATAGAACAGATAAAGAAAGAAAAGTTCTAATTGAAATAGTAGAAATAGAATCTTCAGATATTAACTCATATATTAAATTTGAGGATTTTGACTATGATGGTAAAGATGAACTATTAATTGAATTAGGAGAACCTACTTATATGAGAAGAGGATTTCGAATACTTGACTATAATTCATTAGAGCCAAAAAAAATATTAAAAAAAACAAAAGAACATATTTATATTGGTAATTCTAAAGAAAGAAACCAATTCACTAATATTATTAATGTTGGTAGTAGGTCTTCATATAAAATTAATAAAGAAGATAAAACTATAGAATTTGGTGGTGCTTGTGGAGCCTCTTGCACAACTATAGAGATTTATGCTTTTAACAATAAAGAATATACCCTAAAAACATCTAAAAAAATTGAAAATGGAGTAACAACAATAGAACTAATCGAATTAGAAATAATATAGCCTGAACGTTGCCAATAATGTAAACAAATTAAAGATGAGTATAATTCAAGAGTTTAAAAACAATATAAGTTCTGCCTTATTTTCTGGTTCGTCAGGTAGTTTAGGAAGTCAATTACAACTACTACAAAGTAGATTAGATAGTTATGAAAGTAGTGGAATAGTTGATAAAATAGAGCCTAGAAGCAAAACGAAATTAGAAGAACTTAAAAGACGACTTAAACAAAAAATCAATACCCTCAATATACATATAGAAAAATCAAAAGGAGCTAAAAAGAAAGATTTAGAAGCTAGGATAAAGGAGTTAAAAGAAGCCTTAGAAGAAATAAAGCTTATCGAGCGTTCTCAAACCGAATATGAGTTTAGAGTTTCGGATACCCCTGATTTTTCGTACGAGGACGTAGCCGATAAAGGAATTGTTTTTTATGACAGTACTTTGGGTAGTTTATTGAACGAGTTAAAACACGCGTTTCAATTTGAAACTGGTAAAATAGACTTCATCAAAGTAAGTGGTGAGCCCGAAAATTTACCTGGATTGTTATATGACTTAGGAGATGAAGTAGAGACATATAAACGTCAATATGCTTATGACGGAGTTTTAAAGCTTCGGGTAGTAATGACAGAAGAAGAAATGCTAAATCAACTAAAAAGTGGTAAAATCAAAAATGGACTAGGGTTAGGAACATTAGAGATTAAGAAAATGAAGAAAATCACTGCTGATGTTATAGTAAGAGTAGAAGACTCTTTGGGTAGTGGTTCTCTATATAGTTCAATATCAAGAAAGAGTTTAGATGTACATTCTTCTCTTGGTAGTATTAAAAAAGGAAATAGACAGAGAAGTAATTTTATTACAGGTTTAGGTATTGACAAACTAGACAAAAATGAACCATATATTGATTTTGTAAAAGTATTTATTAAAGACACCCCTTTTATTTATGTTAAATATTAAAAAAAGTATACTTATTTGTTTGATATTAAATTCATTTTTGGGTTTATCTCAAGAAAGCTTTATTAAAAATACATATACTACATATTCAGATGAATCACTTCCTGAACATTCTTTATTTATTGAAAATAGTAGAGTGTTATTAAAAGTGTATTCGAAAGGGTTGTTTCCTGAAAAAAACATCAACTTTATTAGTAAGATAACGAAAGATACAATATGTATTCTTGGAGAAGAAAAAGATGTTGACCAGACAAAAGGAATTAAATTAAATAATGATAAATTGGTGTCTAAATTTGTGAACACTCGTTTTTATATAAAATCAAAAAATCTTATAGTTCATGTAGAAACTGAAAGACCATATTTCAATAAAACTGTTGTGGATAGTATTTTTGGGAATCAGATTATATACTTGGTAGATGGAAAAATTTTAAAATCTGAAAAGGATTCAATAGTCTTAAAAGATATTTTGGATAAGAAAAAATTCAAAATTCAAAAGTTAAAAATGCTTAAAGGAGAAAAAGCTATAAAATCCTATGGAATATTGGGACTAAATGGTATTGTAGAAATAAAAGGGAGATACAGAAGGTGTCAGTGAGAAACACACTATTGGCAACAATGTATAAAAATAATAGCGGTTTAATCGCTAAAACAAAAGTAATAATAATAAAAAAGTATGTGTTTGATTGGAAAGTATGTAAATTGGTATAATTATCAAAGGTTACATTCCTCACTTGACTACAAAACTCCTGCTGAAAAAGAATTAGAAATTAAAATCAATAACTATAGAAAAGTCGCTTAACAATTTATACCAAATTTACTAGGTAGTCCAGCTTTGCCAATATTTAGCTTTGCTCGTCTAAAACTTTTCAGATGAGTAAATATAGAAAATTAACACATGTGTATTACAAATGTAATTACCACATTGTTTTCATACCAACCCTAACGAAACATTACAAGCCAGAGGGTATTGTAAAATAAATAGCTCCAAAAACCACAAAATTACGACTGACGTATTGCCAGTTATATCTCAGTTTTCTTCAGGAAGTAAAATTCTAATTGTTACACGAGTTTACCCACTGGCTTTCTTATTTAAAGCCTAATATTTTTTCTACACAATAAAACTTAAAACCTCAATTATGTGTTATAAAAAGTAAGATTATGCTCTGGTATTTTCTCAGGTTTCAAGGGTTTTGTAAAAATGATAACGTATTTTTTGAGAACATATAAAGCTGTAAATAGCTTGTATTCAGTGTGTTTTGTTTAGATATGTGTTTGTGTGTTTTTTTAATGTTATAATGTGCTTGCGGACAGTGCAGGATACTTTTTAATAAAAAAAATTTTTTATTTGAGAGAACTAACAAGCTAGAATTACACAATTATTAAGTCTTTAGGTGGGTCTCTTATAAAATTACAGCACCGCTAAAGAACAATAATTAGAGTTGTGATTTTTTTTAAACTATATGATTGATACTAGAATTATCCTCACGGATATAGAGAGCAATAGCATCCCAAAATACAAGCGCATTGTAAATGCCTTTAAAGAATCGATAGAGATAAATGCACACAAGTCTGGGGATAGCATTCCGTCTATAAATGAATTTAGTAAGGACTATAAAATTTCACGAGACACAGTGTATAAGGCCTATAGCTTGCTAAAAAAAGAGGGGTTAATAAAATCTACGCCAAACAAAGGATATTACATATCTGAAAGTAACAAGAGAATACTTCTCCTAATAAGTACATTTAAAGCTTATAAAGAGGTGTTTTACCATTCGTTTGTTAATAGCCTTCCAGATAATATTACGGTAGATTTACAGTTTCACCACCATAATGTTAAAAATTTCAAGTCGATGTTGGATGTCGATAATGGCAAATATTTTAAATACGTTGTTATGGGGTTCGATCACCCAGAAGTGGTAGAAGCCTTATCTCAAATAGATAAAAGCAGATTGTTGTTAATAGATTGGAAAGCCAATCTTAATAAACTAGAGAATTTCGTATTTCAAGATTTTGGTAAGTCTTTTAGCAATTGCTTAGAAGAAGGTTTATATTACTTTAAAAAATACAAAAATTTAGTTTTCGTGTATCCCTCATATACACATCATCCCTACGAAAGTGTAGAATACTTTGTTAAGTTTTGTAAAACACACGATCTTAATTACGAAATTTGCGAAACCTCAGAATCTTTCCACGTAAATAAACACAATGCCTATATTACAGTAAACGACCGCATGCTTTACAAACTGCTTAGAGCTTGCCGCACTTATAATTACGAATTAGGTAAAGACGTTGGGGTACTGTCTTATAACGATACGCCTTTAAAAGAATTTACGCATAAAGGCATCTCTGTAATATCAGTAGATTTTACAGAGTTTGGAAAACGAGCAGCAGATTTTATAACGTCTACTGAGCCGGTAAGAAAGTATTTAACAACAAAATTAATACTACGAGATTCTTTATAATTGCTAATACAATGTTTAAAATTTGTAGATAACTTCGCTTAAATTATTTATTTGATAGGTTTAATACTTTTATTGAAAAGTTTACTTTTGTCTAAACTCAGGATAGAGCAGGACAGCTCAAGAAGGTGTCTTATCTATATTTGTTTGTAGTTCGAAGAGAAGAGAATAGCGATATATTGCCATTCATTTTATGCTGTAAACTAAACCTAATAATCACAACAACGAGTATAGATCTTAAAATCTAAAGATACTTTTTGTACAAAGGGAGCATATAAAAGTATATTTTTAAAGCAATATGCTTTTGTAAACTATTGTTTTTGTTTTATTTACAATAGTTTTAAGATGATTTTATTGAAAACATAAATTAAAGATTACTAATAATAAATACGAGGTATTGATGAGTAAAACAATTGTAGTTACAGGTGCAGGAGGCGTACTATGTAGCACGCTAGCAGAAGCTTTAGCAAAAGAGGGACACAAGATCGCTTTATTAGATTTAAATAAAGACGCCGCAATAGCAGCAGCAAATAAAATTAATGAAGCAGGAGGAACTGCTATTGGCGTTAAAGCTAATGTTTTAGAAAAAGAGTCTTTAGTCGCTGCAAAAGAAGAAGTAAATGCAGCTTTTGGAAAATGTGATATTTTATTAAACGGAGCAGGAGGAAACCACCCGCTAGGCACAACGAGTAACCCATTTTTAGAAGCCAAAGATCTTTTAGATAAAACGGAAGGTTTTAAAACTTTTTTCGATTTAGACCCTACAGGCATTCAGTTTGTATTCAATTTAAACTTTATAGGAACATTATTGCCAACTCAAGTTTTTGCCGAAGACATGGTAGGTAGAGAAGGCTGTAGCATTTTAAATGTATCTTCTATGAATGCATTTACACCATTAACAAAAATACCAGCATACAGTGGTGCGAAAGCAGCAGTATCTAATTTTACACAATGGTTAGCTGTACACTTTTCAAAAGTTGGTATTCGTGTAAACGCATTAGCACCAGGTTTCTTTTTAACAGAACAAAACAGAACCTTATTAACCAATACAGATGGAAGTTTAACACCTCGTGGTAACCAAATTATAGACCAAACCCCAATGGGTAAATTTGGAGAACCAGAAGATTTAGTAGGTACAACATTATGGTTGTGTGGCGAAGGGGCATCTTTCGTAACAGGCGTTGTAGTGCCAATAGATGGTGGTTTTAGCGCATATAGTGGTGTTTAACATGTAAATATTGTATTGATTTGGGAACACCTACTATCACTTGGGGAATTATAGGTTGCGGCGACGTAGCAGAGGTTAAAAGTGGTCCTGCTTTTCAAAAATGTGAGCATTCAGAGCTATTGGCCGTGATGCGAAGAGATGCCAACTTAGCAGAAGATTTTGCAAAGCGACACAACGTACCTTTGTGGTATAACGATGCTAACGCACTTCTTGAAAATGAGGCTATAAACGCCGTTTATATTGCAACACCACCCTCTACACATTTAGTTTACGCATTACAAGCTTTACAAGCAGGAAAAGATGTGTATATCGAAAAGCCTATGGTGTTATCTAACATAGAAGCAGCAGCATTAGAAACAGCTGTTAATGCCAGTTCGCAAAAATTGGTTGTGGCGCATTACAGACGTTTTTTACCCATTTACCTCAAAGTAAAAGACCTTTTAGATTCTGGTGCCATTGGAGCTGTAAAATATGCAGATATTACCTTTTTACAACCTTTCGACTTTAATTCTAAAGCCACATGGCGATTAGATGAAGCCGTTTCAGGAGGCGGGTATTTTCATGATATTGCACCACATCAAATCGATTTAATGCATCATTTTTTTGGAGCATACCACACCGCAAAGGGGATAGCGGTAAATCAATCAGGAATTAACAGCGTAGACGATACTGTTAATGGTATCATTAATTTTGAAAATGGCGTACAATTTAGAGGCATTTGGTCTTTTGCAATTCCCAAATACCTTCAAGAAGATAAATGCGTTATTTATGGCGAAAAAGGAACACTCGCATTTTCTTTTTACGAAGAAGAATTGACTTTGAATGTAGAAGAAAACGTATCAGTTTTTAATTTCGAGAATCCAGAAAACATACAACAACCTTTAATACAAGAAACCGTAAATTATTTCCTAGGAAAACGCGACAACCCATGCCCAGTAGAGGCAGGCGTATGTGTTACAGCCCTTATGGAATCGTTTACTAACACATAATTTATACACATGGAACAAACATGGAGATGGTACGGGCCTAACGACCCAGTATCTTTATCAGATGTAAAACAAGCAGGAGCAACAGGCGTTGTCTCTGCACTACACCATATCCCAAACGGAGAAGTATGGACAGTAGAAGAAATACAAAAACGAAAGCATACTATTGAAAACGCTGGTTTAACATGGAGTGTTGTGGAAAGTATTCCAGTACATGAAAATATAAAAACCCGTTCTGGCGATTTTAAAACCTACATAGAAAGGTATAAAGAAAGTATCGCCAATTTAGCAAAATGCGGTATCACTATTGTATGTTATAATTTTATGCCTGTTTTAGATTGGACACGCACAGATTTAGCATATAAAGTAGAAGATGGATCGGAAGCCTTACGTTTTGATGTAACGGCATTTGCAGCGTTTGAGTTGTTTTTATTAAAACGACCAGGTGCAAAAGAGGCCTACTCTGATGCGCAGCAAAAAGCAGCAAAAGTTTACGTAGACGGGCTTTCTGAAGACGAAAAAACAAAACTGGTAAATAACATTATCGCAGGCTTACCAGGCGCAGAAGAAGGCTATACTTTAGAGCAGTTTCAAACGATTCTAGATACTTATAAAGACATAGATGCGCAAACATTACGTGATAATTTAGTAGCGTTTTTAAAAGAAATTATACCTGTGGCCTCACAAAATGAGGTATTAATGTGTATCCACCCAGACGATCCACCATATCCAATTTTAGGATTGCCAAGAGTTGTAAGTACAGAAGCAGATTATGCATATTTGTTTGATAATGTGCCAGATCGTTCTAATGGAATTACATTCTGTACAGGATCGTTAGGTGTTAGAGAAGACAATGATTTAGTGGGGATTTTTAAACGTTTTGCAGATCGTGCGCATTTCTTACATTTGCGTAGTACGAAACGCGATGCAGAAGGAAACTTTTACGAAGCCGATCATTTAGATGGAGATGTAGACATGTATGCTGTTGTAAAAGAAATTCTTATTGAAGAGAAAAGACGAAAAGCAGCAGGTATGGCAGATTTTGCAATACCAGTACGTCCAGATCACGGACACCAAATGCTAGACGATTTACATAAAAAAACCAACCCAGGCTATTCTGGAATAGGCCGTTTAAGAGGTTTAGCAGAATTAAGAGGATTAGAATACGGTTTAAAACATACACTATAAAACTAACATAACTTTAGCCATGAGTACACATTACGAAACAAGATACGCGTCAAGTCCACAGGCAGTTAAGGCTTACGATACACAACAATTACGAGATGAGTTTTTAATAGACAACTTAATGCAAGAAGACCAATTGGTTTTGGTATACACGCATTACGACAGATATATGGCAGGTTCTGCCGTTCCTGTAGCAGGTCCAGTAGCCTTAGATACTATAGACCCTCTTAAGTCTAGTTATTTTTTAGAGCGCAGAGAGTTAGGTATTATAAACGTAGGCGGTGATGGTACTGTAGAGGTAGATGGCGAAACGTATGCACTTACATTAAAAGATGCACTTTACATTGGTAGTGGTGCTAAAAATGTTGTGTTTAAAAGTGATGATGCTAAAAACCCTGCAAAATTTTATTTAAATTCTGCACCAGCACATCAACATTTTCCAACTAAAAAGGTAAGTAAAGCAGAAGCTAATAAGATAGAGTTGGGGTCTTTAGAGACTGCAAATCACCGTACAGTAAACCAACAAATTATTGGGGGTATTGTAGAGACCTGCCAACTGCAAATGGGAATGACAGAGCTTAAAACAGGAAGTGTATGGAATACCATGCCAGCGCATGTACATGATCGTAGAATGGAAATCTATTACTACTTAGATATTCCTCAAGACCAAGCCGTATGTCATTTTATGGGACAACCGCAAGAGACACGTCATATATGGATGCAAAACCATCAAGCGGTAATTTCACCACCATGGTCTATCCATTCTGGTTCAGGAACATCAAACTATACTTTTATTTGGGGTATGGCAGGAGAAAACTTAGACTACGGCGATATGGATGTTGCTAAAATAACAGATTTACGATAAGGTATGAGTATAGCATTATTTGATGTAAAAGGCAAAGTAGCCTTAGTTACAGGCAGTACACATGGCTTAGGCATGTCTATGGCTAGAGGCTTAGGTTTAGCAGGCGCAACCATTATTGTAAATGGAAACTCGTCTCAAGAGAAAATAGACAAAGCTGTTGCTCAGTATAAAAGTGAAGGCATTACAGCTCATGGTTACAAGTTTAATGTAACTAATGAAGCCGAAGTAAGCACTGCTATTTCTAAAATAGAAGCAGAAGTGGGGACTATAGATATTTTAATTAACAATGCGGGGATTATAAAAAGAACACCGCTTGTTGAGATGGAAGTTGCCGATTTTAAAGAAGTTATAGACGTAGATTTAGTGAGTCCTTTTATCGTTTCTAAACATGTTGTAAAAGGCATGATAGAACGAAAAGCAGGTAAAATCATTAACATCTGTTCTATGATGAGTGAACTTGGTCGTAACAGCGTAGGTGCCTATGCCGCAGCCAAAGGTGGGTTAAAAATGTTAACTCAAAATATGGCTACAGAATGGGCAAAGCACAATATACAAGTAAATGGTATTGGTCCAGGGTATTTTGCAACATCGCAAACCGCTCCAATACGTGTAGATGGCCACCCGTTTAATGATTTTATTGTAAATAGAACACCAGCAGCTAAATGGGGAGACCCAGACGATTTAGCAGGTGCAGCAATATTCTTAGCGTCTAAAGCCAGCGACTTTGTAAATGGACATATCGTTTACGTAGACGGTGGGATATTAGCAACTATAGGAAAACCATCTAACGAAGACTAAACTATGAAACATTCACTTTTTTATACCGCTTTGGTTGCTTTAACATTTTTTACAAGCTGTAAAGGCACACCACCCAAGGCTACTATTAGCATAAAAAATCCTTTAGATAGTGCACGCCAGCTTGAGACAGTAGAGGTAAAGATTTCAGACTTAAAGTTAAGTCCAGAAGATGCTATTGCCGATTTATCTGTTCAAGATGTAGCCACAAAAGCCATTTTAGTATCCCAATTGGTCGACGAAGATCAAGATGGTACTGCCGATGTATTGTTGTTTCAACCAGAACTTGAGCCTAATGCAACAAAAGCATATGCTTTGGTAAAAGTACCAGCTTCAGAACAACCAAAAGTTACCGAATATTGTTATTCTCGATTTGTACCAGAACGTACAGACGATTATGCTTGGGAAAACAATAAAGTAGGCTTTAGAACTTTTGGGCCTGTAGCACAACAAATGATAGAAGAAGGCGTTAAAGGAGGCACCCTGTCTAGTGGTATTGATGCGTGGTTAAAACGTGTGGAGTATCCCATAATAAACAAGTGGTATAAAAAAGCTGAAACAGAAAAAGGAGCGTATCACAAAGACACAGGTGAAGGTTTAGACAATTTTCATGTGGGCGTGAGTAGAGGTGTTGGTGGTATTGCTGTAAAAGCAGATACAACGTATTATGTGTCTAAAAATTTTACAGCATGGAAAACCATAACCACAGGGCCTTTAAGAACCAGTTTTGTTTTAGAGTATGCCAATTGGGATGCTAATGGGAAAACAATTTCTGAAACCAAACACATTGCTTTAGATTACGGAAGCAACCTGTCGCGTTTTGAAATAGAAGTATCTGGAACAGATACCATTCATGCAGGCTTAACATTACATGAAAAAGATGGTACGCATACCATTAATAAAACCTCTGGTTGGGTGTCGTATTGGGAGCCGCACGACGATTCCGAATTAGGAACAGCCATTGTAGTACCAAACGGTAATTTAATATCAGGTGTACTTTACGATACGCCATTAAAAGATAAGAGTAACGTATTTGCTCAAATTAAAGTAGAAAACGGTAAAGCTGTCTATTATGCAGGATTCGGATGGAAAAAAGCAAACGAATTTACAACCAAAGCAGCATGGGAAGAGTACTTAGCATCTTTCGCAACAAAATTAAATAATCCTTTAGTTGTTACAATCAACTAAACCATACTATGAACGCAACACATTTTATTTCAGACAATTTTGTGTTACAGTCTGATATCGCAGAAACACTTTACCATACCTATGCTAAAGATCTGCCTATAATTGATTATCATAATCACCTTTCTCCAGAACAAATAGCAGCCAACAAGCCTGTTAAAAACATAACAGATGCTTGGTTAAATGGAGACCATTACAAATGGCGTGCTATGCGTGCCAATGGTATAGACGAATCTTATATTACAGGTGCTAATACCTCTAAAAAAGACAAGTTTTTAAAGTGGGCAGAAACGGTGCCTTATACCTTAAGAAACCCTTTATTTCACTGGACTCATTTAGAATTAAAACGCTATTTTGGAATTGATGAAATCTTACAACCTTCTACTGCAGATGCGATTTACGATAAAATCAATACCATCTTAGAAGATAAGACGCCAGCACAACTGTTAGAACATTTAAAAGTTGAGGTGGTGTGTACAACAGACGACCCTATAGATGGTTTAGAGCACCATAAAGCTATAAAAGCTTTGGGGATTTATACGAAAGTGTTTCCAACATTTCGTCCAGATGCCTTATTGCTTGTAGAGAAAGACAGTTTTCCAGAATATATCGGGAAATTAGCGGCTTGTTCTGGGGTAGCAATTGCTACTTTAGAAGACTTAGTTGAAGCTATAGCAGTTAGAATTGATTATTTTCATGAACAAGGTTGTCGTTTATCAGACTATGGATTAGAAGAAATTTATGCTTCAGAATTTACAGAAGTAGCTGTAGATGCTATTTTTAAAAAGCGACTTTCTGGTGCAGTACTTACTTCAGAAGAAGCTACAGAATTTGCATCTTGTATTTTAAATACACTTTGTAAATTGTACCATGCTAAAGGGTGGACACAGCAATTTCATATTGGAGCTATTCGCAATAACAATAGCCGATTATTAGAACAAATTGGTTTAGATGCCGGAGTAGATTCTATTGGAGATTTCCCAGCAGCAAAAGCCATGTCTAAATTGTTTAACAGCTTAGACCGCTCTAGTCAATTAGCCAAAACAATCAGTTATAACTTAAACCCATCTCAAAACGAAGTGTTTGCAACAATGATGGGGAATTATAGTGAAGCTAATGTACCTGGTAAAATGCAATGGGGCTCAGGTTGGTGGTTTTTAGACCAAAAAGATGGTATGGAAAAGCAACTTAATTGCTTGTCTAACATGGGGCTGTTAAGCCGTTTTGTAGGCATGTTAACCGATAGTAGAAGCTTCTTGTCATTTCCTAGACATGAATATTTTAGACGCATTTTATGCAACCTTATAGGTGAAGATGTAAAGCAAGGTTTAATTCCTAATGATATTGAATTTTTAGGGAAAATGGTGCAAGACATTTGTTACTACAATGCCAAAAATTATTTTGGTTTTAATATGAAATAAACACAGAATATTATGAAACATATACTTATAGCGTGTATGCTTGTTTGTGTAATGCTGTCTTGTAAAAAAGAAAGCGATACAAAAACATTCTATTTGGCACATACGCTGCCTCAAGGCCATCCTGTACACAAAGGGATTTTAGAGTTTAAAAAAGCACTGTATAAAAAATCTGGAGGCAAAATAGATGTCAAAATCTTTCCAGATGGCCAATTAGGGTCAGAACGAGAAGCCTTAGAGCTGCTTCAAATAGGAAGTGTAGCCATTACAAAAGTAAGTGCAGCCACCCTGTCTAACTTTGTGCCAGAATACCACATGTTTGGAATTCCGTATTTATTTAGAAACAAACAACATCAATTTGATGTTTTAGAAGGTGAAATAGGGAAGTCTATTTTAGAAAAAGGAAGTAAATTCTGGTTGAGAGGTCTGTGTTATTACGATGCAGGAAGTAGAAGCTTTTATACCTCTAATAAAGCCATTAGAACTCCAGAAGATTTAAAAGGCCTTAAGATACGTGTTATGAATAATCAAATGGCGATTAACATGGTAAATGCCCTTGGGGGATCTGCTACACCAATGGCCTATGGAGAGTTATATACAGCCATACAACAAGGTGTTGTAGATGGTGCTGAAAATAACCCACCATCGTTTGTATCGTCTAACCATTACGAGGTGAGTAAATATTATACCCTAGATCAGCATTCTTCTGTGCCAGATGTTTTACTAATAGGAACAAAATACTGGAATAAATTAACGCCCCAAGAACAAACATGGGTGCAAGATGCTGCTAACGAATCGGCACAAGCGCAAAAAGCATTTTGGAATGCCTCTGTAGAAGCATCTATGGCTAAAGCCAAGAGTGCAGGTGTAGAAGTTATTATTCCAGAAAAATCATTGTTTCAAGAACAATCTAAATCGGTTTTAGAAGCTTTTTTAAAAGAACGACCTGAAATGAATGAGATAGTTACTAAAATTAAAAACAAATAAGGTATGAAAGCAACAAACGTTCTTTTCGATAAAGCATGTAGAGTTATGGAAATTATTCTTATTGCAATTTTTGGTTTACTCGTCATTGATGTTTTAGGGCAAGTATTTTCAAGGTATATTTTAGGCCAATCTTTTGCATTTACAGAAGAATTAGCACGTTTTTCTCTAATATGGCTCTCTGTATTGGGGGCAGCCTATTTAAATGCAAAACGTCAACACCTGTCGATGGATTTCTTATATCAGAAATTTTCAGAATCTGGACAAAAACGCGCCCTATATTTTATTGAACTCTGTGTGTTCTTATTTGCACTTGTTGTTATGGTTATAGGAGGTTTTAACTTAGTATATACCACATTACACTTAGGGCAGCTTTCAGGAACACTACGCATTCCTTTAGGCTATATCTATGCTATTATGCCCATAAGCGGCCTGTTAATCATGTGGTTTTCATTATACCATGTATCTCTAATTAAAGCAAACAAACTAACAAACTAAACTATGAGTATTGAAGTCATAAGTATAATCGTTTTATTTGCCAGTTTCTTTACATTATTAATGTTAAAGGTACCGGTAGCTTACAGTATTGGAATTTCTACAACTATAAGTTTATTATTAAACATAGATAAATTACCAGGTATTACCACTATTGCCCAACGTATGACCACGGGTATTGACAGTTTTGCCTTATTAGCCATTCCGTTTTTTGTACTGGCAGGTGAAATTATGAAACGAGGAGGCATTGCCAACCGTTTAATAAATTTTGCAAAATCCTTAGTCGCGAGTTTACCAGGAGGCTTAGCCTATGTAAATGTATTGGCCTCTATGTTGTTTGGTGCCATTTCTGGATCTGCAATTGCTGCGACCTCGGCGATAGGGAGTATCATGACCGATAGAATGGAAGAAGAAGGCTTGCCACGAGCATTTAGTGCCTCTATTAATATTACATCTTCTACAACAGGACTGCTAATTCCACCAAGTAATATCTTAATTGTTTATGCCTTAGCAAGTGGCGGTACAGCTTCTGTAGCAGCCTTATTTATAGCAGGGTATTTACCAGGAATTTTATTAGGTGTAGCCATTATTGCATACATTGCTTTTGTAGCTATAACACGAAAGTTTGCAAAAGGCGAACGTGCCCCATTGTCTTTAATTTGGACCTATTTTAGAAAAGCATTTTTTAGCTTATTATTATTGGTTATTGTTGTTGGAGGTATCGTTGCCGGTGTTTTTACTGCAACCGAAGCTTCTGCCATTGCCGTATTATACGCTGGTGTTTTAGCCTTGATTTACGGTGATATTTCCACAAAAGATTTTCCAGAGATTTTGTTAACTAGCGCGAAAACAACAGCCGTCGTTATGTTTTTAATATGTACGTCTATGGCCATGTCGTGGTTATTTTCTTTTGAAGGTATTCCAGCACTTATCAGTAACTTTTTATTAGAGCAGTTTAGTAATAAAATTGTAATATTTCTTGTTATAAATTTGGTGTTACTCATTATAGGTACATTTATGGACATGACGCCAGCAGTACTTATCTTTACACCTATATTTTTACCTGTAGTTACAGCACTAGGGATGGACCCTGTACATTTTGGTATCGTTTTGGTTCTTAATTTATGCATAGGTCTGTGTACGCCTCCTGTAGGCACCATACTCTTTGTGGGTAGTGGTATAGCAAATATTTCTGTATCTCAGGTTGTAAAGCCTTTATTGCCATTTTTATTAATAATGGTAGTGGTACTATTACTCATAACCTATATTCCAAGCATATCGATGTATTTACCAGAATTATTCGATCTGTAAATCGTATAGTTACAATTTAACGTATCATTAGCGTTCAAAAAACACCAAAATCTTACAGATTTTGGTGTTTTTGTTTAATGTAAAAAAAGAATAGTATCTTAGAAAGATCAACTAAACCAAAAACAACTACTACAATGCATATACCACCACGATCTTCACTAAAATTCAAAATAACGTTTTCAAACTTTACTCTAATATCAAGTACTTGACCAAAATAAGCGTTAGTATAGAATTTTGATTTCTCACATTTTTTAAGACAGGAATGCTTTCTACAGGTATTTGCAGTGTTTCTAAAATGTATACCCTCTACATTTTTAATATCAAGTGATTGGATGGACGACATGATGAAAAAACATGCAGTTTTCTTCGCTATGAAGGTGTTTCGATTCAAACCTTAGCTCAACGTAAAAATTTCATTTAAATAATTCGATCTGTTTATTTTAAATACCTATAGCGAATACCCTATACAATTACAAAAAACAGTATTAAATGTAAAATGCTTATATTTCTAATTATCAATTATATATGGAATTTAAGGGTGTTTGTTTGAGAGAAAAACAATTATAAATTTAGTGTTTACGGTTATTTTCATCTTGAAAAAAGTTTAAATCACTTCGATATTACAGAGCCATGATTTTCTGTAAAGTAAAACAATTTAGAAGACCACTTGCAAGTGCAATTGTAAACCCAAGAAATTAGAGTTCTCTTTAAAAGAAGAGAAAAGCTTCCTCTTAAACGCAATATTATAGTTAAATTAGTAAGTAATTATATGTTTTAAATGAGAAAAATCTTTAGCATTGTTTTTGTTGTAATTCTAAGTTGTTTTGGGCATGCTCAGCAAAATCCCTATGTATTTAATCATCTTACAAGTAAAGAAGGTTTGTCTCAAAGTTCTGTTATTGCCATTCATCAAGATAAACTCGGGCAGATATGGATGGGCACAAGAGACGGTTTAAATAAGTATGATGGCACGAAAATAACGATATATAGAAGTGAGCCAGACAACCCTAAAACCATCAGTAATAACGATATTTTAGCTATTCAAGAAGATGCAGAGGGCTACCTTTGGATAGGTACTTATAATGGGCTTAACAAATACAATCCAAAAACCAATACGTTTACAAGGTATTTCCATACCCAAGACGATAATTCGTTATCGAATAACGTTGTTTGGACGCTAAAAGTGCTTTCAAACGATAACATTTGTATTGGTACTAAAGAAGGACTTTCTATTTACGATAAAACAACAAATACATTTACCAACTATTTAAATAAAGTAGAACTAGGAGAAGAGGTTGGCGTACACATAACGTCTATTTTGGAAGCACAAAACGGCGCATTGTATCTCGGGACACCTAAAAATGTATTAAGATCTAAAACAGTATTAAACCCACAATTTGAAGTGGTGAATACCCAAGAAAGCCTTTATATACAAGACCTTATCGAAGCCAATAATAACGTTATTTTAATAGCAACACAAACCAAAGGCATACTAGCCTTAACACCACAAACTAAAACGTATACACCTTATGTCTTAAAAAATGCAGAGGTTATGGATAACAAGAATGTAAGACGCCTGTTATTTGGCGCAGATGGTAAGCTCTGGGCAGGCACTTATAACGGCTTATTTGTAATAGATAAAAAGCGGCATGTGTTAGCATTAAAATCAGATTTAGATACAAAAAATAGCCTGAGTAAAAACTCGATTAAATCGTTGTTTAAAGACGATAAAGGCACGATATGGATAGGGACGTATTATGGTGGTGTTAATATTTGGGATAAATCTAATGGAAATTTTAGAACACTATCAGAAAACAGAAAAGGTAAAGGCTTAAATTATAACGTAGTAAGCTCTATAGCCACATATAGAAATAGTGTTTTTTTTGGAACAGAAGGCGGAGGGCTTAATCTTCTAAATAAAAACACAGGAAATTACAGTTATCTACATACTGGCAATTCTAAAATTAAAGATGACAATATAAAGGCGTTAATGCGTTCGCATAAAGATGAATTGTGGATAGGAACGTTTAAAAACGGGATAGAACTTTACGATTTAAAAACAGGAATTTTAAAAACAGAGACTCTGCCAGATACATTAATTCAATGTTTAAAAGCAACAGGTGTCTATGCCATAAAAGAAGATGTATCCTCTCATACGATATGGATAGGTACCTTTGGAAAAGGTGTTTTAAAGTACGATACAATAACGCAAAATATTGAAATATTTCAATATTCAGAAACTAAAACTAATGCATTATCAAGTAATTTAATACGTGCAATTTGTATAGATAGCAAGCATAATGTTTGGGTAGGTACCGAAAAAGGCTTGAATAAAATAACAACATCAGGAGCAATTTCTCATTTTTTCTACAATAAAGCAGTACAGTATGGCGACGATATATTAACTGTTTACGAAGACCAGGCAAACACCATATGGGTAGGTACCAAATCTAAAGGGTTATACGTTTACAATCGAGATGCTTTTAAAGCAGTAAACCTCGCGTTAAAAGATGCACAAGTTCCAGTAGTAAACAGTATTCTGGAAGACAATAAACAGTGTTTATGGATGGGTACAAACCTAGGAATCCTAAAGTTTGACACCAGACAGAAGCACACGAAATTATTCAACCAAAAAGAAGGCTTAATTGGTAATGAATTTAATAATAATGCCTGTTTAAAAATAGGGGCTGCCAAATTTTATTTTGGAGGCCCTTTGGGGGTTACCTATTTCGATGTTAATAAGCTAAAGACAAATACCCACGTACCAGCTGTTATTTTAACAGATTTTGCCATTAAGAATAGCGAGCTTAAAGAAAGTGAAAGTACCAGCCCCAAATTAAAAGGGCTAAGCTTGCCTTTTACAAAAGCCATCGATTTGGACTACAACCAAGGCAATTTTAGTATTTCTTTTGCAATACCCAGTTACATCAATTCTAGTAATAATAGCTATAAATACAGGCTTAAAGGGCTTGAAAACGAATGGAACGTTACATCGACAGGCCTTGCAGCCTATACCATACAAAAACCAGGCAACTACAAGTTTGAGGTAAAGGGGGCCAATGGAGACGGTATTTGGAATGCTAAAACAACCACATTACAAATTAAAGTAGCACCAGCACCGTGGCGCACGTGGTGGGCTTTTACCATTTATGGATTTTTAATACTAACAGCACTACATTTTTTAATAACAATTTTAAAATCTAAAGCAGCACTAAAACACGAGCTAAATCTAGAACACATAGAAACAGAGCGCTCAAAAGAACTCAACAAGACAAAATTGCAGTTTTTTACAAATATTTCACACGAATTTAGAACCCCTCTAGCACTTATATTAGGCCCCCTTCATCAAATTATAGAGGAGTATAAAGGAAGCAGCGCCATCTACAAAAAGCTATTAGTTATAGAGAATAGTGCAAACCACTTGTTACATTTAATTAATAGATTAATGGACTTTAGAAAATTTGAAAGTAACCTTTTTAAATTAGAAGCAGCAGAAGGCAACATCGTAAAGTTTTTAAGAGAAATATACCTTTCCTTTACTGAGTTTGCTAAAAATGGAGCATACAATTTTGAATTTGAAAGTGCTTTTGAGCATATATTAGTCTATTACGACCGTAACAAACTGGAACGCGTTTTCTATAATTTAATATCTAATGCGTTTAGATACACACCAAAAGGCGGTACTATAACTATAAGCATTAAAAAAAATAGCACAGAAGTTGTTGTAGAAGTAAGTGACTCTGGAGTAGGCGTTTCAGAAGAATACAGAGATAAAATATTTGAGCGCTTTTTCGAATTATCTGTTAATAATAAACCAGATAACCAATACAATAAGGGTACAGGTATTGGCTTGTCTATTGCAAAAAATATAGTAGAATTACACAAGGGTAAACTAAATTATAGGGCAAATGCAGAAGGAAAAGGCTCTGTATTTTCGGTAAGTTTGGCCTTAGGAAAATCGCATCTAAAACCTTCCGAAATTTTAAGCGATTTTAAATTTAGCGACGATCTTTCCCAATATGTCTCCCAGCCAGAAGCTGTTACACTTCCACTAGAAGAAAATATGGCAGAGATTAAAGACGAAGACAAGCCCACCTTGCTACTAGTAGAAGATAATAAAGATCTGCGTAAATTTATTAAGGGCTTACTTGAGCTAAATTACAATGTACTGGAGGCAGAAAATGGCAGTATTGCCTTTAATATAGCAAAGAGAGAACCACTAGATTTAATTATAAGTGATGTTATAATGCCAGAAATGACGGGGACAGAATTGTGTGCAGCAATAAAAGGAGACTTAAAAACAAGCCATATTCCAATTGTTTTGCTAACATCAAGATCTGCTTTGATATTTAAATTAGAAGGGCTAGAACGTGGTGCAGACGATTATATTAGCAAACCCTTCAATGTTAAAGAATTTAAACTACGCGTTAAAAATTTATTGCAAAGCAGGGAAAAATTAAAGCAAAAATTTAGAGCAAGTGATGGTTTGGATGCCGAAGAAGTATTAATGTCTTCCTACGATGAAAAATTGTATAAAAAAGCTCTAGAATTGGTTAAAAAGCACATAGCTAACGAGCAATTCGATATTCCTTATTTCTGCTCAGAGTTAGGCGTAAGTAGAACCATGCTGTTTACAAAAATAAAAGCATGGTCTGGTTTAACACCAAACGAATTTATACTGCATTTTAGAATGAAAAAAGCCGTTCAATTATTAGAACAGGGCAAATTGAATATATCTCAAGTAAGCTATCAGGTAGGATTTAAAAACCCCAAGTATTTTAGCAAATGTTTTCAGAAGAAAATAGGACAAACACCTTCTCAATACGCAAATCAATTTTCTGAAAAAACTGATTCGTGATGTTTTAAGTGTTTGACTTATAGGCATCTGAACTATATTGTACCTCATTTGTACTTCAGCAAAAGCTATTTCTTATACATTTATATCAGATGAAAAAAATCAAATTCAACACGAAATATGTAGAAGCTATACTCATAACGATTATAGTGTCTTTAGGTTTGATTATGATCTATCTGAATTAACGAATACTATTGTATAACTAAACTAAACAGATGAAAAAAACTAAACAATTAAGAGGGGTGCTTTTCCTTATGTTAAGTCTTTGTTTTGTCGCAGAAATTACCGCACAAAGTAAAACGATAACGGGGCAAGTAACATCAAAGGAAGACGGCTTAGCGCTTCCAGGTGTAAATGTGGTAGTTAAGGGCTCTAATAAGGGCGCTTCTACAGATTTTGATGGCAATTACACCATAACTTTAGAAGGGGAAAATAAAGTGCTTGTATTTAGCTATGTGGGCTATGCAACACAAGAAATAGTAGTAGGGCGTACATCCAAAACAATAAATGCCGTACTGGAAGAAGATCTTGCAGCTCTAGATGAGGTTGTGGTAGTTGGGTATGGTGCTAGAAAGAAAAGCGATATTACAGGAGCAGTATCTTCGGTAAAATCTGAAGAATTAAATGCATTTCCAGTACTAAATGCAGAACAAGCCCTTCAAGGAAGAGCAGCAGGGGTTGTTGTACAGTCCAATAACGGAGGCGAACCAGGAGCACCTATAAGCATTCAAATACGCGGAAACACCTCTATAAGTGCCAGCAGTGCACCACTTATAGTTGTAGATGGCTTTGTAGGAGCTGTTATGCCACAGCCTAACGACATCCAGTCTATGGAAGTGCTTAAAGATGCATCTGCCACAGCCATATACGGTTCTAGAGGTGCTAATGGTGTAATACTAGTAACTACTAAAAAAGGAAGAAAAGGAGCCTTGACTGTAGAAGTAAACTCTAACTACGCTTTACAAAACACCACAAACAAATTAGATTTATTAAATGCAGACGAATTTGCAGCATACCAACGTATTTTAAACCCAGAATACGTGCAAGGTCCAGCAAATACAGATTGGCAAGATTTGGTATATAGAACAGGGAGTACGCAAAACCATCAATTTTCTTTCTCAGGAGGAAGCGATAAGGTGAATTTTTATGCCTCAGCAACATACTTTCAACAAGAAGGGGTAATTATAAACTCTAAATTTGAACGCTTGTCCTTCCTCTCTAATGTAGATGCACAGGTAACAGATAAATTAAAATTGGGCATTAATGTCTTTGGAAGTCGAGGAAACAGAGACGGTGTACCAACACAATCCAGAGGAGGAAGAATAACAGGAGGAGGAGACGATGTGGTGTCTTCTGTGTTTAGGTTTGCGCCAGATTTAGGCGTTCAAGACGCCAGTGGCGTAAACACACTTAATTCTGTAGGAGAAGATATTGATAACCCTTTTGCCGTAGCTACAGAAGGTATAAACGAAAGAAAAACAGATAACTATAGGGCGAACCTCTATGCAAATTACGATATTTTAGAAAACCTAACGTTTAAAACAACTTTTGGTTACAGCACATTAAACGAAACTACTGGAGATTATAGACCTTCAACTCTAACAGCTACAGCTGGAGGCGATCCAGGAGGAAGGGCACTAGTTGGAAACTTAAAACGAACAAATGTTTTAAGCGAGAATTATTTAACCTATAAACTGGAGTTAGGTAAAGGCGATTTAACGTTGTTGGGAGGATATTCTTATCAAAAAAATACAAACCAGACCTTTGCTACAGGTGCAGAAGGATTTGTTTCAGACTCGTTTTCGTTTCATAATTTAGGGCAAGGCGTAAATCCAATAAGGCCAGAATCCAATTTATCAGAGTCTGAAATTCAATCTCAATTCGGACGATTAAATTATGATTATGATGATAAATATTTAGTAACGGCAACCTTAAGAAGAGATGGTGCCTCCAACTTTGCTGAAAACGAGAAATACGCTTTATTTCCATCTGGAGCATTGGCATGGCGGATTTCTAATGAAGAATTTTTGAAAAACAATGACAAAATCTCTAATTTAAAGCTGAGACTAAGTTACGGTGTAACAGGAAACCAAGCCATAGCACCCTACCAATCTTTAGCAACATTTAGTTCTGTTTTTACGCCGTTAGCAGGCGGTAATGTCGCTAACGTTTTGCCAGAGCGTATAGCCAATCCTAATTTAAAATGGGAAACCTCATTTCAAACAAACGTAGGGATAGATTTAGGGTTTTTTAATAACAGAATAGCGCTGTCTTTGGATTATTACAACATAGATACAAAAGATCTTATCATGGAAGATGCAAGTCAACCAGAGTTTTTAGGCTTTCTAGATGCTAGAAGTCTTAGAAATGTTGGAGAAGTAAACAACAGGGGGTTTGAAATTACAATAAATACCAGAAACATAAGTACCAAAGACTTTACATGGACAACAGATATTAACTGGGCAACCAATAAAAATGAGTTTGTGACTCTACTTGATGGGGAAGATTTTTTTCCGCCCAGTGCAGCGCCAGCATTTTTTAATGTAAACGATAATACCCACATATTAAGAGAAGGAGAGCCTATTGGGCAATTTTGGGGCTTCGAATATAGAGGTGTTTATCAAGGTGGAGCGCTTCCTGAAGGTACAGCTGTACTTACAGGAGAAAACATAGCACCAGGAGACCAGTTATTTACAGATGTGCCAGATGCAGATGGTGTAAGAGATGGGCAAATAAATTCGAACGATCAACAAATAATAGGAGATCCAAACCCAGACTGGACAATAGGGATTACAAACAGTTTTACCTATAAGAATTTCGATTTAAATTTCTTTTTTCAAGGTGTGTTTGGAGGCGATATTATGAATCTTACAAACGTACTTTTATTTAACGGAGACTCTAATGCCAGACGAGAAATACTAAACGCATGGACACCAACAAACACAGACACAAATATACCCCGCGTAGCAAATAGATCTAAAGAAATTACATCGCGTTTTGTAGAAGATGGTACTTATGTAAGGTTAAAAAACTTGGCCTTTGGGTATACATTGCCATCAGAAGTGGCGGAAAAAATAGGTCTGCAAAGCGCCAGAGTATCTGTAAGCGGACAAAACCTATTAACCTTTACCGATTATTCGGGTTTAGACCCAGAAGTAAGTTTTGGTGTTGTTGGGCAAAGCAATGCTACAGCAGCAAGTACAACCCAAGGATTCGACTTTGGAAATTACCCAACAGTTAGATCTGTAACCTTTGGTGTGAATTTAAAATTTTAACAGAAAAAGAGATAAAATGAAAACATATAAACACATATTGTTATTAATAGGATTATCCGTTTTTGGATGTTCAGATTTAGAAGAAGACCCCGTAAGCCAACTGTCTCCAGACGGTTTGTTTAATAGTGTAGAGCGTATAGAAACAGCAACTAACGCTGCATTTGGTAATATGACGCACGAAGATTTTTGGGGCAGAAAAATGTCTCTAGCCATTATGTTACGTAGCGATATGGTTGCCATTGGAGATCCTACAACCGCGAGAAGACGCATAGATCATGACGATTTTAATGTTTTGGCAGATAATGGCATGATACCAGACAATTGGAGGAGGTCTTACCAAGCCATTGCAGCAGCAAACCAAGCCATAGCAGGGGCAGAATTGGTTGATGTGGCCGATGAGGTTAAAAACCCAATTACAGCAAGAGCCTATTTTGCAAGAGCGTTTATGTACTTTCATTTGGTACGGCAATTTGGAGAAATCCCGTATTTAGATAAACCTATTGAAGATCTAGAACAAGCAAGCAATATAGGTAAGATGCCTGTAACACAAGTATACGAAAACATAATAGCAGATTTGCAATTTGCAAAACTATGGTTACCCGATACGCAAATTGCACGATCCATACCAGCAAAATCTGCAGCACAATCCTATTTGGCCTTAGTGTATTTAACAATGGAAAACTACCAAATGGCTTATAATGAAGCTAAAGGTGTTATTGATAGTGAAGGCGAATATGAGTTAGGTTTAGAGCCAGACTTTCAAAACCTATTTAATTCATCAAGCATAGACAGTTCTAACGAGCCTATTTTTGTGTTAGATTATGTTGGTATAACAGATGGAGACGAAGGTAGAGATTATCAGCCAGCGTTAACAGGTCTTAGAGACGATCAACAATACGGAATAGGTGGCGGTTGGTCTGTAGCAGTACCATCATTAGAAGTTTTTAATACTTGGGATAGTCGAGATTATAGAAAAAGTGTAAGTCTAGACACTACAGGGGTATTTAATATTACAAACCCAGAAACAAATGCCACCGCTCAAGAGACAAGACCTTTTGCTGTTTTTAAAGAAAGCGGAAGAGGTAGAGGGGTAAACAGACCTCATATAGCCAAATACACCCGTAATACAGGGAGTACAGCAGCCAACAACGGTAGAGGTTCACAAAATAATTATGCCATGATGCGTTATGCAGAGGTTTTGCTAATAGCAGCAGAAGCTTTAAATGAAGTGCAGCCAGGAGCGGCAGAGGCACACGCCTATATAAATAGAGTGAGAGCAAGAGCTAGAAACGGTAACGGTTCTAACTTTCCAGAAGATGTTTCTGGTTTGTCTCAAGACGATTTTAGAACAATGGTTTTAGAAGAGCGCAAGTGGGAGTTGGCTTTTGAGTTTAAGCGATGGTACGATATCGCCAGAAGACGTTTAGGAAATGAAGTTTTTAGTGCATCAGGCTTAGAAGGCGCTAAACCTAATTTCGATCCAAATCAAGATTATCTACTGCCATTACCAGCTACAGAATTGGCAAGAAATTCTAATCTTGAACCCAACAACCCAGGGTATTAAAACGTATAATATGATTAAATTTAGTTGTTTATTAGTTGCCCTTGGGTTAGCATGCTTGTCGTGCAAGTCCGAGGGTACAAATAAAAATCAAGATAACAGTACAGCTGCTCTTAAGATAGAAGAATTATTAGACCACAGGTATAAAAAGTTAGTAGCTTATCAGGTAGATTCCTTAGGGTTTCCAAGAAGCTTTACCAAATCAAAAAATCATATACGCAAAGTAGCCTCTAAAGATTGGACAAGCGGTTTTTTTCCAGGGAATTTGTGGCAATTGTATAAACTTACAGGAGATAAAGTTTATATGGAGAAAGCCAGTAAGTGGACAGCATTTGTAGAGAAAGAGAAATTAAATAACCATACACACGACATGGGGTTTAAAGTATTTTCTAGTTTTGGAGAAGGTTATAAAATTACACGAGATAATCATTACAAAAGAATTATCATAGAAAGTGCAAATACACTAATTACACGCTACAATAAAAATGTAGAAAGTATTCGATCTTGGGATTTTAATGCAGATGTTTGGACATTTCCTGTAATTATTGACAATATGATGAATTTGGAGTTGCTTTTTGAAGCCACAAAACTATCTCAAGATAGCATTTACCATAAAATAGCGATTAAGCATGCAAACACAACACTTAAAAATCATTTTAGAGCAGATGGCAGTACTTGGCATGTGTTAGATTATAATCCAAATTCAGGTAAAGTTAAATCCAGAATAACCCACCAAGGCATTCACGACAATTCAGTATGGTCCAGAGGACAAGCATGGGCTATTTATGGTTATACAATGGCATACAGATACACAAAAGACGATACCTATTTAAATAGAGCGGTAGCTACAGCAAATTATATGACAACCCATAAAAATATGCCCGAAGATGGCGTACCATATTGGGATTTAGATCACCAAGCCATACCCAACATATCGAGAGATGTTTCAGCGGCGGCAATAATGGCATCGGCGCTATTAGAATTGTACAGTTATACCAATAACAAAAGATTTTTAAATTATAGCATAAAAGTAATAACCACATTAAAAACCGAAACCTATATATTAGGCCAAGACGTAAATGCTCCATTTATATTAGATCACAGTTTTGGAGATTGGTCTAAAAAATTAGAAATGAACGAGCCGATAGTTTATGGCGATTATTATTTCTTACAAGCGCTTTTAAGATTAAAAGATCTAAAGCAACAGATATAACTTTTTAAATAGCGAATTTAGTTGTTACTTGTTCGGCAAAAAAACCATCAATTTACTTTAAATGAGATTATCTAAACACCTCTATATTTTTTTTATAACACTAGTTGTAATGTCCTGCCATAAAAAAGCAGGCGAAGCCACTTCGAGAGAAAAAAAGAATATTAACGACAATTGGTTGTATTTAGAGGATGATACTAATAACATTAATAAGGCCAAAGCCTCAACAAGATGGACAACTATTAGTTTGCCTCACAGTTGGAATGCACTAGATGCAACAGATGTAGTTCCCGGGTATAGAAGAAGTGCTAGTTGGTACAGAAGAACAATCCCCATAAAAACGGTAAACCCTTCTAGAAAATACCAACTTTATTTTGAAGGGGTTAATATAGAAAGTGAAATTTATGTAAACGGAGAAAAAGCAGGGAGCCATACAGGAGGTTATATAGGTTTTAAAGTAGATATAACTAAATATTTGAAACGTGGAGAGAACGATATTTTAGTTAGAGCAGATAATAGTTATAACCCAGAGGTCATACCTTCTCAAAAAAGCGACTTTTTTATTTTTGGAGGCATAACTAGGGACGTTTGGTTAGAAAGTATTCCTGTAGAACACATTTCCAACTTGCATATTACAACACCAAAAGTTTCAAAAAAAGAAGCGCACTTAAAAGCAGAAGTATCTTTAGCTAATATTAAAGACGCATCCATAAATGAAATTGCAGCGTCGCTTATAGATGCCAAGGGTACCTCTATAGCAACTTCAATTTTCAAAATAAAAAACAATACAGCCCAAATAGATTTTAAAAACATTAAAAATCCGAAATTATGGAGCACTCAAACACCATATTTATATACGTTAAAAATAGCTCTAGTAGAAAACGGTGAAATTGAAAAGGATGTTATTCAAAATAAAGTAGGATTTAGATGGTTTGAGTTTAAAGATTATGGTGCATTTTATCTAAACGGAGAGCGTTTACTATTAAGAGGTACGCATAGGCATGAAGAACATGCAGGAGTGGGCGCAGCTATGACAAATGCACAACATATCGCAGATGTAAAAGCCATAAAAGAGATGGGAGCTAATTTTGTAAGATTGGCGCACTATCCTCAAGATCCAGAAATTTATAAAGCGTGCGATTCGCTTGGTCTACTTGTATGGGACGAACTCCCTTGGTGTCGTGGCGGTGTAGGGAATTTAAATTGGAAAAAAAACACCAAACAGATGCTTAAAGAAATCATCACTCAAAATTACAACCATCCAAGTGTAATTATATGGTCTTTAGGAAATGAGATATACTGGTTACCAGATTTTGACGATGGGGGCAATACAGATAAAATAAATACATATTTAAAAGAACTTAACGCTTACGCACACGAATTAGATCCATCAAGACAAACTGCAATTAGAAAATATTATGAAGGCGCAGCTATAGTAGATGTTTTTTCGCCCTCAATATGGTCTGGGTGGTATTCTGGAAGTTATAAGAGTTACAAGAAAGCTTTAGATGTGTACAAAAAAAAGTACCCACATTTCTTGCATGCAGAATATGGAGGGTCTAGCCACTTAGGTAGACATACAGAAAACCCTATAACGGGAGAAGGAAAGATTAAATCAGACGGTTGGGAGGAAGCAATAGTGCAAACAAACGTTTCCAACATTGCGCAGATAGGAGACTGGAGCGAAAACTACATTGTAGATTTATTCGATTGGCACCTGCACGTTTCAGAAAACGATTCTACACTTACAGGTAATATACAATGGGCATTTAAAGACTTTGGGACACCACTTCGTCCAGAAAATGCAATACCTTATATAAATCAAAAAGGAATAACAGATAGAGCAGGACAACCTAAAGATGCCTATTACGTTTTTAAAAGCTATTGGAGTGAAGTACCATTTGCGTATATAGAGTCTCATACTTGGAACAGTCGGCAAGGCCCTAAAGGTAAAAAACGGAATATAAACGTGTACAGTAATTGTACTGAAGTAGAACTTTATTTAAATGGAAAAAGCTTAGGCGTAAAAAAGCGAAACCTAAAAGTCTACCCAGCTTGCGGACTAAATTGGAATGTGAATTTTAAAGAAGGTGAAAATAATTTAGTAGCCAAAGGTATTAAAGGCTCTAATAAGGTTAAAGACAGTTTAAGTTTAACCTATCGCTTCCAGCAAAACACAAAACCAGTAGCTTTACAATTAAAATCTAAAAAAATAAGCAATGGTAATTATTTAGTAGAAGCTACCGCAGTGGATAAAAATGGGCTAAGATGTCTGGATTATGAGGCACGTGTGTATTTTCAATGTTTAAAAGGCGGAAAGTTATCCAAGAGCTTAGGAACACCAACAGGAAGTGAAAGTATAGAAATGGCAAACGGCAAAGCAGCAATAGAAATAATACCGCATGTAAAAGGGGAATTAGTACAAGTTATGGTAATTAACCAAAACTTTAAGGGTACTTATATAGATATAAAGTAGTACTAGAGCCTTTAATTTAATGTGTAAACTATAATTTGAAAGATTAAACATTTAATACCGTTAGATGTAAATAGAACATTTTTATTATTGATAATCCAGTCATTCTTTTGTTTTGATTTATTTAATATAACTTTAACGTAATTTTAATAATAATTTATCAATTTATAATCCTTCTAAAGTAGCTTCTGTTCCTCATAAAAAATGTCTTGCTACATTTGCCATGTATCATTTTTTAGTATTTTGCTCCTTTAAATACTTATCAATGTGGCGTGTATACACAGTATCAAAAGTATTTTCACTCATAACATAAATGTTAAAATCTCAAATTCTTTACAGAAAGTAGCAGTCATGCAGTACAGTACAGGATACTGAAATAAAGAGCAATTCGTAAAATTGTTAACATTTATTTATGAAAAAGTGAAAATGCATACATTTCACTTTCATATTTAATAATAAACTAAATTGTATGTTAAAACTTAAACTTAAAATGAAACAAAAATTTAAAAAGCAATTTCCTGTTTCGAGTTTGATGTTAATGTTAGTATTGGTGCTATCCAGTTTTACTAGTATTAGCTTGCAAGCTCAAGATCGCGTTACAGGTACAGTTACGGGCGATGATGGCATCCCGTTACCAGGTGTAAATGTATTACAAAAAGGAACTTCCAAAGGAGCTGTTACAGATTTCGATGGAAAATTTACTTTATTACTAGCATCAGGAAACAAAACCTTAGTGTTCTCTTACATTGGTTTTAAAACCAAAGAAGTTGCTCTAGGAGAAGAAAATAACGTAACAGTTGTTTTAGAAGAAGATGTTGAAAGTTTAGAAGAAGTTGTAGTAATTGGTTATGCAGCTGTAGAACGTGAAAAAATATTAGGATCTGTAGCAACAGTTAAGTCAGAATCTATACAACAAGCAGCACCAGTAGATGTATTACAAGGTGTGCAAGGTAAATTATCTGGGGTTCAAGTACTCTCAAATAACGGGCCAGGAGAAGGTTTTGATATTCGAATTAGAGGTATTAATACATTCAATGCAGGCGCAACAGGACCTTTATATGTTGTAGATGGTCAACAAACATTTGATATTGATAACTTAGATCCAGCAGATATTGAATCTTTAGAAGTAATTAAAGATGGTGCCACTGCGGCAATTTATGGTGCAAGAGCAGGTAATGGTGTTGTTATCATAAAAACTAAAAGTGGTAAATCTGGTAAATTAAATGTAACTATTAATACGTCTACAGGTGTTAATACTCTAGTAGGTCAAGTGCCAGTTGCTACCGGTGCCCAAGGTTTGTTAGTTGAGCAATTAGCAACACAAGGTAATGCTAGAAGTAACAGACAAAGAGATACACTTAACTTGTTATTTAGAAACTCTCCAGATTTACAAGATTTGTTAACGAGACCAGGAATAAGACAGCAGACAAACATTGCGATTAGTGGAGGAACAGATAAGGCAACGTTTTACTGGAATACAGGATATATAGACGAGGAAACTATTATTAACAATAGCGATTTTAGGAGAATAAATACCCGTTTAAAGGTAGATGTAACCCCATCAGATAAGTTTAAATTAGGAACTTTAATCAACTTGTCTTTCGAAGAAATAAACGGTGCTAACATAAGACAGATTCTTCAACAAGCGGTAAGACGTGTAACTTTCCTGCCTTTATTTGAGCCAGATGGTACTTTTGCTACATCGACACCTGCATTTAGATCTATCAACCCTCTTGCAGTAGCAGAACTAGAAACGAGAAATGAAAGACGACTAAGAGGTAATGTGTTTAGTTATTTACAGTTTAACATTACCCCAAAATTATCTATTAAATCTACATTAGGTCTTGATTTTAGAAATAGAATCAATAGAGTTTTTACTCCTAACGAGCTAAATGCGCAATTCAATCCTCTAACTCCTGAAAACTTTCCAATTGTAGGGTCTGAAAGGAATCGTTTTGATTATAATATTCAGCAAGAGAATTTTATCAATTACAAGAATACATGGGGCAGACACAATTTTTCAGCTTTTGCCGGTATGCAATTGCAAGAGAATTCGCTAGAAGATGTTAACATAACAGGAAACTTTACCAATTCGTTAATACGAACTTTTAATAACACAGAACCAGAATCTATAGTAGTAAATAATAGTACTGGAGATACTAGATCTTCTTTATTTTCTTTATTCTCAGGTTTTAGTTACGATTTCGATAGCAAGTATTTAGTTAGTGCAACAGTAAGAAGAGATGGGTCTTCAAGATTTGGAGATGGTAACAGATTTGGATATTTTCCTTCAGCTTCTTTGGGTTGGAAAATTAGCAACGAAAATTTCTTAAAAAATAACTCAACAATTAATAACCTATTATTGAGAGCAAGTTACGGTATCACAGGTAACGATAGAGTAGGTAACTTTAGATCTCAAGCGCTTTTAGAGCCCAACCAAATATTTAATGCGCAAACAGGTTTCGATGCTGTTCAGATTGCTAATGATGATTTAAAATGGGAAGAAACTACATCTATAAATTTAGGTTTAGACCTAGGTTTATTTAAAAATCGCTTAAAATTTGCTTTCGATATTTACAGAACAGATACAGAAGATTTATTACAAGATTTACCACTAGCAGAAGAGTCTGGTTTTAATGAGGTTACGGCTAACGTTGGTGCTATTAGAAACGAAGGTATCGATATATCTATTAACGGTACAGTATTAAAAACAAAAAACTTTTCTTGGGATGCTGGTTTCACGATAGGTTTAACTCGTAACGAAGTATTAGAGTTATCATTATTTGATGAAGATGAAGCAAGTTTCCAAGTGCCTGGTCCAGGTACAAGTTTAGAGCCTTACTTACTAGAAGTAGGTCAGCCTATAGGTAATATTATTGGATTTAGACAAGATGGTGTTTTTCAATACGACGAGTCCAATGCTTTTATTACAGTTGGAGAAGGCGATAATGTGCGCTCAGAGCGTTTATTTCCAAATTTTGATGAAAATGGTTTCTTTTTAGGGACATATAACAGAGCAGACGGTACAGCTTTCCCTCAAGAGCGTGTTGGAGAAATCCAAAAGCTATCTGCAGCAGGTAGAGAATTAGGTGCAGGAGATTTTATATGGAATGATGTTAATGGAGACCTAATAATAGACGCCGAAAATGATGGAAGACAAGTTTTAGGTAATGGTGTAGCAACCGTGTTTGGTGGATTTACGCATGATTTTAAATACAAAACATTTACTTTAGGATTGTTATTTGACTATAGTTTTGGTAACGACTCATATAGAGAATACGACCATGAAAGAAACGCACAACGTGCCAGAATATTTACACCTAGCCCAGAGCGTATTGAGAATGCATGGATGAACCCTGGAGACATTGCAGTATTTCCAAATTTAAACAGGCTTCCACAAAACAGAATAGATTTTGCAGGGGTTAATTCTCCTACAGCTAACAATCTGTATGTAGACGATGGTAGTTTTATTAAATGGCGATATGCACGTTTTGGATACGACATTCCAAAGAAAACCTTACAGTCTCTTAAGTTAGGTTTAACTAAAGTTAATTTTAACTTTGCTGTAAACAATGTGTTAACTTGGACAAATTACCAAGGCTTTAATCCTGAATTTGGATCTCGTGGAAATCCTTTAACTCCAGGTAATGATGAATTGAGATTCCCTAACGACAGAGAATTCTTGTTAGGAATGCAAGTTAAATTTTAAATTTTAAAATTATTTAAAGATGATGTTTTTTAATAAATATAAAAAAGTAAAGTACTTTGCAGCTATGTCTTTAGTTGTAGTTAGCGCCTTATTTTCGTGCGAGGAAGTGGTAATTCAAGAGCCAGAAAGTTCAATATCTCCCGAAGGTTTCTTCAGCACAAATACGAACTTAGAATCGAGTCTGGTAACTGGGTATTCGTTCCTTAGAAGGACTTATAGGAACCGTTATTTTGAGTGGGGAGATTTAAGGTCTGATAGTTTCGATCCCTCTGGTTCAAATGTAGTAAGAGAGTCTATACATAATAGCATCATGGATCCTGGTAACGCAGGACTTCTAAGATGGGCAGATCCTTACCAAGCCATAGATGCTGTAAATAGAGTTATAGATGCAGCGCCGAGTGTTCCGAATGTAGATAGAGAAATATTAGGACAAGCCTATGCTATAAGAGCAAAATTATATTTTGATCTTACTCGTGTTTGGGGAAATGTACCTGTATTTACAACGGCCGTAAGTGCTGTTACAGATGTATTTACTGATGCAGTACCTTCTTCCACAATTATAAATGAAGTTGTTATACCAGACATGCGAATAGCAGATTCTTTATTAACTGTACAAAGCGATGAGTTTAGGTTTACGAGGTCTAGTATATTAGCACTACAAGGTGAAGTATATCTATGGGAAGGCGAAAACGAACTTGCTAGACAAGCACTTTTAGAACTAGAAGCCTTGGGCACACATAGATTGGTAACGACTCCTCAAGAATGGGAAGACTTATTTTCTAATCAACAACCAGTACCAAGCTTTCCCGAAGGACGTGGTAAATTACAAGAAGGACCAGAGTTAATATTCTCTATCCCTTTTGATGATCCTCTTACCGAAGGCATAAACTCTTCTGTATTAGGGCTTTTTGCAGGTGGAGCTGAGGTAACCGTAGTATCTACTTCAGTAGAAGAAAAATGGTTAGAGCGTTTTCCTATAGATTCGACATGGGAAGATCTTTATCCAGATACCCCTCCTGTGTTTACGACAACCGAAGAGGATGAAGATGGTGTAGAAATGGAAGTGCCGTTATATGGAGATTGGAGATTATTTGCCATTCGAGAAGATGGTAATTTTGAAGAAGGTATTGGTGTAGCGTTAGGAGAAGCTCGTATAGAAAAATGGCAAGAAGAACGTATTGGTTTATCCAGTGCTAATGATGATACAGATATAGTGGTATATCGTTATGCTGACATTGTATTGATGATTGCAGAAGCGGAGTTAAAATTGGGGAATATAGATGCTGCTCTAAATAGAATTAATGAAATAAGAACAGCTCGACAATTGCCTTTAGTTACAGCAGAAGATTTTGGTAGCGATTTTGATTCTCGTTTAGATTACTTATTAGATGAAAGACAATTTGAATTATTTGCTGAAGGTAAGCGTTGGTGGGATTTGGTTAGAAACGATAGAGCAATTAGTACTATGAATCCAATACTTACAGATCGTTTAGACACAGAAGTTGTGCCTTTAACACCAAACAGAATACTGTGGCCTATACTCAATGAGCATTTAATTGATAACCCGAACCTATCGCAAAACCCTGAGTGGTAATAAATAAAATAGTAAAGAAATTATGAAAACATATTTTAAAATATCTATACTTAGTGTTATTGCTTTAATAATCACTTCGTGTACACTTGATGTTCAAGACGAATTTAATTTCAGACCAGACATCAACGATAACGATCCTTTTGAGAATTTAACGGCTTGGCAATTTATATTAGCTAGACAAACAAATACAATAGCGGATCCAGAAACCGGTGCTAGACGACTTGATGATGATAATTTAGATTATTTTAGAGCGGCAGTTGAAGCCACAGGTTTACAAAGCCTGTATGCAAACGCTAATACAACTTCAACCTTCTTATTTCTATCAAACAGATCTTTTATAAATGGTAATCACGATAGAAATGTAAATGTTATTACCAATGGAAGAAGAGGTGTTGCACCGCGAACAGTTAATGTAGATGAGTTCTTCAACGATTTATCTGATGAACAATTAAACAGGCTTAGAGCAGTACTTCTATACCATATTGTTCCTGGAGAGTTTTTAGACCAGTTACAAGCTTTTCCATCAATAAACACACCTAGAGAATTTCCAACATTGTTGCCTCAGGTAACAACGGATCTTGTAACGGAAGAAGCTGTAGCTATAAGTAATGAATCAAGTCTAATTGGTATAGAAAGGCGACAAGAATTTCTGTTATTTATAAATCCAGATACTGCAGCTTTAATACCGTCTGCATCATCAGATAACTTCGACCAAGGTGTAGCATTACACAACTTTGTTTTGAGTAACGGTATCGGTCATTTTATAGAAGAGGCTGTACGTTTCCAAGATTACGATTTATATAGTAATTTTGACTTAAGTTTATAAATAGATAATAAATACATTTAAATACAAAATAAATGAAAAAACATATAATTAATAAATGCGTTCTATTTATGATGGGTTTAGGTTTGCTTAGCTCTTGTAATATAGAAGACGACAGTACAGCGGTAATTCCCTTTGTGCCTGGAGTAGTTGAAAATCCAGTAACAATTTCGCAACTTATCATAGCGAATCCTAATTTAACAATTTTAGAGAGAGCTCTAAGAGTTGTGGAAGCTGAAACAAATACGAGACTAATTACAGACTTAAATATTCCAGGTAATTCTACGTTTTTTGCGCCAAGTGATGCAGCGTTCATGGAGTTGTTGGCAACTAACGGTATTGATAACATTGAGGATATAACCCCTGATGATCTTATCGAGATTTTGCAAAATCATATTCTGCCAATAGAAGTTATGTCTGCAAACTTACAAACAGGTTATTTTGAGACGGCCTTAGAAAGTGATGACAATGATGATTTAAACATCAGCATGTTTATCAACACAGCAGAAGGTGTAGTTATTAATGGTAATGCTACAGTAGTAATGCCAGACATTGATGCTAATAATGGTGTTATACACATTGTAGATGCTGTAATACAATTACCAACAATAGCAACCTTTACAGGAAATGATCCTAGCTTATCTGGTTTCCATAATACGGTAATTGCCCAAGGTCTAAGACCTATAGTGGGAGCATTGGCAACAAGAGCTGCTTTTGTGCCTACCAATGAGGCTTTTAATGCTTTTGCATCTGGATTAGACATAGCTGAAGAAGGCGAAGAACAAGATCCTCTTGTAATATTAAACCTTAGAAATACACTTCAAAACCATGTAGTGGTTGATGATTTAAGCGCTCCAGAATTGTTGGACATGAGTGATGAGGAGAACCCTTTTATGGTAGAAACTATAGCAGAGTCTAACTTAAGTATTAATGTTACAACATCTGTAGAAGATGTGGACGATGCAGGTGTTGAAGTTACAGCTATAGCTTCTTTTACAATTACAGATGCTTTGGGTAATGTTGCTAACACTGTAACAACAGATGTACAGGCTTCAAATGGTACCTTAACTATAATAAACGCTGTACTACAACCAGAACCTATACTTGAATTACCAGTTGTTGAAGAAGAAATGGAATAATAAAATTAATTCAGTTTTATTACAAATTAAAGGGTTGCCATTTGGCAACCCTTTTTTATGCACTAAAATGTTATCAGGACAGAACAGGATACACCTAGTGTTTTTAAAACTTATTTTTAAGCCTTGTGAAATAAATGAGAACTCTTTAAAATTAATTCGAAAGCCAGTATGTGCAAAAAAAGTTTTTTACTAGTATTGTTTGGTGCTTTAAGCTGTTTTAGCAGTGTAGTTAAAGCTCAAAATAAGGGAACTAAAGATAAACCTAACATTATATTTATACTTACCGACGATCAGCGTTTCGATGCTATAGGCTACGTAGGTAACAAATACGTACAAACACCAGAAATGGATGATTTGGCACGTAAAGGAACGTATTTTAATACAGCAATTGTTACCACTCCTATTTGTGCTGCAAGTCGTGCAAGTATTTTAACAGGTTTGCATGAAAGAGCACATAATTTCAATTTTCAAACAGGAAATGTTAGAGAGGAGTACATGCAGAATTCTTACCCAACATTACTTAAAAATAATGGGTATTATACAGGTTTTTATGGTAAATATGGTGTAAGATATAATGATCTTGAAAAGCAATTCCATGAGTTTGAGTCTTACGACAGAAATAACCAATATAAAGACAGAAGAGGATATTACTATAAAACCTTAGACAAAGACACGGTACACTTAACGAGGTACACAGGCCAAAAAGCTTTAGATTTTATTGAAAACAACGGTAAAAACAATAAACCATTCTGTTTATCTTTAAGTTTTAGTGCGCCTCACGCACACGATAAAGCTGTAGATCAATATTTCTGGCAAAAAACAACTGATGGTTTATTAACAGATACAACAATACCAGAACCAGAATTAGGAGACGATAAGTATTTCGATGCGCAACCCAAATTTGTAAGAGATGGTTTTAATAGGCTAAGATGGACATGGCGATACGATACACCAGAGAAATACCAACACAGTTTAAAAGGATACTACAGAATGATTTCTGGAGTTGATCTAGAAATAAAGAAGATACGTAGCAAATTAAAAGAAAAAGGATTAGAAAAGAATACTGTTATTATTGTAATGGGAGATAATGGATATTTTCTAGGGGAACGTCAGTTAGCAGGAAAATGGTTGATGTACGACAATTCTATTCGAGTACCTTTAATAGTGTTTGATCCTAGAGTTAATAAGCACCAAGATGTTAGCGACATGGCTTTAAATATAGATGTGCCTTATACAATAGCAGACGTTGCTGGCGTAAAAATACCAGACACGTGGCAAGGGAAAAGTTTAATGCCGATAGTGAAACAAGAAACTAATTCTATAGGAAGAGATACTATATTAATAGAGCACATTTGGGATTTTAGCGAAATACCTCCAAGTGAAGGCGTAAGAACTAAAAAATGGAAATATTTTAGATACGTAAACGATAAAACCGTAGAAGAACTTTACGATTTAGAAAAAGACCCTAAAGAAATTAAAAATTTAATAGGTAAGAAAAAATATAATACTGTTGCAAGCAAGTTAAGAACAAAATTAGATGCGCTTATTAAAAAGAACAGTAACGTTTATAGAGCAGCACCAACAGATTTAACGGTTGAATTAATTAGAGAACCAAGTACAGAAGTTAAAATTTTTGATACAAAACCTGAATTTGGGTGGACAGTGCCTTTGGGCTCTAAATTTCAATCTGCTTATCAAATTTTATTAGCGTCTTCAGAAGACATTATAAACGCCAACAATGGAGATGTATGGGACAGTCGTCAGGTAAGATCATCATTGTCTACAAATGTGGAATACACTGGAAAACCTTTGGAGGTTGGTAAAACTTATTTTTGGAAGGTAAGAATCTGGGAACAAGACAATAGACTTGTAGATTATTCCAAAGCACAAAAATTTACAGTAGGGCAAAGCGACAGTTATATTGTATCAACAGAAAATAAATTTGTTACCGATAAAATAAAACCTGTAAAGTTTGAAAAAAGAGGAGATCGTTATGTAATAGATTTTGGCAAAGCTGCTTTTGCTACAATGAATTTTAATTACAACGCAACAAGACCACATACGTTAACAGTTCGAGTAGGTGAAATGGCTGATGATAAGGGTAACGTTAACAGAACACCGCCAAAGAAAAGTAACATTCGTTATCAAGAAATTAAAGTAGATGTTAAGCCTGGACAAACGCAGTACCAAATAAAAGTACAAACGGACGAAAGAAATACAAGAGCCAATAAAGCCATACCTTTACCAGAAGGTTTCCCACCTTTAGTACCGTTTAGATACGCAGAGTTAGAAGGAGCGCAAATAGAGTTGAAGGCAAACGATTTTGAACAACTAGCCTTCCACACCTATTGGGACGATGCAGCAAGTAGTTTTGAGAGCGACAACAAAATATTAAACCAAGTATGGGATTTATGTAAATATTCCATAAAAGCAACTACATTCAATGGCTTATATGTAGATGGAGACAGAGAGCGTATACCTTACGAAGCAGATGCTTATTTAAATCAATTAAGCCACTACACAACAGACAGAGAGTTTGCGATAGCCAGACGTACCATAGAGTATTTTATGAAAAACCCAACCTGGCCTACAGAATGGCAGCAACACGTAGCGTTGTTAATTCATGCCGACTACATGTACACAGGTAACACAGAACTTATAGAACGCTATTACGAAGCTTTAAAACATAAAACACTTTACGAATTATCTAACGAAGATGGACTTATAACATCAACCAAAGTCGACAAAGCTTTTATGAAAAAGTTAGGCTTTAGTGAAGGGTATAAAAAGCCATTAACAGATATAGTAGACTGGCCTTCAGCTAATTTTAATGGCAGTAAAACCAAAGGAGAGCGCGACGGTTTTGTGTTTAAGCCTTACAGTACTGTTATAAATGCTTTTTTCTATGAAAACATGAAAATAATGGCGCAGTTTGCTCAAATATTAGGAAAAACTCAAGAAGTTTTAGATTTTGAATTGAGAGCTGCCAAAGCGAAAAAAGCTGTAAATGAGCAGATGTTCGATAAAGAAAGAGGTATTTATGTAGACGGTATTGGTACAGACCACGCTTCTTTACACGCCAATATGATGCCTTTAGCTTTTGGATTAGTTCCAGAAGAACATTTCGAGTCTGTGGTAAACTTTGTAAAGTCACGAAAAATGGCCTGTAGTGTATATGGTGCTCAATTTTTAATGGACGGCCTCTATAATGCAGGAGAAGAAGATTATGCTCTAGAACTTTTAAAGAGCAAATCAGACAGAAGTTGGTACAATATGATACGTATTGGTTCTACAATTACTCTAGAAGCTTGGGATAATAAGTATAAAAATAATCTAGATTGGAACCATGCATGGGGAGCTGTGCCAGCAAATGTAATTCCTAGAGGCTTATGGGGCATAAAACCAAAAACACCAGGATTTGGAATAGCCAGTATTAAACCGCAAATGAGTAAGTTAAAATCCAGCAGTATAACTGTACCAACAGTTAGAGGAGCTATAAAAGCACAATTTAAGCACAATGGCCCAAGGCTACAGACATATACTGTAGAAATTCCAGGTAACATGGTTGCAGAATTTTCTTTAAATAATTTAGACGGAAAGGACTTTATTCATAACGGAGAAAAAGTACCATCTGCTTTTAAAACCATAAGATTGGATCCAGGAAAGCATACCATACAATTAAAAATTAATTCGTTTTAAACGAATTAGTTATTATAATTAGCGATAAGAATAATTGATATTTCTATCAGTTATTCTTATCGCTAATTTGCTTTAAAAGCCATATAATAGTCTAACTTAGAGCTATTACACCAACCAACCAACTAAATAAATCTTCTCGAAATTTTATAAGATACGTGTTTTATAATACAAAAAAACAGTTCTATTTCGGACTGTATTGGCACTATCTTAACCAACAACCATACACTAAACTAAAAGGATAAGTAAAATTAAATTAAGAAAAAGAAATGAAAAAAATCTATGTTTTAATGTTTGCTTTTTTGGCAGTTCATGCTATTAAAGCACAAAATGTATTAGCTGTAGAATTAGATAATGCAACACAAGTGTCGGGAGAAGGCGAAGGTGGACTTTATTTTGCTGGAAATAGAAATCAGCAGTTCAGGTTTTCGCAACGTATAACACCACATGGAGACTGTTTGGATATTGTAAACGGATATGCTTTTGTAACTTGGTATAAAGGCGGTGTAGAATTTAGAAATTTAATGCTATCTAGAAAAAATCTGAATGAACCGAATTCAGAATGGGTTACCATAGAATTTCCGCACAAACATGTGGGCATACGTGGTGAGTTTTTAAATGGAACGAACCCAGCTCGAGGAGACTCTCATAATACGGCGGCAATAGGTATAAGTACCATTGATAATACCATACATATTATTTACGATATGCATTCTTATTCAAGAAACACTAGTGCGCCTTTTTTAGAAACAAGCTTTTTTAACTACACAGTATCCATGGCAAATGCTGCATTTGTTCCAGATGAAGAATTCACGATCGATAAATTCCTAAACGCAGATACACAATACAAGCAAAATATGCTGAATAATCGTGAGAATTATGAGCGCATGACCTATCCATTTTTAATGCGAGCAACAGATGGTAGCTTGATTGTGAGGTATAGACAAGGTGGCTCTGGAAATGGAGACATCCTATTTGCGCGTTATGATGGAACAGAATGGTCAGACCATTGGACGTTTCATGATGGTACCCTAAGCGAACCAAATACGCAGAGTTTATATGGTGGAGAACGTTTTATAAACGGAAAATTCTATGCGTGTTTTTCAATAAGATTTAATGTGTTTAGAAATTATTTTGCAAACAGTGGTTTTTATTTCGCATTTACCAATGATGGTGTACCAACATCCGAGAGCCAGTGGCTCAATGCAAACAATCAAGAATTTGATTTACCGTTTCAAAACCCAGATAATGAAGTTGCACCAGGTGTAAGCATTAAAGTAGCAGAACCATCAGATGATTATGGAACAGTTGATTTACCTCGTACAACTTTTGATCCAGCGTGGACTGTTACTGCCAGTGGAGCTATACATTTTGTGAATCGTGTAGATGGTAGAAATGTACATTATTACAGAGGCGCTGAAGCAACTGAATTTTCTAGTAATAATGGCGGACGTATCCCAAACCCACAAGTTAGAGGGAAAATGTTTAGTTACGAAGACCAAGTATTTATGGTAGAACTATTAGGAGGTAGAGTAAATGTATTAACAACGCCAGAAGGAAAAGATGCTTGGAAAGTAGTATATACAGGATCAGAACCAACGCTTTACCAACATTTTAATGCGATTGTAGAAGGTGATAAGTTATATGTGTATTTAATGGAGAGAGGTAGTAATGTTGCAGGAGAAGGCGATTCCAGACCACTTTTCTTTCAAGAATTTTCATTATCTACAGAATTAGACACTAATCCAGCTGTAGTTAGAGCGCCAGATGTTATAGAAATAGAAGAAGCGCCAGAAGAACCTGCTAGAAATATTGTTGTAAGTATAGAAGCAGAAGATTTTGACAGCGGAGGTCAAGATGTATCTTATTTCGATAGAACTTCTGAAAACACAGGAAATGCTGGATATAGAACGGACGAAGCTGTAGACATAGAAGCTTCAGCAACAGCATCAGGAGGACGCGTGGTTACTATTTTTGAAGGTACAGAATATATGGTATACACGTTCGATGTAGAAACGGCAGGTCAATACGATTTTATATTGACAGCTTCCGTAAGAACAAGAGACGACTCCATTATGGATATAGAGATAAATGGAGAGCTTTTTGAAAACGTGCCAATAGTGAGAACAGGAGATTGGGATGTGTTTGAAGAAAACGTAATTCCAGACGTAACCTTAAATCAAGGACAAAATACAGTAAGATTAACCCAACGCAGATCGCAATCAAGCAGACCAGATAAGCTAGAGTTTGCGGCGTTATCTACATTAAATACTAACGATATAGAAGCTAATGCAGCTATAACCGTATTTCCTAATCCTAGTGAAGGTGTTTTTAACATCAGATCAAGACAAACAAATCTACAATATGCCTTAAGAAATATACAAGGTCAATTGGTAGATAGTGGTAATGTATCTAACAACCAAGTCGATTTTTCACAATTTAATACTGGAATTTACTTTTTAGAGTTAACAAATAATGCCAATATTAATACAGTAGAGAAGATTATCATTAAATAAACAACAGTTAATAGATTACAAAAACAAAAAAACAGCTTAAATTAATTTAAGCTGTTTTTTTGTTTGTATAAGTAAGCTTTTTTATGTTAACTTTGTATTATATCGATTTTTATTGTTTTTAAACGATGAAAATTAATTCGTATAATTATAAAATACATAACCACAAATTATTAAATACTTTTATAACTAATAGCCCTCCCCCAAATTTTTAAACTAAATCTCATGAAAAAAAATTACCTACTATTGGGTTTAATTGTTGCAACATTATGGACAGTTAACGCCCAAAAACAGCTGTTACCAACGCTTATCGACAGCTCAAAATTAACCGACGATGGTCTCTATTACGATGGCGAACAAGGTGTAAACTATCAATTCTCTCAACGTATGTCTCCCCACGGTGATTGTATTGATATTATAAACGGATACGCTTTTTTAACCTGGTACAAAGGCGGCGTAAACTTCCGAAATGTAATGTTATCCAGAAAAGATTTAAGTAATCCTAATTCAGATTGGGTAACCATAGAATTTCCACACCAACACGTAGGGCATCAAGGTACTAATCCAACGCGAGGCGATTCTCATAACACCATAGCCATTGGTGTGAGCCCCATAGATGGCACAATACATATGTTGTATGATATGCATTCGTATACCTCGGCAAATTTGCCCAACGACTTTTTCAATTACTCTGTATCTAAAAAAAATATGGCATTTGTTCCTGATTCTGAATTTAACATAGATATTTTTAATGAAAAGCGTACGTTTTTAAAATCTGGTCAAAATTATGAAAGAGTAACTTATCCAATGCTGCACAGAGCAGATGATGGCAGTTTATTGGCTAGATTTAGGATAGGTGGTTCTGGTAATGGAGACATTATGTTAGCCACTTACGATGGTACATCATGGTCTAACAATCTATTTTATTCAGACGGTTCTATACCCTTACCAAACAGATATAGCCTATATGGAGGAGAAAAATTTTTAAATGGAACGTTTTATTCTTGTTTTTCGATTAGATATGCTCAAAACAATACAATTACAAACCCTATGAGAGGCTATACTCTTAATAGTGGATTGTATTTTGCAGAAACTAATAGTTTACCAAGTCCATCGAGTGCATGGACAGATGCCAATGGCAATTCAGTATCGTTACCAATAGGAGTTCCAGATGCTATAAAAATTGCAGAACCAGGAGACGATTATGGCACCACTACAAATCCAAGAACAACTTACGATCCATCATTTACTGTAACAGAGAATAATGCAATTCATATTGTTACTCAAGTTGATGGTATAAACGTACATTATTATAGAGGCGAAGGCGAAACTGAATTTTCAAGCGCCTCAGGTGGTTTAATTCCAGATCCTGAAGTGCGTGGAGACGTATTTAGCTATAAAGATCACGTATTTATGGTAGAACTTATAGGAGGAAAACCAGTTATAAAATCGACAAAAGAAGGCACGAACGATTGGAAAGTAGTTTATTCTTCTTTAGGAGAAGCAGCAACGTTCTTGCATTTCGATGCATTTATAGAAGGCGATAAATTGTATGTGTATTTAATGGCTACAGGCTCTGGAGATGCCAGACCTTTACACATGCAAATTTTTGAATTATCTGAAGAAGACGCACCCAGCGAAAACGATCCAAACTTTATAAGAATTGAAGCAGAAGATTACGATCAAGGCGGACAAAATGTTGGTTATTTCGATTCTACAGCTGGAAATTCTGGTGGTGTTTATAGAACAGACGATGTTGATATAGAAGGGAGTGATGCAGTCTCAAATGGATATTACGTTACCAATTATGCAGGTAATGAATGGATGCAATACACGTTTAATGTTGCTACAGCAGGAACTTACGATTTTGCAATCACGGCTGCGAATAGAAATAGAGACGATTCTACTATGGATATTCAAATTAACGACGTAGTGTACGAAGACGTACTAATAACACGTACGTTCGATTGGAATTTTTATTTAGATACGAGAATACAAGACGTAGAATTACAACAAGGTACAAATACAGTAAGGTTAACTCAGCGAAGAGCCTTATCTAGTAGAATAGACAAATTCGAATTTGGTACAGCAGCAACTTTAACTGCCAAAGATTTTGCTAATACAACGGTAGCTGTTTTTCCTAATCCAAGTACAGGGATATTCAACATTACGTCTAATGTGCTTAACTTAGAGTATGCTTTAGTAAATATACAAGGTCAAGCGATAGAAGAAGGAAGCGTATTGAATAATAAAGTAGACTTCTCAAAGCGCACGTCTGGAATTTATTTTCTGAGGCTTTCAAACAATACAGGAGAAAGTTTCGTGGAAAAATTGATAATTAAGTAAAAAATAGTTATTAAAAAATAAATTGTAAAGGTGCCTGAAATTGATTCAGGCACTTTTTTTATGTCAAAAATTAAGCGCCCAAAAATAGCATCTTTTTTAGGTTTATTTAATCATTAAACTTAGAATAAGTATTAACCTCTGTCGACAAGATTTCAACGCATAAGGGTAAGCAGATTACGATTTAAACAATCGATTTGGCAGTGTTAGTAAAAAAATAGAGGCTGTATATTCTTAAATGAGACAACTATATTTTAGAAACAAAAAAGAAGCAATACCAGATGTAGTATTGTTTCTTTTATTATTTCAAAACAGGTATTGCGGTAGCGCACAAAAGATTTAATGTCTTAGAAGTTGGCCTTGAAATAGAACGTTTTATTTTTTCTAATAACTGCCTTATAGGTTTTCCCAGAAGTAGTAGTTACTTTTATAAAAGAGACATTTTAAGTGTTGTAAGGCTTAGATATCGCAGCCGAATCGTTTCCAATAAAGCGTTTAGCATTAGAGGGTTTTTTAATTTGCATAGCTTTACCTTCTGTAAATACAATAGCTCCGTCGAGAGCATCTGGATTTTCTCTTAAAATGGTTATGCAATCATTTTCGTCAAAATCTTCTACGTTGCCATCAATCTTTTCAGAGTTTAATAACGTTTTAATTGGAGTATCAAGTCTTTCTGCTAGTTCAGCCCATTGTGTTCCAGTTAAAGTTGTTTTCGTAATGTCTACGGCATTTAAATGTTTTTCAGAAGCTTTTAGATACCCTAAAGTTTGCGTATCTGTATCGTTCTTGCTGTTAAAAACGCATGTCAATTCTCTTTTATCATCGCTAAATATCCCCATATTAATATGTTTTCATTTTATCTTTTCGTTTTCTTAATTGTGCAGTAAGTTCGTTTATTGTTTCTGAAACAGCATCATGAAACGTGCTATGAGAAGATTCGGCAAATAGTCTTGGTCCAGGCGCGCTTAAACGAATACCACATTTCATCCCTGTTTCGTTAGATGTGGTGTTTTCAGTTTTAAAAAATACATCCGCACGTATTACAAATTCGTAATGTTCAAATATAGTTTTCAGTTTATTCTTTGTAAAGTTTTCTAAAGTATCACTTGCTGTAACATCGTGATATTCGAAAATAATAGAGTCCATAATTATCATATTAAAGTGTCAAGTCCAAAACTAACTAAAGCACAGCGCTAAACTTAACTGGTTTGCTATACATATGTTCTTTAATCAAAGCAATTCGAGTTTTTTTGTATCGATACCTAGTAGTTTCAAATCAACTACTCTTTGCATCTTTAGAGCTAAAGTTCCTCTTCAATAATATAGAACTTCGTTGTCTACTATTAAAATATAAATAAATGAGTTATACCATAAAAATTCAACAGATAGAACACATAAATCATAACGTTATTCGCATGGTTACAGATAAACCTGCGAACTATAGTTTTAAATCAGGCCAGGCTACCAATTTAGCTATAAATAAGGAGGGATTAGCTTCTAAAAAACGCCCATTTACTTTTACAAGTTTGCCAGAGGACGAAACCTTAGAGTTTATAATTAAAATATATCCATCTCACAATGGTGTAACAGCCCAAATAGAAAAACTTGTTGTAGGAGACGAATTAATAATAGAAGCAGCCTGGGGTGCCATTACATACAAAGGAGAGGGGGCTTTTATAGCAGGAGGAGCTGGAATTACGCCGTTTATAGCTATTTTAAGAGATTTGAGCCGTAAAGGTGCACTAGAAGGACATAAATTGTTTTTTAGTGTGAATGAAAAGAAAGACATCCTATTAGAGCATAATTTGGAAGTTTGGTTGGCAGACAATTTACATCTTACGTTATCTGATGAGGATTGCGATGCGTATGATTATGGTTATATAGACACGTCTTTTCTTAAATCTAAAAATTTAAACCCAACAAATCCAGTTTATTTGTGTGGTCCGCCAGATATGATGGATGCCGTTAAAGCTAGTCTATACGAGCTAGGAGTATCAAAATCTCTAATTGTAACCGAAGCCTAATTTATTTTAACCATTATTTATTATGATAACATTACTTCAAACCGACACTAAAACTCTAGTAACAGTATTACAGCAATATTACAATAGTTTTTTAGAGGTCTTGCCAAGAATAGCCTTAAGCATATTGGTAATTATTGCTGGTGTTCTAGTGGCAAAATTTCTAACAGAAGTGTACAAGCGCAGAATTTTAAAAAAGGCTGAGGATCCACTCATGGCGTGCTTTCTTGCACAGGCTATTAAACTTGTATTTATTATAATAGCCATTTTATTGGCATTGCAGGTCGCAGGGTTAACCGGAGTGGCAACAGGACTATTAACAGCAGCTGGTGGAGCAGCCATTGTTTTAGGTTTTGCTTTTCAAGACATAGGAAAAAACTTTTTAGCAGGTATAATTTTAGCTTTTAACAGGCCTTTCGATATTAACGATACTATTAAAGTAGGCGAGCTGTTTGGCAAAATAAAGGCATTGAATTTTAGGTATATGCATATTAAAACATTCGATGGCAGAGATATTTATGTACCAAACAGTGATGTTTTAACTAAACCTGTTGAAAATTACACTGCAGATGGTTTTTTTAGAAACGATTTTGTTGTTGGTATTGGTTATGAAGACGATATTGATAAAGCAAAACGTATTATACAAACTATTTTAGACGATAACGAATTTATTGTACACGATGCAGACCATGAAAACTTTGTGTTTGAAGATGAACTAGCTGCTAGTACGGTGAATTTAAAAGTGTTTTTTTGGGTTTACACTAAAGATTACAGGAAATCTGGTATCGTAATAAGAGGTAACCTAATTAGGAAAATTAAAGAAGCTTTAGATGAAAACGGGCTGAATTTACCAGCGGACATTACAGAGCTTAAGTTATATGGAAATGAGGAAGATATCCCACTACGCGTTAAACAAGATGCTTAGCACTAATAGAGCTGCCAATAGCGTTCTATTTTACTTTATTCAAGATAATTTATTGTCGAATAGCGTTAAAAGGTACATCGCCTAAAACGTAAATTTACAATGTTGTTTTGTTACTAATATAAAAACTTAAAATTATGTCTAAACCATGGGAAGATAAAGCCAAAGGCAATTGGAATATTGCCAAGGGGAAATTAAAACAAAAATGGGGAGAACTTACAGATGACGATTTAGATTATACCGAAGGTAAAGAAGACGAACTGATAGGTAAAATCCAAAAACGCACTGGCGAATCTAAAGAAAAAGTAAATAACTTTCTCGAAGATTTAAAGTACTAAGTAAATTAATGTTGTTTTGTTAGTAATTAAAAATCCTGCGAAAAGCAGGATTTTTTTTGGTTTAAACTGTAATAGGGGGTATTATCCTTTACCGCTATTTTCTGTCTTTTTCTGCTGTTCCTTAAAAAGCTGTTTGTTAATTTTTTTAATGGCATTTTCTATAGATTTTTCGGGCTCGATAATATTGTAAACGCCCCAAAATTCTGGATCTGTAAAACCAGAAGTTTGGTCTGTAAGTATGGTTGTAGGTCTTAACATTTTGGTTTGTGTTCTTGCTATTTTGGCTTTTGGTACTTCCCAGTCTGTTACAGCCATTTCACTATTTAACGTATACACACTATTAAATAATTTGCCCTCCCAATTAACCTTAAATGTTAAACTAATATTGCTGTAAGCGTAATGCCACCTTCCGTTTTGGGTTCTATATTTTACCTTGTAGCTTGCATTGGTTGGGTAAACTTCAACCTGTCTCGGTTTTTTATTTACAAACAGCTTGCTGGATAGCTCTCTGTTTTCAACATTCAAACTGTATTCTGCATCTGTAAGTGCAAGTGTATTGGCATCAATATATAGCTTGCCGTAATACATAGGGTATGTAATTTCAGGCTTCTGTTTAAAGTTAACAACATACACCACATTTTTATTAGTAGTGGTAGATTTTTCAAAATTGAAATTATAAAGATCTATATGGTCTTTGTTAAATATAAATTCTGGATATTTTACCAAATCAGTATACAGGTTGCTAAACGGGCCGCCTTGAAGTTTTAAAGCCAGGGTATCTAGTTTATCGTAATCTGTATTTTTGCGAGATTTAATAAGTTCTATATGGTCTCTGCGAAAGTTACTGTAAGGTTGCTTGTGGATTTTTACAACTGCTTCCGAGAGGGAAGCATTTTTACGTCTTTTTTTTATGGTTTCTCTGTAAAACGCCGTCATAAGCGCATTTTTATCATTATAAGCAGTACTCTTATTTTTTAAAGTTTTCTTTACCAACGTTAAAGCATCGTAGGTAGGAGAAGAGATGCTTATAGCATTGAGTTCTGTAAGGCTTGGTGCTAACATTATTTTTTCGTCGGTAGCCAGATCTACAATATTTAAGGTTTTACGTTGGTACCCCAAATGGGTAATTACCAGTTTACCATCTAAATACTTATAAGGTACTTTTAAAAGGAATTCTCCAGTGGAGTTTGTTACGGTACCAATATTAGTGCCTTCCACAATAATATCGGTAAAAACAAGTTTATCTTTAGTATCAGCATCGAATATTTTACCACTAATTTCTTTTATGGCTTCAGTATTTTGAGCCTTTAGCGATATTGTAAAACATAATAGAAGGCAGATAATGCTTAAGTTCGTAAATTTAGTCATGGCAGTAACAATTTAATTTTTCAGTTACTAAGATACTGAAAAAGAGAGATACCTCTAAATATTAGGTTGTACTTTAACTAAAGCCTTAACGTTTAATAGTCAGTTAATGGCGCATTGAGAGTTTTCATAAAAGCAATAACATCATTTTGCTCTTTTGTGGTGAGATTTAACTTATCGAAAGGTAATGTTTGGTGTTCTATGTTAAAACCCAAACCGCTGCCACCACCTTTGTTGTAAAAATTCATAACTTCTTCTAAAGTGCTGTAGACTCCATTATGCATATAAGGTGCAGTATGTTCTATATTTCGTATAGAAGGTGTTTTAAACATACCTTTGTGTAAATCTTCACCAAACACCCAATAAAACCCAAGATCATCATCTAAAGTTTTATTAGCGTTCGTTGCTGGAACGCCTATAACTTCCTTTTCTGTTTCATTATAAAACGGAGGCACTGTACCGTTTGTTAAGGGGATAAAATGACATGTAGCGCAAAGTGCTTTCCCCATAAAAATATTAAATCCATTCTTTTCGCTTTCAGTAAACGTATCGATGTCTCCTCTAATATTTTTATCGAATTTAGAATTAAAACTGTACAATGTTGCCACGTAAGCCGATAGTGCTTTAATGGTTATTTTATTTGTTTTTGGAGTGTTTTTATAAATTTCTTCGAATAGGGCCGTATAAGTTGAATCTTTTAATAATCTATTAGAAAAACGGTGAACGTCTGTATTAAACTCTTTTGTGTTAGTAAATACTGCTGTAATTTGATCGGTAATAGATTGAGACCTGCCATCCCAGAAAAATGATTTTTGAAATACGGAATTGATTAGAGTAGGTGTGTTTCTTGCGAGTTTTGCGTTAGTATTGTCTAGGCCAAATTGCAAACCATCTGTATATGCCTTGTCTGGATTGTGGCAGGTGGCACAAGACATGGTACCGCTTTCAGAGAGTTTTTTCTCAAAAAACAATTGTTTGCCAAGTGCAATTTCTGTTTGAGATGGTAGTGCACTTGTAGAGGTTTGAAAGTAATGGGCATTAAAGCTATTAGTTTCGAAAAACGTAGGTGCATCGAAATTTAAGGGATGACCTTTAAAAGGCCTTTGCCATAAGCCACTAACTTTTCTTATGGCTACCCAATGTTTGGTAATTGGATTTAGATGTGCTTTAATATAGGTATACCTATCGAAAGCATCTGGTACTTTGTTACTTTTAGCTAAAGCTATAGCACCGGCTATTTGGTTTATAAAATCTTTGTGTAAATCTATATTTTTAGCTTTAATAATTGGGGCTATACTATTTAGGTAAACATGTTCTAAGCTCTCTAACGATGTAGCAGTTTCTTGTATGCTAAGTTTGCTTACAGGTGTATCGAAACAGGACATGGCTAAGGCCACCAACCTTAACAATTGCTGGTGTGTGCTAATAAAAAAACGCTTGGCGTTGAGTGCCCTGTGGATTATGTTAGCATTTAAAATATTCAACATGCCTTTTAATACATAGATTTCTCTTTTAAAATCGTTTTCGTTGTGCGTGTCATAGATGGTTTCCTCTAATTTTTGCAGTCCATTTGGTTTAAGTATTTTACCGTTATCTTCTTTGTAAACAGGTAAAGCAGGACCATTAACCTTGTGGCCTACTTGTGGATTTAAATATGCAGCATAAGGTTCTGCTCTCTTAAAGGCTTGGCGCACTTTAGTAAAGTAATGTTTTGTGTGTTTTCCAGAAACACCCTGAGTTTCGAGTGTGTCTAAAAATAAAATAGCATGCTGCATCTGCTTAGAGTAATAGTTCTGTACAGGTTGCCAATTTACAGCAGTTGTGTGGTGTAATGGTGTTTTTAAGGCAGTGTCTTTGCAGTTAAAAATTACAACGCTTATGATAAGTATTAGTACAAGTTTACGCATTATTAAAGTGTGTGGTTAAAAACGAAATACATAAAAAGTTCTCTGAAATTTCAGAGAACTTTTAAAAATTAAAAAACTTATTGGTTCTTATCTAGGCAAACCTCTTAGAATTACTATTTGAGAGGCTTGGTCGTCTTCTCTAGAGCAGAATGATGTCGATCTTGGGTCGCAAACTGTAGCGCCAGACCTGTCATGACCATCTAGATTTTTAAAGCTATCACTTTCCCAATAGTGAGGTTGCAATGCTAATAAAAAGGTGTTTGGTTCTCCAACCTTGTCTGAAATGTCTATTAAAGACCCAAACTCCCCACTTAAACTCGTACTATTGTTAGGGTCTAAATCTTGGCGAACTACCAATTCTAAAACAGGTTTAGGGTTATTACCATTTAAATCGGTTTGGTAAATATAGGCCGCATGCCCTCTGCTAAAAGAGTTAGGATCTTCTTGTAGATAAATAAAGTTTTCGGTAACTAAAATATTATCAGGGCTTTGTAATTCGGATAAGTTACCATCTCTATTATTTGTATCGGTATTACCACTAACAATTTGTGTAAGTCTGCCCTGTAGTGGGTTATCGGCATCTAAAACAAGTTTGTATGCAGTACCCCAATCGTTATAAGTACCACGACCAGGACCTCTACCTGTAACAGCAAAAAATACATTTTGAGCATTAGTATCGCTACCTTTTTGGTAATCTACATCTTCTACTCTCATAAATCGAGAAGCGAATATGTCATTACAAGCCTGCCCCATTTCAATAAAAGAGAAGTCTCTACCATTTTCAATCTCTACAAACTCGACATCATACGTTGCGCCAAAGTCTAAATCACCTTCATTATAAATGGTATTAGGTATAACATCTTGTACACCTCCATTACCGTCTGATACTTGTTTAAAACGCAGTACATAAATTCTACCGTTTTCTAAATCGGCATCTCCATTTTCAGACATGTACATGGTAACCTGGCCTTGAGCAGTAGCTTCGCCACTATCGTCATCGCCACCAATAATAACTGTTTTCCCAGGATATGCATTGCGTGGCAACGGCACTGCATTTTCCCAACCAAACTCCCCTAAGGCATCAAGTCCAAAATCTGCTGTAGGAGTAGGCGTGGTTACCCAGGGATCTATGCCTTTTACGTCGAAGAAGAACGCCTCTGATGCAGAAAGAAATAAATCTCTATCTCCACCGTGAATATCTCTTTCCCACATTGTACCAGAACATTGGCGAGATACATCGCTAACGCCAGAGTTTAATAAGTAGTCTCCAGAAATTGGAGTAAGATTTTCGTCTAAACGTATTCTAGCAACAGAATAGCTGTCCTCGCAATTTACAATGTAAGTAAAGCCATCATCATCAGGGTTTTCTAAAAACCCAGCACCATCGGCAGAACCTGCAAGCTGAAAACCATCTACAACATCTGGAGTAGATATTAAGGAAAAGGCTTCAACAAAATTAAATTGAGGAAACATAGCTACTAAGGGCTTAACAGAAGATTTGTTAGTAAACATTGCTTCATTTGGCGTAAAATCTTCGCCATCTGCACCATCTTGCCCGTCGATACCATCAACACCATCGGTGCCATTTATACCGTCTTCACCTTCGCAACTCACTGTGGTTATAGAGATAGCAAGTGTTAAAAGTAAAATTGTTAATTGCAATAAATTTTTCATGTTTTTGTGATTAATTATAGATTTTATTTGCCACCAAAATTAGAAGCAATAGGCAAAAACAGTGTTACCTAAATACTGCACTATTATTAAATAAGCATCATCTAAAAGTTAAGCACTTTATCTAAATATTAAAAGGGTTAACTAAACATTAAATTGTGTTAAGTGGAGATTAAAAAAACTCAACTTTAAAAGAAAAAACAGATAAAGCAATTTGGGATTAACTTAAATTTTAGACTTAAGAATTGTTAATAACTGTATATTTACAGGATTATATTTAAGCATGCACCAAGATTACATACCATTTAAAAGCACTGGTTTTTTTTCGTCTTTAATTAACGATTATTTAGATGAAGTACCTGATTTAAAACCGTTTTACAATAGAGCGCCTAAAATAGAGAATTTTGAAGCTCAAATACAAGACAAGCTAGATTCGGCTTTACCATCAGAACATCAAAGGCAAATATTGGTTTCAACGTTAAAGGATCAATATAAAGACATAGAGACCTCAGAACTTACCCTTCAGCATATAGAACGTTTAAAGGCAGAAAATACCTTTACCATTACAACGGGGCATCAACTGAATTTGTTTACAGGGCCGCTATATTTTTTATATAAAATTGTATCTGCTATCAACTTAGCGAAAGCTTTAAAGGCAAAATATGCCAACTATAATTTTGTGCCAGTGTATTGGATGGCAACGGAAGATCATGATTTTGAAGAAATAAACTATTTTAATTTTAAAGGAAAGAAATTCCAGTGGCACAGGGCTTTTGGAGGAGCGGTTGGCGAGTTGTCTACAGAGGGCTTAAACGAAGTATTGCATCTTTTTGCCCAAGATTTAGGCACTGGCAATAACGCCACGGTGTTAAAACAATTGTTTGAAGAAGCTTATCTACAGCACGATAATCTTGCAGATGCCACCCGATTTTTAGCAAATACCTTGTTTAAAGCCCAAGGTTTGGTAATTATAGATGCTAATACAGCTAATTTAAAGCGTGTGTTTAAGCCGCACATGGAAAAAGAATTATTCGAACAAACAGCTTACAACTTTGTAAATGCTACAAATGCTAATTTAACCAAAGTTTCTAAAAATTATAAAATACAAGTAAACCCAAGACCTATTAACTTATTTTATATAAAGGAGGGCTTGAGAGAACGTATAGTTTTAGAAGATGGTGTGTATAAAGTGGTACACACCACTATAGCGTGGAGTAAAACTGAAATTGCTGAAGAGTTGGAGCGCTACCCCGAGCGCTTTTCTCCAAATGTTATTATGCGACCTTTGTATCAAGAAGTTATCCTGCCTAATTTATGCTACATAGGCGGCGGTGGAGAATTAGCATACTGGTTACAGTTAAAGGCTTATTTTGAAGCTATGCATGTTGTGTTTCCTGTTTTATTGCTTAGAAATTCTGCGTTAATACAAGCCAAAAAACAGGCAGAAAAATTAAAACGTTTGCAAATTTCTAACACCGATTTGTTTTTAAAACGCGACCATTTTATAAATAAAAAAGTAAGAGACATATCTAACATAGACATTAATTTTTCTGCACAAAAACAATATTTAGAGACTCAATTCCAAGAGATTTACGCTTTAGCAAAACAAACAGATGCTTCGTTTTTAGGAGCAGTAAAGGCTCAAGAAGTAAAACAAAAACAAGGTTTAGTGCATTTGGAAAAACGCTTGCTTAAGGCCCAAAAGCAAAAACTTAAAGATGAGGTGGAGCGTATGGTAACGTTGCAAAACGAGCTGTTTCCTAACGGTAATTTACAGGAGCGCAATGCCAATTTTTCTACATTTTATTTAGAGTACGGTACAGCGCTTATACCTAATTTACTAAAAAGTTTAAATCCTTTGCGAGAAGCCTTTTCCATATTAGAGCTCTAAATAGAAGGTGTTTTTGCAGTTGCTTAAAGTTTATACTTATTCGCAAAAATATGTTTAAAAAATACGCATGTGTAATGGGTGAATAAAAAATCAATTCCTATTTTTGCGCATGCAACATGATAAGGTACTTATATTAGACTTCGGATCCCAGTACACACAACTTATTGGGCGTAGAGTAAGAGAACTCAACATCTATTCCGAGATACATCCATTTAATAAAATTCCAAAAGACATAGAAGATTACAAAGCTGTAATTCTTTCTGGTAGTCCTAATTCTGTTAGGGGAGAGGCTGCGTTACATCCAGATTTATCGCAAATAAGAGGAAAAAAACCAATGCTGGCCGTGTGTTATGGCGCACAGTATTTAGCACACTTTTCTGGTGGAGAAGTTGCTCCTTCAAATACCAGAGAATACGGTAGGGCAAACCTATCCTACATTAAAGAAGATGCTTTTTTTAAAGAGATAAAGGAAGGGACTCAGGTTTGGATGAGCCACAGCGATACTATAAAAAAACTCCCTACAAAAGCGGTGTTATTGGCAAGCACGAACGACGTTACCAATGCGGCTTATAAGATAGAAGGCGAAACTACGTATGCCATTCAATTTCACCCAGAAGTTTACCATTCTACAGACGGTAAACAATTACTAGAGAATTTTTTAGTGCGTATAGCAGGACTACAACAAGATTGGACACCACAATCTTTTGTAGAAGAAACTGTAGACGCTATAAAAGCTAAAGTAGGAAGCGACAAGGTTGTTTTAGGGCTCTCTGGAGGTGTAGACTCTACAGTAGCCGCCGTACTTTTAAATAAAGCCATAGGAGAAAATTTATACTGTATTTTTGTAAATAATGGTTTGTTAAGAAAGAACGAATTTAAAAGCGTTTTAAAACAATACGAAGGTATGGGGCTCAATGTAAAAGGCGTTGATGCTTCCGAACGCTTTTTAAACGCTTTAAAAGGTATCGAAGACCCAGAAAAAAAGCGCAAAGCTATTGGCAACGCATTTATTGAGGTTTTTGATGATGAAGCGAACAAGCTTACCGATGTTAAATGGTTAGCACAAGGAACCATATACCCAGATGTAATCGAAAGTGTGTCTGCAACGGGAGGCCCATCTGCAACCATAAAAAGTCATCATAATGTAGGCGGCTTGCCAGATTTTATGAAATTAAAAATTGTTGAGCCTTTGCGCGCTATATTTAAAGATGAAGTTAGGCGCGTAGGAGCAACCCTAGGCATAGATCCTGAACTGCTTGGGAGACACCCATTTCCTGGTCCAGGTTTAGGTATTCGCATTTTAGGAGATATTACAGCCGAAAAAGTACGCATGCTACAGGAAGTAGATGCTATTTTTATAGACGGATTGAAATCTTGGGGACTTTACGACAAAGTATGGCAGGCAGGCGCAATGTTATTACCTGTTAATAGTGTTGGGGTAATGGGAGACGAACGTACTTACGAAAAATGTGTAGCATTGCGAGCTGTAGAAAGTACAGATGGCATGACGGCAGATTGGGTAAACCTACCTTATGAATTTTTACAAAAAACATCGAACGAAATTATAAATAAAGTAAAGGGCGTTAATCGCGTCGTTTACGATATAAGCTCTAAGCCACCAGCAACCATAGAATGGGAATAAACGTATAAATATATATACACCATTCTGGCATGTTATGTGCTAAGTGTAATGTAGTGTGTTTGTATGTTTACCTTTGTAGTACGCATTAAAGTTAAGATTACAAACGCCAAAATTAATTTGTAATACAAACTTATTTGCGCTTGGTTAGCCATTAAAAACTAAATAATGAATCGATTTTTATTAATTCTTACAACTGTGTGTCTTGTTGGTATAGGCACTGTAAATGCCCAAAAGTTTAGCACTCATAATGTTAAAAACGGAGAAACTATAGAGGCACTAGCAAAACGTTACGGTGTTACTGTTACAGCTCTATATAAGTTAAACCCAGATGCTAAAGATGGTTTAAAACCCAATACAATACTTATAATACCAACCGCTCAGGATGCATCTTCTAAGTTAACAGAAACTAAAGAGTTAATAGGGTTTAAAAAACATAAAACCAAGAAAAAAGAAACCTTATATGGTTTAGCAAAGCAGTATGGTGTTACAGAAGCAGAAATTAAAAAACACAATACATTTTTGTATGCCGAAAATTTAAGAAAAGGAGACAAGCTACAAATTCCGGTATTTAAAGTTAAAAAACAAGAAATCGAACAAGGACCACAAACTTATACTGTAAAATCTAAAGAAGGCAAATGGCGTATAGCATACAAATATGGTATTACTATTGCTGAGTTGGAAGCGTTAAACCCAGAAATGGGAGCTGTATTAAAAGAAGGGCAGAAGATAAACGTACCTAACATTGATGCCGCCGAAGAGAAAATAATAGACGAGGAACAATACAGCTACTATAGAGTACTACCCAAAGAAGGATTTTACCGTTTAAAATTAAAATTAAATTTAGATCAAGAAGCATTAGAAGCACTTAATCCAGAATTAAAAGAAGGTGGCTTAAAAGCAGGAATGATTTTAAAAGTACCTTTTTCTGAAAAAGCGGAAGGCGAAAAACTATTAGAAGTTACAGATTTATCGAGTCAAATTACAAACTTCAATACCAAGCGCATAGCTTTAATGCTACCGTTTAAGCTGAATAAAGTAGAATTTGATTCCATTTTAGAAACTAGAAACCACATAGAGAAAGATCCTTACTTAGACGTGTCTTTAGATTTTTACTCAGGCGTACTTACCGCTTTAGATTCTTTGAAACATTTAGGCGTGTCGGTAACATTAGATGTTTATGATACTAGAAACGAAACAACAACCGTATCGCGATTAGTTGGAGAAAAAGTATTTGAGGCTACAGATGCAGTAATAGGGCCTTTAAATCCTAAAAGTTTTGATATTGTATCTAAAACTTTAAAATCGCGACATGTTCCCGTAGTGTCTCCTATTGGGACAAACTTGCAACTTTACGATAATGTTTTTCAATCTCGTCCCTCTGATGAGTTGTTAAAAACGAAAATCGTTAAGTTTATTAAAAGCGATTCGTTACCAAAACATATTTTGATTGTATCCGATTCTAAAAATAAAGCAACAGCGGAATACTTAATGCGTGAATTTAATGCGGCCAATGTTGTGTATTCCAGAAAGGATAAAAAAGGTAAAGACGAAAATTACGTTATGGTAGACGATATAAAGTCGGGGCTAAAACCAGGTCGAAACGTTGTGTTCTTAGAAACCCAAAACGAAGGTTTTGCTTCTAACGTAACAAGTGTTTTAGCATCTTTACACCAAAATGCCAACAGTACTAGCTCTAGTGAGGTTATGGATATTGTTTTAGCAACAACACGCTTTAATAGAGCTTTTGAAGGCGACGAAATTAATAATTCTCATTTATCGAAGTTACAGTTTCACTTTGCGGCAATATCCAAAAGTTATTCTGATGAGGAGCAAAATACTTTTGTAAACATTTACGATAAAACTTATAACGTAACTCCAAGTAGAGCAGCCATTAAGGGCTTTGATCTAATGATGGATGTAGTGTTGCGATTGGCAACCTCCGAAGATTTATATTTATCTACAGATAAGTTTCCATTAACCTCTTACGTAGAGCATAAATTTGCATACAAGAAGAAGCCTTTTGGTGGCTATTTTAACGACGCAGTATATTTGGTTAAGTACGATAACTTGAGGATTGTACAGGTAGAAAACTAACCCCACAGCATCTTGTTTTAACATTTAAAGCTTATGGGTATTAAAACATGTATTTTATTTTTTTTAACCTTCTGTATTCAAAGTACAGATGTGGAGCCTCCAGTATTAAAATGGGATGCAAAAACAAAGCTGTCTTGGCAAGATTTTAAGGGGCAACCCAATGCATTATCAAGTGCTGCCGCAATTACAGCATCTGGGCTTACTTTTGGCTTTTCGGTAGACGAAGTAGATAAAAAAATAGTTGATTTTACATCTAGTGTAGAGGCGCATTTTTATCCAGATAAATCCTGGTACAAACCAGAGGAAGCAGATGCACATATATTAGCACACGAACAATTGCATTTTGACATTACAGAACTACACGCTCGTAAATTTAGACAAGGCATAAGCCAATTAAAAATATCTAAAACTTTAGTACGGGAGTTAAAAGCATTGCACAACGCGATAAACAAAGATTTGGCCTCTTACCAAGATACCTACGATGCCGAAACTAACTTTTCCAGAGATAGTATTAAACAGGTAGAATGGCAACAAAAAGTAACGACAGCTATAGTACAATTAGATGCTTACAGCGCTAACCCCTAATTTATGCTACCAGACCAAACATTTCTTATAGATTTAGCGCATACCAAAATGCCTTATGGTAAATACAAAGAACGCTATTTAATAGACTTGCCAGAATATTACTTAGTATGGTACAATAATAAAGGTTTTCCAAAAGGAAAATTAGGCAGTATGTTGCAACAGGTTTATGAGTTAAAATTAAATGGTTTAGAAGATTTAATTAGAAATATAAGAAAGCAATACCCTAAACGGCAACCTTAGTACCCACATGTTTAAGGGATAACATCAACAACATTGATTTAGTAAAATGCAGGTGTTTTTAGATTTAATGTCTAGTTAATTTGGTAATAATAGCAGCATGTTGAGGAAACTGAGAGATTAAAGTGCTGCGGTTTGGCATTTCAAAATCATCAAAATCAAAACCAGGAGCTACTGTACATCCAGAGAGCACGTAACTATCATTTTGAGATACTTCGGCAGCAAACCAGTCTCCTGCAGGCACTACATATTGGGGCTGTTCACCTTTAACAATATTGTTTCCTATAAGAATGCAAGAGTACACCCCTGTTTTAGAAATGATATGTAATTTTAAAGTACTTCCTTTATAAAAATGCCACATTTCGTCTTGTCTTATGCGATGAAATGCTGAAAATGTTTGGCTAGTCAATAAAAAATAGATGCCTGTACAGTAATGCCTATCTCCCGAAAACTGAGGGTCTAAATTGCCTTGAGCAATATAACCTGTACTTCTGTAAGTCTCTTTATAGTAGCCGCCTTCAGGATGCGCTTTGAGATCTAGAGTTTCTATAAGTTGTTGAATTTCAATATCCATTAATACCAACGTTTCTTTTTCTTTTTAGAAGCGACACTTTTTCGCCCTTTTTTGTGTTTACTTCCTGTTTTTTTAGAGGTATGTATAATGGGTTTTGCCTTAGGATCTAAAGGATAGGGATGGTCTTCTATAACATCTAATTGCAACTGTATAAGCTGCTGTATAGCTTTAATATAATTCTTCTCATCTGCAGAACAAAACGTATGTGCGACCCCAGTATGTCCAGCACGAGCCGTTCTACCAATACGATGTACATAGGTTTCGGGAACGCTGGGGAGGTCAAAATTAACAACAGCATCTAGGGCATCAATATCTATACCTCTAGCAGCTACATCGGTAGCAATTAAAATGGTAACATCTTTACTTTTAAACCGCTTTAGGGCTTCCTGTCTGGCCGTTTGGCTTTTATCACCATGAATACTATCTACTTTATAGCCATTTTTTAATAGTGTTTTTTCTAATTTGTCGACACCAAATTTGGTACGCCTAAATATGATAATATGTCCTTTTATGGTATTACGTAATAAATGTAAACACAATTCAATTTTATTGCGTTTAGGAACATAGTACGCTAACTGATGTATGTTTTTAGAGGTTGTTTTGTTAGGGGTAACATCTATACGGTGTGGCGCTTCTAATAGCGCGTTGGCAAGTTGCTCTACCTTATATGGAATAGTAGCAGAAAACAAAAGGGTTTGCTTGCTGGAAGGGCATAAGCGTTCTACTTTTTTAACATCGTCCACAAAGCCCATGTCTAACATTAAATCGGCTTCATCGAGAACAAATGTCTCTACATAATCTAAGTTTACACAATCTTGTTTGTGTAAATCTAAAAGACGACCAGGCGTAGCAATTAAAATATCAACCCCCTTTTTAAGCACCTCTTTTTGAGATTCTATGGAAGTCCCCCCATAAATAACAGTAGACCTTAAATTGGTATATGTGCTATAGGTTTTAAAATTTTCGCCAATTTGTAATGCAAGTTCTCGAGTAGGACTTATAATTAACGCCTTAACCTTTTTTCCTTTTTTAGGCGTATCCTGTTTATCGAATAGTAACTGCAAAATAGGAAGTGCAAATGCAGCAGTTTTACCAGTACCTGTTTGTGCAGAAACAACAACATCGTTTCTGTTTAGAATAAGTGGTATTGCTTTTTCTTGAACCAAAGTTGGATTATCGTATCCTGCTTCGGCAATAGCTCTTAAAATAGGTTTATTTATTTTTAAGTCTTTAAAGGACATGCATTATAGTTTTAAAGCAAAGGTAATGTATTAAGAGCTATTTGGATCTCAGCTTATAGGTAGTATTTAAAAATACTACCAAACAATAAAATTGTGTAAAATGTTCAAAAGAAGCACCATTAAAAAACTTACGACCGATTAAAAAAGACTAACAGCTTTTGTAAGTTAGACTTTTGATTTAATTTGAAGAAGGAATTTTAGCATGAAGTGATTTAGATTTTTCTTATTTTAATTCACAACCTATGATGATATACGTCTACCAAGGAAAAGCAGTTATAACAAGTAAAGCCATTTAGAGAAACATTAGCGTTTACAGTTGGGAGTAGTAATAGTTATAAATTAAAAGCAAAAAATATGCCTTAGGAATCCAAATTGCAATTTACAGATCATGAAAATATTGTAGAGGCTTATTTTACGTGTAAAAATGAAATATTATCCCCAAAATGATAATATAATAGTTCGAAATTATAGAAAACTACTGTTATTATGATTCTTTGAGTACTTAGAATATTAATTAGCCGAGCCTCTAAAGTCAACTTTTTAATAAGGTTACACATATTAATAGTTTAGTTAATATTTTAAAATATGTATTGAAATACTGAAAACACTGAAAATTAAATAGCAACAGTATTTTGTTTTTAGCTGTTTTTAGTAAGTTACAAGGTGGTTTATAGAGATATTTATCTTTAAAAAAAGAAGTGTAAACCCGAATGTATGTTTTATTTTAAGATAGAGACCATTGAATACCGAAGACCATTATATAAATATTAATACTATTGCTATAGATGTGGCGCAATTTGCGGCACACGAAACTCCAGAATATATAGTGGAACGTTTGCAACAAGCAATTAAAGAGGTGCTACAAAAGTATGGGGAGAACTACAATCAATCGACCTCTCCTTTTAAAATATCTAGCACAGCAGCTCACCAATTACAGCAAGATCGAAAGCAATTAAACTTTGCAAATTTCAATGGTTTTAAACAAACTAGAACCCAAACTGTACCGCAAACAAGCGTTGTGCCGCAAATGGCTGCTTTTCAAACAAACCAAGTTGGGCAATATCCTGCTCCATTACAAAATATTACTGGCTCCACTACTACAGAAAGTAATAAAAGCGAATCTATAAATACCGCAACAGCACAAGGTATTACAACGTCTAATACATCCAGTGGCAACAGCCTCGTGCCAGAAGAGACAGCACTTGTAACAGCGATACAAGAAAAATATCTTAGTAAAACTTCTCCAGATTATAATGAGAATCGCGTTTCGTATTGGCAACGTATTGTAGAAAAAATAGAAAAAGGAGAAGATGTCTTAAAGATGATTAAAGCGCCAGAACATATAGAGCTAAAAGCATTATATACAACAGTAATAAAACAAACGGCATTACAAAATACTTTAGACAAAGCAGTGCTGCGCAAGCGTATGATTGCGCATATTGAAACACAATATCTAAAAGATAAAAGGCTAAAAAAAGAGCAGAAAACATTTTGGCAAATCATCTTAGAAAAGCTTAAAAATCCTAGTCAGGAGTTATTAAATATCCTTAGTGAAAACCCTGAACTCCTTTTATTCTTAGATTTGTTAACGCCAGAATACGACGATTTCGAGTTGTCATTAAAAGCACTTTTTAAAACCAACATCTTCACCAGCTATAGAAACATATATCCAAAATTGGATACAAAAAGCATCTATACCAATTTAGGAAAGCTAAAAGATCTTACAGGTAGTAGTATAAGAGGTATTAATAAAGATAAAGTAGGACTAATACACAAAGAAGGTCAAACTATTATTTTTAAGGTAGTAAAACCAAAAAATGCTAAGAATTTAGAACATACAAATTGGAAAATTTATAAAAAAGACGGTACTGTAATACATACATATATAGATAAAGGCGCAACATTAGCGTATACCTTTTTAGAACGTGGAATGTTTGTTGTAGAAGCCTATGGTAGTTTAGCAGAATATAAGAGTGATAAGCAATACAACGCCGCCGTTGCAGTTAAAGATAAAGGCACAAAAAGTTATATGGCCGTACATATAGTCGGACCTTTAAAAGGGATACAACTTTTAGGGCAAGATATTTTACGACTAGGAGAAGCGCTTAGTTTTGCACCAGAATGGCATTTTCAATTGGAAACTTTTCCAACACTAGAATGGACTTACCGTTTTAAAGCGACTAAGAAAGCCAGTTTTGGCCCAGAAATTCCAATAACAACACTACCAAATCAAAATAACACTTTAACACATGTGTTTGAAGACAAAGGTTTTTACGAAATAAGTGTTAGCGAAACCGGTATAGATAAGCCATTTAAAGCTGTAAAAACTATAACTGTAGGTCACAATTGGGTAGTTGGTATAAAAGAAACGGAAAACAAGCATCTAAAATTAGCACATACAGACACAAGGTTTTTATTTGAAGTAGACAACTACCGTATTAACCCCGCAACTCCTGAAGAAATAGAACATGTGAAGTGGTTAGTGTTCAAAGCAGGTAAAATTTATACACCTAAAGGCAAAACACTACGGAAAGATGTTAATGGCAAACCTTACCTAGATAAAGGCGCTTCTTTTGATGTGTTTATAGACGACGAAGGAGAGTATGGTATAGAAGCTTATATGAATGGCTATAGTATGCGGGGTAAAAGTTTTGCAAAAATAAGTGTAGTACATCCTAAGGTAACAGAAGCTTCATGGGTATACGAAGATGGCCAACCAAAGCAAATAACAGGACTAACTGAAGATAATTATATAAAAGGTAAAATACCTAATTTTAATTCACGCCCTATTATAATAGACGTCTGCCAAGGAAAAACTGTAGTCTTCACAAAACAAACAGTTACTACAGATAAGGGCGCATTTAGAATACAGATACCTACAGTAAAAATTTTAGAACAGGTAAAAACGCTAGCAAAAGCACTAACGTTTAAAGTAAGCGGTAGCGCTTATAAACTAAAAGGACAAGAAGTACTTTTAGCATCTCAATTACAGCTTACAGAACGCGAAAGTATTACGGCAGCTTATTTTATGCATAAAAATAACAAACTGTCTCCAATACGAAATGCAGTGCTATATGGTACGCGTATAATGTTTGTTGTAGAAACTGCCAATATGGTAGGGCAAAAATTAATTTTAGCGCTTTATAGTGCTAAAGATGTTAAAGATTATTCTTATTTTAGAACGCCATTGCGAACCAAGGAAGCCGTGGTAGTTACTGCAAGTGGTAAAGCTGCTGTAGAGTTTGAACTGCAAAAAGATTGGGCTAACACTGACCGATATTATTATGTAAGCATAGCAAGTGGTACAAAATTTAGTTATTTGAAACAACAGTTTAACTCTAGTATGTTATTAGGTTATTTAGAAGGCGATGTATTGCACCATGGTGCTAAAGTTTATGGAGAAAGAGCTCCTTGGATGGAAATAGCTATTGAAGAAGCTAAAAAAGCAAAAGGTGTGCATGAAGGCTTAGAACCAATGTTAGGAATGGGGTACAAATATCTTCGTTTTGCAGGTATTAATGCTTCACCAGATGATGATGAGAATGGACAATGGTGTGCGTCATTTATCTCTTGGACGATTAATCAGTCTAATTTTTTGGTACCAAAGACTAGTAGAGCATCTTCACAGGGCTTTATTTGGTTTAAAGATAAAATTTATAAAAAAATAGATAAACCTGTGTACGGTGCCATTGCTGTCTATACAAAATTCAATAATCCCGATAGGGGACACGTAGGACTAGTTTTTGGAAAGACAAATGAAGGTAAATTGATTCTAATTGGAGGTAATCAGGATGATACTATAAGATTTGATCAATATGGAAAAAAAACTAAAACGAAATATTTAAATGGGTATTATGTTCCCAAAAGTTACGTTTTAGGTACTAAGGACGAATTAACAGAAAGCGATATATATAAATCAGCAGAAGAAGTAAATGAAATATTTAATATTATTACTAAAAAGACTACAGGCAAAACTTCCTAAACTAGAGATTTTTGTATTTATTATTTTCTTTACATGTGACGGTAATCCTAATAAAAAAGTTACTAAGTTAAAAAGCGATTTTGAAAACTCTAAAGTTGTATCAAAAAAAGAAAAATGCTTGCATGAAGAAGACCTAGTTACTATTAAAAAAAAATTTAGTAATATCGTTCTTCTAGTTCGAAATTTTGATAAAAAAGAAGGTATAGTTTCAAAGATGCATTTCCCAATAACGCTTAGAGGAAAACAGATTGTTAACGAAACCGACTTTTTAGAACAGAATAATTCTTTGAAAAATTTTTTTTCACTAAAAAAGTATAACGAAAAAGATCAATTTATTGGTAATAGCTCCAAACAAGATATTAAATTTCTTTTATTAAATAAGCAAGCCTGTGGTCTCGTTCAGATAAGTATAGGCAATGGTATGTATTTTTTTGTTGGTAAGGTAAATGATGTTTTCAAAATAATAAATATTGAAATTGTAGGTTAGAATCCAGCAGACATGAAACTCAGATAAATAATAATTTTATGAAAACATTTTATTTAGTTACAGTTATATTATTTTTAGTATCATGTAAAAACAGTGAATCTGAACCTAAAATAGGTGCTAAAAAAATAAACCCCTGTAACTGTATAAACGACTCGCAAGTTGACAGTATCGTAGATATAGGTTTTGGTTTTAAAGGGAAATTATCATTCTTTTTCAAGAAGGGTTTTATAAGAAAAATAAAAGCAAAAACAGTAAAAAAGCTTCATTTCGACCTTGCGTCTAATAAAGACTCTCTGAAAAAATTTATAGAATCACCCAAATTTTACGAACGATTCTTATGCTTTAATGAAAAAAATGAGCTGATAGCAAGAGAAGCACTTACTTATAATAATGAATATACAAAAGCATGTTATGATTCAGAAGACAAATTTGTTAAAGAATCATCTGGATGGAAAAAAATAGCTAATTCGGGAAGGTATTGGGATTATACTTACTCTATAAACCTTTTAGAGTCTTATATTTTTTTAAGTAAGCTAAATTACAATTTTTATCCAAAAAGTTTAGGGAAATATTCTCAGATATTTAATCAAGATGGGATAGAATTGGTTATAGGACATAGTGAACGAGAAATAGCTAGACGTAAGCCTATTAAAATATATGATAATTCTTTATCAGTTATAGGTAAAGATGAAGAAATAGATTTTACATACATACCAAAAATATTAAAGAAAGGAAATAAGGTGTTTTTAAAAATTTATTTAATCAAACGCTTTAATGAAAAAACTGATGAATATGAAAAAGAGGAATGTTATATTGATCTAAAAAGTATTCTAACAGATCCTGAATTTTTAGAGTAACTGCATGTATTACTAAGCTTTTTAAGAGACATACCCCAAGTGGTAAATGGAAAAAATAGATGGTATGAAACATAAAATAATAGCTCAAATAGCGATATGCTTTTTTATAATCTCATGTGTTTCAAAAAAAGATGAAAATGTAAAAGAGCAGAAAGATATTAACACTATTAAAAATAGAGTTTTAGTAGAAGATACTCTAACTGTTACGGACAAAGAAAAGGTTCATAATTTGACTAAGGATACTTTAAATAAAACACTAAAACAGCGACTTAAAGGAAGGTTTTATACAGGTTTGCCTTGTAGCCTTGAAGAGTTAAAAGATTATTATTGTCCAGGATGGGCTCTTGTGGATAATGATTGTAATAAAACCCTTTCTTTATCACCTGTTCATAAAATAGAGGGCATACCTAGTTATGTAATGTTACAAGAGTATAATGATAAAAATGATTCTCTGATAGTAAATATTATAGAAGTCCTTGATCTTACCAAAATAAGTTTACTTAAAGATGATAGAAAATACTTATACTACCATTTTTGTTATAAAGAAGGTATTAACGATACTAGTATTATTGCTGTAGCAAAGTATGAAGAAGGTAAACCTTTTTTAACAACAATATATAAAGCATGGCAAGTAGATTGTGAAACAGAAAAAATTATAGAAATATCAACAGAGAGTATTACAGTAGAAAATGTAGGTTATGATGTTTAATACAGAAAATGATAAATATGGTTGCTTCAAGTGGTAAGTGGAAAAAATAGATATTATGAAATATAAAATACTTTTTCAAGTATTGATATGCTTTTTTATAGTTTCATGTGTTTCGAAAAAGGATGAAAGATCCGATAATACTATAAAAAAAAACATTTATGAAAACCATAAAACGAATGACATTAATAGTTCTGAAAAAAGTCAAATTAAAATTCAGGATTCTTTTTTAGGAAAAAAAATAAAGGATAAATTAGTAGGTAAAATTTATTCTTCAATAACAGAATTAATAGAAGTTAAAGATCTCTATAGTCATGGAGGAGGAATTATCGAAGGAGAATTTAATAATAAAAATTATTCTCTAAGTAGAATAAAGATGTCTACTGATGCATACAGTTACATTTTTCTAGAGCAAATAATTCATGAAAGCAAAAATGATTTTTTTAAAATCTTAGACATTTTAGATTTAACTAAAGAGTCTAAACTAAAAGATTATAATTTGTATTATCATTTTTGCTACTACAATAATAAGAATGATCAAGAAATCATAGCAATCGCAAAATATGTTGAAGATGAAGAGTTTTTTACTGATATCTACAAAGCATGGCGTGCAGATAGGAAAACAGAAAAGATTATTGAAATTTCAACAGAGGGTATTACTGTTGAGAATGTTGGTTTTGGGATTTGAGTAGAAAATAATTATTGTGGATATTAGAAAAATATTTGTGAGTTGCGTTCTACTTTTTTTGTCTTGTAGCCAAAAAGCGAACAAAACGGTAACCCAACCAGAGGTCTTAAAAGTTGTAAAAAAGACTAAAAAAGAACTAACGGCAAGTTATATTACCGACTTTAGTATTTTAACCCGTAACAAACTAACGGAGGATATAGATAGTATTGTTAATATAAATTTTCCAGCAAAAAAAGACACTACATCTATAGGGTTTAAGAATGGTAAGGCAAAAATAGTAAGGTTAAATTATGATGGACATCCTGCAAACGAGTATTTTGAAACCCAAAAAGCGTACCAAAAATATATAACGACTCATGACGATGAGTTTATAGTTTTGTCATATTTTGATGATTTCTACACATACCAATTACAACGATTAAATGGGAAATCAACGGCGTACAATCATAAAGAAAAGGTACGATTTAAAATTATAGAAGGACAGTTAACAGATCAAAAAGATTTTGATACAGGTCAAGATTACCACACTTTGTGGTTATTTAACTTAGATGTCGCCCTAAGTAAAATTGATTATAAAGATTTCCCTAAAATTATAGAAGGTGTTGATATAACTAAGACGGAATTACAAATATTTACGTATCACTTATTTTCAGGGCACACTGTTAAATTATATGATGTGAATACCTTCGAAAAAGTATCAGAGCAAGAAAATTTACCATGTTTTAATTATTTGAGAGCTATAAAAATAAAAAAGCTTGCAGGCGAAACTGGACTACCTAGTAAATTTGGTATAAATAGTTAAGCGACTTTTCTATAGTTATTGATTTTAATTTCTAATTCTTTTT